>NZ_JBFBJX010000006.1:69952-458521 GCF_040686295.1 Streptomyces sp. NPDC085944 | reverse complement strand
GCTTCGCCAGGACGCAATAGCCGGCCGATCCCCGCGACCGGCAGTCCTGCCCCAACCTCACCGGGAAACGGACATCAGATCACGAACCGCCCTCTCAGGGTCGGGGGCAGTGCGGGTTGGGGTAGGCCGGGCACCGCGTAGGGCGGCGGTCCCGGTTTGGGGGCGGGCTGGCGCGTGCCCAGCTGCGGCGAACGGGTGCGCGCCGCGTGGGTGCGCTCGCTCAGCGGGCGCCGGCGGATGCCGAGGCGAGTCCGGGCGGCGTCGTACACGTCGTGCGCCTCGCGTGGGCGCACGGCCACGACGTGGATCTCGGTGGTGTGCGTGGCGGTCGCGGGCGCGGGCCGCTGGGCGTAGACGATCCGCCAGGCATTGCGGTGATCGACGTAGACCTTGCGGCATCCGGCCAGGTCACGGGTCAGCTTGGTGCCGGACAGGCGGGCGTTGACGATGTCCTGGAGCTGGGCGAGTGCCAGGTCTCGGATGTCGACGGGGGCTTGGAGGAGGTCGGTCAGGGCGCGTGGGTCGAAGGACAAGCCGTACTGCGGCCGGTCCTCGCGGCCGGTCATCCGCTCGCCTGGCCCGGCGCGCCGGGCTCCTCGCGCTCCTCAGGCTCCTCAGCGCTGGTGGTGCGATTCGAGGGACGAGGGCCGGGCAGCACCCGGTGCGCGGGCCGGTCCGGATCGGTCATGCACGCGGACAGCGGCCCGCCGGCCGCCCGGACGGTCGCCATGGCGTGGGTGAGGAAGTCCCGGTGCCACACGAACAAGCCGGACAGTCCAGCTTCGGCGTCCTTGTGCTGCTGGTAGGCGAGCCACAGGGCGTGAAGCCAGGCAACGACGTCTTCGTGCTCCTGCCACTGCTCACACCACGGCGCGGCGGTGGTGACCTCCGCGCCGTAGACACGCACCAGGAAGTCGTCGACCCAGTCCGACAGGGCATCGAGTTCGTCCTCGTACTCCTCGTCCTCCAGCTCGAGGATCGGGCGTGGCTCGGGTGGTGCCGGCGCAGCGGGCAGGCCCGCGAACCCGGGGAGGCCGTAGGCGCCGAAGGGCGAGTCCGGGGGTGGTGGTGCGGCGGAGAGGGTGTCGATCTGTCGGTCGTGATCGGCGAATCGGGCCGTCAGTTTGGCGACGTCCGCCTGGATGCTCGCCAGACCGGCCTCCGGCACGCGGACCGGCTCCAGTTCCCCCTCCTCCGGCAGGGGGTGGGAATCGGGCGTGTGGGCCGGTTCCGTCCCCGCGTCCTCCGGGGGGTTTATGGATTCAGGCACGAAAAGGGGCCTCCTTGAGCCGCAGCCATAGGGCGTTGATTGTGGCTCCAACCATCCGGAGAATCCCCGGTTTCGGTAACCGGGACTTCGCTGCTATAACGCTGCGCGAGATACGGCCAAGGCATGCACTGGCCGGCCTGAATGCCGCGCCTCGCGCAGCGGGTCGCCCTCAGACAGTGAGGGTGAAATCGCCCTGGGAAAGGGTCTGTTGCAGCGTTTCGGTGAGGCGGTCGGAGGCGATCTGGGCGTACTGCTTGGTCTTCTCGACGCCGATGAAGTCGCGGCCTTCCAGCAGTGCGGCGACCCCGGTCGAGCCGGATCCGCACGTGAAGTCCAGCACCGTGCCGCCCTCCGGGGCGATCTGCACCAGCTCCCGCATGACCGAGACCGGCTTCTGGGTGATGTGCTGGCGCGCCTTGCCGCTGGGCTGCGAGGCGCTGTACAGACCCGGCAGGTAGACGGGATTGCGGGAGGCGTCGATCGGCCCGTTGGACGCCCAGACAATGAACTCGCAGTTCTGGGTGAAGCGCCCCTTCTGGGGCCTGGCCTGCGGCTTGTGCCAGGCGAGCACGCCGCGCCACAGCCAGCCGGCGGCCTGGATGGCGTCCGTGGTGACCGGCAGCTGTCGCCAGTCGGTGAACAGCAGCGCCGTGCCGCCGACCTTGGTGAGGCGGTGCGCCTCGGTCATGATCTGGGTGAGCCAGAACCCGTAGCTGCGCTGGTCCATGTTCTCGCCGGTGAAGTCCGGCAGCTCGTGGCCGGCGTCGGCGGAGGTGTACTTCTGCTTCGCGGACCGGCTCGTGCGCTCCTTCGCCGTACGACCGCCGCTGTTGTACGGCGGATCGGTGATGACGGAGTCGACGCAGTTGTCAGGCAGTTCGGCGAGGACGCCGAGCGCGTCGCCCTGATGCAGGGAAAAAGGCAAAGAGATACCCCAATTCGGGTCGGGTGAGAGAGGGAGAGACGCTCCAGCTCGCCTGGATTACCCCACGGGACCGAATGCGGGCCGACGGCTCCGCGGTCTGCTGCGCGAGGGGGCAAGGGGAGGAGCCAAAACTGTAGGGCACGATCCCCGGTTGGGAGCTATCGCCACCGGAAACCCCGAAACAGAGCCTTGATCACGAAGGATTTCGGCAACCGGGGATCGGCCCCTACTGTTTTGGAACTGCCCGGCGAACACCGCCGATGGCACACCCCCGCCCCTGCCTTCGTGGAGGTATCCCCATGTCCTGGCACACCTGACCCGACGCCCCGTGCTGACCGCGAGCGGCAACTCGCGACAGCACCTGGGCCACCCGAATTACCCACCACCCGGACGTCGCGCCCTTTCCTCAACGACGCACGCGCCGCCGGGACTTCACCAAGGACCTCGCTGTGACATCGCTCTACCCTCCCCTGCCCGCGATCCGTCCGCCGGTCCGTGACCGCCTTCCGGGAGGCGGGCCGGATTGAAGGGCATAGCCGCCGGCATCGGCGTCGTCGTCCTCTCCCCGCTCCTGCTCGCCGGCACCGCCATGATGATGGCGTCCTCCAGCGAAGCCTCCACCACCGCCGCCTTCAGCGGCTGCCTGACCGGCATCGACACCGGCGAAGTGACCAAGGAGGTCACCAAGCTCCTCGACGGCGCTGACGGCAAAGACGTTCACATCCAGGGCTTGGACCTTCCGGCCGAACAGATCCCCAACGCGCAGACCATCGTGGCCACCGGCATCAGTCTTGACGTGCCCAAGAAGGGCCAGGTCATCGCGATTGCCACCGCGATGCAGGAGTCACGGCTGCGCAACCTCAACTCGGGCGACCGCGACTCCCTGGGCTTGTTCCAGCAGCGCCCCAGCCAGGGGTGGGGAACAGCGCAGCAGATCCGCGATCCCGTCTATGCGAGCGAGCAGTTCTATAAGCACCTGCTCAAGGTCGACGGCTGGCAGCAGATGAAGGTCACCCAAGCCGCCCAGGCCGTCCAGAAGTCCGGCTACCCCGACGCCTACGCGCAGTGGGAGGACCTCGCCACCGCGCTACAGACCGCCATCGCCAAGACGTTCCCGAACGCCGACAAGGACGAACCCGCCAAGGACTCGACCAAGGACAAGGACACCGAGGCCACTACCGGAGGGTGCACGCCCGACCAGGACGGCACGTCCTTCGGGCGGATCCCCGAGGGCAGCGTCCCGAAGGGCTACAAGATCCCCAAGGACGCCGACCCGAAGGCGCGCAAAGCCATCGAGTGGGCCATGCACCAGCTCGGCACCCAGTACCAGTGGGGCGGCACGTGCACCGACTCCCACGGCCCCGACCCGATGGGCCGCTGCGACTGCAGCTCGCTGATGCAGCAGGCGTACGCGCACGCCGACGTCAAGCTCACCCGCACCACGTACACGCAGGTGCACGAAGGTAAGGCCGTCTCGGCGAAGAACCTGAAGCCCGGTGACCTGATCTTCAGCCGCGGCACTGCGGCCCGGCCCGAACACGTCGGGATGTACATGGGCGAGGGCCTCGTCATCGAGGCGCCGCGCACATCGAAACCGGTCCGGATCACCCCGATCAAGGACTGGGACATTTTGGCCGTCCGCCGCGTCCTGTGACGTCGCGCCGGCCCGGACCTCTGCCGGGCCGTGCCTGCCGGGCCCCTTCTCGCGCCGCGAGCGCACCCCTCCCCTTCCTCTTCCTCCCCTCCCGCCGGCCCCTGTACGGCCCGCGCACGCAAGGAGTCCCGCCACACCCATGCCCATATCTCTCGCAGACCGCGCCGCCGTCCTCCTCGCCTACGACCCAGGCATCTCGCCCAAGGGCGGCGGCCTCCCCGGCCTGTCCGTGCTGAAGAACGTCGTCAACAGCATCAACATGTTCGGGATCATCGCCGTCGTCGGCGCCCTCGCCGTGTCCCTCGGCGTGTGGGCCTGGGGCCACCACACCGGTGGCCACCAGGCCGAGGCCAACGGGAAGAAGGGCGCGGTCGTCGCCGCCGGCGCCGCGCTCGGCCTCGGTGCCGCCAACGGCATCGTCGCGTTCTTCTCCAGCCTGGGGTCGCAGGTTCACTGATGCCGAATCGATTCCCCTCCCTGTCCGGGTACGGCGTGACCTGGTCGGCCAACAAGCGCGTCGCGATCGTCGCCCTGGTCATCACCGCGCTGCTCGCCCTCGCCGCGACCACGGCCTGGTTCACCGGCCGCGGTGAACACCACGACGAAGGCAACACGCCGTCGCAGGCGTCCACTTCCTCGCCCACCGAAGCCGCACCGAAGCCCGCGGCCGGGTCGGGATCGGTGCCTAAGCCTCCACAGATCGCCGAACCGGTCGCCTTCGCCAAGGCCGCAGCAGAAATGCTCTGGTCCTACGACACCCGCGACACCAGCCGTGACCAGCAGCTCGCCGGCATGCGCGCGTGGATGACCAAGGAGACCAAGTACACCGACTGGGCCTCCGTGTCCGGTCAGGTCCCCGACCCGCTGCTGTGGTCGCGCATGACCGACCAGGACCAGCACGCCACCGGCACGGTCACTGAAGGCCACTACCCCGGCGCGTTCAAGCAGGCTCTCGCCGAGGACCCGTCCGCGATCACCGAGGCGTACATCTACGTCGTCACCGTCAACGGCAAGCAGCAGATCGAGTGGAAGAAGGGCGGCGGCGGAGCAGAGGACCGCGCCGTGACTCTCGCCGTGCAGTGCCGCCCCAACCACGACTGCACCCTGGCCGCCATCGCTCCCAGCGTCACGCAGTGACCCCCCTCACCGACCGATAAGGAGATCAACTCGCCTTGGGTTTCTGCGATTTTCCCGTAGCGGACAAACTCTGCGCCGTCGGCGAAGCAGTTGATTTCGCGAGCGATCCCGGCAAGGCCATCGGCGACTGGATGGCCAAGAGCGCCGGCGAACTCGCCGCCGCCGCGGCCGACCTGGCCGCCAAGGCAGTCGACGCCACCACCAAAGTCGATCTGAACGCCGGATGGTTCCGCGACAACTACGAGATGCTGCTGCCGATCGGCCTGGTCATCCTGGTCGCGACGTTCTGCGCACAACTCATCCGAGCCGCCATCAAACGTGACGGCCAAGCCCTCACCCAGGCATTCACCGGCACCGCCAGCGGCGTGATCTTCGCGTTCGCCGCCATCGCCGTGACCACCGTCGCCATCGAAGTGGTCGACGCCCTGTCCGCCGGCCTGTTCAAAGCATCGAACCTGTCCATCGAAACAGCCGTACGCCGCATCGTGAAGGTTTCCCAGATCCCCTCCCTGGCCGGTCTGGGCTGGCTGGTCGCGGTGTTCGCCGGGCTCGGCGCCGCCGTCGGAGCGTTCCTCTACTGGTGCGTGATGATGGTCCGCAAGGTCGGCATCCTCGTCATGGTCACCCTCGCGATCTTCGCCGGGGCCGGCGGCGGCTGGGAGGCCGCCCGCCGCTGGCGGCGCGGCTGGATCGAAGCCACCGCCACCCTCGTCGTCAGCAAACTGCTGATGACCATCATCTTCGTCCTCGGCATCGCCGCCATGGGCAAGACCGAGGCCAAGGACGGCCTTGGGGCCCTCGCCGATGTCATGGCAGGCATCGTGATCATGGTCTTGGTCCTGTTGTGCCCGTACGCCACGTTCAAGTTCGTCCACTGGGCGGCCGAGGGCACGGACGGAGAGTCGATCCACCGCGCCGGTGGCGCCGGCGCTCAGCTCGCCCGGCAGCACGCCGAGAAGGCGGGCCGTAAGGCCGCCGCCGCGGTCGCTACCGCAGGGACCGGCGGCGCGGCAGCCGGAGCGGGCGCCGCAGGACCCGAGGCGGCCGGCGGCGGATTCCCCGGCGACATCGCCGCCAACCCCACCGGAGGCGGCGGCCAGGAAGGCCAAGGCCCCCAGGGTTCCGGAGGAGACGGGATCAAGAACGGTCTGGAGAAGGCGGTCCAGCCGCCCCCGACCAGCCCCGATGACGACACCAGCGGCCAGGTAGGCGGCGCGCCCGGAGGCGGCGGCGGTTCTGCCTCGGCCCCCAGCGGCGGCAGCGGCTTCATGTCGCAGCCCGGCACCGGCTCCACGCCTCCGCCGCAGGGTGCCCCGCCGGCACCGGACTCGGCCGGCACCTCCGGCGGGACCGGCACGCCGCCGCCCCCGCCCACCGGCCTGTAGCTCCTGCCCGACTCCGGGGCGGCACGCGCTGCGCACCCCTTCGCCGCGTGCCGCCCCGGCCACCGCCCCGCGCACCCCCGGAACGGCCCTTGTCTGATCTCACCGTCCAACCGCTCACCGTCAAATTCCCCCACCGCTCCAGGCGCGGCATCCTGCTGGGCCTGTCCCTTCCCCAACTCGGCCTCGTATCGGCCGCGTTGGCGCTGCTGCTGATCACGGTGGTGTCCACCGGGCTGCTCGGCGCCATCGCCCTGACGCCGCTGTGGGCCGTGGTCGCCGCCCTGGTCGCCATCCGCCGGCACGGCAGCTCACTGATCGACTGGGCGCCGATCGTCCTGCGCTTCGCGCAGCGGCGCCGCACCGGGCAGACCCTGTGGCTCGCCCGGCCCGTCACCCGTCCCCGCCAGGACGGCGTCCTGCACCTGCCCGGCACCGCCGCCTCGCTGCGAGTGGTCACCCCGGGCGATTCCGCCAACGGCGCCGCCGCCGTTCACGACCCTCACCAGCAGACCCTGACCGCCATCGCCCGGGTCTCCAGCCGGGCCTTCGCCCTGCTGGACCCCGCGACGCAGAACCACAACGTGAGCAGCTGGGGCCGTGCGCTGGCGGGCATCGCCCGGACCGGACACGTGGCCACCGTGCAGGTCCTGGAGCGCACCGTCCCCGACAGCGGCGACACCCTCGCCCGGCACTGGGCCCATCAGGGCCATCCCGAGACACCGGTGGCCGGGCAGGTCTACAGCGACCTGGTCGCCTCCGCCGGACCGGCCGCCGCCCCGCACGAGGCATACCTGGCCATCAGCCTCGACCTGAAAGCGGCCAAGCGCCTCATCTCGCAGGCCGGCGGCGGCCTGCCCGGCGCCTTCACGGTGATGGAGCAGACCACCAGCTCGATCGCGCAGGCCGCGCGCAGCGCCGGGCTGATGGTGACCGGCTGGCTCTCGGCGCGCGAGATCGCCGCCGTCATCCGCACCGCCTACGACCCGGGGGCTCTCTCCGCGCTGCAGCAGTGGTCGGAGTCCGGGCGGGCCGAGGCCGATCCGGCCGCCGCCGGGCCCGTGGTCCAGGTCGAGGAGTACGACCGGCTCGCCACCGACTCCGCCCGGCACGCCACCTACTGGGTCGAGGACTGGCCTCGCACCGAAACCTCCGCGGGCTTCTTGCACGGCCTGATGTTCACCGCCGGGGTGCGCCGCACCCTCTCCCTCATATACGTGCCACAGGGGCTCGAGTCCGCGATGCGCGACGTCCAGCGCAAGAAGGCCGCGATCATCGCCGACGCCAACGAGCGCTCGCGGCGCGGGCAGGTCGACTCCGAGGCCGACAGTGTCGAGTACGCGGACGTGAAGACCCGTGAGCGCCAGCTGATCGCCGGGCACGCCGACGTTGCCCTGACCGGACTGCTCACTGTGTCCGCCGAGACCGACGCCCTCCTCGACGCAGCCTGCGCGCAGATTGAGACCGCCGCCGTCACCGCCCAGGTCGACCTGCGGCGTCTGACCTTCCAGCAGCCCGACGCCTTCACGCTCGGCGCGCTGCCGCTCGCCCGCACCGCCCTGTAATCCCGCACCCGGCATACGCCGACGTCCTGCCGCCGCGGCAGGAAGGAACCTTTCCCCTTTGACCTCTGCCCTCCCTGTCGGTGACGCGTACCCGTACCTGCGGGCCGCCAGCGCCGGCATCCGCCATCACGCGCGCACCCTCGCACCGCGCGCCCAGCACCCGGCCTCGGCCGTGGACCGCGTGCAGCTCGACGTGCTGCACGCCCATGTGACCGCGGTGCACCAGCTGATCGACCAGCTTGCCGAGGCCACCCGGCCCGCGCATCCCGCCGCCGGCCGGCAGCTCGCCACCGCTCACACCCGGCTGTGGCAGGCCATCGCCGCCGTCCACGACGCCTTCCACCTCCTGCCCGTGGCGGAAGAGACCGCGGCGAGCACCGAATGCCACCCCGAGCGCCTGCCCGAGGGACCTCCCGTCCTGACCATCTGCCAGCGCCACCTCGCCGCCGGCCACGTCGTACGCCGCAAGACCACCCCGGCCGACCTCAACGCCCCGGCACCCGGCCGCACCACCACCTGCAGCCAGTAGCCCCCACCACCGAAAGGCCCTGCATGCGCAAGCTCAAGCGCTCCACCTCCACTGCCGTCATCGTCGCCACCCTCGCCGGAACCGCCGCCCTCGCCACCGCCGCACCGGCCTCTGCCGCGTCGTACCACTGCAAGACCAGCAGCTACACCGTCGACGACCCCAGCTACACCGGCCCCGATTCCGACAACTGGGACTTCGACGTCACACTCTGCGCCAAGCGGAGCAGCGGCTACATCTACACCACGGCCAAGGTCGTCTGGGACGGCCCCTACGCGACCAACCAGCACAGCAGCCTCACCTTCAACAAGGCGCGCTTCCACCTGCAGACCAAGCGCTCCACCGCGGGCACGGACCCGGTCGTTAAGTACGCCAACTACACCTACCTGGAGCACGCCCTCGAACACAGCAGCGGCAACGGCAACGGCTCCTACGAGACCGGGACGCTCAAGACGAAGGCCAGCGGCCAGTACCAGTACCTCGCGGACGGCTACATCGAGCTGGACTGGTCCGGGGACGGTGCGGGCTACCGCAAGCCGCTCCTGTTCAGCGCCTCACCGCGCGTCTGACCTGAGCACTGCGTCCTGATCGCCGTCACGTGAAAGCCACCGACTCATGAGCCACCGGCCCGCCCGCCGCGCCCGCCGAGCCAGCGCCAGCCCTCTGTTCACCCCGCACGGCACCGATCGCGCCGCCCGCAAGGCGGCCCGTCGCCAGCTCGCCGAGGCCACCGCGAAGGCCCGCACCGAAGCAGGCGCCCACACCCATAGCACCGGGGCCGAAGCTCGGGAGATGCCGGCGCCGATCTTCCCCCCGGGCGGCCGTCCCGGCCCCGCTTCCTCCCGCCACACCAAGATCAAGCTGCCCGCCCACCGCATGACCACCGCCACCGCTTCTGGGGCGTACCCGTTCCTCGCCGAAGGCGGCCTCGGCGCCGAGGGCATCTACATCGGCCGCGACGTACACGCCGAAGCCTCCTTCTGCTTCGACCCCTTCGCGCTGTACGGCCGCATCGAAGGCTTCACCAACCCGAACGTGCTGCTGGCCGGCGTGATCGGGCAGGGCAAGTCGGCCCTCGCCAAGAGTTTTGCGCTGCGCTCGATCGCCTTCGGATACCGCGTCTACGTCCCATGTGACCCCAAGGGCGAATGGACACCTGTGGCACAGGCGCTGGGCGGCACCTCCATCGCCCTGGGACCGGGGCTTCCGGGCAAGCTGAACCCGCTGGACGCGGCTCCGCGACCCACCAGCGTCTCCGAGGCCGACTGGGCGTCCGAGATCCGCAAGCGCCGCCTCCTGCTGCTCGGCTCCCTGGCCCGTACCGTCCTCGGGCAGGACCTGCTGCCGATGGAGCACACCGGCCTCGACGTCGCCCTGGACGCCGTCGTCGACCGCGCCGCCGCGAGCGGACGCACCCCGCTGCTCGGTGACATCGCCGCCACCCTCAACAACCCCGACGAACTCGACCGGGTCGGCGGCGTCATGTCCGGTCGCCTCGGCGACGCCTCCCGCGACCTGGCTCACGCCATGCGCAGGTTGGTCCACGGTGACTTGGCGGGCATGTTCGACGCGCCGAGCACCGTGGCGTTCGATCCCAACTCCCCGATGCTGACCATCGACCTGTCACGCCTCGGCGGCTCCGGCGACGACACCGCGCTGGTCCTCGCCATGACCTGCGCCTCCGCGTGGATGGAGTCCGCTCTGTCCGACCCGCACGGCGGCCGACGCTGGATCGTCTACGACGAAGCATGGCGGCTGATGCGCCACCCCGGCCTGCTCGCGCGGATGCAATCCCAGTGGAAGCTCAGCCGCGGCCTGGGCATCGCCAACCTGATGGTCATCCACCGACTCAGCGACTTGCTCACCGCCGGCGACGCCGGATCCCGCGGACGCGCGCTGGCCGAGGGCTTGCTCGCCGACTGCTCCACCCGCATCATCTACCGGCAGGAAACCGACCAACTCCAGGCCGCCGCCGCGCTGCTGGGGCTCACGTCGGTGGAGACCGACGCGATCTCCCACCTCAACCGCGGACGCGGCCTGTGGAAGGTCGCCGGACGATCATTCATCGTGCAACATCTCCTGCACCCGCACGAACTGGCACTTTTCGACACAGACGCACGCATGCACTGACCCTGTCGAGACGGGCCCGCCACCCCCGATCCCGAGGATGCCCATCGAGAATCCAACCAGCCTCCCACCTTCTGCCGGCCCCGGCGCCCGGATGGTGCACGAAGCCCTCGGAGCATCGCCGCACGCCATCGCGCGGCTCCAGGCCGGGGAGCCAGAAACGGCGCTCGCCGACCTTCTGTACACGGCCGCGCGCCACTTGGACCACGTGCACCACCAGTTCGTCGACGCCGCGTCGAGGGCGGCCGACACTCTGACGCGCGCCGCCTCCGGGAACACGTCGATCAACAGCCTCGGCGTCCTGCAGAACAGCGGCACACAGATCGACATCCTCGCCGCCCGCCGCTCCGATGCCGTCGACACCCTCCGAGAGACCATCCGCGCCTACCGGGAAGGAACAGCCTCCCAGGCTGCTTCTCGACAGGCGCCCCGGACACATGCCGTGCACGCTCCGGCGCCCGCGAGCACGCCATCGACCCGCGTGACGCGCGGCCGATAAGGCCACCTCACCACTCCGCAGGCAGCTCGTGCCCTCAGCACACACGGCCCAATGCCCAGGCCCTCGAACCCGCTGATCGGGCCGGCACGCACCGCGCACCTCCGGGAGTCCATCTGCCCTTTCCCTACGACCAGGTCAGTCAGCTGCACTCGCTGGCCGATCGCATCCACAACGCGGCCGACGAACTGCCGCTGAACGACGCGGTGTACTCCGGCAGCGACAGCCTCGACGACCTCGACGACCGCGTCCGCGACATCGCCGGACTGCTCACCCACCTCACCACCGCGGCGGCCTTCGCCGACCGCGCCCTACGCCGCGACCGTGACCCCGAGGCGGAGATCACCCGGCTCATGGTCACCCAGCTCACGCACACGACCGGCGCCCTGGGGCACGCCCTGGCGGACCTCGGTGACGCCGTCGCCCACGCAGGCGTCCTACACCAGCTCGCCGCCACGCCCCGCTCCGCGCAGCGCACCACGTCCATAGAGTCCACACGCGCTCGGCTGCACGCGCGGATCGACAGCACCCGCGGCCGACTCAACAAGGCGGGTGCCCAACTCCACCAGGCGGCTGACCGGCTCACCGCTACACCCGCCGCTCCCCGCAGCCCACGCGCGAGCGCCACAGTCCCCGTCCCCCTGCCCCGCTCAACTGCCTTCCGCACCCGCTGACCCACTCGCCCAAGCCCTTGGAGCACCCCCATCCGCAACGCCGTCCGCGCCCTTCCCCTACTCGTCTCCGCCGCGCTGCTCGCCGGAGCCGCCACCGCCTGCACCAGCGACGACACGTCGGCCGATAAGAAGACCACCTCCACGCCTGCGGCTCCGAAGCCGACGCCCGCGCTCAGTGACGCGCAGGCCCGCGCCGTCATCACCACCTACTCGAAGATCAACAACGTGGCCAACGCGCAGCGCGACCGTGCCCGGCTCGACACCGTCGAAGACGGCCCGGTGTACGCCATGTCCGTCTCCGACTACACCGAGACCGAGGGCCTGCCCAAGGCCAACCGCAAGCCGTACAAGCCGTGGTCGTACGACACTTCGAGCGCCAAGCTGTACATCCCGCGCTTCACCACCGGCCAGGACCGCTGGTTCGCCACCGCGCTCTCCAGCGAGAAGGGCAAGGATCCCAGCCGCATCGCCGTCTTCGCCGAGCAGCCGAAGGACAAGCGGTGGGAGCTGGTCTCGGTCGTCGATCTCGAGTCCACGACGCTGCCGGACATCGCCCTCGACAAGAGCGGCCATGCCACCGCAGTCGACGCCACCGGCAACAAGCAGCTCGCCGCCGACGCCAACGTGCTACGCGCCGGAGTGATCGACAACTTCGCGACCGGCGGGACGAACACCGGGACCAAGGTCTTCGAGCCGACCAAGGCAAGCCGGCAGCAGATCAAGGTCCACGACAAGACGACCCGCAAGTTCGGGAAGCTGGGCACCACCGTCTTCGCCGGCGCCAGCAACCGGTTCAAGGACGCCTACGCGCTCAAGACCCGCGACGGCGGAGCACTCCTGCTGTTTGCCCACACCCACACGCAGACCGACGCCGTCGCGCGCTCCGGGCTGCAGATCAACCCCTCCAAGGAAGACAACGCCTGGCTGCACGGCATCCCGCGCACCTCGGTGACCTACACGTTCGTGTGCTCCGACGCCGCCACCGTCCCGGCGAAGGCCGCCCCGTCCCAGCTCATCGGCTATACCTGCGCCCGCACCGACGCCGCCGGACCGCCGGTCGGCTCTGCGGCGACGGACCGCGCCTAGCGCGAGCGGAGCGTCCCCGTGCTCCTGCCCCCACACGAAACCCGGCCATCCGCCGACGACCTCCATCGCTGGGCTGCCCACGACGCGCGACCGTTCACCGAGTCGCTCACCCTCGCAGACGCCGGTCACGGTGTCTCCGCGTGGTCCGACAAGCTTCACGAGGCGCGCACCGCCGCGGAGTTCCAGGCGGTCACGTCTGCGGTGCTCGGCGACGGGCACAGCGCCCTGGGCGAGCTGCACCTGTTCCTCGAAGCCGCGGCCGACTGGTGCGACCGGCACCAGGAGCCGCGCATCGCCGAGCGGTACCGTCGGCACGCCCAAGAGCTGTCTGAACTGGGCGACCAGCTCGCCTACCTGGGCGAGGACCACCTGGCCGGCACCTACCGGCGTCCGAACCGGCCCGCCGCCGTACGGGCTGCCCCCGCCCCGGCCGTGGCTCCTGCCGCATCGGCTGCGCCCGTGCGCCGCTCCTCCCGCTGACCTCACCGACAGGAAGATCCTCTGTCCACTCGTTCCGTCATCGCCCGCCCCACCGGCACCGGATACGCCGGCACGTACGTGCACTGGGACGGCTACCCCAGCCACCACCTGCCGCTGCTGCTCGCCGCACACCGGTACACCTTCGGCGAAGACACCGAGGCCCTGGCCCGGTACCTCATCGACGACGCCCCGGAAGGCTGGTCGTCCCTGGGCACAGACCTGCTGGCCCACGCCCCCGGCTTCCTCCGCGACACCCTCCCTCGGGGCAACCACGAGCCCGGACGCCGCTACTCGGGGCGCTCGCCGGGCGAGCGCCTCGTCTTCACCGAGCGGACCGCCTCCCGGCTGGACTGGGCCTACGTCCTCCACCCGGAGGGCATCGAAGTGATCGGCGCGCCCGGCTCGGCCCGCGGTCCGATCGTCGCGTGGGACACCGACCCCTGCGTTCGGTTCCGCGACACCGCCAGCCTGTGGAAGCCCGGCCGGCCGATCCCCGGCACCACACCACCCCAGGCCACCACGCGCAGTACGGCACCCGCCCAGCCACCGCCGGTGTCAGCCTCGGCGCCGCGACCCCGCGCGCACTGACCCCACCCGCTCGCTCTTCAGGAGACCCATCTGTCCACGCGCTCCGTCATAGCCCGTCCCACCGCCGACGGCTTCGCCGGCATGTACGTCCACTTCGACGGCTACCCCGACAGCAAACTGCCCCTGCTCCTGGCCGCCTACCAGCACCGGTTCGCCGGTGATCTGGAAGCGATGGCCCGACACCTGATCGACGACGTCGAACACGGCTGGGACGAGCTGGGCACCGACCTCCTCGACGGCGCTCCCGAAGCCCTGCGCCGCTCCCTGACCGGCGGTGATGAGTACCCCAGCCGCCAGATCACCGACGTGATCGTCATCGGCGCGGACGACACGGCCGAACGTCTCCTGGTCACGCAGGACGGCACCGACGAGCTGGAGTGGGCATACGTCCTTCACCCGCACGGCATCGAAGTGATCGCCCTGCAGGCGTACGACCGCGGCCCCGTCGTCCCGTGGCACACCGACCCGCGCAGCCGCATCAACGCCAAGCCCGGCGCCTGGCCGCCGGACTCCCGGCCCCCGGTCATCTCGCCTCGCACCGCGCGGCGCCCATCGACCGCCGCGTCACCCGCGACGCCGACGCCCCGCAAGACCGCCCGCCGCTAGCCCCAGCACCCCCTGCCGCACCGCCCGGAGATCCCCCTGCCCCCGCACCCGAAGATCACGGTGGTCATCGCCACCCAACTGCGCCCGGAACGTCTCGCGTTCCTGGTGGCCATGCACGCCAGCCTGTGCCGTCAGAGCGTGCCGTGGGAGGCCATTGTCGCCCTCGACGGCGCCGACCCCGCCCGGCTCCCCACCACCCTCGCCGCTGATCCCCGCGTCCGCACGCTGGTCCTTCCGCGCCCCGTCGGCGCGGCCTGCGCCCGGAACTTCTCCCTCGACGAGGTGCGGACCGAGTACGTCAACTGGGCGGACGACGATGTAGTTGCTGCTTAATGACCGTGTCGCATTGCCAAGCCCACGTCCGATAGTGCGTGTTGCAGTGTGTTGCACTCTGCTATGTCGGAAACCTATGGTCTCCGGCCATGCAGAGGATCAGCTTTTCGGCTTCGGGTTGGGAGACCTGGGATGTGGCGCGTCAGCCGCTGATCCGAGAGCAGATGCCGGTTCTCATCGACGATGATTTGCTCTTTGAGGACGCCCCAGGGTCCCCGCGACCGACGACGGTGGCGAACAGGTACCTCGGGGAGCTCCCGATCAACGGTGCGCCGGCGGTTCGGACATGGGAGAACAGCGCTGGCTGCATCTCTGCGTGGCTCTCGTTCCTCCAGGCGCGCGGGGTTCATCCCTTCAATGACCGCCGGGAGTTGCGTGGTGCGCTGAGCATGTACGCCGAGTACCGGCTGGCCGGCCCTCTGAAGGCGCGGTGGGACCACACCACGTGGAACCTGCACGTGAGCATCCTGTCCGCCTTCTACGACTGGGCGAAGGACGAGGGCGTGCTCAGCGTCGTGCCCTTCACCTACCGCGTAGGGCACAGGATGGCCCACGGCGTGCTGGAGAAGGCCAGGAAGAACATGGCCAAGCTGGGCCGCCCTCGGCCTCACACGACGATCAAGCATCTGGAGTGGGACTTCGCCGGGCTCTTCGTGCGAGCACTCGGCGGTCTCGACCCGCTCGGTGAACCTGATCTCCGCTACCGCCGTCCCCGGGAAGGCGCCCGGAACTCCGCGATGGGCGGCTTCGTACTGTCCAGCGGGCTGAGGCGTAAGGAGTTCACCCACCTGACGACCTACGAGATCCCGCCGCTGCCAGCCCGCCCCACGACGCTTCCCGTGCTCTTCCCGCTCGCGTACGCGATCACCAAGGGAGAGAGGGACCGCACGACGTGGGTTCACTATGAGCCGCTGGCCACGATGCATCAGTACATCGACCTGGACCGGGCCGCCTCGGCGGAGGGCTTCAGGTGGCGGCCCCCGTCGAAGCTCGGTGAGCCGCTGTATGTCGAGGAGCCCGACTGGGAGGGAGCGCGCCTCAACGGGGTACGTCGCTCGTGGAAGAGTCTGCGGCCGGCCGAGCGCTTGTGCCTGATCACCCCCGAGGGGCAGTCCCCGCTGGTGGGTCTGCAGTCCACGGGTGAGCCGTTCGTCGTGTCAATCCCCTGGTTTCGTAGAGACCTCTCCTATGCGGCCTGGCACCTCTGATCGTTCTTCTTGCGTGCTTCGGTGATGGCCCGTTCGAACTCCTCCGGCGGCATCCCGCCGGCCGCGCTGTGCCTGCGCCTGGGGTTGTAGAACCCGGTGATCCAGGTGGCGATCTTCAGGCGGGCCTCGGTGCGGGTGGCGAACCGGTGCCGGTGGATGTACTCGACCTTGATCAGCGAGTTGAACGACTCCGCGGCGGCGTTGTCCAGCGCCGACCCCACCCGCCCCATGGACTGCACCACGCCCAGGCGTTCACACAGGTTGTTGTACGCCTCTGACGTGTACTCACTTCCCCTGTCGCTATGAAAGATCGTCCCGTCCCGACGGCCACCCCGTGTCGTGGTCGCCATCTGCAACGACGCGCCGACCAGGGCCGCGTCATGATGCTCGCCCATGGCATAGCCAAGACAGCGGCGCGAAAACGCGTCGATGACGGTGGCCAGATAGATCTTGCCCTCGCTGGTCTCGATCTCCGTCATATCCCCGTACCAGAGCACGTCCGGGGCCACTGCGTCGAAACGGCGATGCACCAGGTCAGGGGCGGATTTCCGCTTGCCCTGCCGGGTCAGCGACTTCCGCCGACGCGGGGGCTTGCGGCCCTGCAGGCCGAGCTCGGCCATGATCTCCGCGACGGTGTTCACCGACACCTGCCATCCCTCAGCCCACAGGTCCTGCGTGATCCTCGGCGAGCCATACGTGTCGCCGGACTCGGTGAAGAAGTGGATGATCCGCTCCTCCAGCCTCGCCCTCCTGAGCTCGCGTTGCGTCGGCTCGTCGGGGCGCCGGCGCCACTTGTAGAACCATGCCTCGCTCACCCCGACCACCCGGCAGGAAAACCGGTGCGGGACGCCGTGCTCGACCCTCTGGTTACCGATAAAGGCGACCACCGCCTCCGGAGCGTTCTCGGTCACTTCACCCAGAGGGCCATGCATCGCTTGAAGACATCGCGCTCCATCTCCAGCTCCCGGATCCGCTTGTTCTTCTCGCCCATCTCCCGACGCAGCCGCTCCAGCTCGGCCCACTCGGACTCCCGTACCCGCCCACCACCACCGCTGCCGTCCGCCGCCTGCACGGGCCGGTCCGAGGACGTCGTCCCGTTGCGCCGCCACCGCGACACCCAGCTGTGCAGCGTGCCCGGGTTGATGCCGAGCTCCTCGGCGACCTCCCCGACCTGCTTCCCGGTCTCGACCACGATGCGCACGGCGCCCTCACGGAACTCGGCGTCATACGGCGGCTTCTTCTTGGACCCCATGAATCCCAACTTCCCCTGCAATCACGGGCTCCACGCTACGAGGGGATGGTCATCGACTGGGCGACCGTCTTCCGCCGCACTTCGGCACGCATCCGCGAGAGATACGAACCCCGGTTCCCGACTGTGGCGCCCCACCGGCTGCGCCATTCGATGGCTATGCGGACCTTGGAGCAGCTGATCAAGGGCTATTACGCACGGCTCGCCGACCTGGTGGAGAACACCGATGCCGATGCGGCGCTCGCGCTGTACCTGCGCAAGCACGAGCCGATGCTCATCCTGCGTGATCTGCTCGGTCACTGGAGTGTGACGTCCACGGAGCTATATATCGCGCGCCTGGACATCACCCGGATCTACAAAGATCTCTACCAGAGTGCGCTCGCCCGGATCGACAGGGCCGCCGCAGCTGAGGCGGACGCCGAGTTCGACGGCGAGGTGAACACCTGATGTCCGCCACCATCGTGGACGAGCCGCTGGGTGTCCACTTCATCTTCGTCGACGGCACCGACTGGACAGTCAGGCTCGCGGGGTTGCCCAACCCGCAACTGGCACGTGACCTGGCGGTAGGTCTCGCAGCCAACGCCCATCCCCATGGAGGCATCAAGAAGCGAGCCACGGCCAATGGTTACGGGATCGCTGCGCGGAGGATGGTCCACGCGCTGTCGAAGGACGGCTTCAGCGGGCCCGCCTCCGAGCTGACCCGTGGCGTGCTGATGCGGTTCTGGATGGCCAGCAACCACACCCGGGAGCGAAACACCCGTCAGCTCCTCAAAGACCTCGACTTGACCACCGGGTGCTTGCGCCCCGATGTCCGCGCGTACCTCGACGGCGAACCTGTCCAGGCCCGGCCCGTGCTGAGCACGTACAAGGCGTACACCGACGCCGAGTGGGAGCGGTTGGAGACGACGTGCCGGCGCGAGGTCGACGAGAGCTACGCCCGCTACAAACTGGCAGTCCAGAGCGACAAATGGGGTTCAGATCCGCTTCTCACTGATCGGGAGGACGCGGAGGAGGACATCGCGTGGCTCATGCTCAGGCGCGGTCCGCTGACGTACAACACATACCTCGACTACTTCCGGGCCCGCACTGGTGAAAAGCGCGGAATGCGCAGGACGTTCTCCTCCACTGGCTGCGCAGCCGCGCAGCAGGTGCGGGACGACCTCTTCCCGAACCGCCCGATCATGGCCGCCTACAAGGCACTGCTCGGTGTGTACTGCGGTGTCGTGCCCGACGGCATCGCCGACCTCGGCGTCGGCGACGTGGAATGGGCGGGCGACGCGACGATTCTGCTGTGCTACGTGAAAGGCCGTACGACACGGGAGAGTTCCGTCCTGACGGGTCCCGCGGTGCGCCTGCTGGAGCAGTGGCTGGATCATTCCTCCACGCTGCGGCGCTTTGCCGCCGACGATCTCCAGAAGGAGCTTTGGATCGGCGCCACCGACAAAGGTGACGCGGCCCGCGATCATTCGAAAGGGGCGCCGCGGCGCAAGTTCGTGGAACTGAGCGGGCTCGTCGATGGCCAAGGCCGGAAGTTCCCCATCCATGGAGGACGCATCCGGCACACCTACGACGAGCGGCTGGCCCGTCGTGGCTGGACCGGTCGCACGTTGATCGATCCGAACCACAGTGCGCGCACCGAGGGAGATCACTACGCCACTCCCACCGACCCCGACCAGCTCGACGACATCGGCTCGATCATCAACGACGGGCAGGCCGACATCCTGCGCAAGGCACTTCCGCCCGTCGTTCTGACCAGCGAGAGGGCCGCGCAGTTCGCGGCTGACTTCCCCGACGAGGTACGGCGGCTGGGGCTGGATACGGCCGCCATCGCCGAACTCGTCGGCGGCGAGCGCGATGTGTTCACCGCGGCCTGCACCGACCAGCTGGCCGGTGTCCATGGTCCGGCCGGGAAGCCGTGCCCGGCGCGGCCGTGGGTGTGCCTGCTGTGCCCGCTGGCGGTGTTCTTGCCGCGGCATGCGTCGAATCTGCTGCGGCTTGACGCCTTCTTCGGCCGACAGTTCCAGCAGATGACGACCGACCACTACCTGCGGGTGTTCGGCCCGTATGCACACCGGCTCACCCACGACATCCTGCCGAAGTTCTCCACGGAGGCGAAGGCGAAGGGCGCGCTGGACGTGGCTGGCGACGACAGCGAGATCCCGCTGCGGCCCGAGGAGGCCACCCGATGAAGCTCCCCCGCCCTCTGCGGGCCCCGGCCACGATCACCCGCCGGCCCGTCTCTGCGTTCGCCGGCTGCTACGTCCATGAGGCCATCGGACTGGCGCTGCTGCCCGGCTCCGTACGCTCGCGGTTCGAGGATGACCTGTGGGACATGTGGGGCCTGGCCGACAAGCCCCGGTCCATCAAGCAGCACGAGCTGACCTGGAACTTCGCCACGATCCTGAACCCGAGATGGCGTGTGGTCGCCAAGGAGGTCCTGATCGCGCTGCTCGCCCCGCAGCACGACAGCGTGCTGGAGTGTGCTCTCGCGCTTCGCAAGAACCGCAGTCCCCGTACCTGTAACCGCTTCCTGAGAAGGTTCACCGCGTGGTTCAACTGGCTCACTGCGAACGGGGTCACTTCCCTGGATGAGGTCACGCAGGAGCACTGCGACAGGTTTGCCGCCGAGGAACAGTGGTACGTCCCCAAGCCGGGTGCACCGCCGGTCCAGGCGGAGCCCGAGACGTTGGCCGAGAGCGTCCGCGTGGTCCAACTGGTCACCCTGTACGGCGATTTGCTGTCCACGGACAGCTACCGTGCGGGCTTCGTCCCGTGGGACGGCCGGAGCACGATCAAGGTCGTCGGCGGCACGTGGCTGCGGGCCAACCGCACTCCCTCGGTACCCGATCACCTCCTTCAGCCTGTGCTGGCCACCTGCCTCTACCTGGTCAACACGGTCGGGCCGCACCTCGCCCATCTCGTCGAGAGGGTCCGCGAGGATGCGGCCACGACGAAGGACTTCCCGCGTGCCACGCTGGCCCACGTCCCGGACCTGAAGCGCCTGATCGCCCAGATGCAGGCCGATCGCGTGCCGTTGCCGCGGGCCGACGGCCGGGCCGACATCCTGCGTATCAGCACCGGTGACCTCGCGCCCCTGAAAGACCTCGCGTGGTATCGCCTCGCCTACCAGGTCGGCACCAGCACCATCGCCGGAGACTACCTGCGCGAGAAGATCGCGCCCGAGCTGCTCGCGCTCGCCGAGGACATGGGATTCGAGAACTACTGGGCACGCACCGCACCCACGATTGCCCGCGAAGAGGACGGCGCACTGGTGCCGTGGACAGCCCCGCTGTCCGACGCCGGGGTCGCGTCGATGGTCGCCAACGTTCTTGCCGCCTGTCTGGTGGTGACCAGCGCGCTCAGCGGGATGCGCAACAGCGAGCTGCTCGAGCTCAGCGTCGGCTGTCGGCGCCAGACCCAGACGAAGTCGGGTAGTACCCGGTATCGGCTCGCCGGCCGGTTGATCAAGGGACAGAAGCTCGGCGGGGGTGCCCGACGAGTGGGTCGTGATCGAGGACGTGCACCGTGCCGTCGCCCTGGCTGAGCGGCTGCTGGGGGCGCCGCCCGGCGCCGCCTTGTTCAGGACCGTCGCCATGTCGTTCAGCCTCGACCGTATGAGGAAGTGGCTGGAGGAGTCCGGCAATCGTGAGCGCTGGGGGCTTCCCGTCATCCCCGTCGGGCCGATCAGTGCCCGGATGCTGCGCCGTACGCTCGCTCTCTCCATCGCCGCGCGGCCCGGCGGACTGCTGGCCGCGAAGATTGCGCTGAAGCATGTCTCCGTCGCCACGACAGAGGGGTACGCCGCGCGCCCCGGTGGATCCCAGCGGCTGTTCCTCACCGAGGTCGAGGAGGCCGAGCAGGAGCAGCACATGGAGCTCACCGTGGAGGCGTTCCGCGACCTCAAGGAGGGCCGCAAGCCCGCCGGCCCCGGAGCTCGCGGGTTGATCGAGGCTCTCCAGCACGTGGATGCGCAGCTCAACGAGGCCGCCCGGCACGACCCCAAGGTCCTTGAGGACGACCGGCACCTGGAGAACCTTCTGAGCAAGCTGTCGAAGGTGCTGCACGTCGGCGTCGCGAACTTCTGCTGGTTCCGCGACCCGTCCAAGGCCCTGTGCCTCAAGCTCGCGGGCACCCCGAACGCCAAGAAGCCGCTGGTGGGAATGTGCGACTCGGCTCGTTGCCCGCAGGCCACCCACCATCGCAGCCACCGGCCCGTATGGCTCGGGCAGGTCACCACGATCGACACCTTCGTCGAGAGCCCTCGCGTGGCTGAGGGCGAGAAGGAACGGCTGCGGCCCGAACGCGACCGTGCCCTGCGCGTGGTCGCCGAGATCGACGCCGCTTCCCCGGCTGCGTGAGAGAGGAATGTGATGGCTCGGCTCACCGAGGAGGACAAGGCCCGCAACGAGGCCGCCATCCGCGCCGCGATGGAGCGGATCTTGAGCGGGAACCTGCCACCGGGCGGCAAGACCGATCTCAAGACTCTCGCTGCGATCGCCGGAGTGACCCGCACCGGCTTCTACCCCAAGAAGAACCGCGACGGCACCCCCAGACCCGGCTCCTACCAGCACCTGGCCGAAGAGTTCGAGCGCCGCGTCCGGGAACTCCAGCAGGCCGGGAAGATCGTCGACCCGCGCGAGGCACAGATCGAGCGGCTGAAGGCCGACCGAGCGGAACTGAAGGACCGTATCGCCGACCGCGACGCCCGCCTGGAGGAAGCCACCGCATTCAAGAAGCTGGCGATCTCTCGGCTGACCGCCCAGCACGAGGAGATCGAACGCCTCCGCCGTCAGATCGCCGACGGCGCCAACGTCCGAGCGCTGCCCGCTGCCGCAGACCGCACGGCGCCATTTGGATCGTGCAATTGAGCGGTCCAGATGATCTATGTCGGCTCGGAGTGCGTCCGTCCGCCGCTGATCGCCCCAGCCCACTGGGGTGGTGGACGCGCGACCGGGTGGGGTGCCTACCCGGCACCGACGGCTTTGAGGAGGAGATGGAGGTCGTGGGCGGCTTCGGCGGTGGACCAGGCCGCAGCGGTGAGGACCGCTGCGGTGGCGACCGTGAGCCCGAGGCTGCGGCCCAGCGGCGGGGCGAGGAGGGCGGCGACACGGCGGGGGACCGGGCCGGCGCTGCTGAGCGGGCTGCGGCGGCCGAGGATGCCGAGTGCGGCGCCGGGTGCGCGTGGGCGCGCGGGGGCGTGGTGCGCGGCCAGGGCGGCCTTGCCGACGGTGCGGGCCACTTGAGTGCGGTCGCCGGTGGCGGTGGCGGCGTGCTCGTCGGCCCAGCGTTCGATGGTGTAGGTGACGGCGGTGGCGAGGGGCCGCAGCAGGGGGTTGGCGGCGGCGCCCAGTCCGGTCAGGGCGACGAAGGCGTAGTGGTGGGCGGCGAGGTGGGCGCGCTCGTGGGCGAGCAGGATGTCGTGCTCGGTCTCGTCCAGGGTGTGCAGCATGCCGGTGGAGACGACGACGCGGCCGGGCAGTCCGGGCAGCGCGAAGGCGTCCGGGGTCTCGTCGTCGACGATGACGAGGCCGTTGGGAGTGGGCATACAGGCGGCTTCCAGGGCGGCGGCGGCCAGGGAGCGGGCGCGGCGCCAGAGCATGCGGGCCGCGGCGAGCGCGGCGCCGCCGAGTAGCAGGCCGGCGATCAGGGCGACGGACAGTTCGGCTGGGTCGTCGCGCTGTGCAGTGGACGCCGACCAGTGGCCGAGGCCGGCGAGGAGCGGGATGCGGATCAGGCCGGTGACGGCCAGGAGGCCCAGGGAGATGGTGCTCGCCGCGCCGAGGACCAGGGCCGAGGCGGTGAGCAGCCAGGTGGCCAGGCGCGGTTCGCAGCGTTCGGACAGCGGCCGCGCGCCGAGCGGGGCGATCAGTGACAGCAGCAGGGGGAGGTAGACGGCAATGCGCATCGGGCGGGCCTCCGCTACTGGCCGGTGTCCGGCTCGTTCCCGAGGAGCTGGCGCAGCAGGTCCGCGTCTGTGTCGGACAGGCTGTCGGCGAAGCGGGCGAGGACGGCCTCGCGGTCGCGGCGCTCTTCCAGGACGGTGCGCATGCGGTGGGCGGCGAACCCGGGATCGTCGGTGACGGGCGCGTAGGTGTAGGCCCGGCCGCGCTTGGTTCGGTTCAGCAGCTGCTTGGTGTGCATGCGGGTGAGGATCGTCACCACGGTGCTGTACGTGAGCTCGCCGCCGAGGCGATCGGCGACCTCGCCCGGGGTCAGCGCGCCCTCGGCCTGCTGGAGCAGACCGAGGATCTCGGCCTCCCGCTCGCCGTTGGCCCGCTTCGGACCCCGCCCCTGTGTGTGGTCGCTCATGGGTTTGTCGTTCCCTCGCCCATCTTCTACAGTCGTGTAGAACTTCTACGGCGGTGTAAATACTGCCGTGGTCCGAGTGTGCCATGCGCCCGCGCCGGGGGACAGCTATGTCGTCCCCTGGGCGGCGCGGGCCAGGAAGGGACGCCGGGTGTTTCAGGCCCTGAATCCATTGGATGCCACCTCACTGTTGACGGCGCTCGGTGCCGCGGGGGTCTTCCTGGTGCTCTTTGCCGAGACCGGCCTGCTGATCGGGTTCTTCCTGCCCGGTGACTCGCTGCTGTTCACCGCGGGGCTGCTGTGCACCGCCGGCAGATCTGGCGGTGTCCATCTGTCGCTGCCCGTGGTGCTGGCGGCCGCCGTGACCGGGGCACTGCTCGGCGCCCAGTGCGGATATCTGCTTGGCCGCCGCGCAGGGCGGGCCCTGCTTGCGCGCACCCGCAACCGCCACCTGCTGGACGGGGCGGCCCGGGCCGAGGAACTCCTCGCCCGCTACGGCCACGGCAAGGCCATCGTGCTCGCCCGCTTCATCCCGGTGGTGCGCACGGTGCTCAATCCGCTCGCCGGGATCGTGCAGGTTCCGGCGCGCAGCTTCGCGCTGTGGCAGGTCACCGGCGGTCTTGTGTGGTCGGTCGGCCTGGTGCTCGGCGGCTACGCCCTGGGGTCCAGCATCCCGAATGTCGACCGTTACCTGCTGCCGCCGGTCGGCGTAATCGTCGCGGTCTCGCTGCTGCCGCTCGTCCTGGAAGTGCTACGGGCCCGCCGCCGCACACGCACCGCCACGAAGCATCAGGAGCCCGCCGCGTGAAAATCACCTTCCTGATCCACAACGTCTACGGGATCGGCGGCACGATCCGCACCACCCTCAACCTGGCCGCGGCCCTCGCCGACCGGCACGATGTGACCGTCGTCTCCATGCTGCGTCACCGCGCCCGCCCCCGGTTCGCGATCGACCCGCGGGTGACGCTGGTGCCCCTGGTCGACATCCGCCCGGATGCGGCCGATGTGACCGACCCGCTGTTTCACCAGCCGGCCGAGGTCTTCCCCGCTGCCGAGAAGCGACACAAGCAGTACAGCCGCCTCACCGACCGGCGTGCCGAGGAGTACTTGCGCGACTGCGACGCGGACGTGATCATCGGCACGCGTCCCGGTGTCAACGTCTACCTGGCCCGCTTCGGCTCGCCCCGTGCCCTGCGCATCGCACAGGAGCACCTCACCCACGACTGCCACGGCAAGAAGTTGCGCGCCCAACTCGCCCGCCATTACCGCACCTTGGACGCGGTGGTCACCACGACGGAGGCGGATGCCGCTGTCTACCGGGCGAAGATGCGGCTGCCGGGCGTGCGGATCCTTGCCATCCCCAACGGTGTGCCCGAGCCCGATGTCCCGCCCGCGGACGGCACCGCGAAGGTCGTCGCTGCGGCCGGTCGTCTGGTCCGTGCCAAGGGGTTCGATGTGCTCATCGAGGCGTTCGCCGAGGTGGCCGCCAAGTACCCCGACTGGAGCCTGCGCATCTACGGCACCGGCACCGACGAGGAACGGCTGCAGCAGCTGATCGACGACCGGAATCTGGGCGGTCAGGCGACGCTGATGGGCGTTGTCTCGCCGATCGAGGCCGCGTTCGCCCAGGCGTCGATCGTCGCGAGCGCCTCGGATGCCGAGTCTTTCGGCATGACCCTGGTCGAGGCGATGCGCTGCGGTGTGCCGGTGGTCAGCACGGACTGCCCGCTCGGTCCCGCCGAGATCATCCACGATGGTGTCGACGGCCGCCTGATCCCCGTGGGTGACCGGCGTGCGCTGGCCGCCACCCTGCTCGACCTCATTGCCGACGAGCCGGCCCGTCGCCGTATGGGCGAGGCGGCGCTGGTGTCTGCCCGCCGTTTCGATCCCGTCCCCCTCTCCCACACCTACGACGAGCTGTGCGCCGAACTCGCCGCCACCCGCCGCTCCCGTGCCTGGCAGCGCGGCCAGGCCGTGTGGCGCGGCCGGGCACGCCGGGTCCTGCGCCGGTTGCGCCGCTGAGCCCGCGCTCAACCCGTTCAACAGCCCCGCTCCAGCGCCTCGTTGTCTTCCGCCCCGCCCACCGTAGAGATGGATCCCCATGAGTGCTATCAGCGTCGGTCAGGCCGTCGTCCTCGGAATCGTCGAGGGGGTGACCGAGTTCCTCCCCGTATCCTCCACCGGCCATCTGAAGATCACCGAGGGGCTCATGGGCATCCCGGTCGACGACACCTCCGTGGTCGGGTTCACCGCCGTCATCCAGGTCGGCGCGATCGCCGCTGTACTCGTGTACTTCTTCAAGGACATCGTGCGGATCGTCTCCGCCTGGGGCCGCGGTCTGAAAAACCGCGAGGAACGCCACCACCACGACTACAAGTTCGCCTGGTGGGTCATCTACGCCACCATCCCGATCGTGGCGGTGGGCCTCGCCGCCAAGCCACTGATCGAGGGCCCGCTCGCCTCGCTGTGGGTGGTTGCCGGATCGCTGATCGTCGGCAGCGGCTTGATGTGGGCGGCCGACCAGATGGGCCGCCACAAGCGCGGTGAGGACGACACCAGCCTCAAGGACGCCATGCTGGTGGGCAGTTCACAGATCCTCGCCCTGCTCTTCCCCGGCTTCTCCCGATCCGGCGCCACCATGTCCACCGGGCTCATCCTCGACCTGGACCGGGTGGCCGCCACTCGGCTCTCCTTCTTCCTCGGCATCCCCGCCCTGACCGGCGCCGGCCTGTACGAGCTCAAGGACGCCGTCGGCGCCGGGGTCGGCCCTCTGCCTCTCGTCGTCGGCACCTCCGTTTCGTTCGTGGTCGCGTACGCCTCCATCGCCTGGCTGCTGAGGTTCGTCGCCCGGCACTCCTTCAACGCCTTCGTCGCCTACCGCATCGTCATCGGCACGGCGCTCCTCGGGCTGTTGGGGGCCGGAGTTCTCAGCGCATGAGCGAGGCCGCCGCCGATGCCGGGCGGCGGGCCGCCGGGACAGGGGCGGACCTTCCCACCGCATCCGTGGCCAAGCCGGCCGCGGTCGGTGTTGCGGTGACCGAACTGTCCCTCGAAGCCCCGTACTCGGGCTCCGGCTGAGCGGAACAGTCCACCTCTGCCGGGTCCGCCCGGTGGCCGTAGGCACACCCGTCACGGACCGGCCCGGAAACGCCCTGCGCGAGCCCGGAGCGACCCGTGGCCCCGCTCCTACCACTCTGGAGGCTGATCTGCTGTGACCTACCCTGACAATCCGGTGGCCGAACACACGGGCGCGCCGCCCGTCACGGGCCCCGGAGGCCCCTGCCCGCAGCGGATCACCCTCATCTCCGCCAGCATGGGAGCCGGGCACGACGGAGCCGCAACCGAACTCGCCCGCCACCTCACAGCGGCGGGCTTCCTCATCGACCGGCACGACTTCCTCGATCTGCTGCCGGCCGGCACGGGCAGGCTGCTCTGCGGCGCCTACCACCAGCTGCTGACCTGGGCCCCCGCGGGCTACCAGCACATCTACGCCGCCACCGAGCACACCCGCCGTCCCGGCCCGGCGATACGGGCCCTGCTGCGGAGCACGCAACGACGCACGCTGGCAGCCGTCACCCCGGACACGCGCGCGGTCGTATCGACCTATCCCGGAGCCAGCCAGGTCCTCGGCGCCCTGCGGCAGCGCGGCCGGCTGATCATACCGGCCCTGACCTACCTCACCGACTTCTCCGTCCACTCCCTGTGGGTCGCACCAGGTATCGACGCCCACCTCGCCGCCCACCCGATACCGGCCGCCCAGGCACACGCCCAGGGCGCCGCCGCTGTCACAGTGACCGGCCCCATGACCGACCCGCGCTTCACCCCCGCCACCGCGGACGACCGGCGCGCCGCCCGCGCCCGCTTCGCCCTGCCCCACGACACGCCCCTGGCCCTGCTGGTCGCCGGCTCGTGGGGAGTCGGCCCGGTACGGGAGGCCGCCGCCGAGATCCTCGCGACCCGCCTCGCGCTGCCGGTCGTGGTGTGCGGACGCAACCAGGCGCTTGCCGACCGGCTGCGCGCGGAGGGCATCGTCCACGTCCACGGCTGGGTGGAGGACATGCCCGGCCTCATGCATGCCTGTGACGTCCTCGTCCAGAACGCGGGCGGGCTCACCTCGCTGGAGGCGCTCGCCAGCGGACTCCCGGTCGCCAGCTACCGCTGCATCCCCGGCCACGGCCAGACCAACGCCGCCGCCCTGGACGAGGCGGGCCTGGCCTCATGGATCCGCGAGCCGGACCAACTGGCGCCGACGCTGACCGAACTCCTGCACGGGCCGCGCGGCCGGTCGCAGCGGGCGGCGGGCCTGGCCCTGCTCTCCTCGGCGCCCGGCCCCGTCCAGGCCGTCACCGCCCTGGCCGCAGGCCGACTGCCCGCCGCGCATTCCGGGGTGCATGCCCCGGCCGCCGTACACCCTGCCGCGTTGCCTCACCCGGTACCGGTGCGACTCCCCGCGCCCCGCGACCCGGCCGCCACAGATCCGGACGCACAGCCTCACCCCGCCGCCCGCCGACCCGTGACACCGCGCCGGCCGCGCCCCGTACGCCCCGCCGGGGCACCGCGCCCCGCCCGGCGCCGGATGACGCGCATGGCCGTCGCCGTGGCGGCAACCGTCTCGCTCGGGATCGCCCCCCTCGCCCATGCCCTGAGCGAGGACCCCAGCCTCCACCTCAGCGCTTTCGCCCACTATCTGGAAGACGACGACCGATGAGCCCAGGCCACCTGGCCCGCACCGTCCGGCGGGTGGGGGCGATCGCCCTGCCCGCGCTCGCCGCCGCCCACGCCGCCCCGGTGATCTCCACCTTCGGCCCGCTGCGCAACCGGGCCATGCCCCACCTCGCCGGCCGCGGCCGCCCCGACCACATCGCCCTCACCCTCGACGACGGCCCGGACCACCTGTCCACCCCGCACTTCCTGCGTCTGCTGAATGCCCGCAGCGTCCGGGCTACTTTCTTCCTGCTCGGCTCGATGGCCGTGCGCTCGCCCGGCCTGACCAAGGACATGGCCGCTGCCGGACACGAGATCGCCGTTCACGGCTGGCACCACCGCCCGCTGCTGCTGCGCGGCCCCCGCGCCACCTGTGACGACCTCGCCCGCGCCCACGCCGCCGTCACCGACATCACCGGCCGGCCACCCGCGCTGTTCCGGCCCCCGTACGGGGTGATGACCACCTCCGCCCACCTCGCCTGCCGCCGGCTCGGACTGACCCCGGTGCTGTGGACCGCCTGGGGCGAGGACTGGCGCAAACGGGCCACACCGGACTCGGTCCACCACACCGTCACCCGCGACCTGCACGGCGGCGGCACCATCCTGCTCCACGACTCCGACTGCACCTCCGCCACCGGCTCCTGGCGCACCACCCTCGCTGCCCTGCCCCGCATCCTCGACACCTGCCAGGCCCGCGGCTGGCAGGTCGGCGCGCTGCGCGACCACGGCATGCCGGGCACCACCTCGCGGTTCTCGCCCTCCGGCCAAGGCCGTGTGTAACGAGTGACACATTGTGGATTGGATTGTGACCACTGATTCCGCCCCTGTCCGGTGGGTGGTGCTGCTGGTGCGGCTGACGGTCGGTCCGGCGCGCCACCGGGTCGCCGTCTGGCGGGAGTTGCGCCGGATCGGCGCGCTCTGCCCGGGCCAGGGCACCTGGACCGTTCCCAATGTGCCGGTGTTCGCCGACGGTCTGGCGCGCGCGGCGGAACTGGCCGGCCGGGCCGACGGCGAGGTCGTGACGCTCGACGCGGCCGGCCGCACGCCCGCCGACTCTGCGCACCTACAGGCGCTGTTCGCTGCCGCCCGCCGGGAGGACTGGGCGGAATTCCTCGCCGACTGCGAGAAGTTCGAGGCGGAGCTGGCCAAGGAGATCCGCACCGCCAAATTCACGCTGGCCGAACTAGAAGGAGGAACAGTCCCTGGAGCGGCTGCGGCGATGCCACCGTGACCTGACCGCGCGGGACGTGTGCGGCACGCCAGAGGCGGCCAAGGCCGCCGAACGCCTCAAGCAGTGCACGGCCGCCTGCGAGGACTACGCGGAACGGGTCTTCCATGCCCTGCACCAGACACTGGAGCAGGACTGATGACCCAGGCCGAGGCCGTGCGGGTCGCACCCGCCCGGCAGATGTGGCCGCTGTACGCGGCCGGGTTCACCACCGCCATCGGCGCCCACGGCATCGCCGCCAACCTCGGGGGCTTCTCCCAGGACGCAGTCACGTCGCTGATCGTGCTCGGTGGCCTGCTCGCCCTATACGACGGGGCCGAGGTGCTGCTCAAGCCGGTCTTCGGCACGCTCGCCGACCGCATCGGCGCCCGCCCGGTCCTGTTCGGCAGGCTTGTCGCCTTCGCCGCCGCTTCTGCCCTGTACGTGGTGGCGGACAGCCCCGCCTGGCTGTGGGTGGCCCGCCTCGGTCCCATCTTGACGTCTACTCGACGTCGAACCTGGGCCTTCCGGCTCTCTGCGCGGCCGGCGCCACAGGTGATCTGCTGGGCCTGCTGGAGCGCGTCCTGTGATGAACCCGCTCAGCGAGCATTTGACGGGGCGGGATTGCTGGTTATGACTGCGGTGTGTCCGCGGGTGCGTGTGTCGTGCGGCGGCGGGTGCTGAGGGCGGCTATGGGGCCTGCGGTCAGGAGCAGGGCGAGGGCGGCGTAGCCGTAGGTGAGGGTCGCCGTCGTCGCGATCGCGGCGACGAGCAGCGGGCCGCCTGCGTCGCCGAGTTCGCGTCCGAGTTCGGCGGATCCCATCGTCTGGCCGAGGCGTTCGGGGGGTGTGGAGGCGGCCAGGGTGGCGAAGCCGAGCGGTGTGATCAGGCCGGTGCCGATGCCGATCAGTGCCGCGGCCAGCAGCACGCCGACCAGTCCTGGCAGCATGGCGCAGGCCAGACCTGCGGCTGTGGTGAGCAGGCCGGTGGCGATACCGGTGCGTGCAGTGAGGCGGCCGGTGTCCAGGGCTCGTCCGGCCTTGGGCTGGACGACTGCGGCGCAGGCGGCGAGGACCGAGACGGCCGCGCCGGTGGACACGGTGCCCAATCCGGCTGCCGCGCCGGAGACAGGAAGGAAGCCGACGCCGACGGAGAGCGCCGCGGTGGCGCCCGCCAGGGCTGCGGTGGGCTGGAGGAAAGCCGGGTCGGTCAGGCGCCTGGCCAGGTCCGCGACGGTCTGCCGGGGGCGCGGCAGCGGTGCTACATGGGGTACGGCGAGTGCGGCCCAGGTGGCGACGGCTGCGGCGAGCAGCGCCAGGACGGTGAACAGCAGCCACAGCCCGCCGGCCCAGACCAGGATGCCGCCGAGCAGCGGGCCGAGGGTGTAGCCGATGGACTTGTAGAAGCCGTAACTGCCGAACGCCCGGCCGTGCTTGGCGGCCGGGTTGAGCCGGGCGACCAGTGCGGAGGCGGAGGGCGAGAAGGCGGAGGCGGAGGCGCCCTGGCCCAGGCGGGCCGCCCACAGCCAGCCGGGGCTGTCTGCCACCGCGTACAGGGCCGAGGCGGCCGCGAAGGCGAGCAGACCGCCGAGCAGGACGGGGCGGGCGCCGATCCGGTCGGCGAGGGTGCCGAAGACCGGTTTGAGGAGTACCTCCGCCCCGTCGTACAGGGCGAGAAGCCCGCCAAGGGTCAGGAGGGAGGTCACCGCGTCGCCGGAGAGGCCGCCGAGGCTGGCGGCGATGCCGTGTGCGCCGAAGGCGGTGGTGAACGCGGCCGCGTACAGCGGCCACATCTGCCGCCCCGGCACCGGCTTGGTCGGCTGCGGGGCCATCAGTTGTCCTCCTGGGTCTCGTGCAGGGCGCGGAAGACCCGTTCCGTGTAGTCCTCGCAGGCGGTCGTGCACTGCGCCAGCCGTTTGCCGGCCTCGGCGGCCTGCGGGGCGCCGAACACGTCCCGCGCCGTCAGGTCGCGGTGCCAGCGCCGCAGCCGCTCCAGCGACTGTTCCTCTTCCTCCAGCTCGGCCAGGGTGAATTTGGCGGTGCGGATCTCTTTGGCCAGCTCGTCCTCGAACTTGCCGCAGTCGGCCAGGAATTCGGCCCAGTCCGCCTGCCCACGGCCTCGCCCCCGGCCCGCTCGGTCAGCTCGATCGCGCGCCGCACGCCGTCGGCGAAGAGCGGCACATCCGGCACGGCCCAGATCCCCTGGCCCAGCGAGAGCGCACCGACCTTGCGCAATTCCCGCCATACGGCCACGCGATGGCGGGACGGCTCGGCGGCCAGCTTGATCACCAGTACCAGCCAGCGCACCCTGCGTTCTGCATTCGTCACATCAATGAATGTATCAAGCGTTACATCGGCGTCGTTGGCGTGTGGGGTGGGAGGTAGACGCGGTAGCCGTGGTGGACGCGCAGGCCATCGAGCTGGTGGGACGTCCAGTGGCGGGCATACGCGGGGGGTTTGTGGTGGGGCCGGACGAGGAGGGCAACCGGTTCGTGCCGGGCGGCGGCGAGGATCTTTGAGACGGTCGTGTTCTGGTTGTGTCCGGTGATCTGCCCGGAGGCGCACCGTGTCTGGTATGCGACGGGGGTGGCAAGGCGGCCGGTGACCAGGCAGGGCGGCCGTACTCCGTACGTCCGCAGATCGGCGGCGATGCGGGCGTATTCGCCGGTGCCGTCGGCGGCGGCGTGCACGGCGCGGGTCAGGACCACGTGCTGGGTCACCAGCTGAATCGCGATGAGCGCGGTGACCAGGGCGATGGCGGCGGGCCGCAGCCGGGGTCGTACGGAGCGGGCGGAGGTGGCCAGGGCGTCTGCGACGGGGAGGGACAGCAGCGCGTAGGCGGGCAGCAGGAAGCGGGGTGCCGCGTAGTCGATGAGCAGCAGATACGGGACTGCCACGGATGCGCCACACAGGGCGGGCAGCAGGGCGGTGGCCAGTCGTCGGGCGCGCGCGGCCGCCAGAACGCCGCCCGCGACGAGGACCGGCGTCACGAACCACCAGATCGCGCTCGTCCGGTGCCGCCAGGGCACCGTGCAGGGCCGGCACAGTTCCGGGCCGCCTGCCAGGGTGCGCAGCTGGTCGCCGAACGCGAGATGCCAGCCGATCCCGCCCTCGATGGCGCTGGAACGGTGCAGCCGCGCGACCACCCCGCCATAGGACAGGTACGCCTCGACGATCCACTGCGCGCCGCCCAGCGCGAGCCCGCAGACCAGGACGGTGAGCAGCATGGGGCGCCGCCATCGGCGTACGAGGAGACTGGCGGCCGCCATCGGCAGGGACAGCCATACCGCATCGGAGGGCCGCAGCAGCGCGGCGGCCGCGAGGGCCAGGCACAGTCCGCCGAGTGCCCGCCGGTCGTCGCGGTCCCCGGCTGCCCGCAGGAAGCAGCCGACCGCGGCGAGTCCACTGAGGGCGGTCCAGAGGTTCGGCATCGCCTGCGGGCCGTACAGCTGGGTCACCCACAGCCCGCAGAAGAGCACCCCGGCCAGAGCAAGCACGGACATCCGCAGCAGCGGCCGCCATGCCCGCAGGGCGAGGAAGAGCCCGGTGGCGGACAAGGCGGCGAGATATATCCGAAGTGCGAGCGTGGACGAGGTGAGGAGGGTCAGCGGTGCGAGCAGCACCAGCACACCGCGGGCGCGTGGCGCGCTGAAGAACGCGGAAGGGATGTGCGGGGTGACCTGGCTGGCATACACCGACTCGTCCCAGCCCAGGTGCAGCCCGGGCACCACGAAGAGCAGTTGGGCCAGGGCGAAGGCGACCGCGACGGCCGCCAGTGGCAGGGGGCTGCCGGCCGCGTCTCCCGCCCGGGTGGGGCGGGGCCGCGGCCGGACCGACACGGCGGAGGCCACTGCCGCGGCTACTTGCCCGCGCCGGCCGGGGATGCGGCGTTGGCGAAGTAGTCGCCGACCAGGTCACCGACCAGGGTGCCGGCGGTGATGTCACTGGGCACGTGGCCGGCCATGTAGATGCGGGAGTAGACGATCTGGGCGGCCATCGCCCGGTAGTCCTCGGCGCGGTGCGGGGCCCAGCCGCTGAGGAGGGTGACGGCGGCCGCGGCCTTGGCGGCGTGCCGCGAAGGGTAGGAGTAGGGGCCCTTCTGCCCGGCGGTGACGTGCTTGTCGGGGCGCAGCGACGGGTCGAGGACGTAGGGGGCGGGCTGCTGGTAGCGGGCCGCCAGCTTCTCGGTGATCGCCTTGGCCAGCTTCAGCGCGCTCTTCAGTTCGCTTTTCTCCGCAGCTCCCTGTTCCTGGGGGAGTAGTTCGCGTTGGTCGTGCGCGTAGAGCTTCCAGATGTCGCCCTTGCCGTGGACTTCGAGCCAGGTCGCGGCCTTCTTCCCGGCAGCCGTACGGGTCTTGGCGAGCTGCTGCACCTGGTGCAGTTCGGCGGTGCGGGCGGCCTTTGCAGGCGGAGCGGGGACCTGCTCGACGACCCAGGCGGTGAAGGCTTTGTCGTCCCGCGTGGAGCCGTGCACGGCCTTCCACTTGGCGAACAGAGCATCCGCGGTGTGCTTCTGCGCCGTCTGCTGCTTGGCGAGGGCGGCCACGTCGGCGTCGGCGAAGAGCAGGGGCGGGGGGTCGTTCTTGATCAGTTCGGTTGCGCCGGGCTTCTTCTTCGCCGCGGTGGTGGCGGCGGCCGGGGTGGTGGCGGTGGTGTGAAGCAGGCCGAAGACAGCGGCGAGGGCTGCGAGGGCGGCGACCACGGCGTACTGCCACTTCACTTGGCGCAGACGGTTCATGCGGGGGTGTTCCTTTCGGTGCGGGCGTCCGATGTCTCGGTGGGCGGGCCCGTGCGGAAGCGGGTGCGGGCGAGGTGTCGGACGTTGTTGTCGGGCAGCCCCTCGACGAGCAGTGCGAGACCGACGATGTACTTGCTGATGGACACCGGCCGTGCGCCCAGGCCGAGCAGGCAGCGGTCGGCGGGGGCGGGCCGGGCCGTGCCCTTGGTCTCGACCAGGACGTAGCCGGGATCCAGTTCGGCGGTCCGGCCGTCGCGGTGGCATGCGAGCCGGCCGTCCAGGGTGAGGCGGGTGCCGGCTTGGAGGTCGGCGAGGGCGGCCCGGTGGTAGCAGACTTCGCCGGCCGGGGCGAGATCGGCGGCGGTGACGTCTATCCCGCTGCCGTAAAGCACGGCCTCGACGAAGGCGGCGGCCTCGGTGCCCCTCTCCAGGCGGGCGTAGGCATCCGCGTCGACCGTGTGGGCGTGCTTGACGGTGGCGCCGCGGCCGTCCTTCGTCTTGACCTCCATCCGGCACAACCGGTCCTCGGCATACAGCCGGGTACGCACCTTCCACCGACGGCGGCGCCCCTGGTTGTGGGCGCGCCAGGCGGCCAGGTGAGAGGTGTCGAAGTAGGTGCTGCGGTACTCGGTGGTGCGGCGGCCGCGGATGTCGAGGACGTGGTGGGTGCCGGCCAGGTCCTTCACCAGCTGGGCCGCCGATGAGGCCGGTATCAGGTACTTGCGGTCCACCCGGTGCTGGAGTGCGGCCGCGGCGTCGACCTCGGCGAGCGAGGCCGCCCTCAGCTCGTGCAGTGGCAGCAGGTCCGCGAACCGGGCAGGGGTGCCGGGGGCCGCCACTGCGTGCACGGGCACGGCTGGCGTCATGGTCACAGCGACTTCCCCCCACCCGCCGCGTCGGCCACGACCGGCGAGGAGTCCTCCGTGTCCCGCTGCCCGGGGATGAAGACCCGCGTACTCTCCTGCACGGCGTACCGGACGGATACGCGGGTGGTCTCCCGTACGTAGTCGATCTCGTCGGTCTCGACGGCGAGGGGTTCGCTGCCGAGCCTGGCCGTCAGATCGGTGTGCAGGTCGGCGGTATCACGGTAGACGCGGTCGAGGGTGATCTTCATGGTGCGGGTGGGCTGGTAGGAGGCCGGGTCATCGACCAGCAGCACCGTGACGAGCAGGAGGACGTCGATGCCGATGATCATCCAGGTCTCGCGCTGCGGCAGCCCATTGCTCAGCGCCATCACCAGCGCGATGAAGGCGTAGGCGACGTCCCTGACCGTGAAGGCGGCGCTGCGCAGCCGGACCAGGGAGAGGATGCCGAACAGCCCGAATCCGACGCCGGCCGGGAACTTGCCGGCGCTGATCGCGGTCATCGCGGCGAACAGCCCGAGATTGAGCGCGGTCAGCGCGAGCGGCATCTCCGGTACGCTGCGCCGGCGCCGGTACAGCCAGCCCACCAGCACCAGCAGCGCCAGCACGTCCAGGCCGGCGCGCGCGGTCAGGTCTCCCACCGTCAGCGCAGATGCGAGCGACTTGGCGGCAAGCAGCGATATAGAGGAGTGCATGATCTGGTCTCCGTTCCGGGCGGCGGCCGCCGCCCGTGGCGGTCAGGGGCCGGCTACTGCCGTAAGGCGACGCACGCTAGGGAAGTCGCATTAACAGACCATGAAGGCTTGTCGGCGCCCAGAGGCACCAGAGCCCGTCCGGCGAGTCGCACCCGGCGCGTTACGCTTCCGCCGTGCACTTCCTGGTTGTCGAGGACGAGGTCCGGCTGGCCGGCCTGATCGTCCAATACCTGCGCGAGTCCGGGCATACCGCCGAGGCTCGGCATGACGGGCCGAGCGGGCTCGACGCGGCCCGCGATGCGCGGGTGGACGCCGTTGTCATGGACGTGATGCTGCCCGGCATGAACGGTGTGGAGGTGTGCCGCACCTTGCGCCGGGAGGCCAACGACGTCCCACTGGTGTTGCTGACCGCCCGCAGCGCGATCAAGGAACGTGTCGAGGGACTGGACGCCGGCGCCGACGACTACCTGGCCAAACCCTTCGCCCTGGAGGAGCTGAGTGCACGGCTGCGCGCAGTCTCCCGCCGTCGACCCGCCCTCGGCAGCCGTCTTGAGGTCGGTGACCTGGTTCTCGATCCCGACGAGCAGCGCGCCTGGCGGGCCGGCGTCGAACTGGACCTGTCCCGGCGTGAGTTCGCCGTCCTCGAGGTGCTCATGGAGAACGCCGGCTGGGTAGTCAGCCGGACCCGGCTGTTGGAGGAGGTATGGGACGGCGAGGCGGACCTGCGCAGCAACTCCGTCGACGTCCACATCTCCAAGCTCCGCGCGAAGATCGACAAGCCCTTCGGCCGCAACAGCATCACCACCCTGCGCGGTACCGGCTACCGCCTGGAGACCCGGCCATGACACCGCAGGAGGGTGCGGCCGAGACCGTACCCCGCCCGCGCGGCCTGCGGCGGTGGCAGCGCCTGCCCGTCGTGGTGCGGCTGGTCCTCTCCGTCGCCACCGCCATGGCCCTCGTCCTGGGCGGGGCGACCGGCCTGGTGTACTGGCGCGTTGAGCACGCCTTGGATGAGCAGCTCGACGCGGACCTGGCGACGTACTTCCACCAGCTGCGAGGCGACCTGCTCGCCGGCCGGAAGCTAGGCGGCCCGGACGGCAGCGCCTACCAGGTCCTGGACGCTCAGGGGCGGATCCTCCAGGCCAGCGACCTCGTACGCTCCCAGCGGCTGCTCACCACCGCCGACATCGCCTCCGCCGCCCGCGGCGCCACCGTCCACCGCGACATCGGAGGGCTGGCGACACTGGATCCGCATACGCTGCGGCTGAGGGCGCAGCGGGTCCGGCTGCCCGACCGCACGGTGATCGCCGTCGCGGCACTGCGCCGCGGCCACCGTGACGAGGCCCTGCGGGAGCTGCTCGCTCAGCTCGGTATCGCCGCGGGCCTCACCCTGCTCGCCGCCTCCTACGTCGGCTACCGCACCGTCCGCGCCGCACTGGATCCGGTGGAACGCTACCGCCGCCGGGCCGCGAGCCTGGCCGACGGCACCTCCGGCCTGCGGCTGCCCGTTCCCGACGACCGCGACGACGAACTCACCCGGCTCGGACACACCCTGAACGAAATGCTCGAGCGCCTCGAAGCGGCCGCCGAACGCGAGCGGCGCTTCCTCGCGGACGCCAGCCACGAACTGCGCACCCCCCTCTCCCTGCTGCGCGCCGAACTCGACGTCGCCCTGCACCAGCCGCGCCCCGCCGCCGAACTCACCGCAACCATCCGCTCGGTGGACACTGAGGTCCAGCGGCTCATCGATCTGACCAACGCGCTGCTGGACCTGGAGCAGCTCGGTGGCACCGAACACCTCACCCGCTCTCCTGTGGACCTGCCCGAACTGGTCGCCTCCGCCGTCAACCCTCATCGCGCGGCCGCCGCACGTGAGGGCCGCACCCTCCACGTCGACGCCGTGCCCAGCGCTGTCAACGTGGATGCCGGGTGGATCCGCCCGGCCATCGGCAACCTCGTCGACAACGCCCTGCGTCACAGCCGCGGGGACGTGCGCGTCACCGCGACCATCCACGAGGGGAACCTGCGTCTGACCGTCACCGACGAGGGACCCGGCTTCCCCGCCGAGTTCCTGCCCAAAGCCTTCGACCGCTTCGCACGCGCCGAAGCCAGCCGCACCAGCCCCGGCTCGGGGCTCGGCCTCGCCTTCGTCGCCGCGGTCGCCGCCTCCCACGGCGGTGCCGCACACGCCGACAACACCGGACACGGCGCCACAGTCACCCTCGACATCCCCTGCTGACCGGGACCTCCCCCAAGACCTCGCCCAAACCTGTCACAGAGGGGACACGGCCTCCGAGCAGGGGCCATGCCTGCCAAGCGACCGCAACATAGCCGACGATCGCCGGTTTGGGTAACCGGGGATCGTAGCGACCATTGAAGCTCACCCCACCCCCCGAGCTTCCCGCGGAGAACATGGAAAACAACATCATCCTCGCGGCCCCGGAACCAGGGCCCGCTACCACCAGTGACCACCGCTCAGAGCCTGGTGGACGAAACCACTCATGATCACCAAGCACGCGCGCTGCTCATCGGACGCGGATTCCGGTGTTTCCGCAGGAGCCAGTACTCGTGCACTCGCGCCCCCTACAGCGCAAGAGCTGTCGGCGTAACTACTTGCCGCCCAAGGCGACTTCAAGGGCGCGCCATCCGCCATGGTCAGCGCGCCCGTACGCCGACAGTCGAACCAACTCCCACTGCCCCAACAAATGGAGACCCACATCCCGCACGAATGCGCCACTCCGACAGACCTCCGAGATCGTCTCGCCGACGGCCGTCTGCGGACCGCGATCTCTCGCGGTCGCACCCATCCGTGCATGACGTCCGCCACAATTCCAGGGGTAGCTGGCCTCCAGAAAGCGACACAATGGTCCACCTGGCACACGAGCAGGAACGGACGACCGGCCCGTCGTTAAGCGACACGACCTGTGTGGGACACGGGGTTTGCCGCGACTAACGATGACGAGTTCACCGATGAGGCGATGGACGTGCGGCTGCGTGTCCTGGAGGAGTCCGGGGTGGGCTGGTGCGCCGGATACAGCCAGGACCTCCACCCCGATGGGACCGCGACCCTGTGGCGGCCCCCGACGCCGCCGGGTCGGCACGAGGCCGGGGACGTGTGGCGGTACTGGCGGGACCCGGCTGACACCATCCCGCTCGGCCCGACCACCCTTCTGGCCCGCACCGATCTGGTGCGTGCGGCCCCCATGGGCGGCCTGGTCCAGGGCGAGGATTACTGCGCGCTCGCCGTGACCTGCCTGTCCCCGGGCGTCGTGCTGCCCGTGCCGGTCTACCGCTACCGCAAGCATCCGGGGCAGATGACAGCGCAGGACGGCTACGACGAACTGGAGTCGCGGGCGAGATCGTTCGCTCACCGTTTCGGCGTCAGTCTGCGCACCGCGTGCCTGCCGCGGCGCGACTGCGATCCGGCCGCCGCGTAGCCGGGACGGCCCGCCTATCCCCATACGCCCCTCACCGAAAGCACCTATGCCTGATATCCCGGCCCAGGACCGTCCCCGGGAGAAGATCCTTATCTCTCCCCGTTACTTGGCCGCCAGTCTCCCCGCCACCCACCGCGAATTCCTGGACGTGTTCGCCGAGGAGGCAGGGTGGGATGCGCACACCGACAACTCCTCGTTCACCGCCACCAGCCCCTGTCGGCGCGTCACCATCCGCCACGAGCAGAAGAGCGTGGGACGAGGCGCCCACCTTGTGGTCTCGGCTCGCAGTGACGAGGACGCCGCCGAGCGTTGGCGGACCAGCGTCAGCGGCGCCGCGCCGATCGAATTCGTCTCCACGCTCGTCGGCACTCTGGCGGCCGAGCTGGCCGCCGATCCGGATCACGTCGTCTACGGAATCGGCGTCGAACCCGGCCCGTTCGAGCTGTTGGTCGACGTCGACGCCTGGAACCCGTTCGACGCCTCCGGGCTGTCCGGCTTCATCTCGCGTGATGGGCAGGCCGCTGTGATCGGCCGGCCACCGGACTCATCAGCTCCTGCGATCCATGGCGACGCATCCATCGCCTGGCACGTGGCCGCCTCCCCGGACGACCTCGGTCACCTGTGGGACATCTCGTTCACGCAGCAGGCGCCCGACTTCCTCATGCACGCGGTCGTCACCAAGACGCTCGATCCGCGGCCCATTCTGCGCACCACGGCCTTCCCGTTCCCCAACGCCGTCCTTCCTCTGGTGACCATCGAGCACGTTCCGACGCCGCAATCCCCTTCTGCGCGCCCCTCATCCGCCGAACCCGCGCGCGGCCACCCGTTCAAGCGCTCGCCGAAGTCCCGCTGAGCCACGTCCGTTCGGACGAGTTCGCTCGCAGGATCGACCCACCAGGACCCTGATGACACCCCCCTCAACCGAGATCGCCCTCAGCACCAGCGCCACCCTTGGCCTCGTTGCGATCGCCGTCGGCGAGAACTACCAGAAGGCCAACCAGGCCATCGAAGCCGCCGGTCTCACCCGCCAGCCCGGCGGGGCCTACGCGGTCCCGCTCACCGACCCGAAGGCCGCCCGGCGTGCCGCCAGCGCCCTGGCAGCCCACGCCTACGAACACGGGATCGCCCTCGTCACCAGCACCCGCCGCTACCTCGGCGACGTCGGGACCGAGATCGCCGCCCAGCTACCGGGCAACTGGAGCGCCCAGCTGGAGATTTACAGCCTTCCGCTGTGGCAGGACGACCTCTGGTGCCAGCTCTGGGAAGCCGGGGAGATTCACGCCGCTCTGCAGAACCACAACGTGCCCTTCGCCTCCGTCCTCAGGGACGGCCAGGGCACCGAGCTGCTGCTGGTGGAGAGGCCCGGTCAGTCCAGCGGCTACCTTCTCGGCGCGCTCACCGACCACGAGAAGGAAGACGTTCTCGAGGATCCGACCACGCCGAGCACCATGGTGCTGCCTGCCGAACCCGACCGGGCAGCCGCCCTCATCGCCGGCACCTTCCTGCCCCTTTACCGAAACGCCGTGCACCATCGGGACCTGAACACTGTTCTGGCGGCGCTGGAGCGTATCCGGGGCGAGCACCGGAGGCTTCAGGGGATGAAGGAGTCCGGCCACTACGCCGATGGCGTGCCGCTGACCGGACGGATCACAGACGCCCTGGAGCGTTCCTTCACCGACCTCGCCTGGATCCAGTTCCGCACCGTGGCCGACCTAGCTCCTGATCTGATCGCCCGATGCGACCCCGGGTCCAGCCCCTGGCCAGGTGACCAGGCCGCAGTCGTCCGGCTGCGCAGCGCCCTCGCCGACAGCGAAGCGGCCATGCGCGAGTACACCACCCTCAACGACGATCTGCATCAGCTTCGTCGACTGCTGCAGACCCACGAGTACCACCATGTGCGGGCCGAGTTCGGCCTGTCCGCGCGGCCGGCCATCGAGACGTGGCTCGCCGACAGCGCGGCGTTCGAGCGACAGGTCCGCGCGGCCAAACCGGCCGGGCCGACTGCTCTGGCCTCCTCCAGCCAGCGTGCCCTCACCTCCCGCCCCGTGCCGCCCCCGGCCGCGCCGGCGCCGACGGTGCACCGCTGACCGCTCACGAGAGAAGGATTCGCCACTGTCTGACCACTTCCGCATCGGCGCCCACCCCGACCACGGCTTCGTGGCCGCCGTCACCGCGAACATCCCCGCACACCTCGCGGACTGGTTCCTCGTCCGCGAACAGTTCGAGCCCGTCCCCGAGACCCCGGGCCTATACCGGCTCACCAACCCCGAGCAGGACGGCATCCGCCGCACCCGCCAGGCCGTCCACGACCTGCGCCGCCACGGCTACGAGGTCCACGCCGACTACAGCCTCGACCCCGGCCGCAGCGCCTCACCGCCCCGGCCGGCCGTACGCAACGGGCTGATGGAGCGCCGCAACCGCATCGCGCAGGCCGCCTCCACCCGCTCCCCGCAACACCGCGGCGCCCCGACCACCACCCTCCCCGAGTACCTGCCCCAGCCCGGCGCCGTGCCCATCGGCGGCCAAGCCCAGAGGGCCGCGAAGGGGCGGAGCCGATGAGCGAGATACCGATCCGCATCACCCGCGGCCAGGGCGGCGAAGTCGACGTCGAGGGCCCGGTCGACCACTTCGCCGCGAGCGTCCTTAAGCGCGCCGGATTCGACACCTACCCGCAGCTGCGCGGCGTCTGGATCCGGCTGCCGTTCGACCTGGGCCGCACCTGGGAGAACGAGCACGCCACGTGGGCCGCCGAGATGCTCGCCGCCGCCCGCTACAGCGTCGACCTCGACCCCGACTTGCGCGCCGTCCCGCCCGCCGCGTCCGCGCCATCGGCGCCCCGCCGCACGAAGACCGCCATGACCGCACAACCCGCACCCGCCGGCACGCCGCGGCGGCAACGGCGCTGACCTGCCGTCTCCACACGAAGGCCCCACGCCTCTCGTCCCCGCCAGACGATCACCGAAAGCACCTCCGCTTTGAACTCCCGTACCAGCCGCCCGCAGGACCGCCCCACTTCCCGGCCGTTGCTTGCCGAGCGGCACGTCGCCCGGCTGTTGCTGGGCACGCTGATCGGCCGCCTGCCCAACGGCATGGTCCCCGTCGCGATCCTCCTGCTGATCGCGGAACAGGGTGGATCGCTCACGACCGGGGGACTGCTGTGTGCGCTGTACGGACTCGCGAGCGCCATCGGGCAGCCGGCCCTGGGGCGCATGGTTGACCGGCGCGGCCAGACCGTTGTCACCACGGCAGCCGTCCTGGCGACCACGGTCTGCCTCCTGCTGCTGGCGTACGCCGACGCCGACGCCGCCCCGGGGCTCGCGGCCGGATTGGTCGTCCTGGCAGGGCTGAGCACGCCGCCGTTGGAGGCGAATCTGCGCGCCCTGTGGGCCGCGGTGCTGCCGGATCCGGAGCGGCGCCGGGCCGCCCTCGCGCTCGACACAGGAGCCCAGGGTCTGATCTACGTCGCCGGACCTCCGCTGGTCGCCACGCTGTCCACCCTCCAGGGGCCCGGCGCCGCCATGACGGTCACCGCGGTACTCGGGCTGCTCGGGGCGAGCGCGGTGCTCAGCGCCGCGCCCTCCCGGCAGTGGCATCCCGAAGGTGGACGTGCGGGCGGGTTCCTCGGGCCCCTGCAGCACGGCGGGCTGCGGTTGCTGTTCCTCGCCGTCTGCGGCGTCGGCTTCGCGCTGGGAGCGATGAACGTGTGGGCCGTGGCCATGGCCGAACGGCACGGCATGGCCCTGCTGTCCGGGGTGATCCCCGCCGCGCTGTCCGTCGGCAGCCTCGTCGGCGGCGTCCTGTACGGCCGGCGCAACTGGCCCGGCCCTCTACATAGTCAACTCCGCACCTGGGCAGTGCTGTTCGCTCTCGCGTGGGCGCCGCTCTGCGTGGGCCCCGGGCCGCACTCCGCGATCATGCTCACGGCGCTGCCGGGCCTCTTCCTCACCGCGCTGATCACCAGCGCGTTCCTGACGGTGGATGCGCTCGCGCCCGCCGGCACCCGCACCGAGGCATACGCCTGGCTGATCGCCGCGGTGGGCACCGGTCAGGCCGCGGGCACCGCGCTCGCGGGCGTGCTCTCCGCGCATCCGTACGCCGCAGCGCTCCCGGCCGGCGGAGCCTTCGCCTGCCTAGCGGTGTTGCTTGGCGCCCGCCGCCGTCTGGCCGTCCCCGGCCCTGCCCGCCGCCGGGGCAGGCATCGGCGCACGTCAGCCCATGGCGCGCGGTCCTGAGCCACCACGCTCCATCCGCCCAGACCTGCCCGTATCCCTCACCACCTATAGGAGATCCGCCTTGCCCGACGCACCCGCAGAGCCGTTCATTCCGATCCGTCACGCCATCACCGGCGAGATCACCACCACCGGCTACAACGCCGCCGCCCGGCGGATCCTGCTCCAGGACGGCTTCGAGGAGACGCCCGACTGCGCCTGCGGAGCGACGGAACCCGGTACGGAGCGGACGCACGGGCCTGCTCGGCAGCCAGCGAGCTACTCGTCGCCGGCAACCCCGTGCACCTGTGCCGATCCCTCGGCCTGCCGGTGAGCGACGGTACGACCAGGTGGGTCCGGTCGCCGATGTCGGCACAGTCCGTGATCCGCTCCGAGAGCCGCCGACCTCTCCAGAGCATCGCCAACCCCACACGCACCCGTACCTGTTGAAGAGGCTCCGTTTTGACCACACCCGGAACGCGCAAGAGTTCAGCGCGCACCAAAGGCGGCGAACTACGGGCCAAGGTCGCCCGGCTGCTGGCCGACAGGCCGGCGGACACGCTCACCATCGGGGACATGGCCAGGCAGCTGGGCCACTCCCACGGCGCCGTCCGCAACGCCGCCCTGACCCTGGTGCGACGCGGCGAGGCCGACCAAAGCGGAACCGGACAGCCAGAGTTCCGCGCGAACGCAAAAACCGCCGCTGCCGCGCAGGCCGCTGTGATCAGCCCGCCGGGCACCCACGCTCCCCGCGCCCAGGCGGCTAAGGCCCGCACGACCTTCACCGCAGCAACCACGCCCCGCCAGACCGGCCCGATCCGCCGCGCGGGCGGCCAGCTCTACCACCCCCGCGAGCTGGCCGATCTGCCCGACGTCGAGGCGCTGAACCGGCTGCGTGACGCCGACGTGCCGGTGCTGCTCTACGGCCCTCCTGGTACCGGCAAGACCAGTCTGGTTGAGGCGGCGTTCCCGGACCTGCTCACCGTGGCCGGGGACGGCGACACCACGGTCGGCGACCTGATCGGCGAATACACACAGGCCGACAGCGGAGGCTACGAATTCCAGTACGGGCCTCTGGTCACCGCGATGACCGAGGGCCGCGCCCTGCTGATCGACGATGCCACCTTGATCTCTCCGAAGGTGCTGGCCGCGCTGTACCCCGCGATGGACGGGCGCCGGCAGATCCAGGTCAAGGCCCACAAGGGCGAGACCATCAAGGCCGAGCCGGGCTTCTATGTGGTGGCGGGCCACAATCCGGGCGTGCACGGGGCGGTGTTGACGGAGGCGCTGTCGAGTCGTTTCAGCGTGCAGATCCAGGTCGGCACGGACTATGACCTCGCCCTGGCGCTGAGGATAGATGCCCGGGTGGTCCGGGTCGCCCGACACCTGTCCCGCCAAGTCGAACTCGGCGAGCTGGGCTGGGCCCCCCAACTGCGAGAGCTGCTCAGCTACCAGAGGACCGAGGCCGTCCTCGGCACCAACGCCGCGCTCGCGAACCTGGTCGGCATCGCCCCTGAAGAGGATCGCGACGCCGTCGCCGACGCCGTCATCAAGGCCGTCGGCGTCAAGAAGATCGCACCCCTCACCCTTGGCAAGCAGCTGCCCGCCTCGGCCCTCCGGCAGCCCTCAAGCACCGGCTCCGCACACCGGGGCCGCTCGCGGTGAGCGTCCACCAACACGTCCAGTCCACGCAGGACGACGACCCCGACCTCGCGCGCTGGGACGACGACGGCGCCCCGCCCGCGCAACCCCGTTCCTCCCCTCACGCGTGGCTGCGCGTGGGAGCCGAGCTCGGCGACCGGCTGGTCGCCCTCTCCGGCCGCCAGGACCTCCTCGTCACCTGCCGCCCCGGCACGCGCAGCGGCGCGCCGGCCGCGTACTTCCCCACGCTGGGCGAGGTCGAAATCGACGCCAGCCTGTTCGCCCCGCTGAAGCCCCACGAGATCCATCCGCGGATCATGGGCGACGAGGAGCGGTACCCGGCCGCCTGGGGCGTGTTCGTCCACGAGGCCGCGCACGCGGCCCACTCCGTCTGGACAGCGCCGGCCGGAGCGAACCCGCGTGTCGTCGAGGCCGCGCTCCTGCTGGAGGAGAGCCGCGTCGAAGGCGCACACCTGATCACGCGGCCCACCGACCGCACGTACCTGCGCACCAGCGCCCGAACCCTGGTCATGCCCGACATCGCCCACCCCACCCTCCAGGGCATCGAGCACGCCGCCGGCGTGGCGGCCCTGATCCTCGGCCGCCGTGACGTCGGCATCCTGGACGCCGGCGAGACCCGGGCCGTCGCCGATCTGTGCAAGACGGTGCTGGGCGCAGAGCTGCTGACCACCCTCACCCGCATCTGGAGTGCAGCGCACCAGTGCGCCGACCACGACGCCCCGACGATGCTCGCGCACGGTCAAGCATGGTGCGACGCTCTGGACACCGCGGCCCCCGCCCTGCCCGTGCCGGAGAACCTCACCGATCTGCTGTCCGGCGCCGTGGGGGTCGTCATGGATAGCGCGGCAGCCACTGACGCCGCCGACCTCGCGGCACAGGCCGCAGCGACCAACGCCCTGGCCGACCGGTCAAGGGCACAGGCCAACGACCGTGCCCAGCAGGCCAGTCGGCGCCGCCAGGCCGCCGCCACCGCGAGTTCCGTCTTCAACTCCGGCGGCGCCACCGTCACCCCCGACGGCACACCGGCGCCCTACAGCAACCCGGTCACCGGCACCCGCAGGCCCACCGCCGCCGAGAAGAGCGCCGCAGCTCGCCTGAGCCGCGCCCTGCGTGCCGCCGCCTACCGCGAGCGGACCGAGGAGCGGACCACCAGCCCCACGCCGCCAGGCCGCCTCAACATGCGCGCAGCTCTGGCCCGCGACGCTCAGCGCGCGGCCGGGTCAGTGCCCACCGCGGAGCCGTTCACCCACACCCGCCGCCGTAACTCCGCCACCCCACCGTTGCGCGTGGGTATTGCCGTTGACGTCTCCGGCTCCATGCGTGCTGCCTGCGCGCCCGTCGCGTCCGCCGCCTGGATCGTGGCACGCGCTGCAGCCCTGACCGACCCCGACTCCCGCACCGCCACCATCGCCTACGACACGCATCTGACCGCACTTACCCGACCCACCCACCGGGCGCCGGAGCGCGTGACTACGTTCGGCGCCAACGGCAGCAGCCACAACCTCGCCGATGCCCTGGACGCGCTCGACCACGGCCTCGAACTCAGCCGTCCGGGCGCCGGGCGCCTCCTCGTGATCGTCACTGACGCCGTCTACACCCCCGACGAGACCGCTCAAGCGGTCACCCGCGTCAAGCAGCTCACGACCGCCGGCTGCGCCGTGCTCCAGCTCACCCTCACCGCGAAGTCCCGCCACTTGCCGGGGACCACCTTGCTGCACCTGCCCCAGCCCTCCAGCGCTCCCGCCGCCATCGCCACGGCGGCCACAGACGCCATCCGCAGGACCCGCTGAGACAAGACAAAAGACAGAAAGCAGGATCAATCACGTGGCAGTACGCACGACCTGGAAGATCATCCACAGCTGTGGACACGAAGTGACGCACAACCTGTCCAACCGCCCCGCCGACCGACGCGCCGGATACGCGCGCTGGCTCGAAGGCCGCGACTGCACCGACTGCTGGAAGGCCGCCCGCGACTCCGACACGGAATCCAAGGAAGCCTGGCTCGCCGCCAAGCGCGCCGAGGAGCAGCAGGCCGCCCGCGAGTGGGCCGAGCAGTTCGACATGCCGCCGCTCGAAGGACCCGAGCGGGCCCTGGACTGGGGCGAGCGCTCCCGTCACCAGCTGGTCACCGCCGCGTACAGCGCGCTGGTGAGCGAGGGCACCTGGGACGAGGCCGACTGGGCCGTCCTGGAAGACAAGATCCGCACCCTCGACCGCGCCAGCTGGTGGATCGACCAGCGGGACGCCGAGGGCCCTGACCTGCCCGAACTCCTGGACGCAGCCACGTCCAAGGACACCGGGACGGAGAACCCGTTCCGGTAGAACGCGGGGTCGTATACCCGACGATCCCCGGTTACCGAAACCGGGGATCGTCCGGATCCTTGTTCCTCCCACCGCCTCCTCGCGTACCTCGTGGAAGGAACCCCGCTGTGCCCGCATCCCGCCATCCGCAGGCCCCCGGTGACATCGTCACCCCCGACCGGGACATCACCCACGCCCACTTCCGTCCCGGTGACCAGGTCGTCATCCTCAAGGGCACCTCCGGCAGCGAACTGTGGGGCGACGCGTACAAGGTCGTCACCCCGTCCTGGCACACCGCGACCGACGAGGACGGCTGGCGCCTGTACGACCCGGCCGGCGGCGAGCGCACGTACATCACCGCACACCCGCGCTACCTCGTGCACCTGTCCGCCCGGTGCCCGGACTGCCTCATCTACCAGCAGGCGCTGCGCAGCTATCTCGTCCCGCGCCTGGCCGGCGCCGAGGAGGACGTCGATTGCGGCTGGTACTCGCTCACCCACCTCAACCAGGTGGTCCATGTCGCCGACGCCCGAGGCGGCCAGTGACCCAGGCATCCAAGACCGAGCGCGCCGAGGCCCTGGCCGGTGCGGCGTCGGCCGCCATCGAGGCGATCACGGGCAGCGAATGGCCGCAGCTTCTGGCCCGGGCCCTGCGCGAGGCGAACGCGACCTGGCAGGAGTCGGCCGCGGTGTGCGCCGACGTCGCCTGGCGGGCGCGCGCGGTCAAGAACAGCGCGCTCGGTCTGCTCACCGAGGAGCAGGTAACCGACTCCAGCACCGACCCGCTGATCTGGCAGACGTACCGGCACCTCTACCTCAGCACGCTGCGCTACGACTTCCGCTGCCACACCATCGAATCGCTGATGTGCAAGGTGCCGGTGAGCGTGCTCAACGCGGATCCCTACAGCGAGGCGCTGTACGCCTTCTCACGACTGGGGCAATCAAAGCCGGACGGCCTGGCCGTCATGGACCGCGTGCTCGTTGCCTCCGACGCTCACTCCAAGACCGTGCACGTCCTGCTGCACGGTCTGTGGCTGGGCAACCTGCTGCCCGGCCGGGCGTCCTTGATGCTGGCCCTAGTGGGGCTGCTCCCCGAGGGCGGGCTGACGGATCCGGTCGCCCTGTTCCGCATGGCCTCCGCCCGGCGCAGCCTGGGCCACTACCCCGAGGCCCTCACGGCAATCGGCCACGCCCTGGAGCTGCTGCCGCCCGGCGATCCGGCCGTCCACGCCGACTTGGTCCGGGAGTACACCCTCATCGCCACCGCCCACGAACTTGCCCAGCACGTCCGCGCAACACGGAACTTCACTCCTTCATGATCATTCGTATTCACGAGCGCGGCATCGACCCCAACGATGCGGTCGCCGAGGCGCTGGGCCGACCCGTCAGCCGCCAAGAAGGGCTGACCGACCACACGGTGGTCGCCCACTGGCCAGGGCTGGATGCCTACTTCCTCGACGACGAGGACCGGGTCTGGACTTCTGTCGATTGGGCCCAGCATCTGAACCATCCGTCCTGGCAGCACCGCCACGCGGCCGACGAGCAGGGCGACCGTCGGGCCATCTGGCAGGCGTCCGCGCGCCTGCATCCCGACGATCGCGACCTCACCCTCCCGGAGTGGGCCGAGATCGCCCACCGGATCGCCCGCGCCACAGGTATCCACCACCCCGGCGACGAATACGGCTGCCGGTGGATCGCCGTTCAGGCGCAGCCCGGACGCCTTCATCTGATCGCCAACCTCATCCGCGCCGACGGGACCTGGACGCAGCAGCGACGGCTGTTCGAGAAGATATCCATCGAGAGCCGGCGTATCGAGGCCGAGCTGGGCCTCATCGCGCCCCGCACCGGCCCTGATCCGCAGCAGGCCGTCCAGCAGGCCCGGTTTGCCGGACGCTCCACACTGCAGGCCAATGCCATAGACGTCACGACCCAACTCGCCGGCTTGCTGCGGCAACTCGCCGACGAGCGCACCGGGCCGCTGTCCACCGTGCGCGGCCTCGTCGAGCACACCGCACAGCGACTCGACCGCCTACCCGGCGCGCACGGTCCCGGCAGTGCACATCAGCTGGAGCTGATCGCCCGCCGCCTGTACGGCATCCAACAAGACCTTGACGCCATGGCTGGCTCCCTGCCGGCCAACGGCCGTACCTCCGCCACGACGCCAACGCCGCCTTCGACTCGTGTGATTGGGCTGCCCGCCGCACCCGGCACCAGCCGGCATGTCCGCTGACCGTCAGAAAGAACCTCCCTCATGGCCCTCGCCGATCGATCCCTGATCCTGGGGCGCGATGTGCACTCCGGAGAAGTCCTCGCCCGCGGCGGCGATCCCGAAGCCCACAGCATCCTCCAGCGCACCGGCTTCGTCCCCGTCGCCCGCATCCACGAGACCTATCACCGCCTGCCCGTCGGCCTGGACGAAGCAGAGGAGAAACGTCTCGCCACCCGCGCCGTGGCCCGGCTGCGCGCCGTCAACTACACGGTCGACACGGATGCCGACTTCGACACCACGACCCGCGAGCCGCACTACCTACCACTCGGCGCCCAGGTCGCTCACCTCGCCGAGCGGATCCGCGACGCCGCCACCAGCGACGAGGTCGCCGACGTCCTGACCGAACTGACTGCCTCCCACGACGGCGTCCTCATCGCCATCGGCGAGGTGCTCGCGGCCACCGCCGCCTTCTGCCAGGACCTCGGCCAGCCAGCGGATCCGCACACCGCGAAGCGGTTGCAGTACCTCGCCGAACACCGGCTCGGCGTCCTGTGGTCCGACCTGGCTCACACCCGCAACGACCTCGCCGACCGGCACCAGGAGCATCCCCAGCGCCGCGCGTGCACCACCGAGGTCGGACCGCACGAACGCGAAGCCTCTGCCGTCTGCGCCTGCCCGCCACCGCGTCTGTCCTCCACTCCCGTCGCCGTGCCAACCGCCCCCGCACCGGCACACCCGAGGCGCTGACCCGCACCCCGTCCCCTTTCGAGGAGCCCATGCACGACCCCATCCCCGACACCAGCCTCGCCTCCTTCGCCACCGTCCTCGCCGGCGAACTTCCCGGCGCCTGGACCAGCACGTACCACCCCGACCTCGGCAGTCTCGATGTCCGCGACATCCTCACGGACCACGTGTGGGACATGAACGACATCGCCGAAGCCCTGGCCAGGCACCCCCTGGACCACTGCGCGGTACTGCAACGGCATGACGGAACACGCCTGTTCGTCACCGACCCGCTCGGCGACGGCGAGGGCTACCTCATCGCCGCGATTGCCCCCCACGACGTACCGGCTGAGGCATTCCGGGGCGTACGCGAGCCCGACGGAATCACCGTGGAGGCCGACCCGTTCAGCGCAGCCGAGGCCGTCACCGTCGACCTCCTGCCCCGCTACTACGTCGCCGTGCACCACGTCTTCGCCAACGCCGAGCAGCTCACGCCAACGTCATCCGACGCACAGCGCCTGGTCCTGACCTGGTCGGAGGGTGCACTGGTGGTCGACAAGCCCGAGCGTGCCGACGTCACCCAGGTGCTCACCGACCACGGCTTCGTCCTCGACGCCGACCGAGGAGTCCTCGCCCTGCCGGGCGACGACACCGCCCGACAGGCCGCCTCCGCACGCGCCGTCGGCAACCGCCTGTCCCAGCTAGGCATCAGCACGTCCCTCGGCCACCCGTCGGCCCGTCCCGCCCCGGGCACCACCCCGGCGGCCGTGCCGTCCACCGCCTCGGCCGCGCCTTCGGCCCGACGGCGATAACCCCCTACCTCCCCAGGAGCAACCACCCGTGGGAAACCGTGCCGACGATGACGGCACCGATGTCACGCTCTACCGCAAAGCCCTCAGCGACACCGTGCACGCCGACACCCCAACCGGAGCGCCCGAACCGCTGCTCGCCCTTCTCGACACCCTCGGCTTCACCCGCCGCACGCTGACCACCGCCGGCCCCACCTACGTATGGCACGAAGCACCCGCCCACCTCGACGAAGACGCGAAGAACCGGCTCGCCAGCCATGCGGTGCCCTGGCTGCACAAAGCCGGGTACCTGGTCCACATCTCCGACGACGTCTGGAACGCCGCCGCCTACACGGACGCTGCCGTGGCTCTACGCGACCACGGCGCCCCGGCCCCGCCTGCGCACGTTAGCCGACCTGCGTGTCTCGGCCTGATGACCCTCGCCGACGAGCGCGACGTCGACGTCACCGTGTACCACAGCGACGGAACGATCTACGTCGACACCCGCGCCGCTGCCCCCGAGCATCTGCTGACTCTGCTTGACGGCCTCGGCCTCGACCGGCATCAGGTCGAGGACGACGTCTGGCATCAGATCCCGGACGAGACGGACGAGATCGCCATGAAGTCCATGGCCGACCGGGCTGTACCTCTACTGGCCCGCGCCGGATACCGGGTCGACATCGACGCCGGTCTCTTCGGCGGCACCGCCTACCGCGCCGCGCTCGCCGAACAGGCAGCACACCGGCCACCACCGCCACTCGCCGCGCACGCACGTCGTACGCGCTGACCAGCCGACCACCGCCGGCCCCGGCTCACCGGGGCTGGCCCATCCACCCGCAGGAGCCTGCCGTCACTCACGATCATGACCGCACACCACCGCCCATCACATCCGGCCGCAAACCCCGCCTGGTCACCGCCCTGTTCCGCCGCTACCTGCGCGCCGTCACCCTCGGCAGCCAAGAACGCACCATCCCGCTGGCCGGCGGACGCCCCGAGGCCGCCCTTGACGAAGCCCGCCGCCGCGACGCACTCCTCCTTGTCGAGAGCTACCGCCTCCGCCACCACGACTAGCACCTCTGACCAGCCTGTTCAGGAGGCCCATGACCAACCCGCCCCTCCCGTCCATACAGCTGGCTGAGGCCATCACCGCCCAGCTCGGTCAGCTTCGCCACCACCTCGCGCTGGCGCCGCCGCACGAGGCGGCCCAACTCCTGGCCCACATCCTGGACTACGACACCGGGCTGCTCGGCGAGGTCACCGGACTCGTCGAAACCGGATCCCGGTTCGCGAAGGTCAACTCCGAGCGCGGTCTTCTGCCGCCCGAGGTCTGGCTGGCCCTCGGGCGCGCTTCCAACGAACTCAACAGCGTCAGCACCGACCTCCAAGAGCACACCGGCGCCATCCAGAAGCTCGCCGCGCCCGCCGTCACCTCCGCCAGGCCCCACGCGGCACCCGCCGCCTCGGCGATGGTCATGAGGCGGCGCCGGTGAAGAAGAACCAGCAGTTCTCCGGCTGGGGCCCCACCGCTCAGCAGCCGCAGCAGCACTACCTCGTCGAACCGCGCCACCTAGCCGGCGGCGGCGACCTGCGCCACGTCACCGAGTACCTGCGCGCCTCGGGCTGGAAGGACAAGTCCAAGACCGGCGGCCCGGTCGTCTTCGACAGCCCCGACAAGAGCGTGCGGATCGGGTACGACCCCTTTACGCAGCCCGGCGGGTGGACGGTCAGCGGCAAGCCGACCGCGACGCAAGAGGCATGGCACGCCACGTTCAGCCGGCAGACGCCCGTCGAGATCGTCGCCGGTTTCACCGACGCCCTGTTCACCGCACGCTTGGCACACGCCCCGAACGTCTGGGAGCCCCTGCAGCAGCACGGCTGGGAGGCCGAACGCGGACAGCAGCACTTCACCGCGCGCAGCCCGGACGGCGACGCCGTCGTCCGCTTCCACCAGGACGCCCCCGGACAGGCGCACTGGTGGGCCGGGGCCCGCAACGAACACGGCCGGGTGTGGGAGGCGACGCTCACGCCGACCACGCCGATGCACCTGGTGCAGGCGTTCAGCACCGCGCTCGCCGATCCGCAGCCGGTGATGCGGCCTCTCGGTCGCGTCCCGCCCTCGCAGCGAATCCGCACCACCTCCGTGTCCGTGCTGCCCCACCAGCTCAGCGCCTGGCAGCAGGCCCGGATCACCGCGGCCCGCGCCGCCGCCTGGGGCAAGAATGCCTTCGCCACCAACAAGGCACGTCCTCAAGCGCCCGGAGCCCGCCCGTACGCCAAGGCCGGGCGGATGCGGTGAGCCACGAACGCTTCTACTCGCGGGTCAACGGCCCCACCCTGCACCGCGTCAACACCGTCCGCTGGCTGGACGAGGTGGCACCGCGGCACCTGGCCGGCGGGGGCGACCCCCGCCACGTGACCGAGCACCTGCTCGCGTCCGGCTGGAGCAACCACTCGGTTGCGGGCTATCCGCATGTCCTGCTGGAAAGCCCCGACGGCCGGTTGCACCTGACGCTGGAACCCGAGGAGGAAGAGTTCAGGGCGTCCTGGCGCGTCCACCCGGCGGCGGCCCAGGGCCGCGCGTGGTCGGCCCAGTTCGGCCTCCACACCCCGGTGGAGATCATTGCGGGCTTCACCGATGCGCTGAACAGCACCGGGCCCCGGCCCGAGGAGGCAGAGCTGTGGCGCCTCGCGGCCAGCCGCGGGTGGACCATGCGGCTGGTCGGCAGGGAGCGTGCCGCGCTGTCCCCGGACGAGACCGCCTACCTCTCCCGCGAGTCCTCGCTCGCCGAAACACCGCTATGGCGCTGGGCAGTTCAGGTCTCCGTCCCGCTCGCCGAGGGGCGCCACCGGTGGATATGGAACGCCTCCATCGACGAAGCCGCCCCGCCCGCGGCCCTCGCCGGGTTCATCAACGCGCTCACTGATCCCGCCCCGCTCCTGCGCTCGGAGGGGCAGACGCCGCAGCACACCTTCGGCTTCCTCGATTCCCGGCGCAGCCCCGTCACGCCGGAACAGCACCGCCTGCAGCATCGGCGGCGCCTCGAAGCCGCGCAGCGCACCGGCACCGGCACGCCCTCGCCCTCATCTCCACCACCCGGACCGGCTCGCCACAAGCGCCACCGCTGACCCGGCGCCCGTAGACCTCACTTCTCCCTAGTCCAAGGACACTGATGCCCACCCCCTCCACCCCCAGCGCCGACGACGTCGCGCAGGCGACCGCCGCCCTGGCCCAGGTCCAGAAGTACCTGCACACCGATCCGTCCGTAGCCGACGTGCTGCCGCTGCTCGCCGTCCTCCTCGACCAGGACACCGGCGTACCCATCCTGCTCGGCGACATTCTTCGTAGTGCCGCACACCTCGTCGCCCAGGTGACGAAGGCCGACAGCAACGAGATCCGCCTGATCGTCGCCGGGCTCCGGGAAGCCGCGCAGGAGGCCACCGGCTGGCATGTCCTGCACTGGGACGTGCTGCGCCTGAACAGCCACGCGTTCGGGCCCGCAGGTGCGCCGGCGCCGTGACGCGCCCGTACATCGTCAGCAAGGCCAACGAACCCTGGTCGACGATCTGGTACGACACCACGCCTCGCCACCTCGCCGGGCCCGGTGACCCGCGTCACGTGACCCAGGCATTGCGGGCCGGCGGCTGGAAGAACTTCGGTGAGCCTGACCTTCCCCACGTCGTGCTGGCCAGTCCCGACTTCCAGCACACGCTCGTCCTCGAGCCGACCCCGGACACCAGCGGCGCCTGGTGGCGGATCTCGTCGCAGCGCTGGTACGCGTCCTTCGGCGGCAACACGCCCGCCGAGGTCCTCGCCGGATTCACCGACGCGCTCCTGCGGACCGCGCCCAAGGCAGAACCGGACATCTGGCCGACGCTGCATGCGGCGGGCTGGACGCACGAGCGCGACGAGCGCGGCAACGAATACGCCCGCCATCCGGACGGCATCACCACCATGGAACGGTCAGCGACGCTGACCAGTGACTACTTCAGCTGGAAGGCCGAAGTCGCCCTGCCCACTGGCCTGGGCGGCCACCACATGCTGTGGCACGCGCACTTCGACGACCGCACCCCGCGCCACCTGCTCGCCGGATTCGCCACCGCCCTCGTCGACCCCGCGCCCGTCGCGCGCGGCCACTACGCCGTCCCGCACTCCCACCTCGTCGCCCAGGTGGAAAGCGGCGCCCAGGGTGAGCAGCTTGCCGCCGCCCACGAAGCCCGGCTGAAGGCCAGCCGGGCCGCCGCCCGCAAGGCCCGCCGCAGCGCCGCGCCCACCGCCCAGCCGCCGAACGGCCCCGCCTCGGAGTCGGCCACGCCCGCGACCCGCAGCCGCTGACCGTACGGAGCGGCTTGGGCCGCTCCGTACCCCGCCTCCCTTAGAACTGCACGTCCAAAGGCCCTCTTTGACCACTTCACTCGGGCCGGCCAGCCCGGCCCACCGGCTCTATCTCAGTCAGCTCGCCATCTATCTGCGGCACAGCCGGCAGATCCTCGCCGCCTGGGACCACTACTCCGACCGGCACTCCGACCCCGAGACGTTCCAGCCCCACGACGAGGACGCCTACGGCCGCCGCCAGCAGAAACGCGACGCCGACACCCTGTCCGCGTTCGGCCGGGTGTACTACCACGCGGACGAACTCGTCGATGTCGCAGAACGGCAGCTCGCCGGACTGTCGCCCACCGACCGGACACGGCGCTACGCCTGGCAGGTCCGAGAACTGCGAGAGGCCACACAGCGCCTCTACGCGGTATACGACGACTGGCTCGCGGTACGCGCCGCGCTGCCCGAGAGCGCACGCCCCGGTACGAGGGCGTACGAGGAACCGCTCGCCGAAAGCTACGCGGAAGCCTGGTCCCACCTCGACCAGTGGGCCATCCACGGCCAGGTGATCTTCGCCGTCAACGCCCTCGCGCAGCGGCAGGCGACCGCAGCCGCGACGGCCCTGCCCACGACGGCACCCGCGCACAAGGCCGCCGCCACACCGTCCAGGGTCCGGCGGTGACGGCCGTGAGCGAGATGGTCGAGCAGGCGTTCATCGCCCCGCGCTCCCTCGCGGGGATGGGCGATCCCGACTGGATCACCCAGCCGCTGCACCGGGTCGCCGGCTGGAGCCACGGACATGAACCGCTCACACCTCGCGTCCTGCTCACCAGCCCGGACCAGCTCACGCAGCTGCATCTGGCTCCCGACGATCCGGATGATCCGGACTGGTGGACCATCCGCCAGGCGCGTACCGCAGATCATCCCGCCTGGGCGGCCACCTTCCAGAGCCGCACCCCCGTTGAGATCATCGCCGCGTTCACCGACGCACTGACCGACCCGTCCGGGCCGCCCCCGACGGCGATCGATCCCTTTACGGCGTTGCAGGACGCCGGATGGCAGCCGCCCCGTCATTTCGGTGGGCTCGCAGACCCCGACGGCATCACGCGCGTTGAGCGGGTCGGAAACCCCGGCAGCGACCTGTGGCACATCGAGACGGCCGTCATCCGAGACCCGACGATCTGGCGGGCCGTGTTCACCGGCACCACGCCCCTGCACCTGATCGCCGCCGTGACGCAGGCACTCTCCGACCCCGCGCCCATCAGGCGCCACCCTGGCCGCATCCCGGGCTGGGCCCGCGACCGCATGACCGTCGACACCCGCCATGTCCCCGCGACGGACGTCGCCTTCGCACTGGAGCGACGCATCAGCGCCCTCGCCGAGCGGCACCGCCGCGTGACCGGCGTTGCTGCGCCGCCACTCGGACCTGCGCCAGGCCGCACGCGCTGACCGGCCCGTCGCGGCCGGCCCCCTTCCTCTCTCGTATCTGGAACAGCCCTTGCCCCAGTCCAACTCCGCGTCCAACGACGGCTACGACATAGCCTTCCGCATCCTGGGTGGCGCCCTCGCCGTCGCCGTCCCTCTGTCCAATCTCGCCTGGCTCGGCGGCAACCTCACGTCCTGGGCCACCGGCATCGGCGCCAGCGCCCCGTACCAGCCCGTGCAGGCCCTGCTGCACCCCGACCAGCTATGGCCGGACCTGGGCGAAACGTCCCTGCTGCTCGGCACACGCATCCTCCCCGGCACCGTGCTCGTCGCCCTCGCCGTCACCGCCGCCGTGCTCTACCAGCGGCACCGCGGCGGCGGGCGCAAGAAGCGCGTCGCCGGCATGGCCAAACAGAGGGACATCGAGCCGTTGATGTCCAAGGCCATCACCGACAAGGCACGTTCCCTGCGTCCGAGCCTGAAGGACGCCAAGCACATCGAGGCGAAGGACACCGGCATCCTCCTCGGCAACCTCCAGGGCACGAAGCACGAAGTACGCATGGGGTACGAGGACGTCGCCGTCGCGATCATGGCGCCCCGCTCCGGCAAGACCACCAGTCTGGCGATCCCCTCGATCCTCAACGCGCCCGGCCCGGTCCTGCTCACCTCCAACAAAGCCGCGGGCGACGCCTACACGGCGACCCTCGACGCACGCGCGGCCGTCGGCCGGACCTGGTCGATGGACCCGCAGCAGATCGCCCACGCCGAACGAGGCATGTGGTGGAACCCGCTGGCCGACGCCAAGACCCTCGACGGCGCCGGAAGGCTCGCCGGCCACTTCCTCGCCGCCAGTGTCGACGCCTCACAGCAGGGCGACTTCTGGTCGAAGGCCGGCAGCAACATCCTGTCGCAGCTGTTCCTGGCCGCAGCCCTCGACGAGCGGCCGATCACCGACGTGATGGCGTGGCTCGCCTTCCCCGCCGACCGCACCCCGCTCGACATCTTGCGCGACCACAAGTTCGCCGCGGTCGCCGCCCAGCTCAAGGGCACCGTCGAGGGACCGCCGGAAACCCGCGACGGCATCTACGAGACGGCCCGCCAGTACGCCGCCGCCCTGCTCAACACTGAGATCGCCGCCTGGGTGACCCCGCAGAAGGACGTACCGGAATTCCAGCCGTCCGTGTTCGTCACCTCGCAGGACACGCTCTACCTGCTGTCGAAGGACGGCGGCGGCGGTGCCTCCGCGTTGATCGCCGCGTGCGCGGACTCGGTGATGCGGTCCGCGACCGCGCAGGCCGAACGGGCAGGCGGGCGCCTGGACCCGCCGATGCTGGCGATCCTCGACGAGGCCGCCAACGTCTGCAAGATCAGCGACCTGCCCGACCTGTACTCCCACCTGGGCTCGCGCGGCATCATCCCGATCACCATCCTCCAGTCCTACCGGCAGGGCCAGAAAGTCTGGGGCGACGCGGGCATGGACGCCATGTGGTCCGCCTCCACGATCAAGGTCATCGGCTCGGGCATCGACGACCCCGACTTCGCCGACAAGCTCTCCCGCCTGATCGGCGACCACGACGTCGAGACGACCTCCACCTCCAGCTCGGAGTCCGGCAAGTCCACCTCCGTGTCCATGCGCCAGGAACGCATCCTGGCCGCCGATGCCATCCGTGCACTGCCCAAGGGCACCGCGCTCGCATTCGCCACCGGCATGCGCGCCGCCATGCTCGACCTGCGCCCCTGGTATCTCGAGCCCGGGGCCGCCGAACTCTCCGCCGCCTCCGCCCGCGCCTCCAAGGGCATCACCGCCCGCGCCATCGCCAAGGCCACCCCAAAGCAGTCCGACTTCGGTCCCGCAGCGTAAAGCCGCCTCCCGCCCGAGCCGGCCCCGCTCCGCCTCCCTCCGCTCACCGTCCGAGCCCCCTGGACCCCTCTATGCCACTGATCTACGACGTTCCCGACGACTGGAACCCCGACCATCGCTGCTGCCTCGAATGCGGCAACAGCGACCCTGACGTCACCCTGCGGGCCATCACCCACCAGGCGAGCAACCAGCAGGCGCTTGCCTGCACCCGGCACATCGCCGACGTCGCCGCGGTCCTCGAATCCAACGCACCGGCCCCGCAGGCCCCGTCCGCTCAGGTCTCGAAGCCCGGCGTCACGCCGGCGTCATCCTCCGTCCCCGCTCCCGCCCACAGGTCTCGCGCATGATCGATTCGCCCGCTGAGGCCCTGCTGTTCGAGGTGGCGCCCCCGCCGACACCCGTCGAGCGGCTGCTCCAGCTGGCCGACCAGTACACCCAGCACAACGACGCACTCGACCTGCTCCTGCCTGCCGCAAGCGCACCGCTGCCGGACACCTACGCCACCTCGGCGCACCGTCTGGTCTCCGCCACCGGGGCCGCCATCAAGGTCATCCAAAGCGAACGGCTCTACGAGAGCGACGATTTGATCGAGGTCATCGCGCGGCTGAGGCAGCTCATCGTCCTCGCCGACGCCTCGATCGACCTGAACACCCGCGCCGCCCGGGAACTGACCGCGCTGGCTCCGGAAGCCGCCGTCACCAGCGCCGTGACACTGGCCTGCGAGACCAGACGGCGGCGCTCGCCAGCACCCGGCGGTCAGCTCAGCGCCGCGCACCGCACCGCCCTGGCCGAGATCGCCCGCGGACACGTCACGGCCAGCAACTCCCTGGGGCGCGAGTTCACCCGCTCCCGCGAGCCCAAAGTACTGATGAGCACCCTGCGCGCCCTGGAGTCGAAAGCACTGGCCGAGAGGACACCGGGCACGGCACGCGCCGCCTACGTCGGCGGCCCGCCCCTGGACCGCGTACGCCTCACCTCGGCCGGCATCACCGCCCTCGCCTCCGCCATCGACGCGCCCTCCGCTGGGCCGCGCACCGCGCCCGGCACCGCGCCCCGCCCGCTGCCCGCCGCCACGCAGACCACCGCCCGAAGCCGCTGAACCACAGGAGCCTCCCCATCCCTGCGCCTCCACCCGACCTGAACGAACAAGTTGTCCAGCTACGGCAGTTGGCAGATGACTTCGAATCCCTCAAGGGCCGCGTACGCGACATCTCCTACACACCCGGCACGGACGCGCTGCGCCACGTCCGCCCCCTGCTCCTGCGGGCGCAGGACCTCACGGCCACCGCCCTGGTGCGCCTGACCGCGCTCGACAACAGCACGTACACATCCGTCGCCGGCAGCCGGGCCGGCCTGGAGCTGATGGCCTCGGTCGTGTCCTCCTCATCGCTCGCCGGCACCGACCTGGCCCACGTGGTGCTCGCCAACCCCTACGAGGGCGCCCAGTTCGCCGGCTACCCGGCCGACGACGAGGCCGTGCGCACCGTCCGTCACGCGGAGGCCATCCCGAAGATGAACGGCCACCTCGACGATGCCGTCCACCAGCTCGACCTGTGCGCCATCGGCTGCCACTACCTCGCCCACGGCATCACCGAGGACCTGACCACCACGCACGAGAACAAGGTGGCAGCCGCACAGCAACAGCAGACGACGGACCCCGAGCTGACAGCGGCCCAGCACGACGCCCTCACCGCCCTGAACGGCGGAGGTCACCTGTACGAGAGCGCCACTCGCGGACTGGGCGTAACCCGCGTCGCCACCAACGACGGCACCCGCGTCTCCATCGCCACCTATCGGGCCCTGGAAAAGCGCGGACTCGTCAGCCCTGACACCAGCACCTCCCTGTGGGCGGGAGGGCAGAAGATCTCCGTCACCGAGCAAGGTCGGCAGGCGCTGACCCGGCCACGCCCCCGAGCGGCACTGCGTACCGCAGCCGCCACCCCGCCCAAGACCGCGGTCGCCCACGGAGCCCGCCGGTGAGCGCGTACGGGCCCGATGACCGGGTCATGGTCTCCCCGCGGTATATGGCCGGCGCCGGTGACCGGCTCGCCGACGCGATCGGCCCGCTGATCCATCTCTTCGGCTGGACCCCGCAGCACGACCCCGCCACCGGACACGTCAAGATCGACAGCCCTGACGGCAGCATGTTCGTCGATTTCGACCCCATCCACCCCCTGGGACAGTGGTGGACAATCACGCACCACGAACCGTACTGGGAAGTGCAGTTCAGCCGGCAGACGCCTCTGGAGGCCGTCGCCGCCGTCACCCAGACTCTGCCCCAGCTGCTCGGCGACACCCGTCACGCCGAGCGCATCCCGATCACAGAGATGCCCCTGGAACAGCTCGCGGCGCACAACGACTGGTCCGCCGAAGCCAGCGCCCTGACCTCACCCGACTGGTGCTGCCAGCTCCTGCACACGCCCGATGAGGACATCACCTGGCGGGCCTGGCACGCCTTCTTCGAGAAGCAGCCGCTGGCCACCTTCACCCGCGACGCCCCCGACGCACTCGTGCGGAACTTCTTCGCCCACCTGGCCACACCCACGGCGGTGGAACGCGCCTTCGCCGACGTGCCGCTCAGCACCCGCTCCGAGCACAGCAACCTGATCACCCCGGTCCGCGGAGCCGCGATCAACCCTCACGTCGATCACGCCCTCGCGCAGCTCGGCAGCACCCGGCCGCGCCGCCGCTGAACCCCCTGCCCCGGAGCCACCCCTGCCCGAGAAGACCATTCCCCTTGAACCGGCCGAGCAACTCCTCTGTCTGGCTGCCGACTTCACACGCTTCCACGACCTGCACCTGCGACATGCGGTCAACGGGAACCGGCCCGCCGACATCCTGAACACCCAGACGGCCAGCGCCCAAGCCCTGGCCAACTCGGCCCTCGACATCGTCACCGCGCTCAACAAGGAGTCGATGTACCACAGCCCCGTCATCCGCGCCGTGTACGCCCGGATCCGTCAGCTCGCCCATCTGGCCACGGACGCTGCCGACCACCTCATCGACGCCGAGGACATCCTCATCCACGCCCAGGCAGGACTGCCCATGGAGCTCGGCGACGGCTTCCTGGCCGTCCCCAGCTTGCAGGACGCGCGCGGAGAGATCGGACGGCGCTTCACCCTCGTCTCCGAACTCACCGCCCTGGGAGCCTTCGACGCCGTCGCGTCCGCCGAGCAATACGTTGCCGAACGCCGCCACTACGGCTACCTGCCCGAGCACCAGCCGCCTGCGCTGTCTCGCACCCAGCACGGCACCCTGCACGCCATCGCCCGCGGGGACGTGACCATCAGCGACGGCAGGCCCTACCACCGCCGCGAGGGCGTCCGCTTCAGCATCAGCACCATCCGCGCTCTGGAGAACCGCGACCTGATCACGCGCGAGGACTGCCAACTGTGGCTCGTGGACGAGCGCGTGCACCTGAGCCCTGCCGGACGCCGTGGCCTCGCAACCTCCTTCGCACACCCCCGGCCCGCCGCCCTGCGTACGACGTCTCCCGCCGCTCCCCGGCCCGCAGCTGTCGCCGCCCGCGCCCGCTGACCCGACCCCGTCCTTCGAGGAGAGCGCCACGTCCTCCGACACCCCCACCGTGCACGATTTCGCCCGTGCCCTCGCCGACCAGATCCCCGGCGCCGCACCCCGCGACGTGACCGTCAACTTCGCCGTCCGGCGCCAGGCCGCAGCCCAGCACGGCTACCGCTCCCGCGGCGGCCCCGTGACCGTCTACGCCCAGGCCCTGCACGCACAGCTCTATGGGCTGCCCATGGACGACGAGCCGCTGCCTGCCGACCTCGGCGCACTGCTGCAAGCCGCGCACACCACCGCTGATCCCGAACAGCAGGCCGCGGTGCTGCAGCAGCTTGCCGAACAACTGCGCAACGCCGCCGAGATCCTCGAATGGGCGCGCAACCACGCCCACTGGCGCCGCCTCCCCGACTCCGCATGGCAGTGGCTGCGCGACGCCACCGACCGTACCCGTGACCTCGCCGACGGCCTTGACGCCGTCCATCCCGCCTTTGCCGACGATGCGCCGACCCGCACGTCGCCGCCGAAGCCGACTGCTCCCCGGGCCGTGCCGAGCACCGTCGCCGCACCAGCCACCTCACCGGCCGGCCGTCGCCGATGACAGGCCCAACCCCCACTCTGCGAAGGACCCGCCCTGGCAACCTCCACTCACCTCCATACCCGCCTGACCCAACCCTCCTGTGCATTGGGGGTGTTCATCCCGGGTGGTGTCCATGAGCCGGACGTCCAGCGCCGCCAGCTCGACCACCTCGCCCAGGCCGGGGCCGACCTGTTCGAGATCGGCCTGCCCTGTGCGAACCCGGTCCTCGACGGACGCCTCATCCGGTCCGCCTACCAGCGCACCCTGGCCAAGGGCAACGTCCTGGACCGCACCGCCCGCGCCGTCGCGCACGCCGCGTCGCTGCGGCCGACGGTAGTCATGACGTACTGGGACGCCGTACGCCGCCACGGCCCAGAGCGTCTGGCTCGCCTCATGGCCGACGCGGGCGCTGCGGGGATCATGGTCGTCGACCTGCCCCTCGAAGAAGCGCTCCGCTGGCATCGCGCTGCCCACCACGCCGGCCTGAGCGCACCGCACCTCGTCCCGCGCGCCACTGCGGACACCGACCTTCCCGCCGCGGTCGAGAGTGCGTCCGGCTGGCTCTACGCACCCGCGAGCAGCGGCGTCACCGGCTTTCAGGGCCCCCTCGACCTGACAGCCCTCGAAGCCTTCACCGAGCGACTGCGCGCGGCGAGTGCGCTGCCCGTGGTCTCGGGGGTGGGCATCTCCAGCCCCGACCTCGCCGCCCGCGTGGCGCCCCTGGTCGACGCCGTCGTCATCGGCACCCCGATCGTCCGGGCCCTACTGCCGGATCCCGTTCCGGCCGCCGCCGTGACCGCCGCGTTCGCCCAGGCCCTGAAGCCCCGGATCGGCACGGCCCACCATGCCTGAGTCCGCGAGCCTCCACGCGGCACTCGACCAACTCGCGGCCGACGCAACCGCGCTTCAGCAGCGCCTGCGCCGCACCCCTGTCGACGGCGTACAGGTGCTGATAGCCCGGATCACCGAGGCACAGGCGCTCGCCGCCGCCGCGCTCCGGCTCTTCCTCGATCTGGAGCGGGAGCAGCCACGCGACCAGGCGCACCTGCTTCGCCTCGACCATCTGGCACGCACGGCCAAGGCCGCCCAGGACGCGAGCGCGGAACTGACCGCAGCTCTGGCGCGCGCCGTCGAGAACGAGCGCCGCCGACGCGACGCCACGACGTCGCCGCCCGTGCTCCTGCGCCCCACACCACAGCAGTTCGCCGCCTCCGCCGCCGACCTGCTCGACGGGCTCCTGCCCGCTCCCCCAGAACAGCCCCGGCCCACCGACGCGCCCGTGCCGCCGGCGCGCTGAAGCAGCCCCCTAGACCTCTCACCCTTCAGGACCGACCATCACCGAACAGCCCCAGTTCCGCGCCCTGTCCCTGGGCGCCGGAGTCCAGTCCAGCACCCTGCTCGCCCTGTCCGCCGAGGGCATCCTCCCCAAGGTCGATTACGCGATCTTGTGGGATACCTCGCATGTTCCCCGCCGCCCCGCTGCTCCTCCTGCAGGCTCAGTCGTGCCTGACCAGGGGCGCCAGCGTGTTCTCCACCCTCACGAGTGAACCTGACGAGTTATCGGGATTCTTGAACTCCCATCGTTCTAGCCTCCGTTTATTCGCATTGGCTGAGCGTGCGGGGAGGAAGCGTGGCGCTGGCAGTCGTACGGGACCTCAGCACGGCACGGCGTCCAGCGAGCCCGGAGGAGCTGGAGGCGTTCGAGACCGACGTGCTCGCGGGCTTCGTCCTGGCGCGGGCCTCCGCCGGGTTGACCGACGGCACGATCCGCGGCGACATGTCCCACCTGGAACAGATCCGCAGCTGGTTCGGGCGCCCGCTCTGGGAGATGCAGCCCGCCGACGCGGACACGTACTTCGGTGGCACGGTGCGGTCCGCCTCGCAGGGCACCCGGCTGGCATACGCCCAGTCCCTGTCGACGTTCTTCGACTTCCTGGAGCTGCGTTTCCGCGCCGAGCTGCATGCGATGACCGGCACGGTGATCACATGTCCGCTCGACGAGATGAACCGCCCGCGCGGACGCGGGGAGATCGGCCTGCGCATCCCACCCACCGGTCCCGAAGTCGAGATGCTCTTCACGGGCTGGCGCGACGACCTTGCGGCCTGCCGGAAATTCGCCCCGGCGGCACGCAACTACACCGCTGCGAAGCTGATCTCACTGGTGGGCCTGCGCATCAACGAGGTCCGCCGTCTGGACCTGGATGATGTCCGCTGGGAGCTGGGCCACTTCGGCAAGCTCCACGTCCGCTTCGGCAAGGGCGCCCAGGGCTCCGGCCCGCGCCAGCGGGTGGTCCCGCTGATCAACGGAGCGGACCGGCTGCTGCGCTGGTACATCGAGGATGTGTGGGGTTACTTCGACGCGGACCACACCCGTCCCGGTGCACCGCTGTTCGCCACCGAACGTCACCATGCCGACGGCTCCGCCACCCGTGTCGGCGCCGACTCCCTGCGCCGCGGCCTGGCCGAGGCCGGCGGCTGTCACCTGCCCTCCTGGTCAGGCCGGCTCACCCCGCATGTCCTGCGGCACTTCTGCGCTTCTCAGCTCTACCGGCACGGCATGGACCTGCTGGCCATCCAGGAGCTGCTCGGCCACTGGTGGGTGGCCACCACGATGCGGTACGTCCACGTGCTGCACACTCACGTCGAGGACGCGTGGATCGCAGGTCAGGACCGGGCCGCCGCCCGTCTGAAGGGACTCGCACGATGAGGTGGAATCTCCGGCTGGCCGCAGCCAACCGCGGGATCTGGAAGGCCAGCGAGCTTCAGCGGATGCTCGCCGAACGGGGCCTGGTGATCTCGGCCGGCAAGATGTCCGGGCTCTGGTCCGGACAGCCGATCAGCGTCAAGCTCGCGGACCTGGACGTGATCTGCGCCGTGCTCGGCTGCGGCATCGACGAGCTGCTGATCCCTGAGCCGGACGCCGTCACGGCACCGGCGTCGGAGGAAGAGCCGCAGCGGGCCGTCGGGGAGAGCCAACGTGTCACACCGCGGGCGCCACGAGGCCGGTCCCTGCCGCCCGCATGACCACCCCGCCCGGCTCCGTGGACAGATGCCGCTACTGCCTGGCCTGGGGCGTGCTCGCCTTCAGCCGAATGTGTCCTGAGTGCGTCGGCTGGCGGGTCTGGGACCGCGAGAAGTGCGCCGGATGCCACCGCACGGTTCCGCTCAAGCACGGCCACTGCCGACTCTGCCACCGCCAAGCCCTGCGACAGCTCGGGCGCATGGTGATCCGCTCGGCCATGCCCGACGTCGATCTGGTCGCCTGGCAGCTGTTCCTCGTCTTCCCGCTCGGCCCGCGTCGCGCCCGCGGACGGCCCCGCAAACCGCCCGTCCTTCGACCGGCCCCGGTGACCTGGCAGATGCCGGGACAACTCGCTCTCTTCCCTGCCCGTCCCGACTACCTCCGTTTCAGCCGGGACCGGCACGCGAACCCGGACAACCCCACACTGATCGAGGCCCGAGACACCGCCCACCGGCTCGCCGAGGCCCGCGGCTGGGCATGGTGGATCGTCCGCGAGATCAACGACGGTCTCCTGGTCCTGCTCTCCGGACACGCGCCCGGCGACACCATCGCCTACTCCGACATCGTCCCGATCGACCAGCTCGGCCACAACGTCGCGCACACCGCCGAGGTCCTCGACCTGCTCGGCATCCTCCACGACGACCGCGTCCCCACCTTCGATGCCTGGCTCCAGCGCAAACTCGCCCTCCTCACCCCCATCCTCGCCGAGGAGATCGAGCTCTGGGCCACCACTCTGCGCGACGGCGGCGCCCGCACCCAGCAGCGATCCACCGACACCATCCGCAACTATCTCGACGCCGCCCTCCCGACCCTGATCGACTGGTCCACGCGCTACCAGCACCTGCGCGAGGTCACCCGCCAGGACATCAAGGACGTCGCCGCCGGGCTGACCGGCCTGAAACGCAAGCGAGCCCTCGTCGCGCTCCGATCGATCTTCCAGTTCCACAAGCGCGCCGGGCGCCTCTTCCATGACCCCACCACCCGCATCAATACCGGGCGAGTCGCCGTCGGCCTGCCGACACCGCTCCGCCCGGAACAGCTCGAAGCCCTCGTCAGCCACGCCACCACCCCGTTGCGCCGGGTCATCCTCGCGCTCACCGCCGTCCATGCCGCCCGCCCCACGGCCTTGCGCGAACTGCTCATCGACGAAGCCGGATTGGCCGACCGCAGGATCACCATCGGCGGCCACCCTCGTCGGCTCGACGAGCTAACCGCGCAGGTCATCACCCAGTACCTGCTCCACCGGCACCGGCGATGGCCCCACACCATCAACCCCCACCTGATCATCTCCGAGCACACCGCCCAGAACGAGAAGCCCGTCAGCTTCCACTGGCTCAGTGATCAATTCCGCGAGACCGGCGTGACGCTCAACCGGATCCGGATGGACCGCCAGCTCGAAGAGGCCCTCACCCGTGGCCCCGACGCCCTCCACCTGGCCGCCGTCTTCGGCATCAGCGAACGCGCTGCCATCCGCTACGCCAACGCCGCCAAGGCGTTCCTCGAGTCCGCACTCGAACAGAACCAGTAACCCGGATCTCCGCCGACACCCACCAGTCGACAGACGTCCGCCTCCCTTACCCCGATCGACAGGCCCCACACATGCACCCCCCTGCCCTCAATCCCACGAACTCGCGCCCCCACTCCCGGATCTCCGGCAACCCCACCCGCAAGTTCGCCATGAAGCACCTTCAGAAATCGCGAACTTTCGGCGGAGTCGCCGACACCGGGTGGGAACCCCGCTCGGTGTACGCGCACCTCGACCGGCTGGAACGCGAGATCGCCGCCCCAGCCGGCATCCCCGTCCTGCGCGTGTCCACCGGCAACATCCGCGACGACGCCCTCGACCCGGATCACCGGTTCGCCTCCATGCCGCTATACATACTCAACCAGGACGGCAAGGCCGGGATGACCCGTCGGCAGTGCACCGGCGAGTACAAGATCAAACCGATAAAGAAGCAGGTCAGAGCACTCCTCGGCTACCCCTACCCCGCACGCATCCCGCGGGAGGTGTTCGTCGAGCAGTGGGTCGGCATCTCCACCGACGAGTTCCACCGCGCCAAGGACGCGGACGTGAAGTACATGCGCAACCGGCACCCGCTCATCGACATGGGCTGGTCGCGCGCCGACTGCGTCCGCTACCTGTCGTCGCTGGGCCTCGCCGACACCCCCAAGAGCAGCTGCTTGGGATGCCCGTTCCACGGCAACGCGCAGTGGCGCCAGATCCGCGACAACTCGCCCGAGGAATGGGCGGACGTCGTCGCCTTCGATGCCGCCATCCGCCAGGGCAACGCGCGTGCCAACGCCAGCGGCAACCGCCTGCTCGGCCAAGCCTTCCTGCACCGCTCCCGCGTGCCCCTGTCCGAGGCGCCCATCGATCACGTCACCGCGGCCGAGTGGGCCGCTCTGCAGCAAGAACTGGGCAGTGCCGAGGACGCCACCGAGCTGGAGGACGGGGTCACCGACGGATGCTCGCCCTGGGCCTGCCGGGGCGACGCCGACGCCCCCTCCCGCGACGACTTCGGGCTGGCCACGTGATCGTGCTCGACCTGTTCGCCGGGCCCGGCGGCTGGAGCCACGCCCTGACCGTCCTCGGCGTCCGCGACATCGGCCTGGAATGGGACGATTGGGCGTGCAAGACCCGTGCCGCGGCGGGGCAGTTGACCATCCGCACCGACGTGGCGATGTACCCGGTGCGGCCCTTCCTCGGGAAGACGACCGGCCTCATCGCCAGCCCGCCCTGCCAGGCGTGGTCGATGGCCGGCAAACGCCTCGGGCTCCTCGACCAGCCCCTGGTCCACCAGGCCGTCGCCGACCTCGCCGACGGCCGCGACACTCGCACACAGCTGCTGGCCGCCTGCCAGGACGAGCGCTCCCTGCTGGCCGCCGAACCCATGCGCTACCTCCACGCCCTCAACCAGCACGGCCAGCCCGAGTGGATCGCGATGGAAGAGGTCCCCGACGTCCTGCCGCTGTGGCGCCAGTACGCCGCGATCCTGCGCAGCTGGGGCTTCTCGGTGTGGACCGGCATCCTGAACGCCGCCGACTACGGGGTGCCGCAGACCAGGAGGCGGGCGATCCTGCTCGCCTCACGCACGCGCACCGCCGAGCCCCCCGCGCCCACCCACGCCAAGGTCGCCGAGCCGGAGTCGCTGTTCGGGCCGGGCCGGCAGAAGTGGGTGTCCATGGCCGAGGCCCTCGGCTGGGGCGCCACCGACCGCCCCGTGCCGACCGTGTGTGCCGGCGGCGGGCCGGGAGGCGGACCCGAACCCTTCCCCTCCGGATCGCGCAAGACGCTCAGCGACGCACGCGAGCGCGGCACCTGGAAGCCTCAGACCGGCGTGATCCTGCAGTCCCGCCGCGAAGGAGCGGGCTGGACGAAGCGCCACGGCGCGAGAGAGGACCGGCCGGCCCACGCTCCCGCGCCGACGTTCACCGGGGAGGCGCACCGGTGGTCGTGGTCGTTGCGCAGTAACAACCAGTCCAACGCGACCGTCCGCTCCGTCCAGGAGCCCGCTGGCACCCTCTTCTTCGGTCACCGCGCGAACGAATGCGTCTGGGTTGCCGCGCCCTCCGGCGACATCACCGACACGCGCGAGGAGCAGCCTGCACCGGGGTCCATCCGGATCACGGCCGAAGAGGCCGGGGTTTTGCAGACGTTCCCCGCCGACTACCCCTGGGCCGGCAACAAGGGCCAGGTCTTCGGCCAGATCGGTAACGCCGTCCCGCCCCGGCTCGCCGCCCACCTTCTGGCCCCGCACCTGGGCAAGACCCTTCACCCCGACGACTTCACCCTGGCCGCCTGATGCCCCACCGACCCGTCCCGTACGAGGACGACCTCGACATCGTGCAAACGCCGCAGCCTGTGCACTACGCCGAGCAGTCCCTGCTCGGCGCCCTCCTCCTGGAACCCGACCGACTCGACGACATCGAAGCCCTGGACTCCGCCCACTTCAGCAACCATGGCCACGGTGCTCTCTGGAAGGCCATGCGCGAGCTGCCGCCGCCCGAACCGGACACGCACCGCTCCAGCCCTGCCTGGCTGAACGCCGTACTCGAAGCGGCACGCCCCCACGCTCCCGGCCTCACCGCCTCCTATCTCCACACCCTCATCCAGGTCTGCCCATGGCCGGAGCACGCGCCGGCGTACGCACGGATAGTCCGAGCCGATCACGCTCGACGCACGTTGCTCATGCACGCCGAACGCCTCGCCCAGACCGCGACCGACAGCACCCTGCCCAACCCGGTGGCCGCCACCCTGACCCAGGCCGACACGCTCGGCCAGTTCCTCGAAAGGCTCGCCGGACAGTTCGCCTCACACCCCGGCTCCCTGCCGCGCACCGTGACACCGGCTCCCCGGGCGGGACACCACGGCGAGGACGCGGTCGACGAGGAACGCCTCCTGCTGTCCACCGCCACGGCGCACCCCGCGGAGCTGAAGGACATGCGTTGGCTGCAGCCCGACGACTTCACGCTGCCCCTGCACGCCGCCCTCTGGCAGTGCCTGACCACCCTGGTCCACAACGGACAGCCCGTGGACTCCGTGACGGTGCTGTGGGAGGCCCAGCACCGCGGACTCCTCGCAGACGGGCTCGAGCCCCGTGATCTCATCGACCTGGTCTCCGTGCCCGTCGGCTCGCCCGAATACTGGGGTGAGCGAGTGCTTCAACGCGCTCTGCTCGCTCGCGCCTTCGACGTCGGAACGCGCATCACCGTCTACGCACAGGACCCGGTCAACACCCCACACCAGCTGATCACCGGCAGTCGCCGCGCCTTGGCCGACCTCACCGCCCTGCGCACCCGCTGGCATCGCAGCACCAGCCCCGCGCCACCCACTACGCGCGCACCGCGCAGCCCGGCCGCCCCACGGGCCGGCCCGCCACGCGCCACCGCATCCAGCGCCCGCACACTCCGCTGACCCATCCGCTCCGGCCGGCCCCCGCACCGGCCACAGCCGTGAAACGAGAACCGATTGCCGCACCCCGAAGCAGACCCGCACATCCGGCTCGACCTGCTCGACGGCCGCCCCAGCGCCGTCAGCGCCACCGTTACGGGCACTGCCACCCACACCGTGCGGGCGCTGCTCGCCCTCCACGGGTTCGAGCCCCTCGACGACACCACGATGGTCATGGCCCGCATCGACCGCGAGGAACCGCACTACGCCGACCAAGCCGCACACGCCCTGCGCGCCGAAGGCGTCGCCGTGGACATCACGCCCCGGCTACGTGAAGAGATCACCACCGAGTGGACCTGGGCCAACTACCCCATGCACTGGTGCACGCGCGAAGAGATCCGCGAGGTCTCAGGTGACGCCCAGAAGATCTACGACGACATACGGTCCGGCCGCCTGATCATCCACGCGCACGCCCACGACGGCTGGACCACCGTCGCCGTGGGCACCTACCGCGACGGACCGAGCGTCCACCTCCACGGCGAGAACCACCTCCGTGTGGAAGCCGGCCAGTACGGCGGCCCCCTCGCTGCCATCGCCGAGTTCGAACGCCTCTACGGCGACGCCGTACGCCCCGGCCCCGCCCCCGCCACAGACACCGAACGCGAGGCGGAGCAGGCACGCACCCCGCCGGATCCCGAACCCGAGGCCAACGTCCAGCCGCCCACGACCACGGCGGGGCCTGCTGAGACCGAAGCGGCCGGGGCCGAGGGCCACGAGGCCCTTCTGAACGACTTCCTCGAGTCGCACGGAGCCTGGGAGAAGTGGAGCAGCTTCCCTGTTGAATCGGCGTGTTGAAGCTGATCCAACAGGGGTGGTTCTGTGCCAGGCTGGCGTACGTACTGGGTGCCCAAGACCCGGGTGGTGACGGATCGAATACCGATCTTGACAGGCTGGGATGACCTGGCCGAGCGGGAAGAGCGGTTCGGCATTCACCCTGGGGATCCGATTCTGCTGTCGCCGGACTACCGGGTCGACGGGGTTCTGAGCCTGTACCTGTGCCGATCGTCCTTCTCACGTCTTGAACACGAGTCGAAGCGGAATTACACCGGCGACTACTGCATGTTCTTCGATTTCCTGTGGGGCCGGGGCAAGAACTGGAACGAAGCGACCGCTGATGACTTGTGGGACTTTGAAGACTGGCGGACTCGATCTCCACGCAACCCTCGCAAGGTAGGCGGCGCCCGGTGGAACCGTGGTCTGGCCGCGCTAAGCAGGCTCTATGGGTGGGTCGTGGACCGCGGGTACATCGCGGTGAACCCGGTCGAGACGCGGTCGGTGATCGGTCGCAACGGCGAGGCCGTGGCGGTGCCAGCTGCTCGTGCGAAGCACGCGAGGGCCAGTAACGTCCGCTGGCTGACGCCTCGGGCCTTCCGGCTGTGGTTGGACGTCGGCCTGCGCGGCCACACCGCCGATGGCAGGCCGGATCCCGGGTGGGTGGGGCGCCTTGAAGACCGCAACGCCGCCTATGCGGGGCTGCTGCTGTCATCGGGGATGCGCCTGACCGAGGCGGCCTCGCTGCTGTTGTTCGAGGTGCCCCGCACACGGCTGGAAGGAGGCCGCTACTACGGTGGCCGGCTCGCGCGGGCGGTGACCAAGACGAAGAAGGCCCGCACGTTCTACGCCTCGGCGGTGGCGCTGGGCGAAGTTGAAGGCTACGTGGAGTCGACGCGGGCGGATGTGGTACGCCGTGCTCAGGCCCGGGGCCGCTACGAGCGGCTTTCCGAGTGGCGGCTGGTGACGCACCAGAGCGGCCAGCTACGAAGGGTGCTGCACTGGCGCGACCAGGACGGTGTCGTGGGTCAGACCCCGCTGGGCGAGGCAACGGTCGCCGAGCGGATGACGTACTTCACGGAAGGGCCCCAGGGGCCTGAGCCGTTGTGGCTGTGGCTGAACGAGTCCGGGCTGCCGTTTCGTCCGGCGTCGTGGGAGAACGTCTTCCGCACGGCCTCGCATCGGTGCGAGACGGTGCTGGCGGACGTCATGGCCGAGCCGCCGTTCGCGACGCCGCACATGGCCCGGCACAGCTTCGCGCTCTACATGCTGGTGGTCCTCAACTACCTGATCGACCAGCGGATGGGGCTGACCGCAGAGGAGCGTCGGGACTTCCGGCTGCTCTACGGAGATCCGTGGCGGATGGTGCAGGACCTGCTCGGACACGCGGACCTGGAGACCACACGGCGGATCTATCTCGCGCCTGTCGCGGATCTGCAGCTGCGCTCGCTGCTCGCCGAGCCAAGTGGGGATCTGGCCGGCGTCGCCGGGTTGTCGCAGGAGAGGATGACCTCGGTGTTCGCACGGATTGCCCGTGAGAGCGAGGGCATTCAGGATCTGGACGAGCGGATGGAGGTCGCGTGAGCCGGCGGGGACGCTCGGCCGCGCTGCCCGATGCGCCGCACCACCGCCCTGTGGTCCGCGAGCCGGGCAGCCTCGTCGTCCGTCACCGCAGCGCGAAGGGCGCGGTGGCCGACTACGACTTCACTGCTCTGCCCGTGGCGCCGGCGATGCAGTATTCCTGGGCCGCTCTGTTCGCGGCCCGTTGCGCACCCGGTGGCGGCTGGAACTCCCTTACCTCAAGCCGGTCGACGTGGAAGGAACTGAGGGTCTTTGCCCGGTTCCTCGCCGGGCGGGATGAGCCGCCCCAGGACGTCGATGAGCTGACGGTGGCGGTCTGGAACGCCTGGCGGATCAGCCGTCCTCGAACTTCCTCTGGCAGGAGGCAGATCTTGACGATGGCCGCGTTCTTACGGCCGGATCCGCGCCTGCCCCAGGACGTCCGGGAGGCGATGGCCAAGCGAGTGTTCCAAGTGAGCAAGGCCGAAGCCGCCTTCTCTCCGGATGAATATCGGCAGCTCCGCCTCGCTGCACAGCGGATGTTTCGCGCCGCTTGCCTGCGTATTCGTGAGAACACGGAGCTGCTGCACCGCTGGCGGGCTGGCGCCCTGGAGCCGGGCACGGAGCAGTGGCTCGTCGGGGAGGCTCTGGACTGCCTGGCCCGGACTGGCGAGGTTCCTCGGTACGTCGGATCCGACGGAAGCCGCACCAGGATCGTTTCGCGCTATCTGCGCGCGATGGGCGGTGACAACGCCGCAGCCACCTGGGAACGGCTCTTCCTGAACCGCATGGAGGCGGTCGCTCTGGCCGTCTTGTTGGTGGCCGATCACGGGTTGAACGCCACCACCGTGTCTGAGCTGCCTGTTCCTCGCGCCACCCCCGACTCGGGCGAGGGCGGCTTCCCAGTCTACCGTATCGAGCTGGAAAAGCGCCGTCGAGGCACCGGCCGGCACTTCGAGACCAGGAACATCACCGACTTCGGCGCCGACTCACCTGGACGCCTGGTCACCCTGGCTTTGGAGGCCACCGCCCATGCCCGCGCTCTGGTGGCCGAACAGGCTCCGGAGCTGGACCGGCTGCTGCTCTGGCGCACGAACAGGCCCTATCAGGGCAGGCGTGACGACGAAGTCCGGGTCGGCGTGATCGGAGTCGGTCTGCACCACACCGCCCCGCACCTCTGGGGACAGCAGGTCGGGTTGTCCGGATCGCCCATGCGGCGCCTTCGGAAGACGGTGAACGTCCTGCACCGGCGCGAGCCCGGGCAGAACACCCAGGACACCCACGACAGCGTCTACGTGCTGCTCGAGCCCCAGGCCCAGCAGGCCGCCGCGGAGGTGATCGCTGACGGCATCACCGACGCCGTCGACCAGGCTCACCGCACGCTGCGGGCCCGGCTCAGCGATACGGCCGGGCCCAGGGACCGTGAGACCATCACCGCGGCCTGCACCGACTACCACCACAGCCCCTTCACGGGCAGCGCCACCGGCTGTCGGGCCTCGTTCCTGCTCTGTACTGCCTGCCCGAACGCGCGTGTCACTCCGGCCCACCACCCCCGTCTCGCCCACCTCCACCAGGGCATCGAGAATCTGCGGGCCGTCCTGGCACCCGAGGTCTGGTCAGCCGACTGGGGCGACGCCCACGCACGCCTGGAGGACCTGAAGAACCGGCTCGGTCCGCCCGTCTGGCGCGAGGCCCTTGCCCGGGTCACGCACGCCGACCGCGAGGCCATCGAGCAACTGCTGAACGGACATTACGACCTGTGACCCTCCCCCTGACCATCCCTCTCGCGCCGTCCTCGCAGACGCCGGTCATCCAGCCCGACCGCGTCGTCGCCGAGTACACCGGCCCCATCGCCCGATACGACGCGCCCGTCTGGCCGCTGGACCCGCTGATCGCCAACCCCAGCGCCCCCCGCCGCCGCATCCACTGGGATTCCTTTCCCCAGGTCATGCAGCCCGAGCTGCGGTTCATCACCTACCAGATGATCAACACGGAGCTGCCGGAGAAGCTCCTCATCGGACGGCACCCGGCCTGGCGCACCCGCCAGAGCCCCGGAGCCATTTACATGACTTGCCGCATCTGGGCCGGATTCTCCCGTTGGCTGACCGACCGGTCCGTCCCGACGCTGGCGGCCTGCACCCCCGAGTTGTACCGCGACTACGCAGGTGAGCTGGTACGCGAAGGCGGCCTGACCCGCAACAGCGTTCAGTACCACCTCATCGCCCTGATCCGGCTCTGGGCCTTCGACACGTGCAGTGCCCACCCCATCGGCATCTGCGAACCACCCTGGAGCCACGAGGGCATCGACGACTATCTCCCGCCCGCAACTAGCGGCGGAGAGAACGTCACCGAACCGATCACCCCCGCCACCATGGGGCCCCTGCTGATCTGGGCCCTGCGCATGGTCGAGGACTTCGCCCCCGACATCCTCGCCGCCTGGGCGGAGAACCGCCGCCTCCACACCCAGGCCCAGCACACCCGTGCCTCGCCCAGGAGCCGGGCGGCGCTGGACGCCTACCTCAACGATCTCGCCGCCCGCGGGGCTCCGCTGCCCACGATCCGCCAGCCCGGCCGGCTGGTCGCCGCCGGCACCTACATCTCCGGCCTCATCGGAGCCACTCCGGCCCAGGTCACCCGCCGGATCCAGGAGCCGAAATGGGCCCGCTACCGGGACCGGAACCCCGGCCCGGCGTCTCTGCCCACGCCGATATGTGGCCGCATCGACGGCCGCCCCTGGGCTGAAACGATCGACTTCACCGAAGCCGGCAGCCTGATGCGCCATCTGGGCACGGCCTGCTTCATCGTCCTGTCCTACCTCACCGGACAGCGTCCCGGGGAGACGCTCAGCCTGCGAACTGGCTGTTGCCCCGATCCGGGCGCCGGACGTCCGCTGATCTACGGGCACGTCTTCAAGACTGCCCGGGACGAGGACGGCAATCACCTCTCCCGCGGCCAGATGCGTGAGGTTCCCTGGGTCGCCATCCCGTCGGCCATGCGCGCCATCCGCGTCCTGGAACGGATGGTGCCGGCTGACAGCCTGCTCTTCGGCGCAACCGCCCACGACTTCCCGCACCACCGCACCTATCACGCGGCGCTGAACCGACCCACGATGAACCGGCGGATCGAGGACTTCATCTCCTGGGCCTCCGCACTGGCAGTCCGCCTGGGCCGCCCCCACGAAGTGGTACCCGACGACCCGCACGGCGCCATCGGCACCGAGCGGTTCCGCCGCACGCTGGCCTGGCACATCGCCCGCCGTCCCGGCGGGCTCGTCGCCCTGGCCATCCAGTACGGCCACATGCGTACCGCAGTCAGCGCCGGCTACGCGGCGCGAAGCCGCGACGGCATCCACGACCTCCTCGACATCGAGACTGCCCGCGCCACCGCCGACACTCTCGCCGCCCTCCACGAGGATCTCTCCGCAGGCGTCGGCATCTCCGGGCCGGCTGCCCGGCGGGCGATCCACGCCGCCGCCCAGGCGCCGATGTTCGCCGGCTCGATCCGCAGTGCCCGTCAGGCCAAGGCCATCCTGCGCAACCCCAGCCTGGCCGTCCACGACAACCCGCACGCCTTCCTGATGTGCGTCTACAACCGCGACAAGGCCCTCTGTCACCGCCTCGACACCAGGGACACGCCCACCTTGGACCGCTGCGTTCCCGCCTGCGCGAACATCGCACGCACCGACCAGCACGCCGCCCAGCTCACCGCCCGGGCCGAGGACCTGGAGAAACAGTCAGCCTCCGAGCTGGTCCCGGGCCCGCTCGCCGACCGCCTTCGCCAGCGCGCCGAAAGCCTGCGCAGCCTCGCAGCTCAGCACCACGGCACCCGCATCGCCGACCAGGAGGAGACCACAGCATGAGCCCGGCACCCGACGAACGCGACCGCATCCGGGCCGCCATGGACCGCATCCTCGCCGGGACACCAGAGCAATCGAACGGAGCGCTCACCATCGTCGCCCTGGCCACGGAAGCCGGAGTGCCCCGCAACGCCCTCACACAACGGCACCTCGATCTGAAGAACGACTTCTACGCGAAGGTCCGCGCTCGGGGAGGCACCCCCGAAGGGGAAATGCGGCTCCGCAGGCAGATCGTCAAGCTCAAGGAGCTTCGAGCGGCAGACGCGGAGGAGATCAAGCAGCTACGGGCCGATGTCGAGGCCCTGATCGCGGCGCTCCATGTGTCCGAGGTGGACAACCGTCGGCTGCGCGAGCAACTGAGCGCGCCTGGACCAGGCGTTCGTATTTTGCCCATGCGGCCCCGTCCCAGGACGTGACTCCAGGGCCAGAAGCCCCTGGGACCTAGGTTCTGCCAGCTCAACTGGTTGAAGGCGGGGCCGCTGGCCCATCCGGCGGCTCAGACGATGTGCGGGCACGGGCACGTCGCAGAAGGTGCCTGGCGAGCAACGTCACCCAGACCGCGAACCCCAGCGCGGCGATAACCCTCAGCCAGGGCGCGGTGCCGCTGCTGGCTGCCGTCCACCCGTAGAACAGGATGCTCAAGCACATCCAGCCCGGGCCGTCGAAGAACTCGCCCCTGGGGTTTCGTGACACTGCCCTGCTCTCCTCTGCCCTCCCGCGTCTTCCGAGCAGGCCGCGCCGGGCCCTGCTCAGGATCCGTCCCATATGCCCAGGCGCTTGAGCCTGCGCTGCCGGAGCCGTTCCGCGACGGCCGTGAGACCGAAGATCACTCCCATGGCACACCCCGCGAACGCAGCGAACAGGAGGTCGTCGGGCTCCTCCTCACGCGACAGCGTCAAGCAGAGGAGCGTAAAGGGCACTCCCGCGCAGAGACCGGCACCGATGGGGCGCCGGGCCACCCACTTCTGGATCCGGGTCGGACGCCGTTGCCCGCCCAGGACCTGATCCCAGATCCAGAACGCATCGACAAAGGAACGCTTCCAGTTCGCCACGGCGGAAGGATATGGCAGCTGATGAGCTGCCCCTCGGCCGGGCCACTGCCCGGATGCCGCCATCCTCCTCGGCACCGACACCGACGCCGTGCGCGATCGCCGCGGCCCGGCAGTGTCCGTGCTTGGCTGCCGCTTGTGCGTCCGGGGTTCAAGATCGCCTCGGGAAGCAGCACCGTGCCCGTCCCGACCGGCAGCGCCGCGAACCAACTGGGAACTGTGGGCGGCAGCACGGCGGTTTCCCTACTTGTTCTGGAGCCTATTGATCGCGAGGACCGTGATCAGGCCACAGGCCAGGCCCGCGAGGCCCCATGAACCGCTCGGGCTGTAGTCGTTGAGGTAGTAGCCGATGGCGCAGAAGACAACAGTCACGGACAGGACGATGAGTCCCCAAAAGCGTCTTCCGGGCATTCGTCTACTCCTTCTTGTGAGGTCGGATCGTAAGATTCCTGCGGTTCCAGCTGAAGCACGGTGCATGTGGGGCCAAGTCGGGCCCCCTTGGGGAGTAGAGCCTGTACCGGCAAGGCCAGGCCCCTGGGGTGTCCCCGGGCGTACACGACCCTGCTCGCGAAGGTCAGCTCGCCGCTGCGGCAGGATATAGCAGCTGATGCTCCGGCCCTCGGCCGGATCATCAGCTGCCAGCCGTCAACTGGCCGGCGCAGATGCTGTTCGCGGACGTCCACGAGCAGCGCGATCCCCAGATGCTCCCGCGGCCGGAAGACAACGCTGTCCGAAGGGGCACGAGGCGAGAGTCGTCTTTGCACATTGCCGGGTACCGGAAAGCAGCCAGGCAGGTCGTCTGCCGTGCCCGGTGGATGAGCGGCGGAGTCAGGTCAGCCATCATGACAAGCCGGGGGCGGACCTGCTGTTCCGAGGCCCGCAGGAACTGGCAGGTGAAGGGAGGGGCAGATGCTCGGGACCGTGGCCGAGGTGTTCGACAGGGCCATGGACGTGCTCGTGGTGGCCGTGGGACTGGGCTGCGTGTGGCTGGGATGTCGGGCCCTGCTCCGGCCCCGCCGACCACCGGAGCCCATCCAGGGGCCCGTGTGGGGAGTCCGGGCCTGGGGACTCGGCTTTGTCCTGCTGGGGATCTCCCTCGCCATCGAGACGGTCACCTTGATGACCGGCGGGAAGCCGGGCCGGCCGGCGGATGTGATCCGCTGGGTCGCCGGACCGCTCGTGGTCGGCTCGATCGTAACGGCCCTTGTCGCCCGGGGGTGGCAGCGCCACCGGGCCCGAAGTGCGAAAGGCGGGCGGCGGGCGTGAGACAGTCCGTTTCCTGGAGTGAGGCTGCGCTGGTCGCCGCGATCTGCTGGGCGGTCAGCGTCCTGGGGTACGCCGCGAGCGCGGCCCTTGACGAGCCGCGGCTGTCTGTTGCTCCGCTTATCGGCGCCGGGCTCGTGCAGTGGTTCTGGGCGCGTCACCGTTCCTGGCCGGCAGGGGTCACGGCCGGCATTGTGGGGGCTACCGTGCTGTTCGCGCTCGTCGACAGCTTGCGGCCCGAACTGGGCCGGTACGTTGCGGACGCGCTGGCCACAGGGGCAGCGACGACCGTCTCCGTAGCAGTGCTCACCCTGGTGGGACGGGTGAGGGAGCACCGTCATGCCGCCGCACGGTGACCCGTTCCTGGGCCACCGCATGAGCCTGCCTCCGGAGCCGGGAACCGTGCGGCGGCGTACTGTCTGGCGTCGCGTGTGGGGGCTGTGCGCGGCGCTGCTCGGTGTCGTGATGCTCCTCGCCGGTGCCGCGGGGCTGGCCATCGTGCCGAGCCTGGTCGAGGACGAGAAGGCGTTCGAAACCGCGACCTCCTGCACCGCCGTGTTCTCTCCCCAGGACGACTGCCTGCGCTCGTTCGAGGCGACCGTGACCCGTACGGTGATCAAGGAACAGAACAAGTCGTCGGAGTACACGCTCTACCTGAACGGCCCGGCGCAGGTGCCCCGGAGCATCGACATGGGCGACTCCGAGCCACTGCTCAAGCGCCTGCGTCCAGGGGACCACGTGACGGTCACCCTGTGGCGGGACTACGCGCCCGAAGTACGACAGGGCAAGGTCTTCCAGGAGACCGCCGATACCCCGGAGGGCGAGCCGGTCTTCGTGTGCGCGCTCGCGCTGGCGGTGATCTGCGGCGGCGCTTACAGCCTGTACGCGGGAGCCATGGCCCTGGTCCGGGCCCGGCGTCACGTCGTGCGAGAGCTGCCCGCTGGACTCGTGACCAGGGGCAAGGAAGCGGCCGGAGCAGCCCTGTGTGTACTCCCGGCCGCGGGTGTGGGCCTCTTCACGGGCGTGCCGGTCATGCTGGTGGTGTGGCTGGTCCTGCTGCCGCTCGTCCGATGGATCGTGCAACGGCAACAGCAACGCCGTACCGGACGGCATGCCCGGCCACCCCTGCACACGTCCTGACGGGTCCCCACCGTGAAAGCACCTGCCCCCGAGCCCGGCGGCCCGCCCTCTCGCCGCGGCGCCCCTGCAGCCGTACTCGGCCGGTGCGTGATTATCTTGATCAGGTTCGCGTTGGTGCAGCCCAGCAGCTCGCTCGTCAGCGCCCCTCCCGGTCCACGCCGCTCGGAAAGAGGCCGATGGACGGGCACCCCAAGAGGTGTCATCATCACGCGGATGTCCGGCATGAGTCCGGCTTGTAAGGATGGAACATGAGGCTCTACCTCGGCATACCCGCCATTCTGGTGGCGTTGCTCATTGCCGCTTCGGGTATCGCGGCACTCACCCGCGGATGGGTGCTTCCCACGAACCGGAAACACGTCCGTCGCCCGCAGCCATACGGCTGGGGCCAGTTGGTCGTTGCCGTCTCACTGTGCTGTCAGGTGGCCTTCGGACTGATGACCAAGGACCTCGGCACCCGGCAGTGGGGAACTTTGGTCGGCAGCGTATTCATGGTGGCCGGCATCCTCGTGATCGCGGTGGGCCAGCGCACGGCTGGTCGTCGGCAGCGTCGTAACGAGCAGCGATCCGGACAGTAGAACCTCGGGGCACTCAACGCCCGCCCGATCCACCACCGCACACCCCGCCCATGACCACCACCAAGCCCGCCATGAGGAACACAATGTCGGAACGCCGCACCGGACTCATCCTGGCCGCCGCCGGAGCCCCGCTCACCCTGGCCGGCGCATTCATGTACGTCCTGCCCGGCCCTGGATTCCCCGTCCTGATCATTGGGCTTGCCGCGCTCGTCACCGGCCTTGTCATGACCGTCGCCGCCCGCCGCACCTGACCCGACCCCGCACCACGCAGGAGACCCCCGCCGCCATGGCCTGGCACTGGATCGGCCTCGCCCTCTTCTCCCTCACCCTGCTCCCCGCCGGCCTTGCCATGATCACCGGCCGCACACCGGAGCACCTACGAACCTGGCTCACTTCGACGCGAACCAGCGGCTGGCCCGTCCTTGCCCTGTACGCTGTCGCATCCCTCAACGCGATCCCGCGTCTGGCCGGAGCCTCACCGGCAACCACCTTGGCCGCCACCGCGACCGCGGGCACCGTGGCCGTGACCGGGTGCGCCGTCGCGGCCATCGCGGCACTCCGCACTGCGAACGCCGCGTCATGACGAGGGGAACGCGCTGGCAACGCGAGATCAGATCAGTCAGCCTTTGGTGGGCCGCGCTCACGCTCATCCTCTGGCTGCTCAGCCACGCCACCGGCCAATCCACCAGCCTCCCACGCTGCGCCGCCTCGGCTGCACTGCTGGTCGCGGTCGGAGAATCCGGAGACTGGCTACGCCGGCGCTGGCACGAACGCCGGGCAGCCGCCAACCATTCCTGACCTCGCGACACCTGCACTCCGGCGGCCCACTCGCACGTCAGATTATCCGCTCGACTTCAACTTGCTGAACTTGACAGGGAACGCACCTGGTCAGACGAGACCACCCACGCCATCCACGAATCGCAGACCCTGCGCATCGAGCGGGTCCACGAAGCCCACCCCCGCGAGACCGCCTGGACCGTGGCCGCGTACGAGACGCCGGTTTCCGACCGCATGTGGCACCTGACCACCACGGGCACTGCCCCCGCCCCCATCCTCCAGGCTCTGCTGAACCACCTCGCCGACGGTGACGGATGGGACACCGCCCTGGGGAGCCCCGTTGACGAGAAGACCGTCACCGCCGCCACGAAACCCCTCGCTGACGCCGGATGGAAACACACCGTGGACGGACGCTGGCTCCGCTGGACGAACGCCTCCCAAGATGCCGGTGTCCAGTTCGACGCCTTCGCCGCCCAGCAACCGAACAGCAGCCTCGTCACCTGGACCATCTGGGCCGGCCCCACCATTGACCAGCCCACCTGGACGATCCACGCCTCCCCCTACGCGCCCGCCCCCATGATCGCCGACCTGGCCGAGGAACTCGCGCACGGCACCGGCACGCGGCGGTTCAGCCCCAGCGTCCAGCGGCAGCCTCCGCGTCCCACCGCTACCGCACCGGCCATCGCGACGACCGTCGCCAGACCTCAGGCGAGCCGAAGCCGCTGACCAGCACACTCACGCACGCGAACAGCAGTGTGGCCCTGCGGACGGGGGATGCCGCAGGGCCACACTCGCACCGTACCGCGTCTGTCCCTTTCACGGGGGCCTACACTCGCTGAATGCCGATGAGGCCCCGCCCTCGGCAACCCAGCGCGAGGGGGCTCGTGGATTCACTCTGCAGACACGGCAGCTGTAGTTCTGGTCATGGCTAATCTTGGAGGGTGTGTCGGCGCTGGTGGCAGGCTTGTGCGGTGGCCTGGTGGTGGCGGCGCCAGGCCATCCAGTGCAGGAGGTGTTCCGCGTCCCGGACTGGTGGTTTCAGGACGAACGCCCGTAGGACCCGCACGAGTTCGGGGCAGGTCAGCCGGACGAGCCGGGCTGGGCCGGCAGGCTCTGTCGTGGTCGCGGCGGCGGTGGTCAGGGCGAGGACGGCGGATGCGACAAGGCAGAACAGCGACCAGCGCATCCAGGAGTTCCAGCAGGTCACCTGACCTTCGTCCAGGCCGGTGAAGCTCTTGCCGAGTTGGAAGGTCTCCTCGATCCGCCACCGTCGGCAGATCACTTCCACCAGCTGGGCGAGGGTGACAGGTGCGGGCGACCAGCAGCGGAAGAAGGAGATCTCGCCGGTGTACCGGTGCCGGCGGGCGACCAGGACGCTGGTGCCGTGGTCCGCGTGTCCGTCGGGGGTGTCGTCCGCGCGGATGCCGAGCCAGGCCCAGTCGTACTCGCGGGTGCCCTTGGTGCCGTGTCCGGTCCGCATGCGCATCCACTGGTGCGGCAGCACCTTGTTGATCATCTGGTGGGCCTTCCACCTGCGGCCGGCTCCGTCGGTGACGGTGTAGGTGTGGGACACGCCGACCGCGTAGCCGAGACCGAGTTCCCGCAGATCCCTGCGCAGTTCGCGGCCGCAGTACACCTCGTCGCCGGCGAACCAGCGTGCCTGGACACCCAGTTCAAGCGCGCCTGCGACCATGGCGGCGGTCTGCTGCAGCTTCGTCGCGAACATGATCTCCTCCGGGACACCGGCCACTTCGCGGCGTTCCTCGTCCGCGGCCCAGTCCTTCGGCAGATACAGGGCCCGGTCGATCACCACCCGCACCGACGCGGTGACCGCGGCCAGGTGCACGGCGACCTGGCACAGCCCGACACCCCTGATCGCGCCGGAGTACTGGCGTCCGGCACCGACACAGCCGGTCGAGGACTTCGCATCCCCGGTCTCGTCCGCGACCAGTACGACGTCCTGACCTGCGAGTTCACGCACGATCAGGCGGACGGTCTCCTCCCGGGCCCGGTCGTGGTCGAACCTCGCCCGTGACAGGAGGTGCTGCAGCCGGTGCGGGCCTGGATGCCCCAGCGCCTCAGCCAGCGTCCAGCAGTTGCGCGTGTCCACCTCCGCCAGCAGCCCGGCAACCATCTCCGCCGCCGTGGCACGGGTCTCACGCCGGGCGAAGCAGCCCCCGATAGCGTCCATCGCCGCCCCGAACAGCCTGCCCCACGCGGCCCGGGCTATCGTGGCCTCCGCGGCCACCTGGTCTTGATACGTCCTCACAAACGTTCATGATCACGGTGGCCGCACCCATACCCACACCGGGCCCCGTAAGCTGCTGACCGGCGCAGATGCCGGAACTACAACTGCCGTGGCAGAGCGCTCTCGCCTTAGCTTGTGGCCCCTAAGGTCCAAGCAGTGCTCGTGGGCGGCAAGGGAGTCCAAGTGAAACGTGAACGGGCAACGGAGATGCTCCACGAGATGCTCGACAATCTGGACGTAGGCAGTCGCCCCCTCGATCTCGTAGACGAGGTCTATGTATTCGGTTCCTACGCCCGAGGCGCGCTGCAGCCAGGCGACCTCGACGTGGCGGTGGTCCACCGGACCGACACCGAATTCACCGAACACGTCGTCGGCGCCCTCATGTACGGGCGGGATCCCATGGCGGGCATGAAGCGCGCGCTCAAAGGCAGCAAGCGCGGCTTCCAATTCCAGTTCAACCAGAACGACCGCCTCCCCGAAGGCTCCGAGCCACAACTGCTGTGGAAACGCGGCGACGCCCGCGCCACCGCAGAAGAACGGCTGCAGGCGATGAAGGCGGACCCGGCCGCCGGCCGAGCGCCCCGCGACGCCATGATCGAGCAGTTCGACGGACTCGACCGGTGGATCCCCCTCCCCATACGCGTCCGGCTAGTGGAACTGCTCGACACCGGCGCGATCGAGATCAGCCGCATCGCCCTCACGGCCGCCGACCCCACCGACCCGGCCGCCGTAGCCGCCCTGGGACGCCGATGGAAGACGGACAGCCCACTGCATCGCGCAGCCGCTGCCGCCGTGCGCTATACGGAGGACTCCGGCATGTCCCCGCCGTCCGTATGGGTGCAGGGACAGCCACTCGACCACCGCCGCGACCAGTACGGCGCCGACGCCCTGTGGATCAACCTCGGCTGGTACCACTTCGACCAACTCGTCTTTCGGCTTCGTGAGGGCGCACAAAGTCTGGAGGTCGTGCGCCCCACACGGACGCAGCCGCTTCACGCCCTCCACATCACCGTGCGCAACATCGCAGCCCTGCCCCCGTCGTAGCATCCCCGCCAGCCGGAACGACGACGAAAATTGGCGTCGCTCAGGGGACAGCTCGGGCCCGAGCTGCGCGACGAGGCCCGGCAACCGTCACAGGTTGCCGGGCCTCCACGCACTCGTCAGTCAACGAGGTAGTGGGCTTCGACGTAGGCGACGGTGGAGCCGTACGGTTCGCCCACCGGCTTCAGCATGTACCGGCGGAATACTGCGGCCGTGGCGCGGCGGACGCCGCGGTTGAGGGCCTCAGCGTTGTCCCACGACTGGGCGAGGGTGCGCTTGACCACCTGGTCGATCTCCTCGGCCAGATTTTGCTCCGTGACGGTGAGGCCGGGCGGCGCGTGGCGTGGATGATCCGTGACAGGACACCCACGTAGTCGTCGTCCAGCACGACGGCTTCGTCCGGGTGCTTCTCGGCGTTCACGATGGCACGGGCAACCCGGAGTGCTTCGGCCAGGAACTCCAGGGTGTCCTGGGCGTTCTGTGATCCGGTCCCGCAGCTGCCTGATCCGCTCTGCCAGGGCGGTGTACTTCTCGGACCTCGGTTCAACGCCCTCCTCAAGGGCGGCCTTGATGTGGTCCAGGATCTCCGCGGCAGACGGCCGCCTCATGTCCTCGCCGTCGTCCTTGCCGGGCTTGGGACGGACGAGGGCCAGCAGCTCCTTGAGGATGGCGATGCCCTGGGCGTCCAGAACGAGGGCTTCCTCCTGGGAGGCGGCCACCGAGAAAGAGCGGACGTGGGCATTGATGATCTCCAGGACCATCGGCCCCAACTCGCCCAGCCGTTCCTTCCTCTCCTCGTCCGAAGACTTCTTGAACAGGGTCGTGTACACGGACCCGAACAGCCCGAAGCCGTCCTGATACTTGGCGACCCGCTTGTCGGCGTTGATGAGCGAGTACAGCCGGGCCAAGAGCCGGTAGTCCTTGGCGAACACCTCGGCGGCATCCGGGTTGGTGTCCAGGAAGGCATTGATGGTTCGCACGGACTCGTAGCCGTAGACCGTGAGATCCAGCCCGTCCACGTCTGCGAGGAGGTCTTCGATGCGGGCGAAGGTGGTGCGGAACTCGGCGACCAGTTCGGTCAGGTCGGTGACGAACCCGTCGCCCTTGCCGGCGGATCCCTCCGAGGTGGGGTCGACGACGGCCCGCTGGACCTCTCCGGTCAAGCTGATGTAATCCACCGCCACGCCGGTGGTCTTCACAAACCCGGTCGGGGATACCCAGGTGCGGTTCGGGCGGGTGATCGTCTGGCACTACCTGTCCCGCACGCGCCACGGCCCGGACTCTACCGCCCACCCCCACCGCGAGCGGCCACCAACTTAGCGGCATTGGGTCCAGACCTGGGCGATTCAGGAAAACACTGGGGCCTTGGACACCACCACCTACCACCAGCAAGGTCACCGACGCCAGAGCGCATCATGATCGGAACACAGCCACCGTGGGCCGCCGCCGGTACCCTGGCTGCACACTTCGAAGCAACGTGATCGCGCCGTGGCGCGGAGGAGAACAACTGCAACATGGCACCGACCACCAAAGAAGGCCAGCGGACAGAGCTGCACAAGACGATCTGGCGTATCGCGAACGACCTGCGCGGCAGCGTCGACGGCTGGGATTTCAAGACCTACGTGCTGGGCATGCTCTTCTACCGCTTCATCTCCGAGAACCTAACGGCGTACATCAACCGCGGCGAACATGAAGCTGGAGATGAGTCGTTCGACTACAAGGTGCTTCCCGACGCGCAGGCCGAGTTCGCTCGTGACGAGGTGGTGGCAGAGAAGGGCTTCTACATTCTGCCGTCGGAACTGTTCGCCAATGTCCGCGAGCGCGCCGCGCGGGACGAGAACCTCAACGAAACGCTCGCTCGGGTCTTCAAGAACATCGAGGGCTCGGCGGTGGGAACCGACAGCGAGGACGATCTGAAGGGGCTGTTTGACGATCTTGACGTCAACAGCAACAAGCTCGGAGGAACGGTCGCCAAGCGCAACCAGAAGCTCGTGAAGTTGCTCAACGCCATCGGCGATCTGCCGCTGGGGCGGTTTGAGGACAACTCGATCGACCTGTTCGGCGATGCCTACGAATACTTGATGCAGATGTACGCGGCCAACGCGGGCAAGTCCGGTGGCGAGTACTACACGCCGCAGGAGGTCTCGGAACTGCTGGCGCGCATCACAGTCGTCGGCAAGAAGCAGGTTAACAAGGTCTATGACCCGGCGGTTGGGTCGGGCTCGCTGCTGCTGAAATTCGACAAGGTGCTCGGCAAGAACAATGTCCGCCGGGGTTTCTACGGTCAAGAGATCAACCTGACCACGTACAACCTTGCCCGGATCAATATGTTCCTACACGACGTGAACTACTCCGACTTCAACCTCGCACACGGCGACACTCTCATCGACCCGTCGCACTGGGATGATGAACCGTTCGAGGCGATCGTCTCCAACCCGCCGTACTCGACCAGGTGGGAAGGTGACGCGAACCCGCTGCTGATCAACGATGAGCGGTTTGCGCCGGCTGGCGTGCTGGCGCCGAAGTCGAAGGCCGACCTGGCCTTCACGATGCACATGCTCAGCTGGCTCGCCGTCAACGGCACGGCCGCGATCGTCGAGTTCCCTGGGGTGCTATACCGCGGGGGTGCGGAAAAGAAGATCCGTAAGTACCTGATCGACAACAACTACGTCGACACGGTCATCCAGTTGCCTGCCGACCTGTTCTTCGGAACCACGATCGCCACGTGCATCCTCGTGCTGAAGAAGTCGAAAAACTCCAGTGATGTGCTCTTTATCGACGCCTCAGCCGAGTACAAGCGTGTCGGCAACAAGAACAAGCTGCTCGAGGAGCACCAGGCGAGGATCCTCAATGCGTTCACCACGCGTGAGCCGGAAGATCACTTCACCACGCTCGTCAGCATTGAGGACATCGCGACGAACGACTACAACATCGCTGTGTCCTCTTATGTGGAGTCGGAGGACACGCGCACGGAGGTCGACATCGTCGACTTGAACGCCGAGATCGCCCGCATCGTTGCGCGGCAGGCGGAGCTGCGCACGTCGATCGACGCGATCATTTCCGAGCTGGAAGCGGGGGGAAATGCGCCTGTCTAAACTCCTCTCCGACGCTCCCGTTGTGGCAACCATGCAAGTGGATGGTTTTCTCGACGGGCACGCATTGAAGTGGGGCAAGCACAAGCGGGTCAAAGTAGGGAAGGTCCTCCGCAATTTTCATTGCCGCATCTGTGACACTCAGCGAACTTTCGTGTCTGGAGATGAGCTGTCGTGTTTGGGTCTCGGTGACAATCAAATCAGTATCGACGCCACACTACAATGTATCGAATGCCGGTCATCCGTGGAGATATGGTTCCTCATCAGCAGCAATGGTGACATTTCTGGCGTCGCACCAGAAGTGCGTATCGAGCGCTACACAGAGAACCTTCGCGACCGCGCTGACCGGATTGACAGTCATCGCGGGCCGTTCTCGGATCTGGTCAAACGAGCGCAGCTCGCGTATGAGAACCAACTTGGTGCCGGATCGATCATCTACCTTCGCAAGATCTTCGAGCTCGTTACATTCGAAGTGGCCGAGATTGCCGAGATCGAGACAAAGAAGAATAACGGGAAAAATTTCCCCTTTGCTGTGGTGCTAGAGAAAGTGAATGAAGTTCGCAATATCATTCCGCGGCGCTTCTCAAGTGATGGATATCAGCTATTTCGTGAGCTCAGCAATATTATCCATGGCGAGTCAAGCGAAGAGGAGGCGCTCCAGAAATACAAGCCCTGCCTCCAGCTGGTCCTAGGTGTCGTTGACGAAGTAAGTCGCGACAACGAATACGCGCGAGCGATCGAAGAGTTGGGCTGGGACATCAAAAGCATTAGTGAAATCGCAGGAGGAAGCGTCACGTGAGCAGTATCGATGAAATGCTTCAGGAACTATGCCCGGACGGGGTGAAGTTCAAGGAGCTTGGCACGATTGCAGAACTGGTTCGCGGTAATGGGATGCCGAAATCGGACTTCACGGATGAAGGGGTCGGCTGCATTCACTATGGTCAGATCTATACGCATTACGGCACCTGGGCCACTGAAGTAATTTCGCACGTACACGAGGAGAAGGCTGCAAGACTGGCAAAGGTGAATCCTGGCGATCTCATCATCACTAACACCAGCGAGAATCTCGATGACGTGGGTAAAGCTGTTGCGTGGCTCGGTAGCGAGGCCATTGTAACGGGCGGGCATGCAACTGTCATTAAGCCGTCTATCGACTCCAAGTATCTTTCCTACTGGTTCCAATCCCCGGCATTCCATTATGAGAAAAAGCGTCGCGCTACCGGCACCAAGGTTATCGACGTGTCCGCAAATAAGCTCGCAACGGTGAAAATTCCGGTCCCGCCTCTTGAGGTGCAGCGGGAGATCGTGAAGGTGTTGGACCAGTTCGCTAAGCTGGAGGCGGAGCTGAAGGCGGAGCTGAAGGCGGAGCTGAAGGCACGCCATCGCCAGTACGTTTTCTACCGAGACAAGCTGGTGAGCGAGGCTGTTGGGGCAGAGTATCTTCGTCTAGGTGACGTTGGTGATTTTGTGCGTGGACGTCGTTTTACCAAGAACGACGTGGTTGATTCTGGAATTCCGAGTATCCACTATGGTGAAATTTACACCGAATACGGCACCTCCGCTGACGAGGCCGTTAGGCACGTTCGCGTTGAGCTTCACGATCAACTCCGGTATGCGGAACCCGGGAGCGTAGTATTCGCCGGCGTTGGCGAGACGGTTGAAGACGTAGGTAAAGCCGTCGCGTGGCTCGGAAACGAACCAGTGGCGACGCACGACGATACATTTGTGTTTACCTCCTCACTGAACCCTAAGTATGTCGCTTATGCGGTGCAGACAAAGGATTTTCATCGCCAGAAGGAACGCCATGTGTCGCGGGCCAAGGTGAAGAGGCTCTCAGCGGCTGGGCTCGCCGATATCAAGATCCCAGTCCCGAATCTGACTGTTCAGGAGAGGATCGTCGAGACGCTCGACAATTTTGATGCTCTCGTCAATGACATCATTTTCAGGCTACCTGCTGAAATCTCATTTCGCCGCAAGCAGTATGAGCACTACCGCGATCGGCTCTTGACGTTCAAGGAGGCTGCGGCATGAGGGAAGCGCAGGCGCGCAAGTACGACCCGATCGCCGTCTCGGCTGAAAGTACCGTCGTTGCTGAGTACATCCCCGATGCCTCTGGAGCCGCGGCATACCAATCGGAGGCGGCGCTTGAGCGGGAGATGATCCGTATGCTGGAGGCGCAGGCGTATGAGTACCTCCCGATCACATCGGAGGCGCAGCTGATCGCGAACCTGCGGATCCAGCTTGAGGCGCTAAACCACGTGTCGTTCTCGGATTCTGAGTGGGAGTCGTTCTTCTCCACCAAAATCGCCGGACAGAACGAGGGCATCGTGGAGAAGACACTACGGGTCCAGGATGACCACGTTCAGCTTCTGAAGCGTGACGATGGTTCGACGAAGAACATCACTCTCATCGACAAGAAGAACGTCCACAACAATCGTCTGCAGGTCATCAACCAGTACGAGGTTGACCGGGGCGAGGGCGGTGCGAGCTTCGCGAATCGGTACGACGTGACGGTGCTAGTCAACGGTCTACCGATGGTGCATATCGAGCTCAAGCGTCGTGGGGTGGACATCCGTGAGGCGTTCAACCAGATCAACCGGTACCAGCGCGATAGCTTCTGGGCAGGCTCTGGGTTGTTCGAGTATGTGCAGTTGTTCGTGATAAGCAACGGCACGCTGACGAAGTACTACTCCAACAGCACCCGCTCGAAGCACTTGAAGGACAACCAGAAAGCTGCCGGCGCGGGCAAGGGGAAGAAGTCAAGCAACTCGTTCGAGTTCACGTCGTGGTGGGCGGACGCGCAGAACAAGCCGATCGCGGAGCTGCCCGCGTTCGTCAAGACGTTTTTCGCCAAGCACTCGCTGTTGAACGTGCTGACGAAGTACTGCGTGCTGACAGCCGACCGTGACCTGCTAGTGATGCGGCCGTACCAGATCGTGGCGACGGAGCGGATCTTGCGGAAGATCGAGTGCTCGACGAACCGCAGGACGCTTGGCACCGCTGAGGCGGGCGGGTACGTCTGGCATACGACCGGGTCGGGCAAGACGCTGACGTCGTTCAAGGCCGCGCAGCTGGCATCAAAGCTACCCGATGTCGCGAAAGTGTTGTTCGTCGTCGACCGCAAGGACCTCGACTACCAGACGATGCGCGAGTACGACCGCTTCGAGAAAGGCGCCGCCAACTCGAACGTGTCCACAGCGATCTTGAAGAAGCAGCTCGAGGATCCGAACGCAAGCATCATCATCACGACGATCCAGAAGCTGTCGACGTTCATCAAGGCGAACCGGGGACACGAGGTGTTCTCGGGCCACTCCGTGATCATCTTCGACGAGTGTCACCGGTCGCAGTTCGGCGACATGCATACCGACATTACGAGAGCCTTCAAGCGGTACAACCTGTTCGGCTTCACCGGTACCCCGATCTTCCCGGTCAACTCCTCGAGCGGCGGGAACCCGCTGCTGAAGACCACTGAGCAAGCTTTCGGTGACAAGCTGCACACGTACACGATCATAGACGCGATCACGGACAGGAATGTCCTGCCGTTCCGAATTGACTACATCAACACGATCAAGGTCGGCAACCCAGACGATAAGCAGGTCTCGGCGATCGATCGGGAGCGCGCTCTGTTGGATGTGCGCCGACTCCGCGAGATCACGACGTACATCCTGGAGCACTTCGATCAGAAGACGAAGCGGCAGACGAGCTATGAGCACGCGGTTGTTGCCAATGTTACGGAATCGACCCGGACAAGGCGTCAAGTAGAGGCGCTTCGTGAGAAGAAGCGAGTCCGCGGCTTCAACGCCCTGCTCGCCACTGCCTCAATCGAGGCAGCGCAGCGCTACTACTTGCAGTTCAAGCATCAGCAGGAGGCGCTCACCCCGGATCAGCGGCTGAAGGTGGGCATCATTTTCTCCTACGGCGCGAACGAGGCCGCCGATGACGGGATCCTTGACGACGAGGCGTTTGACACCGACGCACTAAGTGGAGACGCGCGCACGTTCCTGGAAGATGCGATCCGGGACTACAACGCGATGTTCGCCACCAGCTACGACACCAGCGCCGACAAGTTCCAGAACTATTACAAGGACCTGTCGCAGCGAGTGAAGAACCGCGAGATCGACTTGGTCATCGTGGTGAACATGTTCCTCACCGGCTTCGACGCGACCACGCTCAACACGCTGTTCGTCGACAAGAACCTGAAGATGCATGGTTTGATTCAGGCATACTCGCGTACCAATCGGATCCTCAACTCCGTCAAACGCCATGGGAATATCGTTGTCTTCCGTGACCTTGAAGAGGAGACGAACGCAGCGCTCGAGCTGTTCGGGAACAGGGACGCCAAGGGCATCGTCCTCGTGCCGTCCTACAGCGAGTACTACAGCGATTACGTCGAGAAGGTAACCGAGCTGCTACAGACCTTCCCGCTTGGCACCCCTATCAGCGGGGAGCAGGCCCAGAAGGACTTCATCAACCTTTTTGGTGCCGTACTGCGGCTGCACAACATCTTGACTGAGTTCGATGACTTCGTCGGCCAGGACCTGTTGACAGAGCGCCAGCACCAGGACTACCGCAGTGTCTACCTGAACTTGCACGCCGAGTTCCGTGCGGAGACCGCTGCGGAGAAGGAACGCATCAACGAGGATGTCGTCTTCGAGATTGAGCTGGTCAAGCAGGTCGAGATCGGCGTCGACTACATCTTGTTGCTCGTTGAGAAGATGCGAGTCGAGCGTGGGGACGGTGAGGACAAGGAGATTCGTGCCCAGATCTCGCGTGCGGTGGACGCTAGCCCAAGCCTGCGGAGTAAGCGCGACCTTGTTGAAGACTTCGTGAACTCGCTGTCTGTGCACGGCGCTGTCGATGAACAGTGGCAGGCGTACGTGGAGGCGAAGCGAGATGCTGAACTCGCGGCGATCGTCGAGGAGCAAAAACTCAAGCCCGAGCAGACCCGGGCGTTCATCACGGCCGCGTTCCGTGACGGGCAGATCCGTACGACTGGTACGGAGATTACGAAGATCCTGCCCCCCGTCTCTCGTTTCAGTCGCGATGGCGGCCACAGCGACAAGAAGAAGCGTGTGATCGAAACATTGACACAATTCTTCGAGCGGTTCTTCGGGCTGGGCGCTGGCGGAACGTAAGCATTCAGAAGGTCGTGATCGGGTCCGTTGCCTGACTATGTGACAGGTGGTGGGTGGGTGCGGCAGGGTGCGTGGTCGTGTCGTCCGTCTTCGAGTCCGCATCGCGTGAGGATCTCCTCGCGGTGATCGGCCTGCTCCAGCGGCAGGTCGAGGCTGCGGAGGCACAGGCTGCCGAACTTGCGGCGGCGAATGAGCGGTTGACCGTTCGGGTCGCGGAGCTGGAGCGTCGGCTGGGCCGGAACTCGGGCAACTCCTCGTTGCCGCCGTCCAGCGACACCTTCGACCGGCCGGAGAAGAAGACGGCACCGCAGAGCGGACGCAAGCGGGGTCGTCAGCCGGCTCGAGCCCTTCGGGACTGTCGATGGTCGCCGATCCCGACGTTGTCGAAGAGCACCTCCCGGCATCCTGTACCGACTGCGGGAGCGGTCTGGGACCCGGTGACAGCGTCGGCTTCGAGCGCCGTCAGGTCCGCGACATTCCCCTTAGTTCGGTGACGGTCACCGAGCACCGGGCCCACCGCTGCCGGTGCGCGTGCGGCACGGTCACCGCCGAGCCGATGCCTGGCGAGGTTGCTGGATCGCCCTCCTCCTACGGTCCCAACTTGCGCGCTTTGGCCGTCTACCTGCTGGTCTTCCAGCACATTTCCCGTCGAACGGACCGCGATCCTGCTGGGGGACGTGACCGGGGCGGAGGTCTCCACCGGCTGGGTGGCCTCGCTGCTGCCCGAGCCCGCCGGCCTGGCCGCCGACTCCCTGAACCTGATCCGCGCCCGCGCCACGTCCCTCGGCGTACGGAGCCGCACTTCCAGATCACATGTCCCGTGGTGACCGAGACCAGACACTTCCCGGCGGAGAGAAAGACGACGGTCGTCAGTGCCGGCGCTCCGCCCCGACGACGACAGCGCGCTCAGGATCACGAGTCCGCCACCTTGAGACGGGAGTGCTCAGGTAGCCAGGGCTGCGTCGAGGTATTCCTGCACCGGCTCGAACAACCCGTACGGCACGTACTGCGGGATCTCGCCATGGGCGACCCAAGCGAGCTCGGCCAACTCCTCGGTGTCGGCTACGTGGGCGGTGCCGCCCATCACCTCGCAGGCCGTGTACGACATCAGCCGAAGCGTCTTCGGATGGACCCGCTCGCCGAGCAGCTTCACAGCGGCCACGTCCAGGCCGGTCTCCTCCTGGGTCTCCCGCACGGCGGCGTCCTCACGCGTCTCGCCGGGCTCGACCTCACCGGCCGGGAACTGCCAGGAGAGCTGCCCCTCGCTGACCCGGCGGCGGACCATGAGCACACGCCCCTCGTGGACGACGATGGCCGCGGCGATGCCCGGTCGTTCCTCCGCGTTCTGCTGCGTCACGTCTGCTCCTCCAGGACAGCCAGAATGGGTGGGAAGATCGTATCGATGGGGATGAACCGGGGCACCGACTTTCTCGGGACCCACATGACGTCGATGTTCTCGACGGCGTCGCTGTTGGTGGCCTCGCCCGTCAGGTACTCACAGAGGAAGTACTCGCACAGCACGCCGGTCACAGGGTGAAGCCGATTACCGAGGTGCTGGCGGACTGCGCAGTGGACACCGGTCTCGTCCAAGGTCTCCCGCACGGTGGTGGTCTCCGCCTTGCCTCCCGGCTTGATGACCCCGGCTGGGAACTGCCACGTGATCCCGGCAACGTCGTCGTCCCGCCGGCACACAAGCAGGACATCGCTGTCGCGGACCACCACCGCTATGGCCACCCGCAGTGCCTGCGCGCCCGGCGGCGTCGAGTCCGCGGGGGCCCGTTCCTTCGCCAGCAGGAGCGCGAAGCGCTGTCGCGCAGCCGTAGGAGCCCGCTCATAGGCCGTGTCGAGAAGTTGCTGCATCTCCCTGCGAGGCACGACAGACGCATCGGAGTGCCAGGCGGCCACAGTCCTCACGGCGATCCCCAGATGCGCGGCGAACTGCTCGTTTCCGAGCCTAAGGGCGGACTGCAGCAGGCAGGCGTAGCGGCCGCTCCAGCGCTCTATCACGTCCACAAGACTGCCCCTCGTCGCCGCTCCGGTGCAGAAACCCGCACGCCGAAAATGCACTCCCACTGCACTGGCACTGCATGGTCGCGCGAGAAGGGCCCCGGGAGAATCGGAGTCACCAGGGGCCAAATTCCATTCGCTGAAGGCTCAGTCGCTGGAAGGCACGCGAGAGGCGCGCGAGCGCCGGCCGACCACAGGGAGATTCTAGGTGCGTACCCCCATCACAAAGCAGAGGCAGGGAAGTTGGCTGGATCGGAGCCTCTTGGTCAACTGAGCGTCGACACCATTGCCGGCGTTCGCCCGTCCTTGGCATCGCACGCAGGCCCGAACCGCCCTGCCAGCGCCGGTAACCTCAGAAGGTGACGGCTGATCGTCCGTCATGTTCGTTTGCTGGCAAGGCGAAAGGGAGTCAATGCCCGAGGTTCAGGCACACACTGTCGAGCGCACGCTCGTCCTGCTCAAGCCCGATGCGCTGGCGCGTGGCCTGGCAGGAAGGATCATCACGCGGTTCGAGGACGCCGCTCTGAAGATCGTCGGCACCAAGATGAGGTGGATGGACGAGGAGTTCACCCGCCGGCACTACTTCGACCTTGAGGAACGGCTGGGCTCGGAGGTCTACAACGTCACGTCGACGTTCATGCAGCAGGGCCCGGTCATCGCCCTGGTGCTGGAGGGCTTCGACGCCATTGCCACCGTCCGCAAGATCGTCGGCAGCACCTACCCGAACCAGGCTCCGGCCGGCACGGTGCGGGGCGACTTCTCGCACTACAGCGCCGCGGCCAGCATCGCCTCTGGCAAGGCGGTCGCGAACCTCGTGCACGCCTCCGGCAACGCGGAGGAGGCTGAGCAGGAGGTGGAGCTGTGGTTCGACAAAGGCGAGCTGCAGGACTACAAGACGCTGGCCGAGATCTACACGTACTAGCGGCGGGTCACGGCGTCACTGCGGGGACGCCGCTGCGTTGATCACCACTGGGGCACAACCCGTCTGAACCGAGAGGGCACCATGACCAACCAGACCCGCCTGGCCTCCACCGACGAGCTGGAGTCGATCTTCCAGCGTGAGCTGGCGAGCGACCTGTGGGCGGCTACCGAAACCGCGTACGCCCTGGCAGTGCGCCACCGCGACCTGGGCAACTGGCCCGCGTCGCGTGAGTGGGCCGAGCAGTGCCTCCGTCTGCTGGAGGGCTTCCCCAGCGAGACGGAGGAGCAAGTCGCCACCGGCCGCACGTCGGTGGGAGGCGTCCAGCTGCCGACCTACCTGCACTCAGGTGTCGTCCAGGAGCGCTTCGGCGCCCTCGGCTGACACGCACCGATCCACAGGGGTGATGCGGCCGGGCCCGCATCGGCCGCATCACCCCGCGTTCGACCACCAACCCCAAGCGATCGCCCGTCCGGACAGGCCCCCACACCGCAGGGTCCGGCTGGCTTCGCCATGCCTGAAACGAGGAGGCAGCAGTCCCGTGGCCGTTGAGATCGAGATGCGAGCCCGCTTCACCAAGGAGTTCCACGACCAGCTCGTCGCCCGCCTGAAAGCGGACGGGGAGGACTTGGGCCCCGACGACAAGCACATCTATTTCTACGTGCTCCCCGACCAGCTCCTGAAGGTCACCGACAACACCGCTGCTGGCACCGCCAAGATCACCCTCAAGGGGAGCAAGATCGGGCAGGGCGCGGCCTTCGCTGAGACCGAGTTCGCCATCGCCCCCACCGACGTTCCCGCCGCAGTGAAGGTGTTTAACGCCCTGGGGTTCGAGACGGCGATGCACGAGGCGTTCAACTTCCGTCACAACTTCCGCTTCGACGGCGTCGAAATCGCTGTCAAGTGGAGTGAGGCATGGGGTTACCACGCCGAGTTCGAGGTCCTGTTGGAGGACGGCGCCTCGGACGCCGCCCGCGCCGAGGCGGAGGCCAAGATCACAGACGTCGCCGCGGCGCTCGGCGTGACCTTGATGACGGAGCAGGAGCTGGCCGACTTCACCGCAGCCTTCGAGGCCGCCGAGAAGGAGCGCAAGGAGCGCGAGCAGCAGGCCGCGCCGATCCGGTAGGGAACATCACCGCGGAGACCACCAAGGGGGTGGGCACGAATGAGCACGACCCCGTTGACCGCAAGCCTGATCGACCTGGCCGCCCAAGGGCAGCTCCCGCTCCACCAGCACATGGATCACGCCACCGTCGCGTGGATCAGCGACCACAGGCCCGACCTCCCGTCGGCGCCACAGCCAGCCTTGCGCCCGCAGTCGAAGGAGCTGCTCGCCCACGGCGGTCTGTCCACCCGATGGTGGGCAGACCCGCGCCTATACACCTCGCTCCACGGAGTCCGGCATGCCATGAGGACGGCGGCGCTCGCCGCCCTCCTCGCCGACGCGAACGGCCTCGACGACGCCGACGCCGCCACCGCGATCCTCGCCGCCGCCATCCATGACTGCCAGCGGCGCCACGACCAGGACGACCGCGGACATGGCGCCCGCGCGGCCATCTGGCTTGCTGCGAACGCCGACACCGTCTGGAGCCACTTCGGCCTCACCGCGACACCCCGGCGGATCGTGCAGGCGGCCACCGCCATCCGCCTGCACGACATCCCGTACGAAGCGTTCACCGCGGACGACAAGGCCGACCACGCCCGGGCCGAGCGCATCACCGACGTGGTCAAGGCCGCTGATGCCCTGGACCGCTACCGTCTGCCGAAGCTGAAGTGGTGGCCGGACGCCCGGTACGTCCGCGAGGCCGCCTTCGACCAGCTACGCGGCCTCGCCTTCGACCTGGTCCTCGTCTCCGAGCGGGCCCACCTCGCCGGCGCCAGCGGCACCGCGGCCGTACGCTACGCGCTCGCCGAGAAGGGCCTGCTCTGACCATGGACTTCCTCGACGCCTACCACCTGTGGGCCGACGCCCACGCCTTCTTCGACTCCAACCTCATCCCCAGCCCCGCCGACCACACCGACCCGCTTGCCACCCGGGCCGCGGCCTGGGACAGACGGCTCACCGAGGACACTCCGAACGGCCACCTGCTACGGCAGAACGCCCTCTTCGATGCCCTGAGCGGCAACGACAAGCTGCACCTGCTGCACGTCACCCACGCCCTGGAGGAGATCAGCCGGCAGGGCGTGCTCTACCCGTCGGGCGGCTGCCTCGTCGGAAGCATCTACTGCGCGCCGCTCACCGCGACCGACCAGGGCTTTCGCATGCATAACCTGGGCGCCTACGTCCTGGCCAAGGAAGCGCCGGCCTTCCTGTCCAAGCTCGGCGTCACCGACCGCGTCCCCACCCCGCTGATCTTCGAGATCGACACCCCGCCTCAGGCGTACCGCGGGCTCGCCGGCGTGGACTACCTGCGGCTGGGCCTCATCCACCTGCAGATCTACAGCCACCTCGAATACCTGCTGAGCAAGAACGAACGACACCAACTGCGCGAGACCGTCGTCAGCCGGGTCAAGAACTCGGCCGCGTTCCTCGCCACCGCTGCCGCCGTCGCCTACCAGGGCACCAAGGTCGACGCCGATCCGTTCCTCAAGCTGCTCGACGAGACGATCCCCCGCCTGCCGATCCTCGGCTACCTATACTTCGAAGCCGTCGCCGAGTACCTGATGCTCCACTCGACCTCGCACCACACCCGACGCCTGGCTGAGCTCGGCGAGCTGAACAACTGGCTTTACAAGGAGATGTTGTTCGCCTCCTTCCCCACCATGGCCGGCAAGTTCGACCTCGCGAGGTTCCGACCCCGCCCGAAGCAGCTGTCCGCGCTCATCCACCGAGTCGACCCGACCATCGATACCACCCACGCCAGCGCGTACCTGGTCGAACGGATCAGCTACCTGGCCGCAGCCCGCCTCTTCGCGCCCGGCGACGTCCCCGAAGCCTGGCACCACACGCGCTGGGAGTTCGATTCCCTCTCCACTCAGCTCGGACCCCTGCTCGGCCACCTGATCCACCGGGAACTGCGCACCTTCGGCCGCTACCCCGACTTCTACTTCTACTTCGACCAGCACAAGGCGCTACAAGCCTGGAACTACTGGAACCACATGGACATCGTCGCCCCGTTCAACGGCACGATGCCCAAGGGCGAGATCGGCATCAACCCGGCCTACCCCAACCTCGACTACCGCGTATGGCGCGCCGAGCAGGACGATGCCGGCCACCTTCAGCCAGCCGAGGAACTCTCGCTGACCATCGCCCCGCGGCTGGTGGACATCAAGTACACCCTGATGCGCAACAACCAGTGGACCGCCCCTGCGCCGAGCGTCGCCTGATACACCGCCGCCATCAGCGGCCCACTCCACACCGTGCAACCTCACACGCAGGAGATCCGTGATGAGTCCCTCCGGCATGCCCTCCGTCGGCCGCCTTGGCGAGCAGATCAACACCGTCCTCGCCGACCCCGCCACCACCCACGGCCTCGCCCGCACCCTCCGAGCCGCCGCCAAGGAGATCGAACTACACCACTACCACCACGCCAGCCGACGCGCCTGGCCCAGTGGCCGCATTGACGCCAAGCCCGCCAAGGTGCAGATCGGCGGCGGAGCCCACCGCATCGACGGCTACTTCAACATCGACGCCGTCCCGCCGGCCGACCTCCTCTGGGACATCCGCGAAGGCATCCCCCTCCAGGACGACAGCGCCAACGAGATCTTCTCCGAGCACTTCCTGGAGCACATCGACTACCCACGCTCCGCCAAGCACTACGCCCGAGAGGCGTACCGCGTCCTCGTGCCAGGCGGCCGAATCATCACTGGCGTCCCCGACGCCGCCTTCGCCCTGAACCAGTACCCCAGCCCGCTGTCCGCCTCGGACGAAATGATCGACCGTTGGTACGCCAAGCGCGACTGCCGCAATGACATCAACACACGGCTCGATCTCGTCAACCTCGTATTCCGAGACCAGGACGACAACCCCAAGTACACCCCGCACCTGTGGGCCTACGACCACGACAAGCTCGTCCAACTCTTCACCGAGGCCAACTTCACCACCGTCGAACCCTGGACGTTCGACCCCGCCACGGCCAACCCGAAGCGCCGGTGGGGCAGCGTCTACGTCATCGCGACGAAGTAGCACCCCCCACACGGCAGTCGGCGAAGACTGGGACACCCCGCACTAGCTCTTCTGTCCTGGGAGGTTGTGGACGGTGATGTAGGTCTCGGCTGAGGGATCTTGAACGGGTGAGAGCCTTCCGGGTTCGGTGTGGATTGCGACATCAACACCGACCAGATAGGCCCTCGTGTCCCACCGTAATGCCCCTGTCCGAAGAGGCCCCTCCGACGCCCGCGCCACCGCCAGACCCACGACACGGTTACTCAGGCTCACCAGACTTACGAGTGATGCTGGTGTAGCCATCCCACTCAGCGCATCGCGCGGCCATGGAGTCGGCGCGCAACATAGCGCGGGATCGCCGGTTAGCCAAACCGGCGATCCCGCGCATCATTGGTAATCCACCGCCACGCCCTGCCCGCACGTCGAAAGGCACCGCCCACCACAGAGCAGCCAGAGGCCGGCAGGCGATCACGCCGCCGCGTAGCTGGCCCGAAACAGATCGTGTGCCCGCTCCACGTCCTTCGGCTTACGCAACTGCACCTCCAGATCACCTGTCCCGTGGTGACCGAGACCGGACACGTCACGGGTGAAGCCCGGAACGAGGTCGACGTCCTTCGGGTCGACCTTCAGGTAGACCAGCAGCTTGCTGCGCTGCGGCGGGCAAAGGCAGGCGAAGTTCCGCAGCCGCTGATACGCCCGGTACTGCTTGCGCTCAACACGGTTCACACCGTCCCCGAGCCCGAGCAGTGCCTCGTCGACCGCACTCGCCAGCTCCATCATCGACGCGCCCTGGACGTCGGCCGCCGCCCGTGCAACCGCGTGGCGGCGCGCCCGGCGTGCTAGCTGCATGCCGCCACTCACGGACGCAAGGGTCTCAAGGCCGAGCAGGTCGCTGCCGAAGAGGCGGTAGCGGACCAGGTCGATCGACCGCCGGTGCTCGCGCACGGCATGCACGTCGTAGCGGGTAAAGTCGCCGGCGATGCAGATCAGGCGTGGCGCGCTCCACAGGACCTGGGACGCGGCCGTCACCCCGAGCCGGTCGCGGACCAGGTGCTCGAACTCGGCGCGGTGGTCCATCAGCCACGCCAGGTAGAACAGCCCCTGGTTGATGACCTGTTGACTGAACTAAAGGCGGAGATTCCGCAGGTCAGTGACATTGTGGAGCGGGCGTCGTTGAGTCGGCCATGGAGATGTCTCGAGACCTAACGGCCCTGTCCATCCCTCTGGTCGGGGAACTGGTGACCATGGATGATCCGTGGGAGCCCTACCGGCTGATCGATCCGTCCGGAGAACCGGTCGAAGGGGTTCGCGCCTTCCTGCGGGACCTGCAGGGAGGCGGCCGTTCGGCAGCGACGGCCCGTTCCTACGGGATAGACATGCTGCGCTGGTTCCGCTTCCTCTGGGCTGTCGAGGTGCCGTGGGACCGAGCGAGCCGGATCGAGGCGAGGGACTTCTCCCGCTGGCTTCAAGTCGCAGGACAGCCGAGGCGTCCGCACTGGCGACGCCCGAGCGAAGCGGGCCGGTGGGCCGCAGGGGGCAAGCCGTACGCACCGTCGGTGCGGGCACACAGCGAGACAGTGCTGCGGAATTTCTACGACTTCCACCGCGACATCGGCACAGGGCCGGTCCTCAACCCGTTCCCGCTGGACCGAGCACGTCGCGGCCGGCGGACTCACGCCCATCGCAACCCGATGGACCCGGCCCGTAACGAACGCGCCGGGCTCTACCGGCCGAGAGTGCCCACCAGAGTGCCACGCAGCGTCCCTGACGAGCAGTTCAACGAGATCTTCGCCGGGCTTCCGTCACACCGGGACCGGGCCCTGGTTGCCTTCTACGTCTCCACCGGTGCACGGGCCAGCGAACTGCTCAGCACATGGCAGGCCGGCGTTGATCCGGGACGCCAGCTGATCTCTGTGGTCCGCAAGGGCACCGGCGAGGTCCAGGAACTTCCTGCCTCGACCGATGCGTTCGTCTGGCTGCGGCTCTACCAGCTGGAGATGGACGATGCGATCCCGCGCGGGCGGCGTCTCCCCCTGTGGTGGACCCTGCGCTCGCCGTCGAGGCCGTTGACCTACCACGCAGTTCACCGCATGTTCGAACGGGCGAACGCCAAGGCAGGAACTTCCGCGACGCTGCACGCGCTGCGGCACACTGCCGGCTATCGGATGGCCGAGGACCTCAGTCTCCCTCTCACAGATGTCCAATTCGTCCTTGGCCACGCTCAGTTGACCACGACGCAGCTTTACCTCACGCCTCGCAAGGAGACGGTGATCCGGCGCCTGCTGGCCCACCACGCCGAGCAGACGCGTCAGGCAGCCAGCCGCGTCGCCCCGCCTCCGGCAGCCAACTACCGGCCGGAAAGTCTCAATGTGCTGTTCGGAGCCGGTGCCCGGTGACCGCCACTTCGTTGGCGCGTGCTGGCTCCCGCGCACCGGCCGCTGGATTGGAGCCTCAACTCACCCGTTCCATGGCAGCCCAGCAGCGCTTCCCCGCCCGGGCCGTTCCGGATATCTGGCCGGGCACCGAGCGCTCCCGCTCTGAGGTGGCCCGGCTGCTGTCCCGTCCGCCGTTCACGCTGGAGAACGCCGGCAGCGAGCTGCACCACAAGCACGGCATCGTCATGGTGCTGGACTGGCTGGAAGACCAGCCGGGACAGACCTGGCAGGAGCGGTGGCTGGCCAGCGGCATCGAGCAAGCCGGCTCCGCCTGGCGGCTGGTGATCAAGCAGTGGCTGCACGAGCGCGGTCTCAAGGCAGCCTGGCGCATGCCGGTGGTGGGCCGTGCGCTGACGACAGTGATCAGTGCTGATCTTCTGCGACCGTCGGTGGACTGGCTGGCCGCGGGGGCCAGCCGCCAAGGGGTCCTGGTCCGCTCCATGGCCCGCAGTCGCGACCCACGCGGGTTCGAGCGTTTGCGGGAGCTGGGCGAGTCCGTCGAGGACGTACGGGCGGGTGCCGTCAGCGCGGCTCTCTGCCGCAGCGCCCTCATCCTCGCGGCCAAGGGCGGCATGCTGACCGGGATCACCGTCGGCGACGTCCTGGAGCTCTTCGAGGCCCAGGCCACGGTCCTCAAGCGGATGACTGCGGGGACGGAAGTGTTCTACCGGCTGCTGTATCAGCTCGGAGCCCTGGGAGAGGATGCCCCGCACAATCTGCGCGAGGTCCGCAACCGAGGACAGCGGACCCCTGAGGAACTGGTCGACCGCTACGGACTGCGCTGCCGTCCTGTCCGTGACCTGCTGGTGGACTATCTCCGTGAACGCCAGGCCGCTCTGGACTACAACAGTTTGAAGTCTCTCTCCTACCACCTCGGCAAGCGCTTCTGGCAGGACATCGAGCACCATCATCCCGACGCCGACAGTCTCTGCCTTGCCCCGGACGTCCTCGGGCAGTGGAAGCAGAGGATGCGCACCAAGGACAAGACCGTTACCGGACCCGACGGCCGACGCACGAGCACGAAGGTCGAGAGGCTCAACCACCGGGACACGCTCACCCAGGTGCGGGCCTTCTACCTCGACATCGCCCAGTGGGCATTGGAAGATCCCGGTCGCTGGGGCCCGTGGGTGGTACCGAGCCCGGTAAGGGCTGACGAGCTGGAGAACCGCAAAGTACAACGGCGGCGCAAGGCGAGGATGGACGCCCGCACCCGCGAGCGCCTGCCGGTTTTGCCGATCCTCGTCCGCACAGTCGACCAGCGGCGCAAGGACGCTGCCGCGCTACTGGAAGCCGCTCGGCATGCCGGCCCCGGCGAGGTGTTTACCGCTGCCGGTCAGCAACTCGTACGTGCCGTGGTTCCGCATGGAACGGCCGGCAGGATCTGGGCCGAGGACCCTCCGACCGGGAAACGCCGCGATCTGGGACTCGAGGACGAGAGAGCCTTCTGGGCCTGGGCCGTGGTCGAGGTCCTGCGGGCCACCGGCATCCGCATCGAGGAACTGCTGGAACTCAGCCACCACAGCCTGGTCCAATACCGGCTGCCCACCACCGGTGAACTTGTCCCCCTCCTGCAGATCGTCCCGTCCAAGACGGATACCGAGCGGCTGCTGCTGGTCAGCCCCGAGCTCACCGATGTCCTGAGCGCGATCATCTGCCGAGCCCGGGAGGCCACCGGCGCCGTTCCTCTGGTCCGCTCCTACGACCGCCGCGAATGTGCGTGGCAGGAGCCGGCCCCGCTGCTGTTCCAACGACGCATCCGCGGTGAGGACTGCGCGTTCACCGATGAAACCGTTCGTACCATGCTCGACGAGGCCCTCACCGACACGGGCCTGACCGACGTTACGGGTGCCTCGCTTCGCTACACACCGCACGACTTCCGACGGCTGTTCATCACCGATGCCATCCTCAACGGGTTGCCGCCGCACATCGCCCAGGTGATCGCTGGCCACCAGGACATCAACGTGACTCTCGGTTACAAGGCCGTCTACCCCGAAGAGGCGATCCAGGCGCACATGGCCTTCCTCGCCCGCCGCAGGTCCCTTCGCCCGAGCGAGGAATACCGTGTCCCCACCGACGAGGAATGGCAGGAGTTCCTCGGCCACTTCGAGCGGCGCAAAGTCTCCATCGGAGCATGCGGCCGCGCGTTCGGCACCCCCTGCATCCACGAACACGCCTGTGTTCGCTGCCCGGTGCTCTGGCCCGACCCCGCCCAGCGTGACCGTCTCGTCGAGATCCGCGACAACCTCCTCGCCCGCATCGCCGAGGCCGAACGCGAAGGATGGCTCGGCGAGATGGAAGGGCTGCAGGTGAGCCTTGCCGGAGCAGAGGAGAAGCTCATACAACTCGGCCGGCGCCCATCCCGCGTCGTCGTCGACCTCGGCGTTCCCGTGATCACCGCTCCCAGCGTTCCCCGCCGACACCGGCCGGAGGAGAGAACGTAACCCTTGGGCTCCATCAATATATGGCCGCGTCAGCAAGTTCAGGCCCGGCACTTCCGCTTACCGCGACAGGACGAGGACCACCGCGAGTGGGCCGTAGGCAACCGCGAGGGCGCAGAGGAGCCGTCTCCATTCAAAGGACCAGTACCGCCGGACCTGCCCCTTACTGATGCCACCCTGCGTCCCGGACGCTTTGAGTTGGGCTTCTCGAAGCAGATGAAAGGCCCGTTGATGCGTCCTGTAGCCGGTCAAGGAACCCAGCAGTGAACTGCCGAAGGCGACCGAGCCCATCTCGCGCCCGTCTCTCAAGACAATGGTCAGGCCATCATGCACATCCACCTCCTCGATATCGGTCCAGGCAACGGTTGCGGTCACGAGAAAGTTCGTGAAGGACACGTGATTGTCAGTACTTCGGATGGCCGAGTCCCATCCAAGCGCCCAGAAGAAAATCGAAGCTCCGGCGACCGCGAACGCCGCCGCCGGCTCCTCGTCCCACGGACCTGCGATCAAAACCGCACAAACGTAGGACGTAATCGCCGCGGCTACAGGAAACCACACGTACACCGGCCGACGAAGCACTCTGGTCTGCATCCCAACCGCCCTCCTACAGCCGATCCTTTCCGCTGGCGACGGCGGGGGCCGAGGCCGCCAACGGCGGCCGAGGACCGGCAGCAACGCATTATCGCCACCCCCACAAGCACTGCGACCAACCGCGCCGATTCCCCGTTGCCACTATGGAGGGCCTCCAAGCGTGACTGTCGATGCCGGCACCAGTGACAAGCAATCAGCTACAACCTGGAATCTTCAGACCTGCACCGGCTACGGAGATCTGTACCGAACATCCGCCCGGCGCAACTCCCCTGCCGCAAAGACGAAATATGCGGCTCCAGCGAAGAGTATGCCTGGGATCGCGAGTATGGACCGCTGATCGCTCTCGAGGACGGCCTCGTACTGGCTGTGCGAGACCTCAATCGTGCCGCGCGCGTGGGGAGTCGTGTCGAAAACGAAGTACCGGCCGTCCTTGACCTCTGGGGCCTGCCAGTTCCCCGCGCCAACTGTGCTGAAAAGCATCAGCACGACGCCCGAGATGACCAGGGCCCCAAGGACTCCCTGTATCCTGCCAGGTAGACATCGAAAGGCGAGCCACATCGAGTGCCGGTCTGCCCCACTCAGGAACATGCGCACCAAGGCAGCTATAAAGATTGGGAAGAGAAGCACCACGATCGCCACCATCGGCCATTTCAATCCCGCCAGCGGCAAGGTCCCCGGCAGCCACGTGAGCGCGGCGAGCAACAGCAGCACGGTACTCAGCCCGGCCGCGATCCCCCCGTGCAACTTGAAACTCCATTCCATACCCCAGAGCCTGCCACGTGCGCCGCTCCACCTCATTGCCGTGACTCGGCAAAGATGACTGCTCCCCGATGCCGGGTTCCGCTTCGAGTCAGCAGATGAGCTGCCTGCGGACCTGAGGTCCAACACCGTGCCCCCAGCAAGGTCGGTAAGAAGGACCAAGTTCAGAGAAGACGCCGGCGTCGACGCCTCGCTTGTACTCGACAATGACCGGCGAGCCGTTCTCGTCCAGCCCGAGCGAATCGATCCGGCCCCCGTGCACCGGCCCGGTGCTGTGCTCGCTCGCCAGGAACCGAACGCCCAGCAGCGTCTCCATGTGGGTCTCGACGAGACCCTGTACATCTGCCTCGACCTCAGCAAGACGCGGCATGACCTCAGTCACGCCGCTTCTTGTAGTGTCCGTGCAAAACAGCTTCAGGCCCGACACCTTCCCTCCTCGGCTCGGAGATCACCAACGCCGAGGGGTGCGGGATTGTTTCCGCGACGGGCTGTGGGGACGTGAAGGTAATGTGAGATCCTACGTAGGGCCCGACCGGAGAACGCATGCGTCCCCCGGCTACCGGGAATCTACAATTCCCCCATGTGTCCCCTGGGCCCCGGGGGACAGCGCAAGGAAGCTGCGTTTATGCAGGTCAGCCCCCGTAGCTCAGTGGATAGAGCACGTGCCTTCTAAGCGCTTGGCCGCAGGTTCGAGTCCTGCCGGGGGCGCCACGGTGCTGCAGTCGGCGGCACACGTCGTTCCGACAGCGGCGCCCGGGTCCGCCGGGCAGCCGTCGACCGCGTCGACGGCTGCGCCTTCCGCCCGTCGGGGCGGTGCGCGACCCGACGGGCGGCCGAACGGAGCGGGGCGGCCCGACGGACTGTCTCAGTCGAAGCGGAGCGAGCCCGTACGGGTGCGCTTCAGCTCGAAGAAGTCGGGGTAGGACGCCAGGGCGCGGGCGCCGTCGAAGATCCGCGCGGCCTCCTCGCCCCGCGGGATCGAGTGGAGCACCGGGCCGAAGAAGGCCACACCGTCGATGTGGATCGTGGGCGTGCCCACGTCCTCGCCGACCGGATCCATGCCCTCGTGATGGCTTCTGCTCAGCGCCTGGTCGTACTGGTCGTATGCGCTACGTCGTCGCCGTCGCCGACACGGGGAACTTCACCCGGGCCGCGGAACAGTGCCTGGTCGTCCAGTCGGCGCTCAGCCATCAGATCGCCCGCCTGGAGCGCGAGTTGGGTGCGAGGCTGTTCGACCGCACCAGCCGGCGGGTACGGAACACCCCGGCCGGCGAGGCGTTCCTCACCGCGGCGCGCCAGTGCCTGGAGGCCGCCGAACGCGCGAGCGTCAACGTCGCCGCCGCCGTCGGCGAGGTGCGGGGCCGGCTCGCGGTCGGGCTGATCCCCACCGTCGCGGCGGTCGACATCCCGGGCGCCCTGCGGGACTTCCGCCGGCGATAAGAGCCGAAGGCACGAAACGGGAAGGGACGGCAGGACGTTGGGGAACTACGCGTGGAGTCACCGCCTCGAGGACGTGGACCTGGAGGAGCTGTCGCACCTCTACCGGATCGCACCGCTGGGCGACAAACCCCCCGAGCGGCTTGCCACGGTGTTCGGCAACAGCCGCCTCACCTGCTTCGTCCGCGCCGGTGACACGCTCGTCGGCGCCGGGCGGGCGCTGGCCGACGGCGCCGACTGCGCCTACATCGCCGATGTCGCCGTCCACCCGGACCACCAGGGACAGGGCCTCGGGTCCGACATCATCCGCAGGCTGCTGGAGCTGGCGCGGGACCACAAGAAGATCCTCCTCTACGCCAGTCCCGGCACCGAACCCTTCTACCGCAGGCTCGGCTTCCTGCCGATGAACACCGCCATGGCGGTCTGGGCCGACCCGGACCGCGCGGTCGACGTCGGTCTGCTGCGCCGGGAGCCCTGACGGCCGCCGGGACCACGGACGTCGGTAGACTCGGCGCCCGCCACTGCTCCTTCGGCGAGAGGGACCGACGACCGTGCGACTGCGCTGTGCCGTACTGGACGACTACCAGCGGGTGGCGACCGAGGTCGCCGACTGGTCGCCGGTGGCCGACTCGGTGGACGTCGTCCCGTACGACACCCACTTCCCGGACGAGGACTCCCTCGCCGCGGCTCTGGCGGACGCCGACATCGTGGTCACCCTTCGCGAACGCGTACCGTTTCCCGGCTCGTTGATCGCCCGGCTGCCCCGGCTGAAGCTCATCGTCGCCTCCGGCATGCGCAACAGCGTGATCGACTACGCCGCCGCCGACGCCCACGGCGTCACCGTCTGCGGTACGGCCTCCTCCTCGACCCCGCCCGTAGAGCTGACCTGGGCCCTGCTGCTCGGCCTGGCCCGCGGCATCGTCCAGGAGGCCAACGGGGTGCGCGAGGGCGGCCCCTGGCAGCGGACGGTGGGCGCCGACCTGCACGGGCGCCGGCTCGGACTGCTGGGCCTGGGCAAGATCGGCGGCCGGGTCGCCCAGGTCGGCCTGGCCTTCGGCATGAAGGTGAGCGCCTGGAGCCAGAACCTCACCCGGGAGCGCGCCGACGAGGCCGGCGTCGAACTCGCCCCGTCCAAGGAGGAGCTGCTGCGCAGCGCCGACTTCGTCTCCGTCCACCTGGCGCTCGGCGACCGCACCCGCGGCCTGCTCGGCCCAGCCGAACTGGCCCTGCTCAAGCCGACCGCCTACCTGGTCAACACCTCGCGCGCGGCGATCGTCGACCAGGAGGCGCTGCTCGCCGCGCTGCACGGGGGCCGCATCGCGGGCGCCGGAGTGGACGTCTTCGACACCGAGCCGCTGTCCGCCGGCCACCCGATGCGCACCGCCCCGCGCCTGCTCGCGACACCCCACCTGGGCTATGTGTCGCGCGCCAACTACGCCACGTACTACGGCCAGGCCGTCGAGGCGATCCAGGCCTACCTCGCGGGCTCCCCCGTACGGCGCCTGCCCGTGCCCTCGGCCGCGCCGAGCCCGGTGTAGCGCTGCTCAGGCGGTGCCCGCCCGGTCGGAGTCCAGCACCGGGCGGCAGTAGACGCCGTCGCTCCGGCACAGGTGACCGAGGTCCACCAGATGGCGCCGGAGCGTCACATGGTCGACCTCGCCGTCCTCGCACCAGGCGCGCAGCTTCTCGTCGACGGTGCGCTCCGGGTACTCCACGCCGGGTGCGAAGGTCTGCTCGGCGATGTGCCGCAGCACCACCTTCTTGCGCGTCCAGCGCGCGGGCAGCCGGACCAGCCGGCCGTCCCTGACGAAGGTCCGCACGACGATGCCGGCCGGGCCGTCGTCGCCCGCCGCACCGGAGTCCCGGGCCGCCTGCGGCGCCGGGCGGCCGGCCCGGGCCAGCTCCCGGAAACGGTCGTGGGCGACGGCGAGTTCGCCGTCGGCGCCGGTCGTCACCACGCCCTGGTCCCGCAGTCGGCGCAGCGCACCGGCCGCCTCCTTCGCACTGAGGCCGGCCGCCCGGGCCACCTGTGCGGCGTCGCCCGCGCCGAGCGCCACGGCGGCGAAGGCCCGCACCCGGCTCTCCTCGGCGAACAGGGCGGGCAGCGCGGCCAGTGCGGACGCCTGCGCGGGATCGGACGGCGGCTCGGAAGCCCTGACGGACGTGTCGGATCGGTCGTTCGGCATGCCGGGAGGCTAGTGCACCCACCGGCGCGCAGGGCACCGGTTTTCCCGCCGGAGACCGTCCGCCCACCCGGCGGAGACGGTCCCCCACCCGCCGGAGACCGTCCGCCGTCGCCACCGCCCGCATGTCCAAAAAGGGTGATCCGCACATTCTCCCCGTGACCGGCTGCGACCGGCCGCGTTGAACCGGCAGTGCGGCGGCGCGTCCTGCCGCCGCGCTCCCCGAGTCAGAAGGAGAACGTGATGTCTCGCATCGCGAAGGCCGCCGGCGTCGCCCTCGGCACCGGTGCCGTGGTGCTCAGCGGCACCGGCATGGCCATGGCGGACGCGGGCGCGGCGGGCGCGGCCGTCGGCTCGCCCGGTGTCCTGTCCGGCAACGTCGTCCAGGTCCCGGTGCACGTGCCGGTCAACGTCTGCGGCAACACCATCGACGTCATCGGCCTGCTGAACCCGGCCTTCGGCAACGCCTGCGAAAACGGTGACGACGAGGACATGAGCGGCGGCTACGGCGGCTGAGTCGCCAGGCACCCGAGGAGCCCCGGCCCACCCGGCCGGGGCTCCCGCATTTCCGCTCCGCACGTGCTCGGCCGCCGGGATCGGACCCGTCTAGGCGTACCGGTAGATCCGGCCGACGTCCTCCAGCTCGTCCGGCGTCACGTCCCACGGCGGCAGCTTCTCGTGCCGTGCGACGATCCGCCCGCGCTGCGCGCTGCCCCGGCCGGGCGGCTCGGCCGGCAGGTAGCGGGCGCCGCGGTGGCGGGTCTGCCAGCGGGACCACTGCAGGTCGATGAAGGCGTGGTGCAGCCAGAACACCGGGTCGTTGACGGAGGCGCCGCCGACCATGGCCCCGCCGACCCAGCGGTGCACGCGGTTGTGGTTGCGCCAGGAGACGCTGCCGCGCCCGGCCCCCCACCCCTCCAGCTTGTTGCGGAACCCCTTGCGGACCGTGGAGTCGTAGGGCGAGGTGTCGTACTTCGGATCGTCCAGCGCCCACTCCAGGTCGCTCTTCGAGGGCAGGTCGAGGGGGTCGCCGGCGCGTCCGAGGTCCCGGGTGAGGAACTCGGTGTCGGTGACGTTCTCCTTGATGGTCCAGTTGCCCTCGGCGTGCGCGAAGGGGCCGGTGGTGACCCGGTGGTCGGAACGCCGCCCGGTGCCGCCCAGCAGGTCGGCGGTCCAGGGCGTGGACTTGGTGCCGCGGTCCTTCGTCCAGTCCCAGTACGGCACGGTGACCGAGTCGTCCACCCGGCGCAGCGACTCCTCCAGGTCCAGCAGGAACCGGCGGTGCCAGGGCAGGAAGGACGGCGCCATGTGCGCCGTACGCAGTCCGTCCTCGCCGTCGGAGACGTAGTACTCGATGTGGGTGCGCACGAACTCGTCGTACTCGCCGCGTCGTTTGACCTCCAGCAGCGCGCCCACGAACCGCCGCTTCTCGCTGCGGGTCAGCGTGCTGACGTCCTTACGCGTGTACGCCATGCCGCCCCCCGGAGTGCTGGTCGTGGCCGGTGGACGGGGTGTCGCGCAGGTGCTCGCCGGGGCCGAGTTCGTCGACGGCGCCGCGGGCCGCGGCGAGCGGGGTGGGGTACGACCGGTAGTGGTCGACCATGCTCAGCCAGCTGCCGTCGGCCCGCCGCATCAGGTGCAGCGGGCGGCCGTCCACGGTGACGTGCCAGGTGCCGGCCCTCAGGGCCCGTCCCGCGGCGGAGCGGATGCCCCGGATCCGCCGCCCGCGGTAGGTCTCGTCGAAGGCGGCGCTGTCGCCGAACCCGGCGGACTCGCCGTCCCGGGCGGGCTCGGCGGTGTGCGGCTCGGGGTGCGCGGGTCCTGCCGCGCCCCGTGTCTCGGTGGGCCGGGAGGCGCCGATCAGCGGCGCCAGACCGACGGCGACGGCCGGCACGAGCAGTCCCCGCATCAGCTGCCGCCGGGAGGCGGACGCCGGCCCGCCTCTCGCCGCACTCTCGCCCCGCACCGCGTACCGCGGCTCGCGCTCCGCGCCGTTCGCTCTCGTGCCCGCGTCGACCACCATGGCTCACTCCTCGTCCGGTTGCGTCGGTCCGCACCGTTAACCGCACGACGGGCCCCGCGGTCACCGTACGCAGGGCCAGTCGGAGCACGGCCGCTCCCGGAAGCAGGGTCGCCGCGGGGGCTACAGGCCCGGTCCCACGCCCAGGTCGGCCACCGGAACCGTCTGGACCACCGGGGCGAGCACGCCGGCCTCGGGCAGCTTCGGCGACGGCAGACCGAGGGCCTCGGGGTTCGGCGCGGTGAGCGGGGCGTCCAGGGACAGGCCCGGTGCCAGGGTCCGCACCTCGGCGGCGGGCGCGTCGACACCGGCGTGGTCGAAGTCGTCGCCGAGGACGTGCGGCACCGGCTGGCGCACGTCCACGCCGGGCAGCCCGCCGTGCACCGGCAGCTGCGGCAGTGTCCGCTCCGGCAGCAGCCGACCCTCGACGTACCGCGGGCCCTCCGGGGCGCCCGCGGTCGGCACGGGCAGCTCGCCGGCCACCTCGGGCAGTTCCATGCCGAGGGCCGTCTCCGCACCGTCCAGCGGCACCGGCACGGGGATCGCGCCGGCCGCGGCGGCGGGAGTCACCGCCGCGCCCACGGTGGCGGCCACACCGGTGACGACGGCGGCCAGGGTTCGTCTGGTGGTCGGCTTCATGACAGGCACGGTCCCTTTCGAGAAGGCGGGGGTACGGCTTTCGGGGAGGACGGGGAGGCGGGAAGGCGGCACGAGGGGGTGCGGCGAGGAGCGGGACGGTGGCTCAGCCGCCCAGCGGGAGACCGCCCAGCAGGCCGTTCGCGGAGTTCAGTTCGGAGGTGGCGCCCTTCACGGTGTGCAGCACGGAGTCCTTGTTCTCGGTGTCCAGGGCGTTGGACCGCGCGTCCGACTGGTGCTTGATCGGCATGATGTCGATGGGCTCCGCGGTCAGCGCGTTCACGGCACCGTTGAGGCTGGTGGGCGTGAGGGCGGCGGCGTCGGAGGCGTCGTAGGCGAAGGCGGGCACGGCGGAACCGGCGGCGACCAGGGACCCGGCGACGACGGCGGCGGCCTTGAGGGACTTCATCGTGTTCCTTTCCTCGGCGACCCGTGTCACCGGTGGGATTGCTGACGCCCTCCCTAACGACCTGCGCCGGACCCGGAAACTCCGCCGTCCGGAAGACATATGAGATCTCCGGCCCGGATGAGGCCCGCGGACACGGAAAGGGCCGTCGCGCCTCCGCGGGGGAGGTGCGACGGCCCGGTACGCCCGGGGGCGGCCGACGTCAGGAGGGGTCCGCAGGTACGGCCGCCTCGGGAGTCGCGGCCTCGGGAGTCGCGGCTTCCGGCGCGGTGGGCACGCCGGGCAGGCCGGCCAGGTCCGCGGCGGGCAGCCCGTTGCCGACCAGCGTGGCGGCGACGACGTTGACGATGCCGGTCATCACGTCCTCGACGGCGGGGCTCACCTGGTCGGCGGTACCGGAGGTGGTGGCCTTGACCAGGGCGTCGATCTGCTTCTGCAGCTCGGCCCGAGCGGTCGCGGACAGGTCCGAGGCGGCCGCGGTGCCGTCCTCGTTCTGCGCCGTGACGGGCGCCGGCAGCGTGACCGGGGTGTCGGTCCCGGCCTCCGGCGCGGTCACGGCCGCGTCGTCGGCGTCCGTGTCCGCGGCCTCCACCTTGGCAAGGGCGTCCTCTACGGCGGCGGAGAGCTTGTCCCCGTCCGCGGCGGAGAGCTGGCCGTCGTCGGCCTTGAGGATGGCGGTGAGCATGTCGGTGACCGGCATGAGCACTCCGCCCAGCCCGGCCAGACTGCCGACCTGGCCCTGCAGTTCGTCGGCGTCGGGCAGGGGAGCGCGGGACGCCGCGTGGGTGCGTTCCCGGACCGAGTCGCCGTCGGCCGCCATCACCGCCGGACCGGAGAGGCCGATCAGCAGGCCGGCGCAGAGAGCGGAGGCGGCGATTCGACGTGCGGGCAGACGCATGGGGGGTCCTTTCGGTGGTGCGTCGGATCTTGTGCCCACCGTGGAAGTGCCCTTGGCGCTCTGCAACCGAGCGGTGACCCAGCCGGCCCGCCCGTCCTTCCCCCGCCCGGCGTCTTGCCTGCTGAGACGCCCTGTCAAGGTCCGTGCGCCGTGTCACCGCGCGGTCCCCCCATTCGGGGCAGCGAGCGCCGTCCGCGCGAACGCGAACCGGCCGCCCGCTCGCGGAGGAACCGCGGTGCGGACGGCCGGTGCGGGGAGTTGCCAGCCGACGTCAGTCGTTCTCGCACTCGTTGCCGAACGCCGGGTTCAGCAGGCCGATGACGTCGATGGTGTTACCGCAGACGTTGACCGGGATGTGGACCGGGACCTGCACCACGTTGCCGGACAGGACGCCCGGGGAGTGGGCGGCGGCGGCCTGCGCGCCGCTGTCGGCGGCGGCGACACCGGCGGTGCCCGCCACCGCGGCGGCGGCGACGGAGGTCAGGGCCAGGCCCTTCGCGATACGCGACATGGAGAAGTGCTCCTTGGGGTTGTCACACACATCCGGGCGGCTGCCCGGCGCAGTGTCAACGCGTGGCACGGCCCCGAGTTCTGCCGCCAAAGGGGTGATCTCGCAAAAACGCGGGATTCACAAATCCAACACACTTACCCGATTTCGCCGTATTAGTACGGATAGCAGCTAGAGTCCCACACCGTTCGACGCACTCGTTCGACGCACCCGTATGCCGCGTCGCGGCCGACGCCCCGCGGTCGGGCGCGTTCCCGCCCGTCCCGAGCAATCTCCGTGAGCGAGGAAACGCGCATGCACCTGCCACCGACCGGCTTACGGCCACGGGTTCTGCACCTCACCCAACCGGTGGACGGCGGGGTCGCCCGGGTGGTGACGGACCTGACGCGCGCTCAGCTCGCCGCCGGACTGCGCGTCGCCGTCGCCTGTCCCGACGGGGGCCTCGCCGACCGGCTGCGTGCGCTCGGCGCCGACGTGCGGAACTGGCCCGCCACCCGCTCGCCGGGTCCGGCCGTGGTGCCGGAGGTACGGCGGCTCGCCCGCGTGATCGAGGAGGTACGGCCCGACCTGGTGCACGCGCACAGCGCGAAGGCCGGTCTGGCCGGGCGGCTCGCCGTACGGGGCCGGATCCCGACCGTGTTCCAGCCGCACGCATGGTCGTTCGAGGCGGTCGGCGGTGCGGCCGGTCTCCTGGCGCTCGGCTGGGAGCGGTGGGCCGGGCGGTGGACGGCACGGACGGTGTGCGTGAGCGAGGCGGAACGGCTGCGGGGGGTACGGGCCGGGGTGCACGTGCCCTGGGCGGTGGTCCCGAACGGCGTCGACCTGGCCCGCTTCGACGCCGACGCGCCCACGAACGCTGCCGAGGACCCGTCCGACCCGACCGACCCGGCCGGGGTGAGGCGGCGGCACGGCATCGCTCCGCACGCGCCGTTGGTGGTGTGCGTGGGCCGGCTGTGCCGGCAGAAGGGGCAGGACCTCCTGCTGAGCGCGTGGGGGCCGGTTCTCGACCGGGTGCCCGGCGCCCGGCTGGTCCTCGTCGGTGACGGACCGGACCGCGCCCGGCTGGCCGCACGGGCCCCGGCGTCCGTGCTCTTCGCCGGGACCGTGGCCGACGCCACCGTCTGGTACCGGGCCGCCGACCTGGTCGTCCTGCCCTCGCGCTGGGAGGGCATGGCGCTGGCCCCGCTGGAGGCGATGGCCTGCGGCCGGCCCGTGGTGGTGACCGACGTGGACGGCGCCCGCGAGGGCCTGCCGCCCGCGCTCGTACCGCACTGCCTGGTGCCGCCCGGAGCCCCGGCCGCCCTGGCCGCCGCCGTCACCACGCTCCTCCTCGACGCGCCGCTGCGCACGTCGCTCGGCCACCGGGGGCGTGCGCACGTCCGGTCGGCACACGACGTACGTCACACGGCGGCATCGATCACGGCCCTGTACGACGACCTCCTCGACGACACACGACGCACGGCCGGTGCGGGGCTTGCGACCGTCATGGGACGCAGGGCTGCCCCCGGGCCAGCGGCCGATGCGGGACCTGCGGCCGACACGAGGTCCACGGCCAGCGCCAGACCTGCGGCCGATGCGGAACCCACAGCCGACGCAGGACCCACAGCCGATGCGGGACCTGCAGCCGGCGCGGGACCCAGGGCCGACGCAAGACCCACAACCAACGCGAGGCCCGCGGCCGGCACAAGGCCTGCGGTCGGCGTCGGGACCACCGCCAACGCGGGACCCGCGGCCGACACGAGGTCCACGGCCAGCGCCAGACCTGCGGCCGATGCGGAACCCACAGCCGACGCAGGACCCACAACCAACGCGAGACCTGCAGCCGGCACGGAACCCACAGTCGCCGCACGGCCCACAGCCGATGCGGGACCTGCGGCCGACACGAGGTCCACGGCCAGCGCCAGACCTGCGGCCGATGCGGAACCCACAGCCGACGCAGGACCCACAGCCGATGCGGGACCTGCAGCCGGCGCGGGACCCGGGGCCGACGCAAGACCCACAACCAACGCGAGGCCCGCGGCCGGCACAAGGCCTGCGGTCGGCGTCGGGACCACCGCCAACGCGGGGCCCGCGGCCGGCACGGGGTCCGGGGGCGCGGTGTGCGCCGTCGTGGTCTTCGGCGGACTCGGCGACGGCGCAGGTCCGTCCGCCGTGCCGCGTGCCCTCCCCGGCGACGGGCTCGCAGCCGCGGGCCGGTCGGCCGTCGTGCCCATCGAGTGCAGGGAGTCCACCCACCCGTGACCGCGGAAAGCACCGTCCCCTCCCCCGCCGGCCAGTCGCGCGACCTCGGCTCCTCCCCCGTCGCGGTGCTGCCCCAGCGCGACGGCACCGGGAGCCCCCGGCTGCCCTCCGGGCGGCCCGCACCGGGGCCGGGTTCGCCGCTGCCGCTGCTCGTCGTGGACGGCGCGGCGGCCGTGCCCGGCACGCTGGTCCTCACCGGTGCCCCGCACCAACCGCTGCTCACAGGCGTGCTGGTGGCCGCTTCGCTGCTGCTGCGCCCCCGCCCGCGCCCGGGCCCGCGGCCGTCCGGTGCCCTGGACGACCTGCCCGCCCTGTGCGGCCGGATCACGGTGGTGTGGTTGGTACTGGCAGCGCTCGTCGCGGCGTACGCCCCGGCGCACGCGCTGTCCGTGCGCACCCTGGTCGCGGGCGTCCTGCTGCACTCGGTGACGGGCTGCGCCGGCCGGGCCGCCGTGATCCGCCGACACCGCACTGCGCTGCGCAACCACCCCCGCGCCGCCCTCGTCGTCGGGGCCGTCCCGACCGCGCAGCGGGTGGCGTCGGCGCTGCTGCGTCACCCACGCTGCGGGGTGCACCCCGTCGGGATCGTCACCGGCGACCCGGGCGGCACCGCGGGCCTGCCGGTGCTGTCCACGGGCGAGGAGGTGCGGCGGGCGGTCGTGCAGAACGGCGTACGGGACGTACTGGTCGTGAACCCCTCCGTGCTCCCCTCCGTGCGGCCCTCCCCGGAGTCCTCCCCGGACGCCTCCGTGGATCCCTCCGTACGGTCCCGGCAGGCGGCGTTGCTGCGGGCGCTGGCCGAGTCGGGCTGCGCGGTGTGGGAACTGGACGCCGAGACCGCCGCCCACGCCCCCGGCCCGGCCGGGGACCGGATCGCCGCCTTCCCCTGCCGGCGTCTGGAACCGGCGGCGCGGCGGCCCGGCGGCGCGGGCAAGCGGGTGCTGGACGTGACGGTGTCCGGGCTGCTGTTGCTGCTGCTGAGCCCCCTGCTGCTGGCCTGCGCGGCGGTACTGCGGGTGGTGGGCGGCCCCGGTGTGCTGTTCCGGCAGGAGCGCGTCGGGCAGGGCGGCAGACCGTTCACACTGCTGAAGTTCCGCACGCACCGGCCGGCCGACGAGCACGAGTCGGCGACCCGGTGGAGCGTGGCGGACGAACACCGGATGCCGTGGTTCTGCCGCTTCCTGCGGCGCACCTCGCTGGACGAACTGCTCCAGCTGTGGAACGTCTTCCGGGGCGACATGAGCCTGGTCGGCCCACGCCCCGAACGCCCGTACTTCGTCGCCCGGTTCAGCCAGGCCCACCCCGGTTACGCCGCCCGCCACCGGATGCCGGCCGGCATCACGGGCCTCGCCCAGATCAACGGGCTGCGCGGCGACACCTCCATCGAGGACCGGGCCCGCTTCGACAACGCGTACATCGACGACTGGTCGCTGTGGCGGGACGTGTGCATCCTGCTGCGCACGGCCGCCGCGCTAGTGCGCCCCACGGGGAGCTGACCCCGGTGGCCCACGCCCTGCCCCTGCGGCCGACGGCGCGCCTACGGCGGCTGCCGCCCGTGCTGGCCGTGGTCGCCGTCGTCGCACTGCTCGCGCTGCCGTTCGCCCCGGGCGACGGGGGCGGCGCGCACCCGGCCGACGCGGTGTCGGCGCTGGCGGTGCTGTACTGCGCGCTGCGGCTGGTGCGGGACCGCCGGCGCCCGCTGTCCCGTACCGCGGCGACGGTGCTCGGGCTGCCCGTGCTCGGGCTGGCCGTCGCGGCGGTGGGCGCCGTGTCGCCGGGGGCGGGAGTGGCCGGCCTCGGCCGCTACCTCCAGGTCTTCGTCCTGGTCCCCGCCGCCGTACTGCTGCTCGTCCGCGACCGGGCCGAGGTGCGGCTGCTCACCTGGTCGATGGTGGGGCTGGCGCTGTGGCAGGGGGCGGTCGGCGTGCACCAGTACGTCACCGGAACCGGTGCCTCCTACCAGGGGGAGACGGTCCGGGCCGTGGGCACCTTCGGGCCGCAGGACGTGATGGGGATGGCCACCGTGGTGTCCCTGGGGCTGGTCTGCGCGGTCGGGCTGGCGCTGGGGAGGACGCCGTCGCGGCACCGGCTGCTCGCCGCCGGGTGCGCCTGCGCCCTGCTGCTGCCGCTGGCCCTGTCGTTCAGCCGCGGGGCGTGGATCGCGACGGCGGTGACCTGCGCGGTGCAGATGCTGCTCGCCGGGGCGCGCAGGGCGCTGGCGGTGGGGGCGGCGGTGGTCGCGGCGGCGGTGGTGCTGGTGGGCGGCTTCGGGGTCGGTACGGCGATGCTCCAGGAGCGGGTCGGCAGCATCACGGAGGTCACCGACGCCCCCGACCAGTCGGTGACCGACCGCTACACGATGTGGGCGGCGGCGGCCGGCATGTGGCGGGAGCGGCCGTTGACCGGCGTCGGGCTGAAGGGCTTCCCCGAACACCGGGACGCGCACGCCTCCTTGGCGCTGTCCTCGGGCAGCGAGACCGACGGCGCGGGCGCCGGATACCGCAGGCAGCCGCTGCTGTCCCCGCACAACATGTATCTGCTGGTGCTGGCCGAGCAGGGGCTGATCGGCCTGCTCTGCCTCGCCGGGAGCTGGCTGGCGCTGCTGGTGCTGGGCCTGCGCAGGCTGCGCGCGGCCCGGCGGGCACGGGGCGCGGCGCCGGACTGCGCGTTCGTCGCCTGCGGGCTCCTGGTCTGGCAGCTGACCGACTTCGCCTACGCCGACATCGGCGGGCCGTCGACCGTCGTGACGGCGGTGTGCTTCGGCCTGGCGGCCTGGTGGGCGCTGGGTTCCGCCGCGCGGGAGGTGCCGCAGCGGTGACGACGACCGCCCCGACGCTCCCGGAGACCGCACCGGCCGCCGACGGCCGGTCCTCGGGGCGTTTCCTGGCCCGGGCCGCGCTGGTCACCGCCGTGCTCTCGGTGGCCGGGTCGGTGCTCGGGCTGGCCCGGGACCAGGCGCTGGCCCGGCTGTTCGGGGCCGGGGGCGAGACGGACGCCTTCCTGGTGGCGTGGACGGTGCCGGAGTTCGCGGCGACGCTGCTGATCGAGGACGGGCTGGCCTTCGCACTGGTCCCGATGTTCAGCCTGGCCCTGGCCCGCCGCGCGCGGGGCGTGAGCGGCGACCCGGTGCGCGCGCTGGTCGCCTCGACCCTGCCCCGGCTGGCCCTCGCGTTCACGGCGGCCGGCGCGCTGGTCGCCGTCTCAGCGCCGGCGCTGGTGCGGGCCCTGGCGCCGGGGCTGCCCGACCACGACCTCGCCGTGGACTGCACCCGGCTCACCGCCACCTGCGTCGTCAGCTTCGGGCTCGCCGGGTACTGCAGCGCGGCGCTGCGGGCGCACCGGCGGTTCCTGGCCCCGGCGGCGATCTACGTCGCCTACAACACGGGCATCATCGCGGTGATGTTCGTGCTCGGCGGTCGCTGGGGGGTGCGCGCGGCGGCGGCCGGGGTCGCGGTGGGCGGGGTCCTGATGGTGGCGGCGCAACTGCCGTCGCTGCTGCGGCGGCTGAGGCGCCGGGAGGGCGGCGAACGGACGACGGTGCCGGACGGGGCCGCCCGTCCGCTCGCCCTCGCCCTGTTCACCACCGTGCTGCTGTTCGCCCTGTGCCGCCAGTCCCAGGTCCTCATCGAGCGCTTCCTGGCCTCCGGGCTCCCCTCCGGGGCCATCTCGCACCTGAACTACGCGCAGAAGGTGGCCCAGATCCCGATGACGCTGTCTCTGATGCTGTGCACGGTCACCTTCCCGGTGGTGGCCCGCGCGCTGGCCGACGGCGACACCGAACGGGCCCGCGACCGGGTCGAGCGGGACGTGGCACTGGCGGCCTGCCTGGTGCTGCTCGGCGCGGCCGCCGTCGTCGCGTGCGCGCCGCAGATCGTCCACCTGCTCTTCCAGCGCGGCGCGTTCACGGCCGCCGACACGGCGGCGACCGCCGGTGTCATGCGCGTGTACGCGCTCGGGCTGCTCGGCCAGACGGTGGTGGGCGCGCTGGCCCGCTCCTACTTCTCGGCGGGCCGCGCCTGCTGGTATCCGTTCGGCGCGATGGCCGTCGGTGTCCTCGCCACCGCCGTCGTCGGCGCCTCGGCCGTCGGCCCGTGGGGCGTGCGCGGCATCGCCGCCGCCAACGCCGCCGGCATCACCGTCACCGCCGTCCTGCTGCTCGCCGGGATGGGCCCGCGCAGCGTACCCGTGCGCGTCCGTCGGGTCCTGGGCGACCTGGGCCGGCCGGTGCTCGCGGCGGCCGCGGCGACCGGCGCGGGCGCCCTGGCTGCGGACCGGGTCGCCGACGCCGGTGCCGCCGTGTCACGGACCGCGCTCTCCCTGGCCGTCGGCGCCGCCTCCGTCGGCGGCGTCTTCGCCGTCCTCTGCCTGGTCCTGGGCGTCCGGGGCCTGCGCCCCGCCCCGAGGACGGTCCGCCCCGTCCCTCTCCCCCACCCCGTCACACAAAGGCACCCGCATGGCCGTTCCCGCTCCCGGTTCCCCCTCCGCGGCTTTCGCGACGTCCGCGATGCCCGCGAACACCGCACCGACCGCTGACGCCCGCCCCACCCCCCTTCGCACCGCCCCGTGGGTCGCGATGTACCACTCGGTCGGCGACTGCTCGGACGACCCGTACCGCATCACCGTCACGCCCGGCCGGCTGGACGCGCAGCTGGGCTGGCTGCGGCGGCGCGGGCTGCGCGGCGTGCCGGTCGCCGAGCTGCTGGCCGCCCGTGCCCGGGGCGGCGGCCGGGACCTGGTGGGGCTGACCTTCGACGACGGGTACGCCGACTTCGTCGAGCACGCGCTGCCGCGTCTGCGCCGCTGGGGCTGCGGGGCGACCCTCTTCGTACTGCCGGGGCGGCTCGGCGGCGACAACGCCTGGGACCCGCTGGGCCCGCGCAAGCCGCTGCTGACCGCCGACGGCATCCGCCGCGCCGCCGCCGAGGGCGTCGAGATCGGCTCGCACGGCCTCACCCACGTCGACCTCACCACGGCGGACGACACCACACTGACCGCCGAGACCGCAGGGAGCAGGGCCCTGCTCGCCGAGTTGACCGGCACCGAGGTCACCGGCTTCTGCTACCCGTACGGCACCGTCGACGCCCGCGCCGCCGACGCCGTGCGCGCCGCCGGGTACGGCTACGCCTGCGCCATCGACCCTGGCCCGCTGACCGGCCCGTACGCGCTGCCCCGCGTGCACGTGGGCCAGCGGGACACTCCCGTACGGCTGCTGTTGAAGACCCGGCTGCACCGCCTGCGCCGCCGGGCCGCGGCGGGGGTGTGAGGTGACGGACGTGAAGGCCCTGCACATCATCACCGGCCTCGGTGTCGGCGGCGCCGAGCAGCAACTGCGGCTGCTGCTGCGGCACCTGCCCGTCGACTGCGACGTCGTGACGCTCACCAACCCCGGCCCGGTCGCCGAGGGTCTGCTGGCCGACGGCGTCAACGTCGTCCACCTGGGCATGACCGGCAACCGCGACCTGGCCGCGCTGCCGCGCCTGGCCCGCCTCATCCGCACCGGCGGCTACGACCTCGTGCACACCCACCTCTACCGCGCCTGCCTCTACGGCCGCCTCGCCGCCCGCCTCGCCGGGGTGCGCGCGGTCGTCGCCACCGAGCACTCCCTCGGCGACTCCCAGATGGAGGGCCGCCCGCTCACCCCGGGTGTCCGCGCCCTGTACCTGGCCGGGGAGCGCCTCGGCAGTGCCACGGTCGCCGTCTCCCCCACCGTCGCCGACCGGCTGCGCCGCTGGGGCGTGCCCGCGCCCCGCATCGAGGTCGTCCCCAACGGCATCGACCTGGACCGCTTCCGTTTCGACCCGGTCCGGCGGCTGCGCACCCGGCGCCGTCTCGGCCTGCCCGAGGGCGCGTACGTCGTCGGCGGCATCGGGCGGCTGACGGCGGCCAAGCGGTTCGACGTGCTGGTCCGCGCCCTGGCCCTGCTGCCGCCGGACTGCTGGCTGCTGCTGGTCGGCGGCGGGCCCGAGGAGCACCTGCTGCGCCGCACCGCCCGCGAGGCCGGCGTCGCCGACCGCGTCCTGCTCACCGGCGAACGCCCCTACCACCCCGACGGCTCCCCCGGCCCCGACCTGCCCGCCCTCGCCGCCGCGATGGACGTCCTCGCGTCGCCGTCGCCGGAGGAGGCCTTCGGTCTGGCCGCCGTGGAGGGGCTCGCGTCCGGCCTGCCGGTGCTGTACGCCTCCTGCCCGGCGATCGAGGACCTGCCGCCCGGTTCCGCGCCCTCGGCACGGCGGGTCGACGGCGGCGCCGGGGAGTTCGCGCGCGCCCTCGCCGAGACCCGCGCGTCCGGCGGCCCGGTCCCCGGGATGCGCACCGCGCCCGAGGCGGCCCGGCACTACTGCGTCACCCGCAGCGCCGCCCGGCTGATGGACGTGTACGCGACCACCCTCACGCATCCGCTGCCCCCGTCCCCGGCATCCCAGGGAGTTGGTTCCGCATGACCGAGCCCCTCACCCAGTCCCCCCCCGAACCCGCGACGGACCCCGAACCCGCGCCGCCCGCCCGCCGGGCCCGCGCCCGGGCCGCGCTGCGCCGCTCGCTGCTCGGCCTGCGCTCCCTGCCGCCCTGGTCCCCGCTCGCGGCCGGTGTCCTGGCCGGCGGTCTGATCGGCGCCGGGTACGGCCTGCTCGCCACCCCGCAGTACACGGCGACCAGTTACGTCGTCGCCGTGGCCGCCGACGAGTCCGACCCCGCGTCCGCGCTGGGCTTCGCGCAGGCCTACGGCCGGGTCGCCACCCAGCTCGCGGTGCTCGGAGACGCGCAGATGTGGGCCCACGTGCCGGTGGCGACCCTGGAGCGGAGTGTCCGCACCGCGACCTCGCCGGACGCGCCGATGGTCTCGGTGACGGCCACCTCCGCCGACCCGGAGGAGGCCGCCGACATGGCCAACGCCGTCGCCCGCGCCCTGACCCGGCACGCGGACGCCTCCGCCGACGACACCCATGTGGAGCTGCGGCAGTTCGCCCGGGCCACCGAGCCCACCGAACCGTCCTCGCCGTCCGCCGCCGTGACCGGCCTGGTGGGCGCGAGCGCGGGCGGACTGCTGGGCGGCCTCGCGCTGCTGGTCCGGCCGCGCCGCACCGGCCGGGAGCCCGGCCGCACAGCGGCGGCCGTACCCGGTCCGGCGGCGGCGACCGACGGACGCGGGCCGCTGTGAGGCATCCGGGGCCGCCGCGGCCGCGCGCGCTCCCGCCCGGCCACACGATCGAGCTGGTCACCGACCAGGCCGCCTTCGCCGAGCTGGCCCCCGAGTGGGGGCGGCTGTACGGCCGTTGCGCCGCCGCCACCCCGTTCCAGAGCCACGCCTGGCTGCACTCCTGGTGGCGCTCGTACGGCTCGCCCGGCCGGCTGCGGGTGGTGCTGGCCCGTGCGGGCGGCGAACTCGTCGCCGCCGCGCCGCTGATGCTCGTAGGGCGTCCGGTGCCCGCGCTGGTGCCGCTGGGCGGAGCGATCTCGGACTACGGGGACGTCCTGCTGGACGACGAACGCGGTCCGGACGCCGTGGCCGCCCTCACCGCGGGCGTCGCGGCGGCGTCCCGCACCGCACTGGTCGACCTGCGCGAGGTACGGCCGGGCGCCGCCGCCGAGCGGCTCTACGCGTGCTGGCGCGGGCCCCGGCGCAGGCTGGCCGACTCGCTCTGCCTGGAACTGCCCGCCCTCCCGCCGGCCGAGCTGGTCGCCCGGCTGCCCTCGGCCAAGGCCAGGCAGCGGGTCCGTGCCCAGCTGCGCCGGCTGGACGCGCTCGGCGTCAAGAGCCGGCCCGTGCTGCCCGACGAGGCGGAGGCGGCCGTGCGGCGCCTGCTCGAACTGCACCGGCTGCAGTGGCGGGGGCGGAAGGTCACCGGCGAGCACCTGCGTCCCCGCTTCCGCGAGCACCTGGTGCGGGCGGTGGGGCCGATGGTGCGCTCCGGGGACGCGGTGGTCACCGAGTTCCGGATGGCCGACGAGGTGGTGGCCGTGGACGTGACCCTGCTGTCGCGCCGGCTGGCCGGCGGCTATCTGTACGGCGCACATCCGCGGCTGCGGGAGGCGAAGGCGGACGTGGCGGTGATGCTGCTGGACGCGTGCGCCGGGTACGCCCGCGCGCCGGGGCGCGCCACGCTGAGCCTGCTGCGGGGCGACGAGCCGTACAAGCACCGCTGGCGCCCGGCGCCGGTGCCGAACCAGCGGCTGCTGTTGGCCCGCCGCCGCACGGCCCCGCTGCTGGCGGCGGCCCTGTGCGACGCGGCCGCCCGGCGGCGGGGCAAGGAGCTGCTGCGGCGGAGCGCGGAGCGGAGGGGGGCCGACGGTGACGGAACCACCTGACCGGCCCCGCGACCGCGACCGCCACCGCGGTCGCCCCGGCCGCGCGCCGCTACTCGTTGCGCGAGTACCAGTCCAGGCGCATGCAGAGCTTCCCGCCGAGCCAGTACTCCACCCAGTCGCCCAGCTCCAACGGCGAGCAGTCGGCGGGGGGCTCGGGCGCGGTGGACGGCACCGGGGGCAGGGGCGGTGCGGTCGGTGTGCCCGGTTCCTCGGGCTTCGGGACGGTCGGCTCGGGCTCGTCGGTGCGGCCGAAGAGCACGGACCGGTAGACGGCGGTGGACCGGGGATTGTCGTCGCACTGCCAGACGCCGTGCGGGCAGTAGTCGGTGACCGTGTTGTAGACGGGCTTGTGCTCGTCCATCCAGGCGAGCATGCCCCGCATGTACGCGGCGTTGTCGCCGTTGCGGAACAGCCCCCACTCCGGGTAGGAGACGGGCTTGCCGTGCGCCTTCGCGAAGTCGACGTGCGCCTGGAGGCCGTAGGGCTCCTTCACCTGCTCGTCGAACGTCATGCCGCGCGGCTGGTCGTAGGAGTCCATGCCGATGATGTCGACGGTGGCGTCGCCGGGGTAGCACCGCGTCCAGGGCACGGCGTCCCGGCCGCGGCTCGGCGCGAAGTCGAACCGGAACTTCTGGCCGGGCACCGCGCGCATGGTGGTGACGATCCGGTTCCAGTACGTCTTCCAGGCCTCGGGATCCGGTCCGCAGCGGTGGGTGTAGGTGGTGCCGTTCATCTCCCAGCCGAGCACCAGGACCGTGTCCGGCACCTTGAGGGCGACGAGGCGTTCGGCGAGGGCCCGGAAGTGGTGGTCGAAGCGACCGGCGGCGCCCTGGCGCAGCAGTTCGCGCACCTCGTCGTCGTCGACGTGCTCCTCGTTGCGTTCCATCATGGGCACGTTCAGGACGAGCATCCGGTCGTCCTTGCGGGTGCGCCAGTCGGCCCACACGTCGAGGAAGCCGGGGGCGCCTTCGATGTTGCTCCAGCGGTCACCGGGCAGGTAGGTGTGGCCGACGCGCAGTTCGGCGCCACCCAGCCAGTGGCTCAGCGCGGCCATCCGGGCCACGCCGCGCGGGCCGTAGTCCAGGTACGCGCCGAAGGCCGGGGCGGACTCGGTACCGGGTCCGGCACTGGGGTCGGCGCTCGGTTGGGCACTGGGTTCGGCACTGGGTTCGGCACTGGGTTGGGCACTGGGTTCGGGCGCGGGTGGTTCGCCGGCGGCGACACCGGGGGCCGCGGCCAGGAACACCGCCGCCGCGACCGCAGCCGCCGCTGCGTGCGCGGGCCGCCGCCCGGACCGGGCCCGTGACTGCCGTACGGCCATGCCGGCCTCCTTGGATCGCCGCGAATCACGCCTCCGTTACTGACACTCAGTCATATGAAATGCCATCACGCCACCGCCGTTACGGCGTTCGAGTGCGGCGGTCGCCCGCACCGGTGAATCGCCGGCGGCACTCGCTCGCACAAGCCCGAATCCGAAGGATGTCTCCCGTGTCGCTGTTCGACACCCGGGTCCCCGCCGTAGTGCTGCGGACCGACCGGAATCCCTTTCACCACGGAACGCTGGGTGCCGTGCGCTCGCTCGGCCGCGCGGGGGTGGACGTGCACGTGGTCGCCGACTGCGCCGGGAGCCCGGTCCGCGCCTCCCGTTACCTGAGCGAGCTGCACACCCCGCCGCCGCCCGGCGCGTCGCCCGCCGAGATCGCGGTGACCCTGCGCCGCGTCGCCGCGCGGATCGCGCGCCCCGCCGTACTGATTCCGATGGACGACGCGTGTGCCGTGGCCGTGGGCCGGGCGCGGGCGGCGCTGGCGCACTCGTTCCTGCTGCCGGACCAGCCGGACGGGCTCGCGGAGCGCGTGGCCGACAAGGCGGAACTGGCCGGTGCGTGCGCGTCCCTGGACGTCCCGCACCCCGAGACCGTCGTCCCGGACGGCGCGGCGGAGGCGGCGCGGGCGGCGTGGCGGCTGGGTCTGCCGGTGGTGGCGAAGTGGAGCCGGCCCTGGCTGGTGCCCCCGGGCGGCGCGCTGCGCAGCACGGTGCTGGTGCGCTCGGCGCGGGAGGCCGGGGAGCTGTACGGGCGGGCCGAGGAGGCCGGGAGCCGGCTGCTGCTGCAGGCGTTCCTGCCGCCGGGGCCCGACCGGGACTGGTTCTTCCACGGCTACGCCGACCGCACGGGAACGGTCCGGGCGGGCGGCCCCGGCCGCAAGACGCGGGCCAGGCCGCGCGGCGCGGGTCTGACGGCGGTGGGCCGCTGGACGCCGAACCCCGAGGTGCGGGCGCTCGCCGAACGAGTCGTCGCCGAACTGGGTTACCGGGGCGTCCTCGACCTCGACTTCCGGCGCTGCGGCACGACCGGCCGCTATCACCTGCTCGACTTCAACCCGCGTCCCGGCGCCCAGTTCCGGCTCTTCGCCGACACCGCGGGGCTGGACGTCGTACGGGCCCTGCACCTGGATCTGACCCACCGGCCGCTGCCTCAGGGGGCGCCGCGGCCGGGGCGGGCGTTCGTGGTGGAGAACTACGCGCCGCTGAGTGCGCTGCGTCCGGCCGGAGCGGGGCGCGGGGGCCGGGAGCTGGCCTGGTACGCCCGGGACGACCGGGCGCCGGGCCGGGCCCTGTGGGCGCTGTGGGGCCGTCACGTGAGCGCCCGGCTGCGGGACCGGGTGCACCGGGCCGACATCCGCCCGGACGCCGCGGCCCCGGCCCGGGCCCGCGTCGTGCGCCAGGCATCCGCCCCGGCCGCGGACCGTACCGGCGCCTCCGGCCGCCCGGAGGAGGGCCACGCGGACCGCCCCGACCCGGACCGGGCGGGCAGCCACTGACCCGCCCGGACACCGGGGGACGGCACGGACGGCACCCCCGGTGCCCCGGTGGCCCGTGCGAGGCCGCCGGGGGCATGGGTCCGGCCGCGGCACGGTCGGCGGCCGGCCCCGCCGCCCCGCCCGCGCCGACCGCCCGGACGGACAACGGACCGGCCGCCACCCGCAGCGCGGACGACGACGCCCCCGGCGGCCCGTGCGGGGGCCGTCGGGGGCGTCGGGGCGCGTGGGGCGGGGTCAGCGGCCGGCGGCCGCCCGGCCCCGGCGGTACAGGATCGCTCCGCCCGCGATCAGCACGGCACCGGCGGCCGCGGCACCCAGCGTGCCCTCACTGCCGGTCTCGGCCAGGACGGGCGGCTGCTCCGTCTGAGGAGCCGGCGGGGTGTGCTCCTCCTCGCCGGAGGGCGGGGGCTGCTCCTCCTCGGGGGGCGGGGGGTGCTCCTCGTCGGTGGGCGGCGGGGGCTCCTCCTCGCCGTAGCCGGGAGGCGTGGTCGGGGGCGGCGGCTCCTCCTCGCCGTAGCCGGGGGGCTCCTCCTCCGAGGCGTTCTCGCACTCGTTGCCGAAGGCCGGGTTCAGCGCGGCGATCACGTCGACGGTGTTGCCGCAGAGGTTGACCGGCACGTCGACCGGGATCTGCGTGCTGTTGCCGGAGCCCACGCCCGGAGAGCCCTCGGTCACGCCGTCCGCGTGGGACCCGCCGGAGGACCCGGTCGACGACGAGGACGAGGACGACGTGTCCTCGCCGTACCCGCTGCCGTCGCCGTGGGCGTCGGTCTGCTCCTCCGAGGCGTTCTCGCACTCGTTGCCGAAGGCGGGGTTCAGCGCGGCGATCACGTCGATCGTGTTGCCGCAGGCGTTGACCGGCACGTCGATGGGCGCCTGGAGGGCGTTGCCGGACACGGCGCCCGGCGAGTTCGTGGCGGCTCCGTCCGCATGCGAGTCGGCAAGGGCGGGGCTGCCGCACAGGGAAAGGATGCCCGTCGCGGCGGCAGCCGCGACCATCCCCCTGCTCAGGGTCTGTCGCACTCTGGTTGTCTTCCTGCTTGGAGAGATGAGAGATGAGAGATCGTCGGAGAACGATGCGGAGCGATCCGGCCTGACGGGCTGCGGAAAGGCGGAAGGCCGGCCCGAACCAAACGAGTTGGCCAAGGCCGGCCGTGACGCAGCCGGTCGGTGCGGAACTGCGTCAGTCGTTCACGCACACATTGCCGAACGCGGGGTTCAGCAGACCAACGACGTTGATGGTGTTGCCGCACACGTTGGCGTCGACGTTCACCGGGATCTGGACGACGTTGCCGGACAGGACGCCCGGGGAGCCGACGGCGGCCCCCTCGGCGTGTCCGTCGGCGAAGGCCGGGGCGGCCATGCCGAGGGCCATGATCGCGCCCGCGACGACAGCAGCGCTCTTCTTCATGAACATTCCCTTCTCTGCGGTCATGCCTGAATGACGGCCGAAACCGCGCGAGCACAGCATTGACGGCTCGCACCATGACCTGCAGCCTGCACACGAGGAATTGACGGACGAAGAAACATCCGAACGTGGGACACCCCGTAATTCACTCGGATGCCCCACGACTCGGTCCGGCCGTTCCCCCAAGAGAGCGACGACGTCGATCCACTCTCCGGCGAGATCCCGTCCCGTTCACGGACGGGCGGCCCACGCGGAAGTCAGCGGGCCGCCCGTACCGGGCCGGGCTGGGCTCAGCGGCCCTCGCCGTTCGCCGACAGGACCGACAGGTCCTCCAGGACGTGCGACAGGGCGCCGTCCCGCTTGGCCTGCGTGGAGTTGTCCGCGCACTGCTGGTTCAGGTCGTCCGCCAGGACGTTGATGTCCTGAACCGGCACGAGGTTGATGACCGCGACGTTGATGTCCTCGAGGCCGACGCACGGCTTGTTCAGCGTGCCCTCGACCAGCGACAGCTGGGGGCTCATGTCGCCCTTGGTGGCCGAGTTGCCGAACGCCGACTCGGCCCCGTTGCCGTTGGCCACGGCCGGCCCGTTGTCATCCCCGATGGCCAGGGCCTGGGGAGCGGCGGCAGCCGACATGCCGATCACAGAAGCGGCAGCCGCCGCGGCGACCATTGCCTTCTTGAGCACTTCGCGTTCCTTTCGTCGTAGCGACGCACTGTCCTACGGCCTCATCAACCTGGTGCGCCATGATTGGTTGCGGGCGTTCACCCGGTTGGCCCCCACGGGATCTCGAGAAAGACCCGGGAAACGCCGGAATCACCGGGGCGGAACGCGACTCCGTACACACTTCCCGCTGTCCGCCGTCGGAGTGAACGAGAGAAACCCGGACGGACTCACGGAGTTGACCAGAGCGCTCCGGTGGACGGGGTTTCCTCAGAAAGGACTGGCCAGTGATCAAGAAGGTAGTTGCCTACGCGGCGATCGCCGCCTCCGTCATGGGCGCCTCCGCTGCCGCGGCCCCGCAGGCGATGGCGATCGGCGACGACAGTGGGCCCGTCGCCGCCAACGGGAACGGCGCTTCGCAGTACTTCGGCAACTCGATGACCACGGGCAACATGAGCCCGCAGATGGCGCTCATCCAGGGCTCCTTCAACAAGCCCTGCATCGCGGTCAGCGACATCCCGGTCAGCGTCATCGGTCTCGTGCCGATCCAGGACCTCAACGTCCTGGGCGACGACATGAACCAGCAGTGCGCGGAGAACTCCACGCAGGCCAAGCGCGACGGTGCGCTGGCCCACCTCCTGGAGGACGTCTCGATCCTCTCCGCCAACGGCGAGGACTGAGCACGGCGGGCGCCGACAGCGGCCCGGGGCGGGACGTCGCGCACAGCGGCGGCCCGCCCCTTTCGCATGCCCGCGGCGCCCGGGTGCGGGTCAGCGTCCCGGCGTCGCGTACAGCGCCTCGATGTCGTCGGCGTACGCCTCGACCGCCGCGTGCCGCTTCACCTTCAGGGACGGGGTGAGCAGCCCGTTCTCCTCGGTGAACTCGCCCTCGACCAGCCGGAAGGCGCGGATCGACTCGGCCCGGGAGACGGCCGCGTTGGCGTGGTCGACGGCCTTCTGGACGTCGGCGCGCATCCTCTCGTCCCGCACCAGCTCGGAGGGCGGGGTGTCGGCGGGCAGCCCCCGCACCGCCAGCCAGTGGGCGACGGCCTCCGGGTCGAGGGTGATCAGCGCGGCGACGAAGGGGCGGTTGTCGCCGACGACCAGGCACTGGGCGACGGGCGGGCGGCTGCGCAGGCGGTCCTCCAGGACGGCCGGGGAGACGTTCTTGCCGCCGGAGGTGACCAGCAGGTCCTTGTTGCGGCCGGTGATGGTGAGGTAGCCGTCGGCGTCGAGGGAGCCGAGGTCGCCGGTGGCGAACCAGCCGTCGGTGAGGGCCGCCTCGGTGGCCTCCGGGTTGCCCCGGTAGGCGCCGAAGACGATGCCGCCCTTGACCAGCACCTCGCCGTCGTCCGCGATGCGCACGGCGGTGCCGGGGACCGGCGGGCCGACCGTGCCGGGGCGGGGGCCGAGCGGCGGGACGATGGTGGCGGCGGCCGTGGTCTCGGTCAGACCGTAGCCCTCGTAGACCATGATCCCGGCGGCGTAGAAGAACAGGTTGAGGTCTCGCTCCAGCGGGGAACCGCCGCTGATGGCGTACCGCATCCGGCCGCCCAGCTCCGCCCGCACCCGGCGGTAGACCAGCAGGTCGTACAGGGCCCAGCCGGCCCACAGGCCGAGGGTGGGGCCCCTGCCGCGGCCCAGGAAGCGTTCCAGGTGCGCTCCGCCGAAGCGGACGGCGAGGCGGTGGGCGCGTTCGAAGGAGGCACCGCGGCCGATCTTCTCCGCGGTCGCCCGGCCGGTGTCGTGGATCTTCTCGAACAGGTACGGGACGCCGACCAGGAAGGTCGGGCGGAACGACTTGAGCGCGGGACGCAGTTCGTCGGGCTTGATGCTGGGGAAGTGGCCGATCTCGATGCGGGCCAGCAGGCAGGCGATCTGGATGGTGCGGCCCAGGATGTGGGCGAGCGGCAGGAAGAGGAGGGTCGAGGCGGTCTGGCCGGTGACCTCCTTGAAGATCGGGTGCAGCAGCTCGACCGTGTTGGCGGCCTCGGCGTGCAGGTTGGCGTGGGTGAGGACGCAGCCCTTGGGGCGGCCGGTGGTGCCGGAGGTGTAGCAGACGGTGGCGACCGCGTCCGGGGCGAGGGCGGTGCGGCGCTTGGTGACCTCCTCGTCGCTCACGCCCAGTCCGAGGGCCGTGAGGTCGGCGAGGGCGCCGGCGTCGAGTTCCCAGACGCGCGGGTGCTCGGGGCGGTCGTCCGTGCCGGCCCGGACGGTGGCGGTGTTGGCGGCGGTCTCGGTGACGACGTGCCGGGCGCCGGAGTCGCGGACGATCCACTCGACCTGGTCGGCGGAGGAGGTGGCGTAGACCGGGACGGTCTGGCCGCCGGCCGCCCAGATCGCGAAGTCCAGGACCGTCCACTCGTAGCGGGTGCGGGACATGACGGCGACCCGGCCGCCGGGTTCGAGGCCGGCGGCGATCAGGCCCTTGGCCACGGCGGTGACCTCGTGGGCGAACTCCGCGGCGGTGACGGGCCGCCAGGCACCGTCCACCTGGCGGCGCAGGACCACCGCGCCGGGGGCCTGGGCCGCGTTGGTGAACGGGATGTCGGCGGTGCTGCCCTCGGTGGGAGGGGGCGCGAGGGCAGCGGTGCGGGCCTCGCGGACGGTGCCGCCCGCGTCCCTGACGGTCTCGGTCCGCGCGCGGGACGCCGGACCACCGCGCCCCTTCGCCCGTTTCAGGTCCCTGCGTACGCCCATGACGGCTCCCGGTCGCGGTCGGCCTGCTGCACTGTCGCGTGAACTCCTGCGCACTCACTCACGAACTTACTTCGGAGTAAACTTACTCACGCGTAAGGAAACGTCAATGGGCGGACGCACCCCGTCGGGTCAGGTCAGCCGGTCCGCCTCCTCGATGGCCTCGGCCAGCTCGCGCACGTCCTCGTCCTCCGTGCGGTCCGCCAGGCCGTCGGCCCGCTCGGACAGTTCGGCCAGGCCCGGTGCGCCCGGCAGGGAGCTGCGGTCGCCCTCCGAGGAGCGCAGCGCGTCGGCGAAGTAAGCGGCGGTCGCCGTCACCCGCAGCCCGCGCCCGGCCTCCCAGACCGAGCCGTCGAGGGCGTCGGTCTCCACGACGCCGGACTCCTCGTGCGGGTCCCGGCTGTCGGGGTCGAGCCAGCGGACGGTGGCCGTGGCGAGGTGGCCGTCGGCGCCGGGCCTGGTGCGGACGGCGTAGAGGGCGGTGACCGTGTGGCCGGGACCGACCTCGCCGCCGTCGACGCGGTCGTCGCGGAAGTCCTCGTCGGCGACCCGGCGGTTGTCGTAGCCGACGAGGCGGAACTCGGCGACGGTCTCCGGGTCGAAGGCGACCTGGGCCTTGGCGTCGCGGGCCGTCAGCTCGATGTGGGTCGGGAGCTGCTCGCAGAACACCTCGCGGGCGTCCTCCGGCGTCGAGACGTACGCGGTGTGGCCGTCGCCCTTGTCGGCGAGGCGTTCCATCAGGGCGTCGCCGTAGTCGCTGCCGACGCCGACGCCGAAGAGGGTGATGCTGTGCTCGCGGCGCTCGGTGGCGATGCGTTCGAGGATGGTGTCCGCGTCGGTGTCGCCGGTGTTGGCGAGGGCGTCGGAGACGAGGACGACGCGGTTGGTGACGCCCCCGCGGCGGCCCTCGACGGCGGTCTCGTAGCCGGTCTCGACGCCCGCGCCGAGGTTGGTGGAATCGGTCGGCTCCAGGCTGTCGACGGCGTCATGGACGCGGTCGCGGTGGTCGCCCAGCCGGGTCATGGGCAGGACGGTCTCTGCCTCGGCGCTGAAGGTGACGAGCGCGACGGAGTCGTCGTCGCGCAGCCGGTCGGTCATGGTGCCCAGGGCCTCCCGGGCGAGGTCGAGGCGCCCGGGTTCGCCCATGGAGCCGGAGATGTCGATGACGAAGGTCAGGGCGGCCGGCGGGCGTTCGCCCTGCCGTTCGGCGGAACGGGTGGCCAGGCCGACGCGGACCAGCGACCAGTCCCCGTCGTCGGTGCGGGCGCCGTCCACGGTCACCGAGAAGCCGTCGCCGCCGGGCCGCTCGTAGTCCTGGCGGAAGCTGTTGACGAACTCCTCGGGGCGGACCGTCGCCGGGTCGGGCAGCCGGCCCTCGGCCAGGGTGCGGCGGGCGTAGCCGTAGGAGGCGGTGTCGACGTCGAGGGCGAAGGTGGAGAGATAGTCGGGGTCGGGCGCGATCTCCCGGGAGTCCCCGTTCTTGCCGGTCCCTCCGGTGGCCGTGTCCCCGTCGTAACGCTGTTCGCCCTCGCCGCGCGGGCGGTCGGGGGCGGGCATCGGGGCCGAGCCGCGACGCCGCGAGTCGACCGTGGTGTCCTTCGCCCCACTGGCGGAGTCGTCCCCTCCCCCGCAGCCGGTGAGCAGCACGCCACCCGCCAGGGTGAGCGCGAGCAGTGCGGTCGTGCCGCGCCGCCCCCGCTTCCCGTGGATCCCGTACCGGTTCATCGTCCGTCCCCCTGTGCTTGTTCGGCGCCGGTGTACGTGACTGTGACGGGGCGGCGGGGCGAAACGTGCGGCACGGGGTGTTACGGCTGGGTCTCGAAGCGGGCACGCGGGCGCCGTGCCGTGACCGGTGGGTGATCCTCCGTTGACCTAGGACACGATGTCCTTGCGGGCGAAACCCCGGAAGGCCAGGGCGAACAGCACCAGCGCGTAGGTCACGGAGACCGCCGCGCCCTGGATCATGCCCGACCACTCCGGGTTCGGCTGGACGGCGTCCGCCCACGCGAACTGCCAGTGCGCGGGCAGGAAGTCGCGCCAGTGGCCCAGCGCGGTCACGGCGTCCAGGACGTTGCCGACGATGGTGAGGCCGACGGCGCCGCCGACCGCGCCGAGCGGTGCGTCGGTGCGGGTCGACAGCCAGAAGGCGAGCCCGGCGGTGACCAGTTGGGACACGAAGACGTACGCCACGACCACCATCAGGCGCTGCGCGGCCGTGCCCGGCGCGAGCGAGCCGCCCGTGGGGACGGCCAGCGGCCCCCAGCCGTAGGCGACCGTGCCCACGGCCAGTGCCACCACGGGCAGCAGCACCATCGCGGCCAGGCTCAGCCCGAGCCCGACGGCCAGCTTGGAGGCGAGCAGCCGGGCACGCGGCACCGGTGCGGCGAGCAGATAGCGCAGGGAGGACCAGCTCGCCTCGGAGGCCACGGTGTCCCCGCAGAACAGCGCGACCGGCACGACCAGCAGGAAGCCCGCCGAGACGAACAGGTTGACGGCGGCGAAGTTGGCTCCGGAGGCCGTCGCGGTGTCCATCAGGGTGATGCGGTCGCCGGGGCCCTCCGGCTCGCCGCCGATCGCGAAGGCGACGACGAGGACGAACGGCAGGACGGCGAGGATCGCGCCCATGACCAGGGTCCGGCGCCGCTTGAGCTGGCGCGCCAGCTCCACCCGCAGGGGCAGCGTGCGGCTTGCCCGGTAGCCGTGCGCCGCGTCGGACGCCGACGCCGGTCCGGGCGCGGGCCCGGTCGTCGCCGGCTTGGTGGGCGCGCTCATGCGGAACCTCCGATCAGAGTGAGGAAGGCGTCCTCCAGGCGGCGGTGCGGGCCGACCGACGCCACGGGGATCTCCAGCCGCACCAGTTCGGCGACCAGGCCGGGCGCGGTGCCGCCGGGGTCGAGGCGGACCAGGAGCCCGTCGTCGGTGTGCACGACCGAGGCGACGCCGGGCAGCGCGGCGACCTTGTCCACGAGCGGTTCGTCCACGGGCAGGCCGGTGCCGACCAGGAGGGTGTCGCCGGAGCCGACGATCTCGGCGACCGGGCCGGCCTGGACCAGCCGGCCCCGGTCCATGACCACGAGGTGGGTGCAGGACTGCTCGACCTCGGCCAGCAGATGGCTGGAGACGATCACGGTGCGCCCGGCAGCCGCGTAACGGATCATCACCTCGCGCATCTCGCGGATCTGGGGCGGGTCGAGGCCGTTGGTCGGCTCGTCGAGGATGAGGAGGTCGGGCAGGCCGAGCATGGCCTGGGCGATGGCGAGCCGCTGGCGCATGCCCTGGGAGTAGGTGCGCACCGCGCGGGCGAGCGCGTCGCCGAGCCCGGCGATCTCCAGGGCCTCGTCCAGGTGGGCGTCCTCGGGCGGGCGGCCGGTCGCCCGCCAGTACAGCTCCAGGTTCTCCCGGCCGGACAGGTGCGGCAGGAAGCCGGCGCCCTCGACGAAGGCGCCGACCCGGGACAGCACCGGGGCGCCGGGCCTGATGGCGTGGCCGAAGACCCTGATCTCGCCGTCGTCCGGCTTGATCAGGCCCATCAGCATCCGCAGCGTGGTGGTCTTGCCGGCGCCGTTGGGTCCGAGCAGGCCGAGCACCTGCCCCTTCTCCACGCGGAAGGACAGCTCCCGCACCGCGTACCGCTCGGCGGACCCGGCGTAGCGCTTGCTCAGGCCGGTGATCCGCAGGGGTACGTCGTCGAGCGCCGGGTCGGGTGCGGGCGCGGCGGTGCGGCGGCGGCCGGTCCACAGCAGGGCCAGGGCGACGGCGGCACCGGCCAGGGGCAGCCACCACACCCAGGCGGGCAGCGGGGCGGCGGCGGTCGTCACGTCGGGCGCGGTCGGCACCTTCAGGTCGCCGTCGAGGGAGACGGTGTACGTCGCCGGGGCGGCCGGAGAGGCGTAGCCGAGGTCGGTGGAGGCGAGGACCAGACGGAGGCGGTGTCCCTTCTCCACCTCGTGGTCGATCGCCGGGAGGGTGACCGTCACGTCCCTGCCCGCCCGGGCGTCCTCGACGCGGACGGGGGTGACCAGTTGGGAGGGGAGCACGGGCGCCGTGCCGCCGGGGCCGACGTCGTACACCTTGGCGAACAGGACGGCCTGGTCGGTGGTGGAGCGGACGTGGAGGGTGGCCGTCGGGGCGCCGGTGATCCGCAGGTCGTCGTCGACCGGGGCGGACTCGAACGCGGCGTACTGGCCGGGGAAGTCCAGAAAGACGCCGACGCCGAGCGAGGAGAGCCGGGAGAGCCCTCCGGCGCCGCCGATGCCGGGCAGGGCGGAGACGGCGGGCGGGTTGGCGCCGGCCGGGTTGTCGACGCTCTGCTCGCGGCCGCGCAGGGGCACGGAGCGCTGTCCGTTCGCCAGACCCGGGTAGTGGTCGGCGCTCGCGCCGCGCAACTGGGCCTGTCCGTCGGTGGAGTCGACGCCTCCGGTGCGGGTGACGCGGAAGGCCGGGCCGGTGCCGGCGCTCGCGTCGTCCTTGAGATACCGGTCGAACCAGTCGTCGATGCGGGCCTGGACGCGGTCGGTCTCCAGGTCGCCGCCGTCGTGGCCGCCCGCGATCCAGTCGACGTCCACGGGGGCGCCGTTGGCCCGGATCGCCTTCGCCGCGGCGTCGGCCTGGCCGAGCGGGAAGAGGGAGTCGGTCTGGCCCTGCACGAGCAGGGTGGGCACCTTGATCCGCTCGCCCACCGCCTGCGGGCTGCGCCGCTCGAGGAGTTTCACGGCCTCGGCGTCGGGCGTGCCGGACTCCGCGACCCGCTGGTACATGCGGCACAGGTCGGCCTCGAACCGGTCGCAGCCGCCGCCGGAGTTGACGAAGATGCCCGCCCACAGCTTCTTGAACACGCCGTTCGGGAACAGCGCGTCCGCGAGGTTCCAGTACGTGATCGCCGGGGCGACGGCGTCCACCCGGGTGTCGTGCCCGGCCGCGAGCAGGGCCACCGCGCCGCCGTAGGAACCGCCCGCGATGCCCACGCGGGGGTCGCCGTCCTTGTCGAGCCGGACCTGGGGCTGCCGGGCGAGCCAGTCGATCAGGCGGGAGACGTCGGCGACCTCGCCGTCCGGCGCGTTCAGCCCGATCTTCCCGGTGGACTTGCCGAAACCGCGCGCCGACCAGGTGAGCACCGCGTACCCGTCCCTGGCCAGGTCCTCGGCCTGCTCCCGTACGTCGTCCTTGCTGCCGCCGAAGCCGTGCGCGAGCAGGACGGCCGGGCGGGGGCCGCCGGAGCCGGCCGTGAAGTACGAGGTGTCCAGGCGGACGCCGTCGGCCACCGCCACGACCCGGTCGGCGCGCCGGACCGGGGCCGGATCGTCACCGGCGACGGCCGTCCACGTCCCGGCTCCGGCGAGCACGACGACGGCGGCCGCGGCGGAGAGCATCCGCCGCGGCCCCCGTAGCAGCCCTCGCACGCGGGGCAGTCGAAGATCCATGCGTCAACGGTACGGGCCGGCGCCGACAACGACCGCCCTCCCGGGGGTGAACCGGCGGCCCTCCCACGGAAGTACGCGGCCGGCCGCGCGTACCACGGGCGCGGTAGTCCGGGCGGGGTCCGGCAGCCCCGGCTGCTCCCCGGTCAGGGTCCGGGGAGCAGCCGGGGCTGCGGGGGCCGGGCTGCGGGGGCCGGGCTGCGAGGGCCGGGCTGCGAGGGCCGGGCTGCCGTCACGGCCGTGTGGGCTGTCACGTCCGGCGAGTTGTCACGGCCTTGTGGGCAGACACAGCCGACGAGTTGTCACGACCGCTGGTCGGTCAAGGCCGACGAGCCGTCACGCCCGGCGGGCGCTCCCGGCCCGGCATCCGTCCCCGCCCGGCGACCGTCATGGCCCGGCGACCGTCATGGCCCGGCGGCCGGTATGGCCCGGCGGCCCTCGCGATCCGGCGGCCCTCGCGATCCGGCGGCCCTGATGGCCCGGCGGCCGGCCGTCGCCCTCCGGTGGGCCGGTCAGGGTCCGGCGGGCTCGCGGACGTCCGGCGGGACCGTCACCAGCCAGCGCGTGTCGCGGCGCGGGCGCAGGTACAGGGCCCAGTAGAGGGTGGCGACGGCCGCGATGCCGCCGGTCCACAGCAGGTGGCTCGCCTCCTGCTGGGTCAGGATGTAGGCGAGGACCGCGATCAGCAGCACCGGCATCGCCGGCCACAGGGGCATGCGCCACGCGCGCGCGTGCCGGTGGGCGCCGCGCCGGGCCCCGAGGGCGGCGACGGCGACCAGCAGGTACATCGCGGTGACGGAGACGCCGGTGACGCCGTACAGCGTGTCCAGGTCGACGTAGCACAGCGCGGCGCCGGGCACTCCGACGGCGAGGGTGGCCACCCACGGGGAGCCGAACCGGCCGAGCCTGGCGAAGAGTCCGTTGACCGGGGCGGGCCAGGCCTTGTCGCGGGCGGAGGCGAACAGGACGCGCGAGTTCTGGATGACCATGACGATGCCGGCGTTGACGATGGCGAGGGCCACGCAGAGGCTGACGAAGGTGCCGACGGCGGAGTTGGACCAGGCGGCGACCATGGCGCCGATGTCGCCGCCGGTCAGCTCGCCGAGGTCGGACGCGCCGAGGGTGATGGCGGCGACCGGGACCAGGATGATCACGGTGGAGATGGCGAGGGTGGCGAGGACGGTGCGGGCGACGTTGCGGCGCGGGTTCTCCAGTTCCTCGGAGAGGTAGACGGCGGTGGAGAAGCCCTGGGTGACGAAGAGGGCGATGGCGAGCCCGGAGACGACCAGCATGGCCGTCACGGGGTCCGTGCCGCCGTGGGCGCCGCCCACCTCCATCGACAGGAGGCTGCCGGGGCCGCGCTCGGCGTGGGCGAAGCCCAGCACCGCGACGACCGCCGCCGCGATCACCTCCAGGACCAGGAAGACGCCGGTGATCCAGGCGTTGGCGCGCAGGTCGAGCAGCCCGGCGAGGGTGGCGAGCAGCATGACGCCTGCGCCCGCCAGGGACGGGTCGAGATGGAGGACCGGTTCGAGGTAGTCGGCCGTGCCCATCGCGATCACCGGCGGCACGATCATGACGACCAGCAGGGACAGCACGAAGACCAGCCAGCCCGCGAGGCGACCGGTCATCGTGGACACCATGGCGTACTCGCCGCCCGCGCTGGGGACGAGGGTGCCCAGCTCCGAGTAGCAGAACGCCACGGCGACGCAGAGCAGGGAGCCGATGGCGATGGTGAGCGCGGTGGCGGTGCCGAGCGAGCCGAAGAGGTCGGGAACGACCACGAACAGCGTGGAGGCGGGGGTCACGCACGAGAGCGTCAGGAGCGTGCCGCCGACGACCCCGATGGAGCGCTTGAGGGTCCTCGGCTCCGGAGGTGCCGGAACGCCCGCGGGCGCGGCGGCGGTCTCGACGGGGCGGAGCGTGTCGGTCATGGAGCGGTTCCGATCGACTCGTGCGGTGGTGGTTCGGACGGGAGCGCTATCGCCTCCGGCGGCTTCGGTCGTACGTGTTTTCGTCCGCTCCCGGCGCTGCATGGAACACCGACGAAAACCAGCACGTCAATGGTTGTTTCCCTACGAAATCCGCAGCCAAAGGGCCTTCTTGATCGCCGAAACAGCAGAAGAGGCAGTCCCATTCCGCTTCTTGCGGCTACGGGAACCGCAACGTGGAGGGCGGAAAGACTGCCGACGTCCGGCATACGGACATGTCGGTGGCCCCCGGTACAGTCCGCGGCACAGATGAATCACAGGAACGCAGCAAGGGGTGGGGACTCATGAAGCTCAAGTACACCGCGGCCTGGGTGGGGCTCACGGCGGCCGCGATGATCACGGCCACCGCGTGCGGCTCGGAGGGCGCGAAGACGGCGGCCGAGACGGCCGACAAGGCCGTGGACAAGGCGGACACGATCATGGCGGCCCTCACCCGGGCCACCGACCGGACCGAGGAGCTGGGCTCCGCCGAGATCACGACCACGACCGAGTTCGAGGCGACCGGCGGCGGACCGATCTCCATGGACGGCACCTACTCCTGGGGCGACGGCGCGGCCATGGACGTCCAGATGGACACCGCCGCCGCGCAGATGAGCGCCCTCCAGGACGACCCCACGACACGGGTCATCATGGTCGACGGCGCCTACTACTACGACGTCGACCCCCAGCCGAACGGCCCCCTCGCGGGCAAGGAATGGATGCGCGTCGACGTCGCCGCCGTGGCGGGCGAGGCGGCCGCCGACAACATGGCGGCCACCGCCGACCCGACGGCGACGCTGCGCTACATGACGGCCTCCACCGCGGTGGAGGATCTCGGCAAGGAGACGGTCCTCGGCAGGAAGACCACCCACTACCGGGGCAGCGTCGGCGCAGAGCACCTCGAGAAGTCAAAGCTCACCGAGGCCGAGAAGAAGGCCGCCGTCGCCGCCCTGGAGGCGAACGGCGGGAAGATGACCTGCGACATCTGGGTCGACGGCAAGGACCTGCCGGTACGGATCACGCAGACCGGCGCCGGGATGACCGTGAAGATGGACTTCGTGAAGTTCGGGGCCACCAAGGAGATCACGGCTCCGCCCGCTGCCGAGACCGGCGACCTCAGCGGGCAGGTCAGGGAGCAGCGGGACACGGCGATCGGCCAGTGACCCGCCGGTGACGCGCCGGCGCCCCCGGCCCGCCGTGTCGCTCGGCGGGCCGGGGGCGTCTGCACGACCCTGGCGGTTGCCCGGCCTCGGTCGTGCCCGACCTCAGTCGTGCGCGGCCTCAGTGGTTGCGCGGGAAGCCCAGGTCCACGCCCGCGGGGGCGTCGGCCGGGTCCGGCCAGCGGGTGGTGACGACCTTGCCGCGGGTGTAGAAGTGCGTGCCGTCGTTGCCGTAGACGTGGTGGTCGCCGAAGAGCGAGTCCTTCCAGCCGCCGAAGGAGTGGTAGCCGACGGGGACCGGGATCGGCACGTTCACGCCGACCATGCCGGCCTCGATCTCCAGCTGGAAGCGGCGGGCCGCGCCGCCGTCCCGGGTGAAGATCGCGGTTCCGTTGCCGAACGGCGAGGCGTTGATGAGGGCCACGCCCTCCTCGTACGTCTCCGCGCGCAGCACGCACAGGACGGGGCCGAAGATCTCGTCCTGGTACGCCTTGGCGGTGGTCGGCACCCGGTCCAGCAGGCAGAGGCCGATCCAGTGGCCGTCCTCGTGCCCCTCGACGGTGTACCCGGTGCCGTCCAGGACGACCTCGCAGCCCTCGGCCGCGGCGCCCTCGACGTAGGAGGCGACCTTGTCGCGGTGCGCCTTGGTGATGAGCGGGCCCATCTCGGAGGACGGGTCGGTGCCCGGGCCGATCTTGATCTTCTCGGCGCGCTCGCGGATCTTCTCGACCAGCGTGTCGCCGACGGCGCCGACCGCGACGACCGCGGAGATGGCCATGCAGCGCTCGCCGGCCGAGCCGTAGGCCGCGCTGACCGCCGCGTCGGCGGCCGCGTCGAGGTCGGCGTCGGGCAGCACCAGCATGTGGTTCTTGGCACCGCCGAGCGCCTGTACGCGCTTGCCGTTCGCGGAGGCGGTGGTGTGGATGTAGCGGGCGATGGGCGTCGAGCCGACGAAGGAGACCGCCTGGACGTCCGGGTGCTCCAGGAGGCGGTCGACGGCCACCTTGTCGCCGTGCACGACGTTGAACACGCCGTCCGGCAGACCCGCCTCGGAGAGCAGCTCACCGAGCTTCACGGCGGCCGACGGGTCCTTCTCGCTCGGCTTGAGCACGAAGGTGTTGCCGCAGGCGATGGCGATCGGGAACATCCACAGCGGCACCATCGCCGGGAAGTTGAACGGCGTGATGCCCGCGACGACACCGAGCGGCTGCCGGATCGATGACACGTCGACGCGGGTGGCGACCTCCGTCGACAGCTCGCCCTTGAGCTGGACGGTGATGCCGCAGGCCAGGTCCACGATCTCCAGGCCGCGCGCGACCTCGCCGAGCGCGTCGGAGTGCACCTTGCCGTGCTCGGCGGTGATCAGCTCGGCGATCTCGTCGCGGTGCGCGTCCAGCAGGGCGCGGAACCGGAAGAGGATCGAGGTCCGCTGGGCGAGGGAGGACTGACCCCAGGTCAGGTACGCCTCCTTGGCGGCGGCGACCGCGGCGTCCACCTCGTCGACGGAGGCGAAGGCGACCTTGGTGGTGACCTCACCGGTCGCCGGGTCGGTCACCGGCCCGTACGTGCCCGAGGCGCCTTCGGCGGTCTTGCCGCCGATCCAGTGGTTGACGATGTTCGTCATGACCGAGAACTCCTTCACAGATGGCGGCGGCGACGGGTCGAGACGTGCCGTTGGTACAGCGCGTGCCGCTCGTACAGCGCGTGCCGTACGCGGTGCTCGTGCTGCTGTTCGCGGGCCGGGACCCGCGACGGTCGGGTCGCGGTCTCGGCCATGACTCCATCCCAGCAGCCGGGCACCGTGGGCGCGCCCGACACTGTGTCTGCGGTTTGGCGGTCCGCGTAGACACGTGGGGCAGTGTGGCCGCCCCCCGCCCGGGCGCGACGCGGGAACCTCCGGCGCGGAGCCGGTGCGAGCGGGGAGTTGGCGCTCGTGCCTCGCTCCTGCCAGGGCGAGGCCGCCTTCCCGCGCCGGAGGCGTTCGGTGGGGGAACCGGCGCCCCGGCCGTGTGCCGTCGGGTCGTGCGCCATCGCGTTCCCTCCTTGCCCGCGCCCTTGCGTCACCCCGGTTTCTAGCCCCGCGCGTGCGGCCTGTCAATGTTTTGTCCGGACATTCGGACGACGTGTCCCAAGTGAGGGTCGACAGACCGTCGGGGGACGCGGAAACGGAACACCTCCGACCGCCGCGGTCAACGCGCCGCGCCCGACCGACGGCGTACGCCTGTGTGGCACTCGTGTCACAAAAGCACCCTCCGGGTCACACATGTCACGCGTCCGCGGGACTTGCGTCACACCCCGGTACGGCCCCCGACCGCCCCGCACTCGACGTCGTTCACCCGGAACAGGCTTGGTGATCGCCGGCGCAGCGCCCGGCTCCCCCCGGCGGCCGTCCCCGGTCGCCGCCGCGGCGCGCGCAGGGAGGTGCAGCGAGTGACCGACCGAAGGCTCTGGTCCTACAAGGACATCGCGGCCCACATCCACGTCCAGCCGGACACCGTGCGGTCGTACCGCAAGCACGGGCTGCTGCCCCCGCCCGACCACGTGGAGGGAGGAAAACCGTACTGGTACGCGGACACGGTCCGGGCCTGGGTGGCGTCCCGCCCGCGCAACCGGAACAAGTAGGGGGCGCGGTCCGAACGCAACAAGCGCTGTCGGAAAACCGTTCGGTGCCCCGCGGTCGCGTGGGGCACAGTTCGGGCCATGGACTTCTCCGTCAAACCCGTACTGACCGGTGACCGGACCGTGCTGCGGCCGTTCACCGAGGCGGACGCCGAGCGCATGTGGGAGATCGTCAACGATCCCGAGGTCGCGCACTTCACCGGCGCACCGCCACGCGAGCTCACCCCCGAGGTGCTGCGCGACTGGTACGGCACCCGCAGCGCCCAGCCCGACCGCCTCGACCTCGCGGTCACCGACCCCGCCGACGGGGAACTGCTCGGCGAGGTCGTGCTCCACGACTGGGTGCCCGAGGACCGCAGCTGCACCTTCCGCACTCTGCTCGGCCCCCGGGGGCGCGGTCGCGGCGTCGGCACCGAGGCGACCCGGCTGATCGTCGGCCACGCCTTCGAGGGCCTCGGCCTGCACCGCGTCCAGCTGGACGCCTACGCCCACAACCGGCGGGCGCTGCGGGTCTACGAGAAGGCCGGCTTCGTGCGCGAGGGCGTGCGGCGCGAGGTGGAGCAGCGGGACGGGGTGTGGGTGGACGAGGTCCTGATGGCCGTCCTCGACCACGAGTGGGCCGTGCACCGCGGGCACCCCGATGTCCCCCGACGGCACGACGAATCCCGCCCCGGCCACCCCGGGGCGGCCGTCACGGCCCGATGACCGTCACCGCGGCGACACGGGCCCGACGACCGCCGCACGGCCGCAGCGGCCCGACGACCGCCACCGCGGCGACACGGGCCCGACGACCGCCGCACGGCCGCAGCGGCCCGATGAGCGTCATCTCGGCAGCAGGGGCTCGATGACCGTCACCCCGGCGCCGGGCGCCGTCCCCATCGCCGCGAGGGCCGCCGGGACCGCGTCGAGGCCGATGGTGGACGTCACCAGCAGGTCGGGCCGGAGCACTCCGGCGCGGACCAGCTCCAGCAGCGGCGGGTAGGTGTGCGCGGCCATCCCGTGGCTGCCCAGCAGCTCCAGCTCCAGGGCGACCGCGCGGGCCATCGGCACCGGGGTGGTGCCGTCCGCCGAGGGCAGCAGCCCGACCTGGACGTGCCGGCCGCGGCGACGCAGGCCGGCCACGGACGCGGCGCAGGTGACGGGCGAGCCGAGGGCGTCCAGCGAGAGGTGGGCGCCGCCGCCGGTGAGGTCGCGGACGGCCGCCGCCGTGTCCGGCGTCCCGGAGGCGTCCACGCACTCCACCGCGCCGAAGGTGCGCGCCAGCTCCAGCGCGCGGGCCGACACGTCCACGGCGACCACGCGCGCACCCGCCGCCGCCGCGATCATCACGGCGGACAGCCCGACGCCCCCGCAGCCGTGCACCGCGACCCACTCGCCCGCCGCGACGCGCCCCTGTTGCACGACGGCCCGGAAGGCGGTGGCGAACCGGCAGCCGAGCGAGGCAGCCGTGGCGTACGACATGCCGTCGGGCACGGCGACGAGGTTGACGTCGGCGCGGTCGAGCGCCACGTACTCGGCGAAGGAACCCCAGTGGGTGAAGCCCGGCTGGGTCTGGCGCTCGCACACCTGCTGGTCCCCCGCCGCGCACGCCGCGCAGCTCCCGCAGGCGCAGACGAAGGGCACGGTCACCCGGTCACCGGGCCGCCACCCGGTCACCCGGTCGCCGGCCGCCTCGACGACGCCGGCGAGTTCGTGACCGGGCACGTGCGGCAGTGTGATGCCCGGGTCGTGGCCCTGCCAGCCGTGCCAGTCGCTGCGGCACAGCCCGGTGGCCTCGACCCGCACCACCACGCCGTGCGGCGCGGGCGCGGGGTCGGCGACCTCGCACACCTCGGCCGGCTCCCCGAAGCGCTCGAACACGACCGCGCGCATCCGTCACCCTCACTTCCGTACTGTCGTGACGGTCGTGGCGTACCCCGGCCGTCGTGGCGGGGTTTTCGCCCCCTCGCCCCTCATCTCACGGCAGGCTCATCCGAAGCCATACCCCCTAGGGGTACAGTGGGAGGTGAAGTGGTCCAGCCCGGACCCGCGGGTACCCGCCCGCGCACGCCCCCTCCACGAGGAGTAACGACATGACCGCCCAGACCGACACCGCCCAGGACTCCGTCACCACCGTCTACAAGGTGAGCGGAATGAGCTGCGGCCACTGCGAGGGCGCCGTTTCCGGCGAGATCTCAGAGATCGCGGGCGTCGGCTCCGTGCAGGCCGTGGCCTCCACCGGCGAGGTCACCGTCGTCTCCGAGGCCCCCCTCGACGACGCGGCCGTGCGCGCCGCCGTGGACGAGGCGGGCTTCGAGCTCGTCGGCCGGGTCTGATCCCGGCGCACCCACCCCCGTCCTGGAGTCCGGACCATGACCAGCACCACCGCGGACACCCGCACCGCCCCGACGGCGACCGATCCCGCCCCCGGAACCGATTCCGGTCCCGGCCTCGCGGAGGTCGAGCTGCTGATCGGCGGGATGACCTGTGCCTCCTGCGCGGCCCGCGTCGAGAAGAAGCTCAACCGCATGGACGGTGTCACCGCCACGGTGAACTACGCGACGGAGAAGGCCCGCGTCAGTTACCCGGCGGGCACCGAGGTCGCCGACCTGGTCGCCACCGTCGTGAAGACCGGGTACACGGCCGAGGAACCGGCGCCGCCCGCGGAGCCGTCCGCCGACGAGGTGGACACCGGGGAGAGCGGCACCGGGGACGGCGACGACGACCCGGAGCTGTCGGCGCTGCGTCAGCGTCTGCTGGTCTCCGTCCTCCTCGCCGCGCCCGTGGTGCTGCTGGCGATGGTCCCGGCACTCCAGTTCGACAACTGGCAGTGGCTCTCGCTCACCCTGGCCGCGCCCGTCGTGGTCTGGGGCGGGCTGCCCTTCCACCGTGCCACCTGGACCAATCTCCGGCACGGCGCGGCCACCATGGACACGCTGGTCTCGCTCGGCACACTGGCGGCGTTCGGCTGGTCGTTGTGGGCGCTGTTCTTCGGGGACGCGGGCATGCCGGGCATGCGGCACGGCTTCGACCTCACCGTCTCCCGCACCGACGGCGCCTCCGCCATCTATCTGGAGGCCGCCGCGGGAGTCACCGCCTTCCTCCTCCTCGGCCGCTGGCTGGAGGCCCGCTCCAAGCGCCGCGCCGGCGCCGCGCTGCGCGCCCTGATGGAGCTGGGCGCCAAGGACGTCGCGGTCCTGCGCGAGGGCCGCGAGGTGCGGATACCGGTCTCCCGGCTGGCCGTGGGCGACCGGTTCGTCGTACGGCCCGGCGAGAAGATCGCCACCGACGGCACGGTGACCGAGGGCGCCTCGGCGGTGGACGCGTCCCTGCTGACCGGCGAATCCGTGCCGGTGGACGTGACGGCGGGCGACGCCGTCACCGGGGCCACGGTGAACGCCGGGGGCCGGCTGGTCGTCGAGGCGACCCGGGTCGGCGCGGACACCCAGCTGGCGCGGATGGCGAAGCTGGTGGAGGACGCGCAGAGCGGCAAGGCCGAGGTGCAGCGGCTCGCCGACCGGATCTCGGGGATCTTCGTCCCGGTCGTCCTGCTGATCGCGGTCGCCACCTTCGGCGGCTGGCTGGGGACCACCGGTGACACGGTCGCCGCGTTCACCGCGGCCGTCGCCGTACTGATCATCGCCTGCCCCTGCGCGCTGGGGCTGGCCACGCCGACCGCGTTGCTGGTCGGCACCGGCCGGGGAGCCCAGCTCGGCATCCTCATCAAGGGCCCGGAGGTGCTGGAGTCCACGCGCCGCGTCGACACCGTCGTCCTGGACAAGACCGGCACCGTCACCACCGGCCGCATGACCCTGCACGAGGTGGACGCCGCCGACGGCACCGACGAGGAGGAGCTGCTGCGGCTCGCCGGGGCCGTGGAGCACGCCTCCGAGCACCCCGTGGCCCGTGCGATCGCGGCCGGCGCCGAGGAGCGGTTCGGCACGCTGCCGGGCGTCGAGGGATTCGAGAACGTCCCCGGGCGGGGCGTACGGGCCCGCGTGGCGGGCCGTGAGGTGGCCGTGGGGCGCCTGTACGACGTCCTCCCGCCCGAGGTGTCCCAGGCCGTGGACGAGGCCGAGCGGCGGGGCCGTACGGCCGTCGTCGTCGGCTGGGACGGCGAGGCGCGCGGGGTCGTCGCCGTGGCCGACGCGATCAAGGAGACCAGCGCCGAGGCGGTGGCCGGGCTGCGCCGGCTGGGCCTGACGCCCGTCCTGCTGACCGGCGACAACCGACGGGTGGCCGAGTCGGTCGCGGCCGCCGTCGGCATCGACGAGGTGATCGCCGAGGTGCTGCCCGAGGAGAAGGTCGCGGTGGTGGAGCGGCTGCGGTCCGAGGGCCGTACGGTCGCCATGGTCGGCGACGGCGTCAACGACGCGGCCGCACTCGCCGTCGCCGATCTGGGTCTGGCGATGGGCACGGGGACGGACGCGGCGATCGAGGCGGGCGACCTGACGCTGGTGCGCGGGGACCTCAGGGTGGCGGCGGACGCGATCCGGCTGTCCCGGCGCACCCTGTCCACCATCAAGGGCAATCTCGTGTGGGCCTTCGGCTACAACGTGGCCGCGCTGCCGCTGGCCGCCGCCGGACTGCTGAACCCGATGATCGCGGGCGCGGCAATGGCCTTCTCGTCGGTCTTCGTCGTCACCAACAGCCTCCGCCTGCGCGCCTTTCGCTGACCCGCGCACTGGTCCGCATTTCACGCAGGTCGTGGGGCTGAGCCTCTGGAGTCCGGCACCCACCTCACATAAGCTCTTCACAAGGCTCGCGCATCTTCCTTACGCTTGGGCTCCGCACGACGTACGGGGCTCTTGCGCACGTAAGGGACATATGCAAGAGACGCAGATCACAGTGATGCGAACGTAACCATCGAAGGGGTTCGAGGGTCTAAGTTGGCGATGTCAGGCAGCGTCTTGGGGGGGCGCCACCTGGCATCTGGGGATGTCTTGGGGGACTTTCCCAGAGCTGCGTTGCCGGGACACGTACACCGGGAAGCTTTGAGCGGCCCTCCCGGGCGTGCGCTGTCCCGGCAGACCGCACGACGAGCAGACAAGCACGACGAGTACGACAACAGCGATTCAGGCGCTGTCCTCACAGACGCCCGGCCGGATCCCGTGGGGGGAATCCGCACCGGGACATGGGAAGGCGCCCTGGTTCGTCGGCCCGTGGGGGGACCGGCGCCAGGGCGCCTTCTTTCTTACGTTTGGGCAACGCCCCAAAGGGGCTCGGGACTGTGCGGATATGCGGCTGCCGCCACGCGGGCGCGACCAGCCACAAGACTGCCCCGCAGCCGCCCGCACCCCTCAGCGACGAACTCTTGGGCGCACGGCACCGGCACCGGCACGCACCGCGCCCGCACCGCCACCGGCAGATGTCAGCGCGCCTCGACGGGAACGAAGTCGCGCTCGACGACGCCCGTGTAGATCTGGCGCGGGCGGCCGATGCGGGAACCCGGCTCCTTGATCATCTCGTGCCACTGGGCGATCCAGCCCGGCAGCCGGCCGAGGGCGAACAGGACCGTGAACATCTCGGTCGGGAAGCCCATGGCCCGGTAGATGAGGCCGGTGTAGAAGTCGACGTTCGGGTAGAGGCTGCGCGAGACGAAGTAGTCGTCGGAGAGCGCGTGCTCCTCCAGCTTGAGGGCGATGTCCAGCAGCTCGTCGGACTTGCCGAGCGCGGACAGCACGTCGTGCGCGGCGGCCTTGATGATCTTGGCGCGCGGGTCGAAGTTCTTGTAGACCCGGTGGCCGAAGCCCATCAGGCGGACGCCGTCCTCCTTGTTCTTCACCTTGCGGATGAAGGAGTCGACGTCGCCGCCCGCGTCGCGGATGCCTTCGAGCATCTCCAGCACCGACTGGTTGGCGCCGCCGTGCAGCGGGCCCCACAGGGCGTTGATGCCGGCGGAGATCGAGGCGAACATGTTCGCCTGCGAGGAGCCGACCAGGCGGACGGTGGAGGTCGAGCAGTTCTGCTCGTGGTCCGCGTGCAGGATCAGCAGCTTGTCGAGGGCCGCGACGACCGTCGGGTCCGGCACGTACTCCTGCGCCGGGACCGAGAACGTCATGCGCAGGAAGTTCTCGACGTAGCCGAGGTCGTTGCGCGGGTAGACGAACGGGTGGCCGATCGACTTCTTGTACGCGTAGGCCGCGATCGTCGGAAGCTTCGCGAGCAGCCGGATCGTGGAGAGGTTGCGCTGACGCTCGTCGAACGGGTTGTGGCTGTCCTGGTAGAAGGTCGACAGCGCGGAGACGACCGACGACAGCATGGCCATCGGATGGGCGTCGCGCGGGAAGCCCTTGTAGAAGTTCTTGACGTCCTCGTGCAGCAGGGTGTGCTGCGTGATCTCGTCCTTGAACGCGGACAGCTCGTCGACGGTCGGCAGCTCACCGTTGATCAGCAGGTAGGCGACCTCGACGAAGGAGGAGCGCTCGGCCAGCTGCTCGATCGGGTAGCCGCGGTACCGCAGGATGCCGGCTTCGCCGTCCAGATAGGTAATGGCGGATTTGTAGGCGGCGGTGTTGCCGTAACCGCTGTCCAGCGTCACCAGCCCCGTCTGGGCGCGGAGCTTCCCGATGTCGAAGCCCTTGTCGCCGACGGTGCTGTCGATCACCGGGTAGGTGTACTCGCCATCGCCGTACCGCAGTACTACAGAGTTGTCGCTCACGTCTTCCCTCACCGACGTAGTGCCTCATCTTCGAGGTGCCCTGACTGTCTCTACCATCCCCCACTTGACTGAGGAGAGTGCACTCGGGGTCGCCATCGGGCCTATTGGCGGCACTCAGTGCCGCCAACTTGCTCATCCTGCCCCCTGCGGGGCCCATTCGGAAGTGCTGTGTGACCTTTCCGACTCGTTTGATCGATCATTTTTTTCACACGGGCCGGGAGGCTTACGGGAAGGCTTCAGGGCCGGGGGCCCGCCAGCCGGAAGTCGAGCGCCGTGCAGCGCCGTCCGGCCGACACCGTCCGCACCGCCTGCCCGATCGCCTTGCGCGATCCGACGAGCACGACCAGCGTCTTCGCCCGGGTGACCGCCGTGTACAGCAGGTTGCGCTGAAGCATCATCCAGGCGCCGGTCGTCACGGGGATCACCACCGCCGGGTACTCGCTCCCCTGGGACCGGTGGATGGTCACCGCGTAGGCGTGCGCCAGTTCATCGAGTTCGTCGAAGTCGTACGGCACCTCCTCGTCCTCGTCCGTCAGCACGGTGAGGCGCTGGTCCACCGGGTCGAGCGAGGTGACGACGCCGACGGTGCCGTTGAAGACGCCGTTCTCGCCCTTCTCGTAATTGTTGCGGATCTGGGTGACCTTGTCGCCGACCCGGAAGACCCGGCCGCCGAACCGCTTCTCCGGCAGGTCCGGGCGCCCCGGGGTGACGGCCTGCTGGAGCAGCCCGTTCAGCGTCCCGGCACCGGCGGGTCCCCGGTGCATGGGCGCCAGCACCTGCACGTCCCGGCGCGGATCGAGCCCGAACTTCGCGGGGATGCGCCGCGCGGCGACATCCACGGTGAGCCGCCCGGCCTCCTCCGTGTCGTCCTCGACGAAGAGGAAGAAGTCCTTCATCCCGTCGGTGACGGGATGCTGCCCGGCGTTGATCCGGTGCGCGTTGGTGACCACGCCGGACTGCTGCGCCTGGCGGAAGACCCGGGTGAGCCGGACGGCGGGCACGGGACTGCCGGGCGCCAGCAGGTCCCGGAGCACCTCCCCGGCCCCGACGCTGGGCAACTGGTCGACGTCCCCGACGAGCAGCAGGTGGGCGCCCGGCGGCACGGCCTTGGCGAGCTTGTTGGCGAGGAGCAGGTCCAGCATCGACGCCTCGTCCACCACCACCAGGTCGGCGTCGAGCGGCCGCTCCCGGTCGTAGGCCGCGTCGCCGCCGGGCTTCAGCTCCAGCAGCCGGTGCACGGTGGACGCCTCGGCGCCGGTCAGCTCGGCGAGCCGCTTGGCGGCCCGTCCGGTGGGCGCGGCGAGCACGACCTTGGCCTTCTTGGCCCGCGCCAGCTCGACGATCGACCGCACGGTGAAGGACTTGCCGCAGCCGGGCCCGCCGGTGAGGACGGCGACCTTCTCGCTCAGCGCGAGCTTGACGGCGGCCTCCTGCTCGGGCGCGAGGTCGGCGCCCGTGCGCCCCTTCAGCCACCCGAGCGCCTTGTCCCAGGCCACGTCCTGGAAACCGGGCATCCGGTCGTCGCCGGTGTGGAGGAGACGGCGCAACTGCCCGGCCAGGGCCAGCTCGGCCCGGTGAAAGGGCACGAGATAGACGGCGGTGATCGGCTCGCCCCCCTCCGGGTGCGGCACCTTCTCCCGCACGACCCCGGGGTCCTCGTCCGGGTCCTCCGGCTCGGCGGCCAGCTCGCCCAGGCACTCGATGACGAGCCCGGTGTCCACCTGGAGCAGCTTCACCGCGTCGGCGATCAGCCTCTCCTCGGGGAGGTAGCAGTGCCCCTGGTCGGTGGCCTGCGACAGCGCGTACTGCAGCCCGGCCTTGACCCGCTCCGGGCTGTCGTGCGGGATCCCGACGGACTGGGCGATCTTGTCGGCGGTGAGGAACCCGATGCCCCAGACGTCGGCGGCGAGGCGGTAGGGCTGGTTCTTCACGACGGAGATCGAGGCGTCCCCGTACTTCTTGTAGATCCGCACGGCGATCGACGTGGACACCTCGACGGTCTGGAGGAAGAGCATGACCTCCTTGATCGCCTTCTGCTCCTCCCAGGCGTCGGCGATCTTCTTGGTCCGCTTGGGCCCGAGTCCGGGCACCTCGATGAGTCGCTTGGGCTCCTCCTCGATGATGGTGAGGGTGTCCAGCCCGAAGTGCTGCGTGATCCGGTCGGCGAAGATCGGCCCGATCCCCTTGACGAGCCCGGACCCCAGATAACGCCGGATGCCCTGCACGGTGGCGGGCAGCAGCGTCGTGTAGTTCTCGACGTGGAACTGCTTGCCGTACTGCGGGTGCGACCCCCAGCGCCCCTCCATCCGCAGCGACTCCCCCACCTGCGCGCCGAGCAGCGCGCCGACGACGGTGAGCAGATCGCCGGCGCCTCTGCCGGTGTCGACGCGGGCGACCGTGTAGCCGTTCTCCTCGTTGGCGTACGTGATCCGCTCCAGGACGCCTTCGAGCGTGGCGAGCCGCCGCTCGCCGGGGGCCGCGGGGGGCTGGGTGGGCATGGGTCGACGGTACCGGTGGGGACTGACAGGGCGGTCGGAGAGTCGCCTTCTCAGTACTCTGGGCTCATGGACTACGCCAAGATGCGCGCCATCGCCGCAGAGCTCGGGGCCTACTCGGAGCAGCTCGAGGGGTCGTGGAGTGTGGAGATCGGGCCGTCCGGTCCGATACTGGCGATGATGTGCCCGTCGAAGCGGCACGAGGGTACTGTCCGCCGCATCTGCAAGCAGTTGGACGCGCAACTGCCCCGCACCGACCCCGGCTACATCTGCGCGAACGGCCCCGAGATCGAGCACCCGGCCATCGGCCGCATGCGCCGCCCCGACGCCGTGGTGATCCCGGAAGCCACCCTCGACGAAGAGGGCCTGGCCGTCGATGCGACGCAGGTGCTGGCTGCCGTCGAGATCGTCTCGCCCTCCAACCCGAGCAACGACTACGACGAGAAGCTGGCCGACTATCCGGCCATGGGCATCCCGCACTACATGATCGTCGACCCGCGCACCGGCACGATCGAGGTGCACTCCGAGCCGTGCAAGGGTCGCTACAGCAACAAGGAGCCGTACATCTTCGGCGACTCGGTGCCGTTCGGGCCGTGGACGGTGGAGACGTCGGAGTTCCGCAGGTACGGCAGGGACGGTTAGCAGCGGGCGGGCGACTTGAGGGCGTCAAGGAAGGGGGCGAAGGCCTCCACCGGGACGGTGAGGATGGCTGGGGCGGGGTCCTTGCTGTCGCGGACGGCCACGTGGGTGGGTGAGGTGGCTATCTCCACGCAGTTGTTGCCGTCGCCGCCACCGGAGTACGAGGACTTGCGCCAGTTGTCAGGGGTGGTCACAGTGCCTCACAGTTCCTTGGCCAGGCTCTGGATGAAGTCACGCGACCGGTTGCGATCGAGCGACACGTCCCTCACTGTACGGAAGACCGTTCGAAGGACTCCGAGTTGGGCATCGGAATCGATGAAGCCGGTGCCATGCGGCGCATCGCGGACGGCGGTGTCCAGCTTCGGCACATCACCTCCGGCCAGCATCATGGGGCTCCAGGTCCCACCGAAGCCGTCCAGATCGAAAGGGATCACGCGCACGGTGACGTGGTCGGCATCGGAGACTTCCAGTACACGGGCCAGCTGTGCCCGCGCGGTGGTGCGATCCCCCACCCTGATACGCAGCGCCGCTTCGTGGACAACGGCCTCGTACGGTACAGGGGTTGGACCGTCCAGGACCGTCTTGCGCTGCATGCGGTGCCGGACCCGCAGGTCCAGTTCCTCAGGAGGCAGTTCGGGGACTCTGGAGGCGAAGGCGGCGCGGGCGTAGTCCTCGGTCTGGAGCAGGCCGGGCACAAACAGGAACTCGAGGTCAGACCGGTATGTGGAGTAGTGCTCCAACTCCGCGAGATCCAGAAATGACGTAGGCAGGAAGCCCCGGTACTCCTCCCACCATCCGCGCGCCCGATCGGTCGCCATGACGACCAGGGCATCGACGAAGCCCCCGTCCGTGCACGAGTAGTGGGCCGCGAGACGGCGCAGTCTCTCCTCACTCACACCTGCGAGTCCGGACTCGATGTGACTGATCTGCACTCGATTGGTCCCGAGAAGCGCCGCCGCCTCGGTGGCGGACAGCCCAGCCGCGTCGCGAAGCCTGCGCAGTTCAGTCGCCAACCGCATCTGGCGCGCAGTGGGCTCACGCCTCAAGACCATCAACGACTCCTCGGCTCAACGCACCTGTCGGGGCGACTCGTTCGGGTCCAGATTAGGCGATCCACTTGCTCCGTATGACATGTTAGCCCTACCTTCAGTGACGCGACGCACACCGTGCGGCACCGGGTCACCGGAAGCGCACCGCCCCGTCCTGCCATGACGGCTGCGGCAATGACACCGGCCCCGCCTCTCACCCCACCGCCCTCTGCGAGGAGTCCCGCATGCCCGAAGACGAACCCTGGGAGTACTCCCTCTACATCCCCAACGACCTGCGCGCCGTCACCATCAGCCGCCGCACCCTCCGCCTCGTCCTCACCATGCACGGCCTGATCCGCCTCGTGGACGTGGCCGAGCTGCTCGCCGCCGAGCTGGTCTCCAACGCCGTACGGCACACCAAGGGCCCCGCCGCCCTCCGCATCCGCTGGTCGCCGCCGGGCACGCTGCGGATCGGGGCCTGGGACGCGGACCCCGAACCGCCGGAGCCGCCCGCGCGGTTCGAGAAGGTGACGGAGCTGGAGGAGGGGCGGGGGCTGGCGCTGGTGCGGGCCTGCGCCGACGTGTGGGGCTGGCACCCGCTGGCCCGACACGGCAACCGGGGGAAGTACGTGTGGTGCGAGCTGTCGGCGGCCTGAACGGGGCGGCCCCGTTATTCACTTGTCCGGACCGGGGATCTTCCGGACGCTCGGCACATGACGGGAAGCGAACTCAATCGCCGGCTGGTCTCGGCGGCCCTGTCGGGTGACGCCGACACCGTGCGGGACCTGCTGCACGAGGGGGCGGATCCGAACACGTCGGACACCGAAGGGGGACTGCCGATCCTGTGCGCGGCCGTCGCGGCCTACGACGCGTCGGTCACCGAAGCACTGATGGACGGCGGGGCCGATCCGGACCGGGAGCTTCCGGACGGGGGTACGCCGCTGTGGCGGGCCTTGGACAGCGGATCCCCGGCCGTCTTCGAGTCGGCACTCGGCAAGGAACCCCGGCTGCGGCTGCCGGAGCAGGAGCGTGAACGGCTGCTCGCCCGCGCCCGGAGTTGGTACGAGACGGGCCCGGTCGAAGGGCTGCGGCGCAGGACGGGGGCACGAGGGTCCGCGGTGTCGGTCCGGGTGACGGACGGCGATTACGACTGGGTCGACCAGTACGCCCTCGGCGGCCTCGTCGTGCGGGCCGGGCACGGTGCCGTCCTGACCTCGCTGGAGTGGTCGTTCCGCATCGCGACTCCGGTCGAGCAACTGATCGATCGCGCCGTCCGCATACCCGACGAGGAACATGTGGACTGGTCGGCGGTGTGGCTCACGCTCACGCGGCGCCACTGCGAGGAAGTCCTGTCGGCCACGCCGGCACAGCGCGACCACCCCGATCCGAGGCACCGCCGCTTCGTCGCGGACTACCTGCGTGCACGCGGGATCATCGCGTGCGGCCCCCCTCCGCAGAGCGGGAGAGCGGAACCCTGGCCGCCTGGGCGACGCGGGAGCCGGACGGTGCTGTGCTCGCGAAGGTGCTGGAGGCCTTCGCGGAGTACGAGCATCCCGACATGGAGGCGACAGGACTGCACCACGCCTCGCATCCGGATCCCCGCGTGCGACTCCGCGCGACCACCGTCCTCGACGCGTCGGAGGCCCGCTCGCGCGAGACCCGCACGGCCCTGCTCACCCTCCTCGGCGACTCCGACGCCCGCGTACGGTTGGAGGCGTGCCGGGCCGGCCTGCAGGACGACGCCCTCCTCGCCCCCGCCGCCGAGGAGTTGGTCCGCCTGGCCGAGGGACCGTACGAGCAGCTGCGAGGCGGGGTGGCGGAGGCGCTGGCCTCCTCCCGGGCCCGTACGCCCGCCGTCGCCGACGCCCTGGCCGCACTGCTGGCCGACGGCAACCACCTCGTACGCCTGGAAGCCGCCTACGGCCTGGCCCTGCGTGACGATCCGCGTACCGGCGAGGCGATCGAGCGGGTCGGGCCGCTCGGTGTCGGGTTCGAGCACGACCACAGGGTCGACGCGCTGTGGGACTGGAACCGTGTCGCCAACAGGCCGTGGCGGCTCTCGGTGGGAGCAGGGGACGCGGGGGAGGCCCGTCACCAGGCACCGCCTGACCCGGTCCTTCGTCGTCATCACTCCTACGATTGACGTGGGTCGTAAGAAAAAGGGGGCCGAATGGACCGGACCGTACGCTCCGTCGAGGACGTACTCGTGCTCTTGGACGGGCTCTTCGCATCCGAATCCGAGGCCGGCCTGGCGACGGGCGACGGTAAGGGCTTCTGGGACCGCTTCTATGCCGACCGGTCGAGGCCGGTCCCGTTCTTCGCGGCGAAGCCGGACGAGAACCTGGCCGCCTACCTCGACCAAGGCTTGATCGTTCCCGGTCGGGCCCTGGACCTGGGGTGCGGGCCGGGCCGCAATGCCGTGTACCTCGCCTCGCGCGGCTTCGACGTGGACGCCGTCGACCTCTCCCCGGTAGCCGTCGCCTGGGGTGAGGACCGGGCTCGCGAGGCCGGAGTCGACGTCCGTTTCCTGTGCGGTAACGCTTTCGACCTCCCCTCTGCCGAGTGGAGCGGCCCGTACGACCTGGTCGTCGACTCGGGGTGTTTCCACCACCTACCGCCGCACCGCCGCGTCAGCTACCTGACCCTCCTCGACCGGGTCCTCGCCCCTGGCGGCCACCTTGCGCTCACCAGCTTCGCCGCCGGGGCGGGAATGGGGTCGGAACTAGCGGACGCCGACATCTACCGCGAACGCGAGTTGCAAGGTGGCCTCGCCTACACCCCCGAATCGCTGCGCTGGATCTTCTCTGACCTGGTGGAGGTGGAACTGCGCCGGATGCGGGAGGAGCCCCTTGAATCAGCACTGTTCGGCGTAGCCTCCCTGTGGACCGCGTTGTTCCGCTCGCAGCCTGCCTGCGGAGAGTGCACGGCCGGCTCATCCGGATCGGCCGCGAGGCGTTGCGGTGCCTGCTCGCCCGCCGTGGCGTCACCCCCAACCACACTGTGCAGACGCGGGCCCTGCACGCCTGCCTCCGCCGGCGCAACGGCGACGCCCGCCACCGCGATGTCCTGGCCGCCGAACGCAAGGAGCGCGCCCGCATTCGCAGCAAGAAAGGGATCCGCCGGGGCAGACGCCCCCTCGCCACCGCAGCCTGAACGATCCGACGAATACACGCGGCCACAGCACTGACGAGCAGGGGCTCACGGGGCAGGCTCGTGGCCATGGACTGATGCGGGCGAGAGCATCTCCTGAAGGATGCGCTGCAGCTCGGTGCGGTCCTGGGGGGTGACCCTCGCCAACCTGCGGTCGTACTCCGCCGCGAGGGCCGCAAGTGCACGATCCCGTGCCTCTGTGCCCTCAGCGGTCAGTACGAGCCGGTGACGGCGCAGGTCCGCCTCGTCGATCTCGCGGCGGATGAAGCCCTTGGCGACGAGGTTGCGGACGTAGACCGTCACGCTCGCCTTGGGCAGCAGCAGTGCCGTCGCGATCTCGGCCGGGTACGGCGACGCCTCCACCTCGGCCAGGACGAAGAACTCCTTCGTCTCCAACCCGAGCTCGGACAGCTCCTCCGTACAGGCATCCATCACGACTGCCAGCAGCCGCTGGTTCAGCGTCCACAGCTGCGCCCCGTCGACCGACATGCGACCCCTCCTCCATGTGGTACGGTTTCGTATTAGTTCCAGATCGTACAAAGAGAGTCTTGTACTGGACTCCTGTGGAACAACAATCTCACGAAGGAAGCCAGGCATGATTCGGCACCTCACGATCCCGCGCGGTCCCATCGACCTCGCCGCTGACCTCCACCTGCCCGACAACGCGGACAGCAGCGCACCGCTGCGCGCCGTCGTGCTCTCCACCCCGGGCAGCAGCGTGAAGGAGCAGATCGGCGCCAACTACGCCTCCCGCCTCGCCGCCCGCGGCATCGCGGTGCTCGTCTTCGATCCCGCTCATCAAGGGCAGAGCGGCGGCGAGCCACGCGACCTCGAAGACCCCTACCGCCGCGGTGAGGACATCTCCTACGCCATCGACGCGCTCACCATGACCCCCGGCATCGACCCGCAGCGCATCGGCGTCCTCGGTATCTGCGCCGGCGGCGGCTACGCCGTGCACACCGCCCGCACGGACCACCGCATCAAGGCGGTCGGGACCGTGGCCCCCGGCAACATGGGCACCTCGTTCCGCAGCTTCCAGCCTGACGGCCCGGCCGCCGCACTCGACGCCCTCGCCGACGCGCGCATCGAAGAGACCCGCTCCGGCGAGCTCACCCGTGCGAACTGGCTGCCCGACACCCTGGAGGACGCTGCGGCAGCAGGTCTGACCGATATCGACACCACGCAGGCGATCACCTACTACCGCACCGAGCGGGGCGGCAACGAGCACTCCACAAACCGCCGCCTCTCGCGCGGCGACTCCCTCCTACTGGGCTACGACGCGTTCCACCTGGTCGACCAGCTCATGACCCAGCCGCTGCAGGTCATCCTCGCCGGACGCATCGGCAACACCGGCTCCTACGAGGCGGGCATGCACCTGTGGAAGATGGCCCCCAACCCGGTCGACCTCATGGTGATCGAGGGCGCCGGCCACTATGAGATGTACGACGAGCCCGAGTACGTCGACGCCGCCGTCGAACGTCTCACCAACTTCTACGTCAACAACCTGTAGGGCATCCAACCCGGCGGACCTTCCCGGTCAGAGCACTAGATGTGGCCGTGGAGCTGGTCCTTTCCCATGTCGTACGCGGCGAACGGATGCCGGACGCCATGAAGGCGGGTGCGGGTCGCACGGCGCCCCGGCGTCCAACTCTTCTTCCACCTGCCCGCAGGGCTCTTGCCGATCACGCTCTTCGGCATCTTCGTTCTGCTCACGGCGCTTCCGCTGCGCCGAGCACTCGCGTCGGGTGGCGACGTCGATGCCTGCGCTTCTTCTCCCGTCGAAGCGGGATGACGCACAGTGCGTCGGCCCGGCCGGGCCGCCTCCCGTGGCTCCGGCAGTCCATCGTGAGCATCGCTCAGGCCGGGCCCTTTCACACGCTCGCCGACTGGTACGACTCCCTCGCGCCTGACGACGACCGCCCCCGGCTCCCGGTCAGCCCGTGATCGAGAAGAAGAGCGTGTCCTGGGTGTACCAGTCGACCTCCTTCGTGGCGTACTCCCACTCATCGTGCTCGCATTCGAGCTTCTCGATCACCTCGCGGACGTCGTGACGGAAGTCCTCGTCCATCCGGTCCAGCACCGCGCGGTAGGCGTCCGCCATCGGCTTGGCCCTGGCCAGCGGGAGCATGCCGATGTGCGGCCCGTCCACGGGATACGGGAGGGAGAAGGGCATCCCGGCCGGGGGGCCGGAGAAGAGATGGTCGTGCAGGAGGAGGCCGGGGTCCACGCCCAGGCGGCGCAGCTCCTCGTCGAGCAGCCCGAAGAAGGTGGACGGCTTGGAGTACACGCCCAGGTCGGACGGGTCGGAGGCGTTGCAGTCGATGACGATCTGGAGCGCGTGGTGGTAGGCGCTCGCCGCGCCCTCCGCCTTCGCGCTCGCGTGGCCGGCCACCAGGTGCTCGAGCGCGTCGGTTATGGACAGGCCCAGGTCGATGTCCTGCCGGTCCAGGTCGCGTTGGCGCTCCCGCGCCTGCTCGCGCATCATGCCGAGACAGCTCCGCTGATCAGCCGTCAGTTCACCAGCGGCTCCCAGGAAGGCGAGGACGTCGGCCTTGTCGGCCGTGCGGTACGAGATGATCCGGCTCATGATCGGCATACTGCCAGCCGGCACCGACAGCGGCCCTCACAGCGCCGCGAACAACCCCGCCAGCGGGGCCGGTGTGCGGGCCGGGTCCAGGGCCTCCACCAGCACCCGGCCGTAGCGGATCTTGCGGCCCGCCTTGGTGCCGAGGAAGCGGCGGAGCTGCTGCTGGGCGGCGCGGCCCTGCTGGGCGGGCTGCTGGAGGAAGGTCTGCAGGCGGCGTGACTCGCCCTCCGTCTCGACGAGTTCGGTCACCGTGCGCACGCCCAGCGCGCGGATCAGCTCGTCCTCCAGGTCGGCCGCGCAGACGAAGAGGCTCTGCGGTGACGCGTCGGCGCGCTTCAGGGCCCGGGCGTAGAAGTCCTGCTCCCGTTCGTCGCACAGGCCCACCAGGCGGAGGTCCAGGCCGGAGGGCCCGAGGAGGCCGGCGAAGCGGCCGACGCTCATCGCGCCGCCCATCGGGAGCACGCAGACGCCCTCCGCCGCCAGGTCCCGGCCGTGCCGTGCGGCCATCGCGTCGACGGCCGCCGCGTCGCTCGGTCCTTCGAGGAGGACGGCGGTGTGGACGAGCAGCCGGTCGGCCAGCTCGTGGGCCGGGCCGCCGGGGCCGCCGACCGCCCACGCGGTGACCGCCTTGCGCAGTGCCCCCATGTCCGTCATGGGGAAAGTCTCCCGCCGTTGCCCGGCGTCGCGGTAGTGGTTTTTGACATGCAGCCCATTGGCTGCCTATCGTTGAAGGCAGCCAATGGGCTGCATGTCAGAGGGGCGGAGATGGACGAGGTCTTCAAGGCACTGGCCGACGGCAGCCGGCGACGGCTGCTGGACAGCCTGAACGCGCGCAACGGGCAGAGCCTGCGCGAGCTGTGCGCCGGGCTCGACATGGCCCGGCAGTCGGTCAGCAAGCACCTGGCGGTGCTGGAGGCGGCCGGCCTGGTCACCACCGTGCGGCGGGGCCGGGAGAAGCTGCACTACCTCAACGCCGAACCGATCAACGCCATCGCCGAACGCTGGATCAGCCGCTACGACCGCGAGCGGGTGCACGCACTCGCCGACCTCAAGCAAGCGCTGGAGGACACCGCCATGGACAGCAACGCGTTCGTGTACACGACCTACATCAGGGCCACGCCGGAGAAGGTGTGGCAGGGGCTCACCGACCCGGCCTTCACCCGCCGCTACTGGGGGCTGGAGTTCGGCACCGACTGGGCGACCGGGTCGCCCGTGGTGTGGCGGGAGCGGGGGGCCGAGACCGCCCACCCCGAGCAGGTCGTCCTGGAGTCCGACCCGCCCCGCCGGCTGTCGTACACCTGGCACACCTTCACGCCGCAGTGGGCGGCGGCCAACGGGATCGACGACGAGACCCTCGCCAGGCTCTCCGCCGAGCGGCGTTCGAAGGTCGCCTTCGACATCGAGGACCTCGGCGGCGGCTCGGTGAAGCTGACCGTCCTCCACGACGGGTTCGAGCCCGGCAGCGCCGTCCGCGAGATGATCCAGCACGGCTGGCCGGCCCTGCTGTCCAGCCTCAAGACGCTGCTGGAGACCGGGGAGGCGCTGCCGGAACCTCGCTGAGCCGGTCGTCGGTCAGCGGCTCAGGGCCGTCACCTCGCGCATGTACGACAGCTTCTCCGGGTTGCGCACCGCGTAGAGACCCTTGATGCGCCCGGCCTCCATGCGGACCGCGACCACGGTGTCGAGTTCGCCGTCGAGCCTGACGACCAGGGACGGGTGCCCGTTGACCTGGGCCGGGTCCATCCGCATCTCCATGTCCAGCTTGACCAGGCCGCCGAGCACGAGGCGGGCCACCTTGTCGGCACCCACGACGGGCCGCAGCACCGCCTGCTTGATGCCGCCGCCGTCGCCGAGGAGGACGACGTCCGGGGAGAGGATGTCGAGCAGACCTTGCAGGTCGCCCGTCTCGACGGCCCGCTGGAACGCCACGAGCGCCTGGCGGGACTCCGCCGCCGTGACCTCCCCGCGCGGGCGGCGGGCCGCCACGTGCGCCCGGGCGCGGTGCGCGATCTGCCGGACGGCGGCCGGGCTCTTCTCCACCGCCTCGGCGATCTCGTCGTAGCCGAGGTCGAACACCTCGCGCAGGACGAACACCGCCCGCTCGATGGGCGCAAGCGTCTCCAGGACCAGCATCATCGCCATCGACACGCTGTCGGCCAGCTCCACGTCCTCGGCCACGTCGGGCGTGGTGAGCAGCGGCTCGGGCAGCCAGGAACCCACGTAGGACTCCTTGCGGCGGCCGAGCGTGCGCAGCCGGTTCAGGGACTGGCGGGTGGTGATGCGGACCAGGTACGCGCGCCGGTCGCGCACCGCGCCGCGGTCGACGCCCGCCCACTTCAGCCAGGTCTCCTGGAGCACGTCCTCGGCGTCGGCGGCCGAGCCGAGCATCTCGTAGGCGACGGTGAAGAGCAGGTTGCGGTGGGCGACGAAGTCCTCGGTGGCCGCGTCCGCACAGCCGCGGCCGCCGGTCGCGTCGGCCTGTTCGCGTCCGTTGTCCTCGCTGGTCACCAGCTTCTCCCGTTCGTTCGGTTCCGGCGGTGTCACGCGCACAGGACACCGACCGGCGCGGTTCCGTGACACCCGTGGGGGGTGGCCCGTGTCACATCGATGGTCTGTCACGGGGTGGCGGGGCGCCGGTGTCCTGTGTGCGTCACCGAGGCACCGACACAGCGAGGACGAGATCATGGACACTCGATTCAACCTCTTCGAGAACGAGTTCGCCGGTCGGTTCGCGAAGCGGTTCGCGGGCATGGGCATGTTGATGCACGAGGCGGCACTGCCGAAGGCCACCCAGGAGCTGGTGTCGCTGCGGGCCAGCCAGATCAACGGCTGCGGCCACTGCATCGACATGCACGTCAAGGAGGCCGCGGCCGCCGGGGAGAGCGCGGTCCGGCTGCACCTGGTCGCCGCCTGGCGCGAGTCCACCGTGTTCACCGAGGCCGAGCAGGCGGCGCTGGCCCTCGCCGAGGAGGGCACCCGGCTCGCCGACGCGCACGAGGGCGTGTCCGACGAGACGTGGGCCCTGGTGCGCAAGCACTACGACGACGACCAGGTCGCCGCGCTGGTCTGCCTGGTCGCCCTGATCAACGCGGCCAACCGGCTCGCCGTGATCACGCACCAGAAGGGCGGCTCGTACGAGGCGGGGATGTTCGCGACGGCCGTGGCGGACTGACCTCGCGCAGGACGGTTTCGGGCGGCACCCAGGAGCGGATTGCCCGGGTGCCGCCCGTTTCCCTGCACACGCCCCTTCCCCGGTCACGATTCGGCATCGGCGCCACCCCGCCCCTTGAATCCGCTCGTGTAATCGTTTCCAATCCTCCGTGTAATCGATTCCACGAGGAGGTGGAACGACGATGGCGAGCATCAAGGACGTCGCCGCCGAGGCAGGCGTCTCCGTCGCCACGGTCTCGCGGGCGCTCAACGGCCACCCGTCCGTCAGCCCCGCCGCCCGCGCCCGCGTGCTGGCCGCCGTCGAGACGCTGGGCTACCGCCCCAACGCCGTCGCCCGGTCGCTGCGCACCGACCAGACCCGCACCCTCGGCCTGGTCATCAGCGACGTGATGAACCCGTACTTCACCGAACTGGCCCGCTCCGTAGAGGAGGAGGCCCGCGCGCTCGGCTACAGCGTCATCATCGGCAACGCCGACGAACGCCCCGACCTCCAGGACCACCACGTCACCACGCTGCTCGACCGGCGGATCGACGGACTGCTCGTCTCCCCCACCGACGGCGGCTCCCCGCGCATGCTGGACGCCGCGCGGGCCGGGGCGCCGATGGTCTTCGTCGACCGGTGGATCCCCGGCGTGGACGTGCCCGTCGTCAGGTCGGACGGGCGGGCGGCCGTACGGGACCTCGTCGCGCATCTGCACGGGCTCGGGCACCGCCGGCTCGCGATCATCGCGGGGCCCGCCGCCACGACCACCGGACGCGAGCGCGTCGACGCCTTCCGCGAGGCGCTCGCCGCCCACGGGCTTCCCCTCCCCGACGCCTACATCGGCCAGGGCGACTTCCGGGCCGGCAGCGGACGCCGGGTCACCGAGGGCTTCCTCGACCTGCCCGAGCCGCCGGAGGTCGTCTTCGCCGCCGACAACCTGATGGCGCTCGGCGCGCTGGACGCCGTACGCGCGCGCGGGCTGCGGGTCCCCGAGGACATCGGGCTCGCCGCGTTCGACGACATCCCGTGGTTCGTGCACACCGATCCGCCGGTCACCGCGATCGCCCAGCCGACCCGGGAGCTCGGAAGGGCCGCCGTACGCGCGCTCGTCGAGCGGATCGCGGGGCGGGCCGGTGAGTCCGTCGCCCTGCCGGCGCGGCTCGTCGTGCGCCGCTCGTGCGGCGAGCCGGACGGCGCCACCCCCCACCAGTCCCCCTCCCCCGTACGAAGGAGTACGCCGTGAGCAGCCGCAGTCCGGACGAGTTGCTGCGCATCGAGGGCATCCGCAAGACCTTCCCCGGCGTGGTCGCGCTCGACAGCGTCGACTTCGACCTGCGCCGGGGCGAGGTGCACGTGCTCCTCGGTGAGAACGGCGCGGGCAAGAGCACGCTCATCAAGATGCTCTCCGGCGCCTACACGCCCGACGCCGGGCGGATCCTGGCCGCTGGCGAGGAGGTGCGCATCCACGGTGCGCAGGACTCCGAGCGCCTCGGAATCGCCACGATCTACCAGGAGTTCAACCTCGTCCCCGATCTGACGGTGGCCGAGAACATCTTCCTGGGGCGCCAGCCGCGCCGGCTCGGCATGATCGACCGGAAGAGGATGAACGCCGACGCAGAGGTGCTGCTGGAGCGGGTCGGGGTCAAGGTGTCCCCCCGCGCGCGAGTGCGTGAACTCGGCATCGCCCGGCTCCAGATGGTCGAGATCGCCAAGGCGCTCAGCCTGGACGCGCGCGTGCTCGTCATGGACGAGCCGACCGCCGTGCTGACCTCCGAGGAGGTCGAGAAGCTCTTCGCCATCGTGCGGCGGCTGCGCGAGGACGGCGTCGGGATCGTCTTCATCACCCACCACCTGGAGGAGATCGCCGCCCTCGGCGACCGCGTCACCGTCATCCGGGACGGCCGGAGCGTCGGGCAGGTGCCCGCCTCCACCCCACAGGACGAGCTGGTCCGGCTCATGGTCGGCCGGTCCATCGAGCAGCAGTACCCGCGCGAGCGCACCGACGCCGGGGAGCCCCTGCTCAAGGTGGAGGGGCTCACCCGGGACGGCGTCTTCCACGACGTCGGCTTCGAGGTGCGGGCCGGTGAGGTCGTCGGTATCGCGGGGCTGGTCGGGGCCGGGCGCACCGAGGTCGTGCGGGCGGTGTTCGGCGCCGACCCGTACGACGCCGGGTCCGTGCACGTCGCGGGTGTGCCGCTGCGCCGCCACGACGTGAACGCCGCCATGGCCGCCGGGATCGGGCTCGTGCCCGAGGACCGCAAGGGGCAGGGGCTGGTGCTCGACGCGTCCGTCGAGGAGAACCTCGGGCTCGTGACGCTGCGCTCCGGCGCCCGCGCCGGACTCGTCGACCTCAAGGGGCAGCACGCGGCGGCCGAGCGGATCGCCGGGCAGCTCGGCGTGCGGATGGCCGGGCTCGGGCAGCACGTGCGCACGCTGTCCGGCGGCAACCAGCAGAAGGTCGTCATCGGCAAGTGGCTGCTGGCCGACACCAAGGTGCTGATCCTCGACGAGCCGACGCGCGGCATCGACGTCGGCGCCAAGGTCGAGATCTACCAGCTCGTCAACGAACTGACGGCCGCGGGCGCCGCCGTACTGATGATCTCCAGCGATCTGCCGGAGGTCCTCGGCATGAGCGACCGCGTGGTCGTCATGGCACAGGGGCGCGTCGCGGGCGAACTCCCCGCCGAACAGGCCACCCAGGACGCCGTGATGGCGCTCGCGGTGAGCACGCACACCACCATAACGGACGGAACGGAGGCCTCCCGTGGCCACTGACACGCTCAAGAGCAAGCCGGGCGCGCGGGGCGGCGCCACGGGCGGCCTGCGCCGCCTGCTGCTCGACAACGGCGCGCTGACCGCGCTGATCGTCCTCGTCATCGCCATGTCGGCGCTGTCCGGGGACTTCCTGACCGCCGACAACCTCCTCAACGTCGGTGTGCAGGCCGCCGTGACCGCGATCCTCGCGTTCGGCGTCACCTTCGTCATCGTCTCGGCGGGCATCGACCTGTCGGTCGGCTCGGTCGCCGCGCTGTCGGCCACCGTGCTGGCCTGGAGCGCCACCGAGGCCGGGATGCCGGTCGCCCTCGCCGTGCTGCTGTCCGTGCTGACGGGCATCGCGTGCGGCCTGGTCAACGGCTTCCTCATCTCGTACGGCAAGCTGCCGCCGTTCATCGCGACGCTCGCCATGCTGTCGGTGGGACGCGGTCTGTCGCTGGTCGTCTCGCAGGGTTCGCCAATCGCCTTCCCGGACTCGGTCTCGCACCTCGGCGACACCCTCGGCGGGTGGCTGCCCGTGCCCGTCCTCGTGATGATCGTGATGGGCCTGATCACGGCGTTCGTCCTCGGCCGGACCTACATCGGCCGGTCCATGTACGCCATCGGCGGCAACGAGGAGGCCGCGCGGCTGTCGGGGCTGCGGGTGAAGCGGCAGAAGCTCGCCATCTACGCCTTCTCCGGCCTGTTCGCCGCCGCCGCGGGCATCGTGCTCGCCTCCCGGCTGGCCTCCGCGCAGCCGCAGGCCGCGCAGGGCTACGAGCTGGACGCCATCGCCGCCGTCGTCATCGGCGGCGCCTCGCTCGCGGGCGGCACCGGCAAGGCGTCGGGGACGCTGATCGGCGCGCTGATCCTCGCGGTGCTGCGCAACGGCCTCAACCTGCTGTCCGTCTCCGCGTTCTGGCAGCAGGTCGTCATCGGTGTCGTCATCGCGCTGGCGGTGCTCTTCGACACGCTGCGCCGCAAGGCGGGCGCGACCACTGCGGCCGCCGGTTCCTCCGGCGGCGGCGACCGGGGCAAGCAGGCGCTGACGTATGTGATCGCCGCCGTCGTGGCCGTCGCCGTGGTCGGCGCGACCTCGCTGCTGCACAACGGTTCCTCGGAAGGCAAGGCCCAGAAGATAGGGCTGTCGCTGTCCACGCTCAACAACCCGTTCTTCGTGCAGATCAGGAACGGCGCCGAGGAGGAGGCGAAGAAGCTGGGCGTGGACCTGACGGTCACGGACGCCCAGAACGACGCCTCCCGGCAGGCCAACCAGCTGCAGAACTTCGTCAGCGGCAGCCTGTCCGCGATCGTCGTCAACCCGGTGGACTCCGACGCGGCCGGCCCCTCGGTGCGCGCGGCGAACAAGGACGACATCCCCGTCGTCGCCGTGGACCGCGGCGTCAACAAGGCCGAGACGTCGGCGCTGGTCGCCTCCGACAACGTCGAGGGCGGCAAGCTGGGCGCCAAGGCGCTCGCCGAGAAGCTCGGCGGCAAGGGCACCATCGTCATCCTCCAGGGCCAGGCCGGCACCTCCGCCAGCCGGGAGCGCGGGGCGGGCTTCGCGGCCGGGCTGAAGGAGTACCCGGGCATCGAGGTCGTCGCCAAGCAGCCCGCGGACTTCGACCGCACCAAGGGCCTGGACGTGATGACCAACCTGCTCCAGGCGCACCCCGACGTCGACGGCGTCTTCGCGGAGAACGACGAGATGGCGCTGGGCGCGATCAAGGCACTGGGTTCCAAGGCCGGGAAGTCCGTGCAGGTCGTCGGGTTCGACGGCACGCCGGACGGGCTGAAGGCGGTCGAGGCGGGCACGTTGTACGCGTCGGTCGCGCAGCAGCCGAAGGAACTGGGCAGGATCGCCGTACAGAACGCGCTGCGGGCTGCCGAGGACAAGAAGGTGGAGCAGACGGTGAAGGTGCCCGTGAAGGTCGTCACCAAGGAGAACGTGGCCGGCTTCGAGGGCTGAGACCGGCCCTCGGGACCCGGCGGAATCCAGCGGGAATCACTCGAATCGGAGAACGACTGATGTACGACTACGACCTGCTGGTCGTCGGGTCGGCCAACGCCGACCTGGTGATCGGTGTCGAGCGGCGGCCGGGGGCCGGCGAGACGGTGCTCGGCTCCGACCTGGCCGTCCACCCGGGCGGCAAGGGCGGCAACCAGGCCGTCGCCGCTGCCCGGCTCGGCGCCCGTACGGCCCTGCTGGCCCGCGTCGGCGACGACGACTACGGCCGGCTGCTGCTGGACTCGCAGCGGGCGGCCGGCGTCGACACGGTCGGCGTGCTGGTGGGCGGCGCCCCGACCGGCGTCGCGCTGATCACCGTCGACCCGTCCGGGGACAACAGCATCGTGGTCTCGCCGGGCGCGAACGGCCGCCTGGCGCCCGGGGACGTACGCGCGGCGGCCAGTCTCTTCCACGCCTCCCGGGTGGTCTCCACGCAGTTGGAGATCCCGCTGGAGACGGTGGTGGAGGTGGTCCGCTCGCTCGCGCCGGACAGCCGGTTCGTGCTGAACCCGTCGCCGCCGCGGCCGCTTCCGCAGGAGGTGCTGGCGGCGTGCGACCCGCTGATCGTCAACGAGCACGAGGCGAAGGTCATCCTCGGCGACGCCCTGGTCGGCGAGCGTCCCGAGGACTGGGCCCGCATCCTGCTGGCCAAGGGGCCGCGTTCCGTGGTCGTGACCCTGGGCGCCGAGGGTGCGCTGGTCGCGTCGGCGACCGGAGACGTGGTCCGGGTGCCGTCCGTGAAGGTGGACGCCGTGGACACCACGGGCGCCGGCGACGCGTTCACGGCGGCACTGGCCTGGCGGCTCGGCAGGGGCGAGTCGCTCGCCGACGCGGCGGCCTACGCGGCCCGGGTCGGCGCGGCGGCGGTCACGAAGCCGGGCGCGCAGGAGTCGTACCCGACGGCCGCGGAGGCCGAGGCGCTGTGAGGAAGGCGGGGATACTCAACCGGCACCTGGCGGGCGCCCTCGCCGAACTCGGCCACGGGGACGGTGTCCTGGTGTGCGACGCGGGCATGCCCGTTCCGGACCGGCCGCGCGTCGTCGACCTGGCCTTCCGGGCCGGGGTGCCGGCCTTCGCCGAGGTGCTGGAGGGTCTGCTGGCCGAGCTGGTCGTCGAGGGCGCGACGGCGGCGGCGGAGGTCCGGGAGGCGAACGCCGAGTGCGCCGCGCTGCTGGACGGCCTCTTCCCGGCGCTCGAACTCGTCCCGCACGAGCGGCTGAAGGAGCTGTCGGCGGGCGCGCGGCTCGTCGTGCGCACCGGGGAGGCCCGGCCGTACGCCAACGTGCTGCTGCGGTGCGGCGTCTTCTTCTGAGGACACCTCGGAGAACGCCCGAGAACTTCGAGGGGGCCCGGTCGACGACCGGGCCCCCTCGGGTTTCCCCTCCCCTTCAGAACCCCGGGATCCCCCCGGGTACCCCCACGGGAGTTCTGATGCCAAGTACGACCCGCGCGAGGGCGGAAGGGTTGCACGGGTCGCCGGGACTATTTTGCGGGCGTCCCGTCCCCGGTGTGCGCGGCGAAGCGGGCGGCCGTCTCGGCGAGCACCTCCCGGCCGTCCCGCGCCCACAGCCCCTCGTTGAACAGCTCGACCTCGATCGGGCCGCTGTATCCGGCCGCCTCGACGTACGACTTCCACTCCCGCATGTCGATGGCGCCGTCGCCGATCTGGCCGCGGCCGTTGAGGACGCCCTCCGGAAGAGGGGTGGTCCAGTCGGCGAGCTGGAAGGTGTGGATGCGGCCGCCCGCGCCGGCCCGGGCGATCTGCGCCGGGGCCCGGTCGTCCCACCAGATGTGGTACGTGTCGACGGTGACGCCGACCTGGTGGGCCGGGAAGCGTTCGGCGAGGTCCAGGGCCTGGGTGAGGGTGGAGACCACGCAGCGGTCGGCGGCGTACATCGGGTGGAGCGGCTCGATGGCGAGGCGTACGCCGTGCTGTTCGGCGTACGGCGCCAGCTCGGAGAGGGCTTCCGCGATGCGTTCGCGGGCCGCGTTCAGGTCCTTGGCTCCGGCGGGGAGGCCGCCGGAGACCAGGACCAGGGTGTCGGTGCCGAGGGTGGCGGCCTCGTCGACGGCGCGGCGGTTGTCGGCCAGGGCCTTCGCGCGCTCGTCCGGGTCGGTCGCGGTGAGGAAGCCGCCGCGGCACAGGGTGGTGACGGTGAGGCCCGCGTCGCGGACCAGCTTGGCGGCCGCCTCGACGCCGTAGGCCTGGACCGGCTCGCGCCACAGGCCGACGTTGCCGATGCCCAGGTCACCGCAGGCGGCGGTGAGTTCGGGCAGCGAGAGCTGCTTGACCGTCATCTGGTTGATGCTGAAGCGGGTCAGGCCGGGATCGCTCACTGGTTCACTCCGTACAGGCTCAGCAGGGTGCGCATGCGATCCTGCGCGAGCTCCGGGTCCGGGAACAGGCCGAGGCCGTCGGCCAGTTCGTAGGCGCGGGCGAAGTGCGGCAGGGAGCGGGCCGACTGCAGGCCGCCGACCATCGTGAAGTGGCTCTGGTGGCCGGACAGCCAGGCCAGGAAGACCACGCCCGTCTTGTAGTAGCGGGTGGGGGCCTGGAAGAGGTGCCGGGAGAGTTCCACGGTGGGGTCCAGGAGGGCGCGGAAGCCCTCCGTGTCCCCGGTGTCGAGGACGCGGACCGCCTGTGCCGCCAGCGGGCCCAGCGGGTCGAAGATGCCGAGCAGGGCGTGGCTGAAGCCCTGGTCGTCGCCGGCGATCAGCTCGGGGTAGTTGAAGTCGTCGCCGGTGTAGCAGCGCACGCCCTGCGGGAGGCGGCGGCGCAGGTCGATCTCGCGCCCGGCGTCCAGGAGGGAGACCTTGATGCCGTCGACCTTGTCGGGGTGGGCGGCGATGACCTCCAGGAAGGTGTCCGTCGCCGCGTCCAGGTCGGACGAGCCCCAGTAGCCCTCCAGGGCCGGGTCGAACATCGGGCCCAGCCAGTGCAGGATCACCGGTTCGGTGGCCTGGCGCAGGAGGTGGCCGTAGACGTCCAGGTAGTCGTCCGGGCCCTGCGCGGTCGCCGCGAGGGCGCGGGAGGCCATGAGGATGGCCTGGGCGCCCGACTCCTCCACCACCGCGAGCTGTTCCTCGTAGGCCGTCCGGACCTCCGCGAGGGTGGTGGTGGCCGTCGCGGTCAGCTGGTCCGTGCCCACGCCGCAGGCGATGCGGCCGCCCGCCTGCTTCGCCTCGGCGGCGGAGCGGCGGATCAGTTCGGCAGCCGTCGCCCAGTCCAGTCCCATGCCGCGCTGGGCGGTGTCCATCGCCTCGGCGACGCCGAGCCCGTGCGCCCACAGGTGGCGGCGGAAGGCGAGGGTGGCGTCCCAGTCGACGGCGGCGGGCCCGTCGGGGGAGGTGTCCGCGAACGGGTCGGCGACGACGTGCGCGGCCGAGAAGACCGTACGGGAGGTGAAAGCGCTTCCCCCGCCGGTCCCCGGAACGGCCGGGGGTGCGGTGCGGGGTTCGTAGGCGCGCAGGGTGCCGTCGGGATTGGGGAGGTGGAGGGTCACAGGCCGATCTCCGGTACGTCGAGGCGGCGGCCCTCCGCGGAGGACTTGAGGCCCAGCTCGGCGAGCTGGACGCCGCGGGCGCCGGCCAGCAGGTCCCAGTGGTAGGGGGCGTCGGCGTAGACGTGCTTGAGGAACAGCTCCCACTGGGCCTTGAAGCCGTTGTCGAACTCGCCGTTGTCCGGGACCTCCTGCCACTGGTCGCGGAAGACCTCGGTGGCGGGGATGTCCGGGTTCCAGACCGGCTTGGGGGTGGCCGAGCGGTGCTGGACGCGGCAGTTTCGCAGGCCCGCGACGGCGGAGCCCTCGGTGCCGTCGACCTGGAACTCGACGAGTTCGTCGCGGTTGACGCGGACCGCCCAGGAGGAGTTGATCTGCGCGATGGCACCGCCGTCCAGCTCGAAGACGCCGTAGGCGGCGTCGTCGGCGGTGGCGTCGTAGGGCTTGCCCTTCTCGTCCCAGCGCTCGGGAATGTGGGTGGCGGTGAGGGCCTGGACGGACTTCACCCGGCCGAACAGCTCGTGCAGTACGTACTCCCAGTGCGGGAACATGTCGACGACGATGCCGCCGCCGTCCTCGCTGCGGTAGTTCCAGGACGGACGCTGGGCCTCCTGCCAGTCGCCCTCGAAGACCCAGTAGCCGAACTCGCCGCGCACGGAGAGGATCCGGCCGAAGAAGCCGCCGTCGATCAGGCGCTTCAGCTTGAGCAGGCCGGGGAGGAAGAGCTTGTCCTGGACGACGCCGTGCTTGATGCCCGCGTCCTGGGCGAGCCGGGCCAGCTCCAGGGCGCCGTCGAGGCCGGTGGCCGTCGGCTTCTCGGTGTAGACGTGCTTGCCCGCGGCGATCGCCTTCCTGATCGCCTCCTCGCGGGCCGAGGTCACCTGGGCGTCGAAGTAGATGTCGATGGTGTCGTCGGCGAGGACCGCGTCCAGGTCCGTGGAGACGTCGGCGAGTCCGTGCCGCTCCGCCAGCGCCTTCAGCGCGTGCTCGCGGCGGCCGACCAGGACCGGCTCCGGCCACAGCACCGTCCCGTCGCCGAGATCGAGGCCGCCCTGTTCGCGCAGCGCCAGGATGGAGCGGACCAGGTGCTGGCGGTAGCCCATGCGCCCGGTCACGCCGTTCATGGCGATACGCACCGTCTTGCGTGTCACGTCATTCCCTTCGTACGAGCCGTGCCGCGAGCCCCGGATCAAGTTCGAGCCGTACAGCAAGCGCTTTCTATGTAAGACGAAGCTAGCCTGTGAACGGTGGTCTGGACAAGACCGCGGTTCGGGTGAGTTGTTCGAGGGGGCGAACGGCGGCGGGCGGTGGCCGTAAGGTCACCCGGGACGGCGTTCGACTCACACGCGCGATGCGGAGGACGAGGACATGACGGTGACACTGGCGGACGTGGCGGCCCGCGCCCAGGTCTCCCCCGCGACGGTGTCGCGCGTACTGAACGGCAACTACCCCGTGGCCGCCTCCACCCGGGAGCGGGTGCTCAAGGCCGTCGACGAGCTGGACTACGTGCTCAACGGCCCCGCGAGCGCGCTGGCGGCGGCCACCTCCGACCTGGTGGGCATCCTCGTCAACGACATCGCCGACCCCTTCTTCGGCATCATGGCCGGCGCCGTCCAGTCCGAGATCGGCGGTCCCGGCGGCAGAGCGGGCGGCGAGAGACTCGCCGTGGTCTGCAACACCGGCGGCACCCCGGAGCGCGAGCTGACCTACCTCACGCTGCTGCAACGCCAGCGCGCGGCGGCGGTCGTGCTGACCGGCGGCGCCATGGAGGACGGGGTCCATCAGGCGGCGGTGGCGGCGAAGCTGCGCAAGCTCACGGAGGCGGGGACGCGGGTCGTGCTGTGCGGGCGGCCGCCGGCGCCGGACACCGGGGCGATCGCGCTCACCTTCGACAACCGCGGGGGCGGGCGGGAGTTGACCGAGCACCTGATCGGGCTCGGACACCGGCGGCTCGGCTACATCGCGGGCCCGGAGGAACGCACCACCACCCGGCACCGGCTGGAGGGCCACCGCGCCGCCCTCGCCGCGCACGGCATCGAGGAGGACCCGCGCTGGACGGTCCACGGCCGCTACGACCGGCAGGCCGGGTACGAGGCCACGCTGGAGCTGCTGCGCAGGGACCCGTCGCTGACCGCGGTCGTCGCCGCGAACGACACCGTCGCGCTGGGCGCGTGCGCGGCGCTGCGCGACTCGGGGCTGCGGATCCCGGACGACGTGTCCGTGGCCGGCTTCGACGACCTGCCGTTCAGCATCGACGCGGTGCCCGCGCTGACGACGGTCCGGCTGCCGCTGGCGGAGGCGGGGGCGCGGGCGGGGCGGGTCGCCATGGGGCGGGAGGACGCGCCGGTGGGCGGGATCGCGACGGTGCGGGGGGAGCTGATGGTGCGGGGGTCCTCCGGACGGCCGCGGGGGTGAAACGGACCGTCGGTGACGCGGTGGCCCGCGTTGGGGTGGCCGCCCCGGGGGGCTGCGCCCCCAGACCCCGCTTCGGCCCGGACGGCCTCGTCCTCAAACGCCGGACGGGCTGGCAATGCCGGTCGGCGTCCATATGCGGCCGGACGGGCTGGATTTTCCGGGCGGCGTCCTCATATGGCCGGACGGGCTGAGTTTCACCTGCCCGCGTCGACAGGTGAAGCCAGTGATCGCGGGTACGCTCCGTGGGCATGAAGCTGGCGTTCTCCACTCTCGGTGTTCCCGGACTGCCCCTGAACGACGTGCTGGGGCTAGCGACCGCGCACGGCTACCACGGGGTCGAGTTGCGCGCCCATCCCGAGGAACCGGTCAACCCGAGCCTCGGCCCGGACGAACGGGCCTCCGTCGCCGCGCAGTTCAGGGCCGCCGGGGTCGAGCCGCTGGGAGTGGCGGGCTACGCGCGGGTCGCCGCGCCCGGTGACGACGAGGCCGTGATCGCCGAGATGCGGGGGCTGCTCGAGCTCGCCCGCGACCTGGGCGCCCCGTACATCCGGGTCTTCCCCGGCGGCACCGCCGAGCAGAGCGCCGAGGAGGCCGACGCGGCGGCAGCGCGGCGGCTGGGTACGGCCGCCGAGTACGCCGCCGAGCTCGGCGTGCGCATCCTGCTGGAGACCCACGACTCGCACCGTACGGGCGCCGACGCGATGCGCGTCCTCGGGCTGGTGGGGCACCGGCAGGCCGGCGCCCTGTGGGACGTGATGCACACCTGGCTGGGCGGGGAGCAGCCCTCCGAGTCGTACGCGGCGCTCTCCCCGCACCTGGGCTACGTCCAGGTCAAGGACATCGCCTCCGCCGAGGACACGACGCCGCTGGCGCTGGGCGCGGGGGTGCTGCCGCTGACCGAGGTGGTGGACGTGCTGTCCCGGCACGGGTGGGACGGCTGGCTGTGCTGGGAGTACGAGAAGCGGTGGTACGAGTCGGCCGCCCCGCTGCCCGAGCTGCTGGGGCGGGGGCGCGAGCACCTCGCCCGGCTGCTCACGGACGCGGCGTGAACGAGGGCGGCCGCACCGCGCCGGACGGCCCGTGGTGTCGCCGCCGACCGCGTCTACGCCGACCGCGTCTACGCCGACCGTGCCTCCGCCGCGCGCACCCGGTCCTCCAGCCGCTCCCGGCATCCCGGCCACTCCGCCGCCGTGATCGAGTAGATCGCGGAGTCGCGCAGCCGGCCCTCCTCGCCCGGCACGAAGGAGCGGGACCAGTTGCGCAGGACGCCCTCGAAGCGGGCGCCGGTCTTCTCGATCGCGGCGCGGGAGCGCTCGTTGCGGGCGTCGGTCTTCAGGTCCACGCGGGCCACGCCCCAGACCTCGAAGGCGTGGCGGAACAGGAGCAGCTTGGCCTCGGCGTTGAGGCCCGTGCCCTGGGTGGAACGGGCCAGCCAGGTGAAGCCGACCTCGACGGCGTCGAGCACGTCGTCGGTGCGCCAGGAGCGGGGTTCCCAGTAGGCGGTGGCGCCGACCGCGCGGCCGGTGGCGAGGGACACCTGGGCGTAGGGCGCGAGGCGTCCGGTGGCCGCCGTGGCCAGGTGGCCGTCGATGTAGGCGCCGACCTCGTCGGGACTCGGCACCGACGTGAAGTCGTAGGTGCCGCGATCCTCCCGCGCCGCCACCGCCAGGTCGGCCGCGTGCCGGTGGTCCAGCGGCTCCAGTCGTACCAGCGTGCCTTCGAGGACCGGGCCCTTCAGTGCGCATGTCACCCGACGGATTCTTCAGCCGGGGCGGGGGCCCGTCCAGCGAATTCCGGGGAGGTGCGGACGGTCGCCTCCGGTGTGCGCCTGCGGGCGGGGGTGAGCGTCGTGAGCGCCACCCCGCCCACCAGCAGGGCCGCCGCGCACCAGCGCAGGGGGGTCACCGACTCGCCGAGGAAGAGGGCCGCCGACGACATGCCGAAGACCGGGACCAGGAGCGAGAACGGCGCGACCGTCGAGGCGGGGTGACGGCGCAGCAGCCAGCCCCAGGCGCCGAAGCCGAAGACGGTGGAGACCCAGGCGACGAAGAGGACCGTGCCCGCCCCCTGCCAGTCCAGGGCGCGCAGGGCCGCGAGGTCCTCGGCGGGGCCCTCGGTGAGCAGGGAGAGGGCCAGCAGGGGCAGCACGGGGACGGTGGAGACCCACACCATGAAGTTCAGCGCGTCGGGCGGGGACGCCCTGCGGGTCAGGACGTTGGACACGCCCCATGCCGCCGCCCCGCCGACCACCATCAGGAACGCTCCCAGCGGTCCGGAGGTGCCCTCGTCGACCGCCGCCACGCCGATGCCGGACAGCGCGACCAGCATGCCCAGGGCCTGGACGCGGGAGGGGCGTTCGCGCAGGACCGCGGCGGCGATCACCGCGGTGAACACCGCCTGGATCTGCAGCACGAGGGAGGACAGTCCGGCCGGCATGCCCGCGTCCATGCCCACGAAGACCAGGCCGAACTTGGCCACGCCGAGGACCAGTCCCACCGCCACGATCCACTTCCGGGCCACCTTCGGGCGGCCCACCAGGAAGACGGCGGGCAGCGCGGCCGCCAGGAAGCGCAGGGCGGAGAAGAGGAGCGGCGGGAAGTGGCCGAGGCCGATTTCGACGACCGTGAAGTTCACGCCCCAGACGGCGGCGACGAGCACGGCGAGGCAGAGGTGGGAAGGTCGCATGCGTCGAGGATCCGCCGGGACGACTGTGTAGCACCAGCGATGATTACTGCATGGTTGGATGAAGCACTGCTGTTGATTGGTCCTCCACCGTCCCGCCGCCCGTACCCCGGGAGCCGCCGTCATGCTCGACCTCCAGCGTCTGCGCGCCCTGCACGCCGTGTCCGTGCACGGGACGGTCGGGGCGGCCGCCGCCGCGCTCGGCTTCACCCCGTCCGCCGTGTCGCAGCAGATCGCCAAGCTGGAGCGGGAGACCCGGACGGTGCTGTTCGAGCGGGAGGGGCGCGGGGTGCGCCTCACCGACGATGCGTGGCAACTCGCCGATGTGGCACGTGAGTTGCTGGCCATTGTGGAGCGGGCGGAGACCCGCCTGGAGGAGCGGCGCGGGGTGCCGTCGGGACGGCTGACGATCGCCGCGTTCGCGTCGGCGGCGCGTGGTCTGCTGCCGTCCGTCCTGGCCGACCTGGCGGTGCGCCACCCCGCGCTCGATGTGCGGCTCACCGAGGTCGACCCGCATCTGTCGGTGGACCTGGTCGCCAAGGGGGCGGTCGATCTGGTGGTGGCGCACGACTGGGACATCGCCCCGCTGCCGGCGCCGGCCGGGGTGGAGCAGGCGCGGATCGGGGAGGACCTGTGCGACCTGCTGGTGCCCGAGGGACACCGCCTCGCGGGCCGGAGCGCCGTACGGCGGTCGGAGCTGGGCGGGGAGCGGTGGATCTGCCAGCCGCCCGGGCGGGTGTGCCACGACTGGCTGATGCGGACGCTGCGGGGCGCCGGGCACGAGCCGGACATCGTCCACCAGGCGGACGAGAACCCGACGCTCGTCGCACTGGTCGCCGCCGGTCTCGGCGTCGCCCTCATTCCCCGGCTGGGGCGCGGCCCCCTGCCCGCCGGGGTGGTGGAGGTGCCGCTCGACCCGATGCCGGTACGGCGGCTGTACGCCCTGTGGCGCACGGGCGCGGCGCGCCGCCCGGCGATCGCGGAGACGGTCCGCACGCTGCGGGCCCACTGGCCGGACGCCTCGGCCCACGGCACCGCGGCGCCGCCGGCCGTCGGCTCCGACTGACCGACGCCCCGCCACCGGCCGGGCTTGGACCGGGTTCAGGCCGCGCTCGGGCCGGGCTCGGGGCGCGCTCGGGCCGGGCTCGGGGCGGGCTCGGGCCGGGCTCGGGGCGGGCTCGGGGCGGACTCGGGCCGGGCTCGGGGCGGGCTCGGGGCGGACTCGGGCCGGGCTCGGGGCGGGTTCGGGGCGGGAGGAGCAGGCGCCTTCTCAGCGCTCGGCCTCGATACCGGCCTCGCAGGGCCCCGTTCACCGCTGCGGGCGACGCGTGTGCGGTCCCTTGACTGGCAGAAACTTCCCGGATATTGGTGACTCCTTGGCAGTTTCCTTCACCAGCTCTCCGGAAGGAGCGCACGTGCACCACAGCAGCACGGCCGGCACGGGAAGCACCGCACAGCCCTCCAGACGTACCGTCCTCACCGCCACCGCGGTGGTCACCGCGGCCCTCGCGGCCGGGGGCGGCACGGCGTACGCCGACGCCCGCAGGCCCGACGACGACAAACTCCGCGCGCTCATCTCCCGGATGACGCTGGAGGAGAAGGTCGGCCAGCTCTTCGTCATGCGGGTCTACGGACACTCCGCCACCGGCCCAGACCAGGCCGACATCGACGCCAACCTGAGGGAGATCGGCGTCCGCACCGCGGCCGAGCTGATCGCCCGTTACCGGGTCGGCGGCATCATCTACTTCGCCTGGGCGCACAACACCCGCGACCCGCACCAGATCGCCGACCTGTCCAACGGCATCCAGAAGGCCTCCCTGGAGCAGCCGCGCGGTCTGCCCGTGCTCATCTCCACCGACCAGGAGCACGGCATAGTGGCCCGCGTGGGCGAGCCCGCCACCCTGTTCCCGGGCGCGATGGCCGTCGGGGCGGGCGGGTCGCGCTCCGACGCCCGTACCCTCGGCCGGATCGCGGGCGCCGAGCTGAACGCCCTGGGCATCCGGCAGGACTACTCCCCCGTGGCCGACGTGAACGTCAACCCGGCCAACCCCGTCATCGGCGTACGGTCCTTCGGCGCCGACCCGGACGCGGTCGCGGAGCTGGTGGCCGCCGAGGTGACGGGGTATCAGCGGTCCGGCGTCGCCGCGTGCGCCAAGCACTTCCCCGGGCACGGCGACACCGCCACCGACAGCCACACCGGCTTCCCGGTCATCACGCACAGCAGGGAGGAGTGGGAGGAGCTGGACGCGCCGCCCTTCCGCGCGGCGATCGAGGCCGGCATCGACGCGATCATGACCGCCCACCTGATGGTCCCCGCGCTCGACGACTCCGGCGACCCGGCCACCCTCTCCCGTCCCATCCTCACCGGCATCCTGCGCGAGGAGCTGGGCTACGACGGGGTCGTCGTCACCGACTCCCTCGGCATGCAGGGCGTGCGGACCAAGTACGGAGACGCGCGGGTGCCGGTGCTGGCGCTGAAGGCCGGTGTCGACCAGCTGCTCAACCCGCCGGACCTGCCGCTCGCCTGGAACGCCGTCCTGACGGCCGTGAAGGACGGCGAACTGACCGAGGCGCGGCTCGACGAATCGATCCTGCGCGTGCTGCGCCTGAAGGCCAAGCTGGGGCTGTTCGGGGACGCGTACACCAGCCGCCGGGACGTCGACCGGACCGTGGGCACCCGGGCGCACCTCGCTGCGGCCGACCGGATCGCCGAGCGGACCACCACGCTGCTGGTCAACGAGGGACACCTGCTGCCGCTGTCGCGCCGCGAGCACCGCAAGCTGCTGGTGGTGGGCGCCGACCCGGCCTCGCCGTCGGGCACCACGGGGCCGCCCACCGGTGTTCTCGCGGGCGCGCTCACGGAACTGGGCTTCACGGCCACCGCCCTGTCCACCGGCACCGCGCCCTCCACCGCCGTGATCGACGGCGCCGTCGCGGCGGCCGGGGACGCCGACGCGGTGGTCGTCGCCACGTACAACGTGACCGCGGGCAGCAGCCAGCGCACCCTGGTCACCCGCCTGCTGGAGACCGGGAAGCCGGTCGTCGCGGTCGCCGTCCGCAACCCGTACGACGTCGCCCAGCTTCCCGGCGTCCCCGCCTTCCTCGCCGCGTACTCCTGGACCGACGTGGAGGTGCGCGCGGCGGCCCGGGTGATCGCCGGGCGGGTGCGGCCGCGCGGGAAGCTGCCGGTGCCGGTGATGAGCGCGGACGATCCGGACACGGTGCTCTTCCCGCTCGGGCACGGACTGACCTACCGGTCGTAGCGCGGGGCGGTGGTCGTGGCCCGGGGCGCCGTGCGGTCGTGGCGCGAGGCGCCGTGCGGTCGTAGCGCGGCTCGCGGGTCGCTCGTGGCCGGGCCGCCGTCCGGCCGTAGCCCGGGCCGCCGTGCGGTCGTAGCGCGGGGCGCGGTCCGGTCGTGGCACGGGCCGGTCACAGCGCGGGGCGCCGTGCGGTCGTAGCGCGGCTCGCGGGTCGCTCGTGGCCGGGCCGCCGTGCGGTCGTGGCGCGGGGCGCCGTGCGGTCGTGGCGCGGGGCGCGATCCGGTCGTGGCCCAGGCCGCCGTCCGGTCGTGGCCCAAGCCGCTGTCCGGTCGTGGCCCAGGCCGCCGTCCGGTCGTAGCCCGGGCCGCCGTGCGGTCGTGGCGCGGGGCGCCATCCGGTCGTGGCACGGGCCGGTCACAGCGCGAGGCGCCATCCGGTCGTAGCGCAGGGTCCCGTGCGGTCACAGCGCGGGGCGCCATCCGGTCGTAGCGGGCGTAGCGCGGCCTGCGACACGCGCCGGGGGCGCCCCCGTGCCCCGTGTGCCAAGCCTCCCGCGCGTCTGGTGTGCGCCCGCCCCGGCGGGCCACGCTGGGCCGGGGATCGCAGGGGGGCGGCGATGGGCGAGCGAGGGGCTGCCGGGGCGCTGTGCGCGCTGTCGGCGGTGCTGGCGGCCGCAGTACTGACCGGGTGTCACGGGTTTGCGGGCGAGGGAGCCGGCGGGGGGCGGCCGGGGCCGGCGGCGGGCTCCGCCGCGGTGTGGCCGTCCGGATACGGGGCGGTGTTCCTGGCGGTCGGCGAGTGCAGTTCGTTCGGCACGCTCGACCCGACCGAGGTGCCCTGCGACAGCGAGCGGGCGGCGGCCCGGGTGGTGGCCCGGGAGAGCGGCCGCGCGAGCGGCGGACCGCCGTGCCCGGCCACCACGGACTTCGTCCTGCACATCAGCGAGCGGCGGCCGGCCGCCGACGAGGACGGCGACGGGGCCGTGCCCCTGGGATACGCCTGCATGCGCAGGTTGCAGCCGCCGCACCCCGGCGACCCGGGGGGCGGGGGCGGCCCGCGCACCATCGTCGGCGACTGTGTCCGCGACATCGGCGGCGGCCGGGTCCGCGAGGCCGCGTGCGACGCCGAGGGCGAGCGCGCACCGCGGTTCAAGGTGGTCGAGGCGGTCGCCGTCCGGGCGGACTGCCCCGCCTCGACCGGTCTGTACGTCCGGCTCGGCGGCGCGCACCCGGTGGGCTGTGCCCGGCCGCTGTGAAAGCGGCGGCCGGGCACCGTCACCGTGCCGGAGGAGACGCCGCTACGGGCGCAGCGCCGGCTCGCGCTCGACGTTCCGCTTGTCGAGCCTCGCGTCGAACGTCGCCAGCGGCTCGGCCGCCGACGGGTTCTCCTGCACCTCGGCGGAGGCGACGCCCGCCCAGTCCAGGATGCGGGCGGTGGCGAACGCCTTCTGGCCGGGCACCAGACCGGCCACGTTCGCCCCGTGGTTCATGCCGGGTGCGGTCATGACGTAGGAGTCGCGCGCGCCGTGGCCGAGGCGGAAGCGCTCGGCGCCCCACGGGTCGTTCTCGCCGTACACGAACAGCATGTGCCGGGCGTTGTGCCGCACCCACGTGTCGACGTCCCGCATCACCCACGGCTCGAACCTCATCGGGATCGAGCGGGGCACGAAGTTGCGCGGCGGCTGGTAGCCGTAGCGGATGTACTTCTTCTCGATGTGCGGGAAGTGGATCGTCGGCGCGCCCAGCTGCGTGCCCGCCTGGTAGTAGTACGGCGTGTAGGTCTGAAGGCCCTGGTCGGTGTAGGCGGAGAAGCCGGAGATGGTGTCGACGGAGTCCCAGATCGCCTCGTCGGTGGCGTGCTTCGCGTCGGCCGGGATGTCCGCGCAGTCGGCGAGGGTGCTGTACTGCCAGAAGCCCCACACGTAGTCGAGGACGACGGCCTCGTAGGCGCGGTCGAGGCTGCCGATGGTGTCGAAGGTGTAGCCGTTCTCGGCCGCGTACGCCGCGTACTTCTTCTCCAGCGGCGCCCGGCGCACCAGCGCCTCGCGCTGCACGCCGTTCAGCTTGTCGCGGCACTCCTCGGTGCCGACGCGGGCGAAGAAGCGGTCGTAGGCCGAGTCCTCCTTGTTCACCACGTCGTTGGGGGCGACGTAGGCGACGACGCCGTCCATGTCGCGCGGGTAGAAGCGCTCGTAGTAGGTGGCGGTCATGCCGCCCTTGGAGCCGCCGGTGGAGATCCAGTTCTCGGAGTAGAGCGGCTTCAGCGCCTTGAAGATGCGGTGCTGGTCGCTGGCCGCCTGCCAGATGTCCAGCTTGGACCAGTCGGCCGGGGCGGGCCGGGACGGCGTGAAGTAGCGGTACTCCATGGAGACCTGGTTGCCGTCCACGATCTGGGTCGGCTCGCGCCGGCTGGGGTTCGTGGAGACGTTGTAGCCGCCGGTGTAGAAGACCGTCGGCCGGTTCACGTCCTTGTGCAGCACGGTGATCCGCTGCTGGAACGTGCCCTTGGACGGGTGCCGGTGGTCCACCGGCTGGGTGTAGTTGAGGACGAAGAAGCGGTAGCCGGTGTACGGCTTCTCCTCGATCAGGCTCATGCCCGGTATGGACAGCAGCCGGTCCTTGATGTCGACGGCCTTCGGCTCGGCGGCGGTGGCCGCGCCCGCCGTGCTGACGGTGCCGATGAGCACCACGAGCGCCAGCAGCCATCTGAGCGCCTTGCGCATGCACCCTCCCTGTGAAACTGATGTCCGCCGGAAGCTATCGGAGCAACTCCCGCGGCACCAGGGTCAGCAGAGGATCCAGCCGGAGCTGACCGAGGACCGGGACACCTTGCCGGTCACCCACACGCAGCGCTTCCCGGCGTGCACGGTCACCGGTCCGGCGCGGTGGGCGAACCGGCCCGAGTCCACGACCGCCCGGCTGCCCCGGGCCCGCACGCCGACGGACATCTGCCGCTTCGTGCCCGGCTTCTTGGGGACGGTGACGGCGCAGATGTATCCGCCGCGTTTGTGGACGAGGACGGATCCGGTGGCGAAGTGGAGGGTGCGCACCTTGCGGCCGGGGCATCCCGTGGCGGCCTGCGCCTGCTGCGGCAGCGCGACGGCGAGCAGCGCGGCGGCGCTCAGCACGGCCGTGCCGAGCGCCAGCCGACGACGAGTCGCGGCACCGTCCCGGCCCATTGCGCTCCCCCTGCGTGGCGTGGTCACTGACGACAGCACGATCACTGACGACGTACGGGTGTACGGACGCAGGACAGGTGTCGCACGGTTGCGCGAGCGCGTCAGCGCGTCGCGCCGACCGGCTCTTCCGGTTCGGACGCGCCGACGAAGGTCCGCCACAGCCGCGCGTACCGTCCGTCGAGGGCCAGCAGTTCGTCGTGCGTGCCGTCCTCGGCGACCCGGCCGCCGTCCATGACCACGACGCGGTCCGCGCGGGCAGCGGTGGTCAGCCGGTGCGCGACCACCAGCGTCGTACGGCGTCCCGCGATGCGGTCGGTGGCCTGGTTGACCTGTGCCTCGGTGGCCAGGTCCAGGGCGGCCGTGGCCTCGTCGAGGAGCAGCACGTCCGGGTCGACCAGCTCGGCGCGGGCCAGCGCGATCAGCTGCCGCTGTCCGGCGGAGAGGTTGCGGCCCCGCTCGGCGACCTCGTGCAGGTAGCCGCCCTGGAGCGTGGCGATCATCTCGTGCGCGCCGACCGCCCGCGCCGCCGCCTCCACCTCGGCGTCGGTGGCGTCCGGACGGCCGTAGGCGATCGCGTCGCGCACGGTGCCCGGGAACAGGTACGCCTCCTGCGGGACGACGCCCAGCCGGTGCCGGTAGGAGGTGAGGTCGAGGGCGCGCAGGTCCTGTCCGTCGACGGTGACCCGGCCGTCGGTCGGGTCGTAGAACCGGGCCACCAGCTTCACCAGCGTCGACTTGCCGGCGCCGGTCTCGCCGACGAAGGCGACGGTCTGTCCGGCCGGGATGCGCAGGTCGATGCCGGTGAGGGCCTCTTCATCGTCCCCGTACTTGAAGTGCACGTCCTCGAACGCGATCTCGCCGCGCAGGCCGGTGACCTCGGACGGCTTCTCGGCGGCCCGGGTCGAGGTGGGCTCGCGCAGCAGTTCCTGGATGCGGCCCAGCGAGACGGACGCCTGCTGGTAGCCGTCGAAGACCTGGGAGAGCTGCTGGACCGGGGCGAAGAACAGGTCGATGTAGAGCAGGTACGCCACCAGCGCGCCGGTCGTCAGCGTGGCGTCGTCGATCCGCGCGCCGCCCACGACCAGCACGGCCGCGGCGGCGGCCGAGGACAGCAGCTGCACGAACGGGAAGTAGATCGAGATCAGCCACTGTCCGCGGATGCGGGCCTGCCGGTAGCTGTCGCTGCGCTCGGCGAACCGCCGCCCGCCGTCCCGCTCCCGCCGGAAGGCCTGCACGATCCTGAGGCCCGCCACCGACTCCTGGAGGTCGGCGTTGACCGTGGACACCCGCTCACGGGCCAGTTCGTACGCCTTCACGCTGGCCCTGCGGAAGAAGTACGTGGCGACGATCAGCGGCGGCAGCGTCGCGAAGACGATCAGCGCGAGCTCCACGTCGATCACCAGCAGGGCGACCATGATGCCGAAGAAGGTGACGACCGAGACGAAGGCGGTGACGAGTCCGGTCTGCAGGAACGTCGACAGCGCGTCCACGTCCGTCGTCATCCGGGTCATGATCCGGCCGGTCAGCTCGCGCTCGTAGTAGTCGAGGCCGAGCCGCTGGAGCTGGGCGAAGATCTTCAGGCGGAGCGAGTACAGGATCCGCTCGCCGGTCCGGCCGGTCATGCGGATCTCGCCGGTCTGCGCCGCCCACTGGGCGAGTACGGCGAGCAGTCCGAGCAGCGCGGACGCCCACACCGCGCCGAGGGCGACCTGGGTGACGCCGTCGTCGATGCCGTTGCGGATCAGCACCGGCAGCAGCAGGCCCATGCCCGCGTCCACCGCCACCAGGGCGAGGCTGATCAGCAGCGGGGTGCGGAAGCCGCGCAGCAGGCGCCGCAGGCCGTACGAGGACTCGGGGCGCACCGCCGACGTCTCGTCGATGCCCGGGGTGTCGTTCGCCGGGGGCAGCGCGTCGACCTGGGCCAGCAGTTCCGGGGTGGCCGGGGTACCGGCGAGCGCGGTGTCCTTGGGCGCGCGGTCACCGGTCCACAGCCGGGGCGTGACCCCGCGCTCGGCGTCGAACTCGGCGTCCAGCTCGTCGCGTACGGAGGTGTCCTCCGCCTGCTCGGCGGGGCGGGTGTGGCCGGGCGAGACGCCGCCCAGCTCGTCGGGGTCGGTGAGCAGCCGCCGGTAGAGGGCGGAGCGCTGCTGGAGCTCCTCGTGGGTGCCGAGGTCGGCGAGGCGGCCCCGGTCGAGGACGGCGATGCGGTCGGCGAGGCCGAGGGTGGAGCGGCGGTGGGCGATGAGGAGGGTGGTGCGGCCCCGCATGACCTGCTTGAGCGCCTCGTGGATCTCGTGCTCCACGCGGGCGTCCACGGCGGACGTGGCGTCGTCGAGAACCAGCAGCCGGGGGTCGGTGAGGATCGCCCGGGCGAGTGCGACGCGCTGGCGCTGGCCGCCGGAGAGGGTCAGCCCGTGCTCGCCGACGGTCGTGCCGTAGCCCTCGGGCAGCTCGGTGATGAAGCCGTGGGCCTGGGCGGCCCGTGCGGCGGCCTCGATCTCCTCGTCGGTGGCGTCGGGGCGGCCGTAGGCGATGTTGGCGCGGACGGTGTCGGAGAAGAGGAAGGAGTCCTCGGGCACCAGGCCGACGGCGGCCCGCAGCGAGTCGAGGGTCAGCTCGCGCACGTCGTGGCCGCCGACGAGGACGGCGCCGCGCGTCACGTCGTAGAAGCGCGGCAGGAGCAGCGAGACGGTGGACTTGCCGGAGCCGGAGGAGCCGACGACGGCGAGGGTCTCCCCGGCGCGGATCTCGAAGGAGAGCCCGTCGAGCACGGGCCGCGGCTCCCCGTCGCCCGTGTCGTAGCCGAAGGCGACGTCGTCGAACTCGACGGTCGCGGGCGCGTCCGCCGGGAGGGTCTTGGTGCCGTCCTCGATGACCGGCTCGGTGTCGATCAGTTCCAGGACGCGCTCGGTGCCGGCGCGGGCCTGCTGGCCGACGGTGAGCACCATGGCGAGCATGCGGACCGGGCCGACCAGCTGGGCGAGGTAGGTGGAGAAGGCGACGAAGGTGCCGAGGGTGATGTGCCCGCGGACGGCCAGCCAGCCGCCGAGGGCGAGCATGGCGACCTGGCCGAGCGCGGGGACGGCCTGGAGGGCCGGAGTGTAGGTGGCGTTCAGCTTGATGGTGCGCAGCCGCCCCGCGAAGAGCTTGCGCCCGACCTCCCTGAGCTTGCCGGTCTCCTGCTCCTCCTGCCCGAAGCCCTTCACGACGCGGACGCCGCTCACCGAGCCGTCGACCACTCCGGCGACGGCGGCGGCCTGCGCCTGCGCGTACCAGGTGGCGGGGTGCAGCCGGGTGCGGCTGCGGCGGGCGATGAACCACAGGGCGGGAGCGACGGCCAGCGCGACCAGGGTGAGCGGCAGGGAGAGCCACGCCATGATCACGAGGGAGATCAGGAAGAGCAGGACGTTCCCGATGGTCATCGGGAGCATGAAGAGCAGGCCCTGGATCAGCTGGAGGTCGCTGGTCGCCCGCCCGACCACCTGTCCCGTGGACAGCTCGTCCTGCCGTCTGCCGTCGAGCCGGGTGATCGTCCCGTACATGTCGGTGCGCAGGTCGTGCTGGACGTCGAGGGCGAGCCGGCCGCCGTAGTAGCGGCGGATGTAGGTCAGGGCGTAGACGGCGAGCGCGGCGCCGACGAGCAGACCGGCCCACACGGCCATGTCCCTCGTCTTGGCGCCGATCACGTCGTCGATGATCACCTTGGTGATCAGGGGGACGAAGGCCATGACGGCCATGCCGCCCAGCGAGGCGCCGAGGGCGAGAACTACGTCCTTGGGATACCGCCAGGCGTACCCCGCCAGTCGTCGTACCCAGCCCCGTTGCGCGTCCACGCCGTGCCCTCCGGTTGTTCGTCCGGTCGTCCTGCTCACCTGATCTACCGGAAGGCACCAACACGGGCGAGCGGGGATTTCATCCCGCCGCGACGATCGGCCGGCTGATCAGGCGCGTACGCGGAGCCGGAGGAAGCGCGTGGTCTGTACGTCGTTCTGGTTGTCGTCACTGACGACCAGGACCTCCAGGCGGCCCCCGGAGCGGCCGGTCACCGCCATCCCCTCGAAGTTGTCGAGGAGCGGGTTGGGCTGCGGCTGCCCGGCGGTGGCACCCAGCGTGGGGCAGTCGGCGAGGTCGGCGAGGAGCCGTTTGCGCAGCGCTGTGCCGTGGCCGGGCCGGTCGGCCAGGTGGAGGCGGATCGTGTTGCCGACGCCGGCGGTGAAGCCGCGCTCCAGGACGAGCAGACGGCCGTCGGGGATCGCGGTGACCTCCGAGACGCCGAGGCCGGTGTCGGTCCGGTAGGTGTAGCGGACCCCGAGCCGGAAGTCGCCCTGTCGCGTCCGCTGCCAGGTCTGGAAACGGACCAGGTCGGCCGGGTCGCCGTCGAGCGGGTACTCCAGCGAGGCGAGCAGGGTCCGTCCGCCCGGCAGGAGCGTCAGCCCCTCGAAGCTGCCGTTGGCCCGCGCCCGGCCCTCGGGAGCGGTGCGCAGGTCGTCGGGCACGGGCAGACGGCCCAGCGGCTCCCCGGTGTGCGAGTAGCGGCGGATGGACGGCTCGTCCTCGGAGGAGACGAGGTATGTGCCGGTGGGGTTCCCCCCGCTCGAGCGAAGCCGAGCGTGGGGGAGGTCGACGACCAGCCCCTCGGAGTCGAGGGCGGCGCCGTTCTCGTCGGCGAGCGGGATCACGCCGCGCGGCTCGAGGGTGCGTGCGTCCAGCCGGAAGAGGGAGGAGCGGTCGGAGAGAGCGGCTACCGTGCCCCGACGATCCCGGGCGAGGGCGGAGAGGTTGCCGACGTAGGTGCCGTCGTAGGTCGTCTTGTCGAGGACGTCGGAGAAGCCGGCGAGGGAGACGGAGGGCGAGCAGGCGTTCGCTGCCGGGTGCCTCCCCTGCGCGGCGACCGGACCGGCGGCGGTCAGGCAGCCGGCCGCCGCGACGCTCGCGGTGAGGGTGGCGAGGGCGGTTCGGAAGGTTCTCGGGCGCATGCCGGTCACCCTAGGGCGGGAAAAAGGACGCAAGTTGGCTGTTTCGCGAATGCTGGGATGCGGGGGTGTCGGGACGGCAAGTAATGCTCCATGCCAGATCAAAAGGAAAGCGGCGAGAAGTTGGCCGGGCGGCTGTACGCGACGCTGCGGGTGCTGAAGTTCGTCGCGAACCCCCGCAGCGGCCCCAGGCCGACGACGGAGGACCTGTTCAAGGACAAGGACAGTCCGCGCAGGCGGATCCAGGCCCTGAAGCTCGACCTCTTCGAGGACCTGGTGACCGCTGTGCAAAAGGGCAGGCACGCGGAGGCGATGGCTGAGGTGTTCCGCGCGATGCCTTCCGTGGTACCGCTGAGGCACGGCGCACTGCAGGACAACCTCGGGGAACGCGAACTGGCCGAGTTCAACGCCGGGTACCGGGCCCAGCTCGGCGCCCTCAAAGAGGCTCTGCCCGAACTGCTCGGCTGACCCGGTGTCTCAGCGCGGCCGCATGCCCCGGCTCTCCGCGACGCGGTGGACGTCCGTCAGCGCCTCCCGCATCCGGGCCAGCAGGAAGCGGAGCTGTTCGGGCGTCGAGCGCGCGTCGGCGAGCAGGTCGGCCGCGTGGTCCAGCAGGTCCTGGGCCATGTCGAGTTGAGTGCGTTCCATGACATCGGCCATCCGGGACAACGGCCCGTCACCGTCGGTCAGGAGGTAGCAGGGTTTGCCCTCCGAGCCCGTCCAGGGCAGCAACCGGGCAGGGTGCGTGCCGTTGTTCACCGTGCCGCCGCAGCACCGTGGAGAACACGCGGTCCCAGGTCGACGCCGTGTACCGCGAACCGCAGGGTCCGCTGCCGGGCCTCGTCGCGTCGTCGGTGTGCCAGGACGTACGGGCGTACGAGCGCATTGTCCTCGCCCCGCAGGGCGGCCATGTCGGCGTGCGGGGTGGTGGCGCCTGCCGTGCGGGCGGGTGCTGCGGGTTTCGTCGCCGGACGCCGTCGGCGGCGCCGGCATCCCGAAGCGGGCAGCAGGAGTTCGAGCAGCAGAAGCAGGGGCGGCCCGGCGATACGGGCGATACGGTGACGCATGTCGTCGACTCCGTGGTGATCGGTGACCATGCCCCCGGACCGGTGCGACGGTCGCGGGGGTCTCGCTTTCCGTAGCGATCCACGTACAGAGTGGAACCGTCGTCGCTAGGCTCGCCAGAGGTGCGGATGTGACGGCGCCTTTGTCACACGGAAGTCGAACGGATGAGCAACATCTACGGCGACTGGCTCAAGCAGCAGCGGGAAGCGGCCGGCCTGACGCAGCAGCGGCTTGCCGACATGGCCATCATGACGCGGTCCCACATCGCGCACGTCGAGGCGGGGCGGCGGGTGCCTTCGAAGGAGGACGCGCGGCGCCTGGACCGGGCGCTGAACACGGGGAACGTGCTGACCAGCTTTCTTCCTCCGGAGGAGGCGGCGGTCGCGGACTACTTCGAGGCGGCGCGGCTGCTGGAGCAGCAGGCGGTGGCGATCCGGGAGTCAGCCGTGACCTTCTTTCCCGGCCTTCTGCAAACGGAGGGGTACGCACGTGCTGTTCTCGGCACCACGTACCCTCCGTTGACCGCCGAGGAATGTGACAGGCGCCTTGTCACACGCCTCGAGCGGGGCAAGATTCTCGACGATCCCGCCACACCTGTCTTCTGGGGACTGCTGGACGAGGCGCTGCTGCACCGCGTGATCGGCGATCGGCGGGTCATGGCACAGCAACTCACCCACCTCGCCCAACTGGTGGAGAGCGGTCGTGTCCGGGTGCACGTCATGCCTCGTCACCAAGGCGCGTATCCCGTCATGCAGAGCATGCTGAGCCTGCTGTGGTTCGAGGACCAGCCCCCGGTGGCGTACTCGGAGGGCATCAACGTCGCCAAGATCCACGACAGTCCGACCGTCGTCGAGCGGTTGCAAGGCGCCTACTATCACGCGTTGAGCGACGCGCTGTCTCTACGTGAGTCGCTCGCCCTGCTCAAGTCGACGGCGAAGGACTACGAAGACGATGCCTGACCACATCGCAACCGCGACCGACCTCGCGGGCTGGCGCAGGTCCACGTACAGCGGCAATGAGGCCGGCAGTTGTGTGGAGGTGGTGGACGGGCATCCCGCGGGGATACCCGTGCGGGACTCGAAGGTGCCGGGTGGGGCGGTGTTGGTGTTCTCGGTGGGTGGATGGACGTCGTTCATCACAGCCCTCAAGACCACCCTCACCGCCTCAAAAGCCTGAACACTCCCCCCTCCCCTGTCCTCCACCCGCTCATCCGAGTGACCCGATGACAAAAATCCCCCAACTGCTCACGCCTTTTCCACCATAGGGTCCATGAGCCCCGCCCCCTGGCACGCCCCGGACCCTCTCAGCACCGGCCATGTCATCGGCACGGTCCGTACTCTCATGCGCACCGAGGGTCTGGACGTGTCCCTGACCGCCATCGCCCGCGCCTGCGGAACCTCGCACAACTTCCTCTACGCGAACTGGAAGTCCGTCTCCGCTCTGCATCTGCGCGCGCTGACCGTCGAACTCGCCCAGACCTTCGCCGCCGCGAACCGCACCCACCCGAGCGACGGCACGGTCCGGGGCATCACCGAGCACCTCGTGCAGGCCGTACGTCTCGTCCGGCGCCACCCGACCACGGCGGCCGTCGCCCGTAGCTCGCGTGCGGCCATGGCCACGGCGCACACGGTGACCGAAGGACCTCTGGTGCGCGTCGCGACGGAGCACCTCGGCGATCTGCTGCACCCGCTCGCGCCGTACGGCGGGGTCCAGGGCAGCCCGGTGCTGCATTCCCGGCCGTGGAAGATCCTGTGGGTCGCCCGTCCCGCCGCCCTGTGTCCCGAGGCCGTCGGCGACCCCGACTGGGAGGACCGACTGGACGGGGGCTTCACTCACCTGGTGCGTGACCTGCTCGCCCCATGGGCAGCCACCTCCGAGTGACTCCGCGCCGGATTCACAGCCTGCTCGTGGACTGAGCACGGTCGGCGCCCACAGTCCGGTCCGGTCCGGTCCGAACTGCTTGTGCAGCGCGGCCGCGCTCAGCGGCGCCGAGAGCTGGACTTCTGACCGTCGACGAGCCGCCGTTCGCCCTGATGGTCGCCGCGACGACTCGGAGAGTACGTCGCCCGTCTACCGGCTGGACCCCGCAGACGGGAACTGACCCACGGCGCTCCCGGCCCGGTGGCCCCGCCACTCACGACGCCGGGGCCACCGTCACTCAATCGACACCGTCCGTACACCCCACCTCCTACATGTCCATGTCACGCTCGATCTACCGCAGAACTCCACACGCGTAGATCGGACACCCCACATGCTCGCGATACGCACCCGGCACCGGAAAGCGGCCGCCCTCGCCGCGGTCGCCGTACTCGTCGGACTCGCCGGCCCCTCTCTGACGGCGAGCCCGGCCACGGCGACCCCGGCCACGGCGGCCCCGGCAACCGCATCGACAGCGAACACGGACTACGACTCGACGTACTACAAGGACGCGATCGGGAAGACCGGCGACAGCCTCAAGTCCGCCCTGCACACCATCATCAGCGACCAGACCAAGCTGTCGTACTCGGCGGTCTGGAACGCTCTCAAGGCCACCGACGAGGACCCGGACAACAGCGGGAACGTGATCCTGCTCTACTCGGGCGTCTCCCGCAGCAAGTCGCTCAACGGCGGCGACACCGGCGACTGGAACCGCGAGCACGTGTGGGCCAAGTCCCACGGCGACTTCGGCACCTCGACCGGACCCGGCACGGACATCCACCACCTGCGCCCCTCGGACGTCCGGGTGAACAGTGTCCGGGGCAACAAGGACTTCGACAACGGCGGCAGCGCGGTCAGCGAGGGCGGCGGCAGCCTCACCGACTCCGACTCCTTCGAACCCCGCGACGCAGTCAAGGGCGACGTGGCCCGCATGATCTTCTACATGGCGGTCCGCTACGAGGGCGGCGACGGCTTCGCCGACCTGGAGGTCAACGGCCAGGTCGACAACGGCAGCAGCCCGTACATCGGAAAGCTCTCGGTACTGAAGGCGTGGAACGACGAGGATCCGCCGGACGCCTTCGAGGAGCGGCGCAACCAGGTCGTCTACGACGAGTACCAGCACAACCGCAACCCGTTCGTCGACCACCCGGAGTGGGTGGAGTCGATCTGGTAGGCGGTCAGCCCACGAGGTCGGCGTAGACGATGATGTTGTCCGGGCGGTGGCCGTCGGTGATCTCGCCGCCGCAGGTGATCAGGCGCAGTTCGGGGCGGTCGGTCCTGCCGTAGACCTTGTCGGTGGGGAAGGCGTCCTTGTCGACCTGTTCCAGCGCGGTGACGGCGAAGACCGCCCGGGTGCCGTCCTCGCGGGTCACGTCGATCGTGTCGCCGGGCTTGATCCTCCCGACGTTCCGCGTGACCGCCGGGCCGTTCAACCCAGGTGTGTCGGCGCGAACATCCGCAGGACGGCCGGGAGGACGACCACCGAGGGGCCCGGTGCGGCCAGGGCCTTCGCGAGGTCGGCCGCCAGGGTCTTCGGGGACGTCCGCACGCCCGGCACCCCGAACGACTCGGCCAGCGCCACGTAGTCGGGGCGGGTCAGCTCCGTGGCCGTCGGCGCGCCGAAGGCGTCGGTCATGTACTCGCGCAGGATGCCGTAGCCGCCGTCGTCGACGATCAGCCAGGTGACGTTCAGGTCGTACTGGCGGGCGGTGGCCAGCTCGGCGACGGAGTACAGGGCGCCCCCGTCGCCGGAGACCGCCAGCACCGGGTGGGTGGGGTCGGCGACCGCGGCTCCCAGGGCGGCCGGGAAGCCGTAGCCGAGGCCGCCGGCGCCCTGGGCGGAGTGCATGGTGTTCGGGGCCTTGGCGTCGAAGGCCGACCACGCCCAGTAGGCCAGGATCGTCATGTCCCAGAACGACGGGGCGCCGGGCGGGAGGGCCGCGCGGACGGCGGCCAGGACGTCCTGCTCCAGGGTGAGTTCCTGGGCCGCGATGCGCTCGCGGACCTTGTCCAGTACCGCGCGGACCCGCTCCGGAGCACTCGGGTCGGTGCGCTCCCCCACGGTCTCCAGCAGCGCCTGGAGGGCGAGGCGGGCGTCGGCGTGGATGCCGAGGGCCGGATGGTTGGACTCCAGCTTGCCGAGGTCGGCCTCGATCTGGATCACCCGGCCGCGGGGCCTCAACGTGTGGTAGTTCGAGGAGAGTTCGCCGAGGCCCGAGCCGACGACGAGGAGGACGTCGGCGTCCTCCAGGAAGTCCGTGGTGTGGCGGTCCTCCAGCCAGGACTGGAGGGAGAGGGGGTGCGTCCAGGGGAAGGCGCCCTTGCCACCGAAGGTCGTGACGACGGGGGCCTGGAGGCGTTCGGCGAGTTGCCGGAGCTTCTTCGCGGCGTCGGCCCGGACGACGCCGCCGCCCGCGACGATCGCGGGGCGCTCCGCGCGGGACAGCAGGTCGGCGGCGACCGCGGTCAGTTCGGGGCGCGGGGGCAGTTCCTCGGGGAAGGTGTCGCCGCCGGTCACGACCGGGATCTGCGTCTCGGCCAGGAGGACGTCCTGCGGGATCTCCACCCACACGGGGCCGTGCGGGACGGTCAGTGCCGACGTCCACGCCTCGGCGATCGCGGACGGGATCTGGGACTGGGTGCGGACCGTGTGGACGGATTTCACCACGCCGCGGAAGGAGGCGGCCTGGTCGGGCAGTTCGTGCAGGTAGCCGTGGCGTCCGCCGCCCAGGCCCGCCGTCGGCACCTGGCTGCTGACCGCCAGGACGGGGGCGGAGGCCGCCCGTGCCTCCTGGAGCGCGGCCAGGGAGGTGAGGGCTCCCGGACCGGTGGACAGGAGCAGCGGGGCGGCCTCGCCGGTGACGCGGCCGTACGCGTCGGCGGCGAACCCGGCGTTGTTCTCCACCCGCAGGCCGATGTAGCGCAGGTCGGAGCGGCGCAGGGCGTCGAACATGCCGAGGGCGTGCTGACCGGGCAGGCCGAAGACCGTGGTCGCGCCGAGCCCGGCCAGACTCTCCACGACCAGGTCGCCGCCGTTGCGGCCGCCGGGAGGGTTCAGTGCGGCCTCCGTCTGTGCGGCGGTCGGACGGAGTACCAGGTCGTGGTCGTGGGTCACTTCGCTGCCTTCTCCTGGGCGATCTGGCGGGACATGATCGTCGTCAGTTCGTACGCGGTGTGGGAGGCCGCGACGGACGTGATCTCCGCGTGGTCGTAGGCCGGGGCGACCTCGACGACGTCGGCCGAGACCAGGTTGCAGGACGCCAGGCCGCGCAGGATCTCCAGCAGCTCGCGGGAGGTCATGCCGCCGGCCTCGGGGGTGCCGGTGCCGGGGGCGTGGGCGGGGTCCAGGCAGTCGATGTCGATGGAGATGTACAGCGGGCGGTCCCCGATGCGCTGCCTGAGCTGGTCGGCGACCTCGTCGGCGCCGCGGCGGTAGACGTCGGCGGAGGTGACGATGCCAAAGCCCATCTTCTCGTCGTCGGTCAGGTCCCGCTTGCCGTACAGCGGGCCGCGGGTGCCCACGTGGGAAAGTGCGGAGGTGTCGAGGACGCCCTCCTCGACGGCGCGGCGGAAGGGGGTGCCGTGCGTGTACTCGGCGCCGAAGTAGGTGTCCCAGGTGTCCAGGTGGGCGTCGAAGTGGAGCAGGGCGACCGGGCCGTGCTTCTTGGCGACCGAGCGCAGCAGCGGCAGGGCGATGGTGTGGTCGCCGCCGAGGGTCATCAGGCGGGCGCCGGTGCCGAGGAGGTCGTCGGCGGCGGCCTCGATCGTCTCGACGGCCTCGTTGATGTTGAAGGGGTTGACGGCTATGTCGCCGCCGTCCGCGACCTGGGCGAGGGCGAAGGGGGAGGCGTCCTGCGCCGGGTTGTAGGGGCGCAGCAGGCGGGAGGCCTCACGGATGGCGTTGCCGCCGAAGCGGGCGCCGGGCCGGTAGGAGACGCCCGAGTCGAACGGCACGCCCACGACGGCGACGTCGGCGGTGCCGACCTCGTCCAGGCGCGGGAGCCGGGCGAAGGTCGCGGGCCCGGCGTAGCGCGGGATCCGCGAGGAGTCGACGGGCCCGCGGGGCGTCTCGTTGCTGCTCATGTACTGCCTTCCTTCTTACGCTTCGTCGCGTATGTACTACTGCTGACCGACTGTACTGGTGCGCGAGGCAGCCGGTCGTCGCAGACTAGATGGCCCAAACCGGACCGCGACATGTACATCACGTCCATACGCGTCCCGGTGACTGGAGGAATCGGCTATTCCGCCGGGACCGGCTGCTGCCCGGACCCGGGCTGCCTCACAATGGGGCCATGCCGATACCCGGGACACCCAGCCGCGCCGAACTCGCCGAGCACCTCGTCAGAACCCGTATCGCGGGTGACGTCGCCACTCCCCGCGAGAACAACCTCTCCCACTACCGGAAGCTGGCCAACGGCGACCGGGGTTTCTGGCTCGGCCTGGAGCTGGGCGACCGCTGGAGCGACGAGCAGGACGTGCTCGCGGTGATGGCGGAGCGGGTCGGCGTCAACGACGATCCCGAGCACCGGTACGGCCAGGACACCATCGATCCCGAGCTGACCGTCTCGGCGCTGGAGCGGATGGCGGGGCGGCTGCGCAAGGCGGCCGACGGCGGGCAGCGGGTGCTGTTCGCGACCGGCCACCCCGGCGGGCTGCTCGACGTGCACCGTGCCACGGCCGCCGCGCTGCGGGAGGCGGGCTGCGAGATCGTGGTGATCCCGGAGGGGCTGACCACGGAGGAGGGGTACGTCCAGCAGTTCGCGGACGTGTCCGTGCTGGAGCACGGGGCCTCGCTGTGGCACACCCACTCGGGCGAGCCGATGAAGGCCATCCTGACCGGCCTGGAGCGCGAGGGCCGCCCGCTGCCGGACCTGGTGGTCGCCGACCACGGCTGGGCCGGGTACGCCGCCCAGCACGGTGTGGACTCGATCGGCTACGCGGACTGCAACGACCCGGCCCTCTTCCTCGCCGAGTCCGAGGGCACCCTCCAGGTGGCGGTGCCGCTGGACGACCACGTGGTCAGCCCGCGCTCCTACGACCCGATGACGGCGTACCTGCTGACGGAGGCGGGACTGAAGTAGGCCGCGCCTTGCGGGCCTGCCGCCGTCACCGGGGGACGCGGACCACGCCTTCCTGGACGACCGAGACGGCGAGCCGGCCGTCCTGGGTGTGGATGCGGGCCTGGCCGAGGCCCCGGCCGCCGGACGCCGACGGCGACTGCTGGTCGTACAGCAGCCATTCGTCGGCGCGGAAGGGCCGGTGGAACCACATGGCGTGGTCCAGCGAGGCCCCGACGACATCGCCGACGGCCCAGCCGCCGCGGCCGTGCGCGAGCAGGACCGAGTCGAGCAGCGTCATGTCGGAGACGTAGGTGGCGAGGACGACGTGCAGCAGGGGGTCGTCCGCGAGCTTGCCGTTGGTACGGAACCACACCTGGGAGTGCGGTTCGCGCGGGGTGCCGAAGTCGCCGAAGGGCGGGTCGTCCACGTAGCGCAGGTCGACGGCGGCGCGGGCCTCCAGGAAGCGCTCCACGGTCTCGGCGGGCAGGTGCGGGTAGGCCCGCAGCCGTTCCTCGCCGGTGGGGAGGGTCGCCGGGTCCGGGGCGGGCGGCATCGGGGCCTGGTGGTCGAGGCCCTCCTCGTACGTCTGGAAGGACGCCGACAGGGTGAAGATCGGCTTGCCGTGCTGGACGGCGACGACGCGGCGGGTGGTGAAGGAGCGGCCGTCGCGCAGCCGGTCGACGTTGTAGACGATGGGGGCGCCCGGGTCGCCGGGGCGCAGGAAGTACGCGTGCAGGGAGTGCGCGTGCCGGTCCGCGGGGACCGTGCGGCCGGCGGCGACCATGGCCTGGGCCGCCACCTGCCCGCCGAAGACCCGGGGGACGACGGCGGACCGGGAGCGGCCGCGGTAGATGTCCTCCTCGATCCGCTCGAGGTCGAGCAGGTCGAGGAGGGACTGGAGTGCTTCGCTCATGACCTGTGGTCTACAGGCCCATGTTCTTCGCGATGATCGACTTCATGATCTCGCTGGTGCCGCCGTAGATGCGGTTGACGCGGTTGTCCGCGTACAGGCGGGCGATCGGGTACTCGTTCATGTAGCCGTAGCCGCCGTGCAGCTGGAGGCAGCGGTCGATGACGCGGTGGGCGACCTCGGTGCAGAACAGCTTGGCGCTGGCGGCCTCGGCGGGGGTCAGCTCGCCGGCGTCCAGGGCCTCGGTGGCGCGGTCGACGACGGCCTCGGCGGCGTCCACCTCGGCCTGGCAGGCGGCCAGCTCGAACTTGGTGTTCTGGAAATGGGCGACCGGCTTGCCGAAGACGGTGCGGTCCTGCACGTAACTCTTGGCGAACCGGACGGCGGCCTTGGCCTGCGCGTAGGCGCCGAAGGCGATGCCCCAGCGCTCGGAGGCCAGGTTGTGGCCGAGGTAGGAGAAGCCCTTGTTCTCCTCGCCGAGCAGGTCCTCGACGGGGACCTTGACGTCGACGAAGGCCAGCTCGGCGGTGTCGGAGGTGCGCAGGCCCAGCTTGTCGAGCTTGCGGCCGACGGAGTAGCCCCCGGACTTGGTGTCCACGGCGAACAGGGAGATGCCGTGGCGGCGGTCCTCGGCGGTGGGCGCGGCGGTGCGGGCGCAGACGATCACCCGGTCGGCGTGCACGCCGCCGGTGATGAAGGTCTTGGCGCCGTTGAGGACGTAGTGGGTGCCGTCCTCGGAGAGCTTGGCGGTGGACTTCATGCCCGCGAGGTCGGAGCCGGTGCCCGGCTCGGTCATCGCGATGGCCCACATCTCCTCGCCGGTGACGAACTTCGGCAGGTAGCGCTTCTTCTGCTCGTCGGTGGCCAGCATGTTGATGTAGGGCAGGGCGAGCAGCACGTGGACGCCGGAGCCGCCGAACTGGACGCCCGCGCGGGCGGTCTCCTCGTAGAGGACGGCCTCGAACTTGTGGCTGTCCATGCCGGCGCCGCCGAACTCCTCGGGCACGTTGATGCCGAAGATGCCCAGCTCGCCGAGCTTGTAGTAGAACTCGCGCGGCGCCTGGCCCGCGGCGAACCAGTCGTCGTAGACGGGGACGACCTCGGCCTCGATGAAGGCGCGCAGGGTCTCCCGGAACGCCTCGTGGTCCTCGTTGAACACCGTACGGCGCACCGCGCCACCTCCAGGGTACGAATATCTAAGCGCTTGCTCATATACCACCGTACCGGCGAGTAGTCAGAGGCGTCCAGACCGGGACGCGGGTAACCCTCGTCACTCCCGGAGGCGGGGAGCCGGCCCTACGCCTCCCCCACCGCCGCGAACGCCCCCCGCGCCATCCGGTGCAGCAGTTCCGCCGTCACCGCGCGCCCCGGGCGGCCCAGGTGGGGGGTGGAGTTCAGGAGGCCGAAGACCGAGTGGACGGCGGAGCGGGCGGCGGGCTCGGCGAGCGCCGGGTAGACCTCGCGGAGCACCCCGACCCACAGCTCGACGTACTGCCGCTGCAGCTGCCGCACCATCTTGCGGTCGGCGTCCCGCAGGCGGTCCAGCTCGCGGTCGTGCAGGGTGATGAGCGGGCGGTCGTCGAGCGCGAAGTCGATGTGCCCCTCGATGAGCGAGTCGAGGACCGCCTCGGGACCCGTCGCACCGGCGCCCGCCCCGGAGCCGGCCGCCCCGTCCGCCTCCGCCAGCCGCCGTTTCGCCCCCGTCAGCAGCGAGTCGCTGATCCCGACCAGCAGTTCGGCGAGCATCGCGTCCTTGCCGGGGAAGTGGCGGTAGAGACCGGGGCCGCTGATACCGACCGCGGCGCCTATCTCGTCGACGCCGACCCCGTGGAAGCCGCGCTCGGCGAAGAGCCGGGCGGCCTCCTTGAGGATCTGCTCGCGGCGGGTGGGGGCGTCGGTTCTGGTGGCCATGGAGTCGATTCTAGACAGGGAGGTTAGCGGTCGTTAACCTGAAGGAAATGCGTTAACGCTCATTAACTGGTCGATCACTGGGTGAGGGGACCGCAGGATGCAAGAGGCACCGGAGCTGACGACGGCGGCCGATCCCGCCTCCGAGGCCTTTCGGGCCAACGAGGAGGCGCACGCCGCCCTCGTTCAGGAGCTGCGCGCCAAGCTCGCGGCGGCCCGGCTGGGCGGCGGCGAGCGGGCGCGGGCCCGGCACACCGCGCGCGGCAAGCTGCTGCCGCGCGACCGCGTGGACACGCTGCTCGATCCGGGCTCGCCGTTCCTGGAGCTGGCGCCGCTCGCGGCCGACGGGCTCTACGACGGAGCGGCCCCCGCCGCCGGCGTCATCGCCGGCATCGGCCGGGTCAGCGGCCGGGAGTGCGTGATCGTCGCCAACGACGCCACCGTCAAGGGCGGCACGTACTACCCGATGACCGTGAAGAAGCACCTGCGGGCGCAGGAGGTGGCGCTGGAGAACCGGCTGCCGTGCCTCTACCTCGTCGACTCCGGGGGCGCCTTCCTGCCGATGCAGGACGAGGTCTTCCCCGACCGCGAGCACTTCGGGCGGATCTTCTACAACCAGGCCCGCATGTCCGGCGCCGGCATCCCGCAGATCGCCGCCGTCCTCGGCTCCTGCACGGCGGGCGGGGCGTACGTCCCGGCGATGAGCGACGAGGCGGTGATCGTCCGCAACCAGGGCACGATCTTCCTGGGCGGCCCCCCGCTGGTGAAGGCGGCCACCGGCGAGGTGGTCACGGCGGAGGAGCTGGGCGGCGGCGAGGTCCACTCGCGGGTGTCCGGCGTGACCGACCACCTGGCCGAGGACGACGCGCACGCCCTGCGCATCGTGCGGCAGATCGTCTCCACCCTGCCGGAGCGCGGCACGCTCCCCTGGGGCGTCGAAGCGTCCGTCGAGCCGAAGGCGGACCCGCAGGGGCTGTACGGCGCGGTGCCGGTCGACTCCCGCACCCCCTACGACGTCCGCGAGGTCGTCGCGCGCGTGGTGGACGGCTCCCGCTTCGCCGAGTTCAAGTCCGAGTACGGGCAGACCCTGGTCACCGGCTTCGCCCGGATCCACGGCCACCCGGTCGGCATCGTCGCCAACAACGGCATCCTGTTCTCCGAGTCCGCCCAGAAGGGTGCCCACTTCATCGAGCTGTGCGACCAGCGCGGCATCCCGCTGGTGTTCCTGCAGAACATCTCCGGCTTCATGGTGGGCCGGGACTACGAGGCCGGCGGCATCGCCAAGCACGGCGCCAAGATGGTCACGGCGGTGGCGTGCACGCGCGTGCCGAAGCTGACGGTCGTCGTCGGCGGATCGTACGGCGCGGGCAACTACTCGATGTGCGGGCGGGCGTATTCGCCGCGCTTCCTGTGGATGTGGCCCAACGCCAAGATCTCCGTGATGGGCGGCGAGCAGGCCGCGTCCGTGCTGGCCACGGTCAAGCGGGACCAGCTGGAGGGGCGCGGCGAGCAGTGGCCGGCCGAGGAGGAGGAGTCCTTCAAGGCGCCGATCCGCGCCCAGTACGAGCACCAGGGCAACGCCTATTACGCGACCGCCCGCCTGTGGGACGACGGCGTGATCGAGCCCGCCGACACCCGGCAGGTGCTGGGCCTGGCCCTGACCGCGTGTGCCAACGCGCCTCTGGGCGAGCCCCAGTTCGGCGTCTTCCGGATGTGAGGAGGGGACCCATGGACAACACGAAGGACACGCCGCGCATGTTCGACACCGTGCTCGTCGCCAACCGCGGCGAGATCGCCGTCCGCGTCATCCGGACGCTGCGCTCGATGGGCGTGCGCTCGGTGGCGGTCTTCTCCGACGCCGACGCGGACGCACGGCACGTGCGGGAGGCCGACGAGGCGGTACGGATCGGCCCGGCGCCGGCGACCGAGAGCTACCTGTCCGTCGAGCGGCTGCTGGAGGCGGCGGCCCGGACGGGCGCGCAGGCCGTGCATCCGGGGTACGGCTTCCTCGCCGAGAACGCCGGCTTCGCGCGGGCCTGCGAGGAGGCGGGGCTGGTCTTCATCGGGCCGCCCGCCGACGCGATCGCCCTGATGGGCGACAAGATCCGCGCCAAGGAGACGGTGCGGGCGGCCGGGGTGCCGGTCGTCCCCGGCTCCAGCGGCAGCGGGCTCACCGACGGACAGCTGGCCGAGGCCGCCCGCGAGATCGGCACCCCGGTGCTGCTGAAGCCCTCGGCGGGCGGCGGCGGCAAGGGCATGCGGCTGGTGCGGGACGAGGCGGTGCTGGCCGACGAGATCGCCGCCGCCCGCCGCGAGGCCCGCGCCTCCTTCGGCGACGACACGCTGCTGGTGGAGCGGTGGATCGACCGTCCCCGGCACATCGAGATCCAGGTACTGGCCGACGGCCACGGGGGCGTGGTGCACCTGGGCGAGCGCGAGTGCTCGCTGCAGCGCCGCCACCAGAAGGTGATCGAGGAGGCGCCCAGCGTCCTGCTCGACGAGGCGACGCGGGCGGCGATGGGCGAGGCGGCCGTGCAGGCGGCCCGTTCCTGCGGCTACCGGGGCGCGGGCACGGTGGAGTTCATCGTGCCGGGCGGCGACCCCTCGCAGTACTACTTCATGGAGATGAACACCCGTCTCCAGGTCGAGCACCCGGTGACCGAGCTGGTGACCGGCCTGGACCTGGTGGAGTGGCAGCTGCGGGTGGCGGCGGGCGAGCGGCTCGGGTTCGCGCAGGCGGACGTACGGCTGACCGGCCACGCGATCGAGGCCCGGCTGTGCGCGGAGGACCCGTCCCGCGGCTTCCTCCCCTCCGGCGGCACGGTGCTGCGGCTGCGCGAGCCCGAGGGCGACGGCGTGCGCACCGACTCGGGGCTCAACGAGGGCACCGAGGTGGGCAGCCTGTACGACCCGATGCTGTCCAAGGTGATCGCCTACGGCCCCGACCGGGAGACCGCGCTGCGCAGGCTCCGGGCGGCGCTGGCCGGGACGGTCACCCTGGGCGTGCCCACCAACGCGGGGTTCCTGCGCCGGCTGCTCGCGCACCCGGCGGTGGTCGCGGGCGACCTGGACACGGGGCTGGTGGAGCGGGAGGTCGGCGGACTCGTACCGGACGAGGTGCCGGCGGCGACGTACGCGGCGGCCGCGCTGCTGCGCCAGGCCTCCCTCACGCCCGTCGGCGGCCCCGGCTGGGCCGACCCGTTCGCCGCCGCGGACGGCTGGCGCATGGGCGGGGAGCGCGCCTGGACGGCGCACCACCTGCGGGCGGCGGGCCACGACCCGGTGACCGTGCGCGTGCGCCGGGCACCGGGCGGAGAAGTGGAGCTGCTGCTGCCGGGACGCGACACGCCCGTTCGGGGGTCCGGGAGCACGCCCCCGCGGCCCGAGGACGAGCACCGGTTCACCTTCCTCCTCGACGGCGTCGCCCACACCTTCACCGCTCTGCCGGACGGCAGCTGGCTGGGCCGCGACGGTGACGCCTGGCACGTGCGCGACCACGACCCGGTCGCCGCCTTGCTGAACCGGGCCGCCCACGCGGGCGCCGACTCGCTGACCGCGCCGATGCCGGGCACGGTGACGGTGGTGAAGGTCGCCGTCGGCGACGAGGTGAGCGCCGGGCAGAGCCTGCTGGTGGTGGAGGCGATGAAGATGGAGCACGTCGTCTCCGCCCCGCACGCGGGCACCGTCGCCGAGCTGGACGTGGCGCCGGGCACCACCGTCGCCATGGACCAGGTGCTGGCGGTCGTCGCACCCACCGACGAGGGGCAGGAGACGACATGAACACCCCGGAGCTGGATCTGCCCATGGCCGTACCGGCGACGGGCCTGCCCGCGCGCGTCCGCATCCACGAGGTCGGCGCCCGCGACGGACTGCAGAACGAGAAGGCGACCGTGCCGACGGCCGTCAAGGCGGAGTTCGTCCGCCGCCTGGCCGGCACGGGCCTGACCACGATCGAGGCGACGAGCTTCGTCCACCCCAAGTGGGTCCCCCAGCTGGCCGACGCCGAGGACCTGTACCCGCAGATCTCCGGCCTGCCGGTGTCGCTGCCGGTGCTGGTGCCGAACGAGCGGGGCCTGGACCGGGCCCTCGCGCTCGGCGCGCGCCGCGTCGCGGTGTTCGCGAGCGCCACGGAGTCCTTCGCCAAGGCCAACCTCAACCGCACGGTGGACGAGGCGCTGGCCATGTTCGAGCCGGTGGTGGTCCGGGCGAAGGCGGAGGACGTCCACGTACGCGGTTATCTCTCGATGTGCTTCGGCGACCCGTGGGAGGGCCCGGTACCCCTCCCCCAGGTGGTGCGGGTCTGCCGGGCCCTGCTGGACATGGGCTGCGACGAGCTGAGTCTCGGCGACACCATCGGGGTGGCCACCCCCGGCCAGGTGACGGCCCTGCTCACCGCGCTGACCGGGGCGGGTGTGCCGGTGTCCGCGCTGGGCGTCCACTTCCACGACACCTACGGCCAGGCCCTGGCCAACACGCTGGCCGCGCTCCAGCAGGGCGTCACCACGGTCGACGCCTCGGCCGGCGGGCTGGGCGGCTGCCCGTACGCGAAGTCCGCCACCGGCAACCTCGCCACCGAAGACCTCGTGTGGATGCTGCGCGGCCTCGGCATCGACACCGGGGTCGACCTCGGCCGTCTCGTCGCCACAAGCGTCTGGATGGCCGCACACCTGGGCCGACCCAGCCCGTCCCGCACCGTTCGAGCCCTCTCCCACCAGGAGTCGTGAACACCATGGACCACAAGCTCTCCCCCGAACTCGAGGAACTGCGCCGCACGGTGGAGGAGTTCGCCCACGACGTCGTGGCACCCAAGATCGGCGACTTCTACGAGCGGCACGAGTTCCCGTACGAGATCGTCCGCGAGATGGGCCGCATGGGCCTGTTCGGGCTGCCGTTCCCGGAGGAGTACGGCGGCATGGGCGGCGACTACTTCGCCCTCGGCATCGCCCTGGAGGAGCTGGCCCGGGTCGACTCGTCGGTGGCGATCACGCTGGAGGCGGGCGTCTCGCTGGGCGCGATGCCCCTGCACCTGTTCGGCACCGAGGAGCAGAAGCGCCAGTGGCTGCCCCGACTGTGCTCCGGCGAGATCCTGGGCGCGTTCGGACTGACCGAGCCGGACGGCGGCAGCGACGCGGGCGCGACGCGCACCACGGCCCGCCTGGACGAGGCGACGAACGAATGGGTCGTCAACGGCACCAAGTGCTTCATCACCAACTCCGGCACGGACATCACCGGCCTGGTGACGGTCACGGCGGTCACCGGCCGCAAGCCGGACGGGAGGCCCCTGATCTCGTCGATCATCGTCCCGTCCGGCACCCCGGGCTTCACGGTGGCCGCCCCGTACTCGAAGGTCGGCTGGAACGCGTCGGACACCCGTGAGCTGTCCTTCGCCGACGTCCGGGTCCCGGCGGCGAACCTGCTGGGCGAGCAGGGGCGCGGCTACGCGCAGTTCCTGCGCATCCTGGACGAGGGCCGGGTCGCCATCGCCGCGCTGGGCACGGGGCTCGCGCAGGGCTGTGTGGACGAGTCGGTCACCTACGCGAAGGAACGTCACGCCTTCGGCAGGCCCATCGGCGCCAACCAGGCGATCCAGTTCAAGATCGCCGACATGGAGATGAAGGCCCACACGTCCCGTCTCGCCTGGCGGGACGCGGCTTCGCGGCTGGTGGCGGGTGAGCCGTTCAAGAAGGAGGCGGCGCTGGCGAAGCTGTACTCGTCGACGGTGGCGGTGGACAACGCCCGGGACGCCACCCAGATCCACGGCGGCTACGGCTTCATGAACGAGTACCCGGTGGCCCGCATGTGGCGGGACGCGAAGATCCTGGAGATCGGCGAGGGCACCAGCGAGGTCCAGCGGATGCTGATCGCACGGGAGTTGGGGCTGGCGGGCTGAGCCCCCAAAGGGCCGGGGTGGGGCGGCAAACGGGCCCCACCCCTGGACAAGATCTGAGGTTAGGCTAACCTATCTTCGAATCGTCCCGCAGGGCACGACCCTCCGCACCGTTCGAAGGCAGCCACCACCATGTCCAACGCCAGCGCCACCCACCCGACCCGCCGTGGAATCCTCGCCGCCGGCGGCGCCCTCGGCCTCGGTGCCGTGCTCGCGGCCTGCGGGGACGACGACGGCAAGAGCGGCGGCTCGGGCGACAGGACGGGTGGCGCGGCCGCCAAGTCCGGCCCCTGGTCCTTCAAGGACGACCGCGGCACGACCGTGAAGCTGGACAAGGTGCCGACGAACATCGTCGCCTTCACCGGTGTCGCTGCCGCGCTCCACGACTACGGCGTCGAGGTCAAGGGCGTCTTCGGCCCGACCACCACCAAGGACGGCAAGCCCGACGTGCAGGCCGGCGACCTCGACGTCGACAAGGTCACCGTCCTCGGCAACGAGTGGGGCAAGCTCAGCGTCGAGAAGTACGCCTCCCTCGCCCCCGAGGTGCTCATCACCACGACCTTCGACACCGCGGGCACCCTCTGGTCCGTCCCGGAGGAGTCGAAGGACAAGATCGCCAAGCTCGCGCCGAGCGTGGCCATCTCCGTCTTCGACCGCCAGCTCACCCAGCCGCTGCAGCGCATGTGGGAGCTGGCCGAGTCGCTCGGCGCGGACATGAAGGCCAAGAAGGTCGCCGACGCCAAGGCCGCCTTCGACAAGGCGGCCGCCCGGCTGCGCGCGGCCGCCAAGGCCCGGCCCGAGATCCGGGTGCTGGCCGGTTCGGCGAGCCCCGACCTGTTCTACGTCTCCGGCACCAACCTCTCGGTGGACCTGGAGTACTTCAAGGCCCTCGGCGTGAACTTCGTCGAGCCCTCCGAGGAGGCCAAGAAGGCGACCGGCGGCTGGTTCGAGTCCCTGAGCTGGGAGAACGTCGACAAGTACCCGGCCGACGTCATCATCATGGACGACCGCGCCTCCACCATCCAGCCCGCGGACATCACCGAGGGCACCTGGAAGAAGCTCCCCGCGGTCAAGGCCGGCCAGGTCATCGCCCGCTCCCCCGAGCCGATCCTGTCCTACGACAAGTGCACGCCGCTCCTCGACAACCTGGCCGAGGCGATCGAGAACGCCAAGAAGGTCGGCTGACCCTTCCCCTTTCTCCCCCGGAGCCCTCCATGACGACGGCCGTGGCCGCCCCGTTCCGTTTCTTCTCCCTCCAGGTCGTACGGACGCGGCGGCTCGGACCTTCCCTGGCCCGGGTCACCTTCGCGGGGCCCGACCTGCGCGACTTCCACTCCGACGGCCTCGACCAGTCCTTGTCGCTGTTCCTGCCGCACCCGGGGCAGACCGCGCCCGCGGTGCCGGTGGAGTTGGGCGAGGACTGGTGGCAGGGCTGGCGCGAACTGCCGGAGGACGTACGGGCGGTGATGCGCTCCTACACGCTGCGGGCGCTGCGCCGGGACGGCGAGGGGCACACCGCCGAGATCGACGTCGACTTCGTGCTGCACGGCCTCGAACCGGGCTCGGGGGCCCAGGCCGGTCCCGCCGCCCGCTGGGCCGCCGGCGCCGCCCCGGGCGACCGCGTGCTGATCCTCGGCCCGGCGGTCGCGGACAATCGGGCGATCCGCTTCCGGCCGCCCGGGGACACCGACCTGGTGGTGATCTGGGCCGACGAGACCGCCGTACCGGCCGCCTGCGCCGCCCTGGAGGCACTGCCGGCCGGCACCCGCGCCCGGGTCTGGCTCGAGGTGCCGCACGCCGAGGACGTGCAGGACCTCCAGACGGCCGCGGACGCCGAGGTCACCTGGCTGGTCGGGAACGCCGGCGGCGGCTCCGAAGCCACCCTCGCCGCGCTCCGGGACGCCCACCTTCCGCCCGCCGAACACCCCTACGTCTGGATCGCGGGAGAGTCCGGCTGCGTCAAGGAGCTGCGGCGGCACTTCGTGCGCGAGCGCGGCATCGACCGCCGGCGCGTCACCTTCGTCGGCTACTGGCGCCGGGGGCTGACGGAGGAACAACTCCGCGAGCAGGACTGACGCCTGCCACTTCCAGGGGCCGCAGTGACGGCGGTCACCCCGCGACGCGCGTTTGATCCTCTCAACTTAGGTTAGGCTAACCTAAGTTAAACTGAGGAGGACTCAGCTCTCTCCCGCCCCTCTCGGACCGTCCCCACCGGAGGACCCCCACATGCGCTCGCACCTGCTCAACGACACCACCGCGGAGCAGTACCGCCGTTGCGTGACCGAAGGAGTCGAGCGGGTGGCCGCCAAACTCGCCACCACCGACCGCCCGTTCACCGGTGTCACGGTCGACGCCCTCTCCCCCCGCGTCGACGGGATCGACCTCGACCGGCCCCTGCGCGACACGGCCGCGGCCCTCGACGAGCTGGAGGACGTCTACCTCCGCGACGCCGTCTACTTCCACCACCCCCGCTACCTCGCCCACCTCAACTGCCCGGTCGTCATACCGGCGGTGCTCGGCGAGGCGGTCCTGACCGCCGTCAACTCCTCCCTGGACACCTGGGACCAGTCGGCCGGCGGCACGCTCATCGAGCGGAAACTGATCGACTGGACCACGGGGCGCATCGGCCTCGGCTCCGCGGCCGACGGTGTGTTCACCTCCGGCGGCACCCAGTCCAACCTCCAGGCGCTGCTGCTGGCCCGCGAGGAGGCCAAGGCCGAGTCCCTCGCCGACCTCCGCGTCTTCGCCTCCGAGGTGAGCCACTTCAGCGTGAAGAAGTCGGCGAAACTGCTCGGCCTCGGGCCCGACGCCGTCGTGTCGATCCCCGTGGACCACGACAAGCGGATGCAGACCGTCGCCCTCGCCCGTGAGCTGGAGCGCTGCGCGCGCGCCGGCCTCGTCCCCATGGCCGTCGTCGCCACCGGCGGCACCACCGACTTCGGCTCCATCGACCCGCTGCCCGAGATCGCCCGGCTGTGCGAGCGGTACGGCGTGTGGATGCACGTGGACGCGGCCTACGGCTGCGGGCTGCTGGCCTCCCTGAAGTACCGGGACCGCATCGCCGGCATCGAACGGGCCGACTCCGTCACCGTGGACTACCACAAGTCCTTCTTCCAACCGGTGAGTTCGTCCGCCGTGCTGGTCCGCGACGCGGCCACCCTGCGGCACGCCACCTACCACGCGGAGTACCTCAACCCGCGCCGGATGGTACGGGAACGTATCCCCAACCAGGTGGACAAGTCCCTCCAGACCACCCGCCGCTTCGACGCGCTCAAGCTGTGGATGACCCTGCGCGTCATGGGCGCCGACGGCATCGGCGAGCTCTTCGACGAGGTCTGCGACCTGGCCGCCGAGGGCTGGAGACTGCTCGCCGCCGACCCGCGCTTCGACGTGGTGGTCGAGCCGTCGCTCTCCACCCTGGTCTTCCGCTGCATTCCGGCGGCCGTCACCGACCCCGCCGAGATCGACCGCGCCAACCTGTACGCCCGCAAGGCCCTGTTCGCCTCCGGCGACGCCGTGGTCGCGGGCACCAAGGTGGCCGGACGCCACTACCTGAAGTTCACCCTGCTCAACCCCGAGACGACCACGGCCGACATCGCCGCCGTCCTCGACCTGATCGCCGGCCACGCCGAGCAGTACCTGGGAGACTCCCTTGACCGCGCTTCCTGAAGCCCCGGAGACCACCTACGACTTCGTGGGCATCGGCCTCGGCCCCTTCAACCTCGGCCTCGCCTGCCTCACCGAGCCCATCGCGGAGCTGAACGGCGTCTTCCTGGAGTCCAAGCCGGACTTCGAGTGGCACGCCGGCATGTTCCTGGACGGCGCCCACCTCCAGACCCCGTTCATGTCGGACCTGGTCACCCTCGCCGACCCGACCTCGCCGTACTCCTTCCTCAACTACCTGAAGGAGAAGGGGCGGCTGTACTCGTTCTACATCCGCGAGAACTTCTACCCCCTGCGCGTCGAGTACGACGACTACTGCCGCTGGGCCGCACACAAGCTCGGCAGCGTCCGCTTCTCCACCACGGTCACCGAGGTCACCTACGACGAGCGGGAGGAGCTGTACGCCGTCGCCACCACCTCCGGCGACACCTACCGCGCCCGCCGCCTCGTCCTCGGCACCGGCACCCCGCCGCACATCCCGGACGCCTGCCGGGGCCTGGCCGGCGACTTCCTCCACAACTCCCGGTACGTCCACCAGCGCGCGGAACTGGTGAAGAAGAAGTCGATCACGCTGGTCGGCAGCGGCCAGTCCGCCGCCGAGATCTACCGGGACCTGCTGGGCGAGATCGACGTCCACGGCTACCAGCTCAACTGGGTGACCCGCTCCCCGCGCTTCTTCCCCCTCGAATACACCAAGCTGACGCTGGAGATGACCTCCCCGGAGTACGTGGACTACTACCACGCGCTGCCCGAGGACACCCGCTACCGCCTCACGGCCGAGCAGAAGGGCCTGTTCAAAGGCATCGACGGCGACCTGATCAACGAGATCTTCGACCTGCTCTACCAGAAGAGACTCGGCGGCCCGGTCCCCACCCGCCTGCTCACCAACTCGGCGCTGACCAGCGCCCGGTACGCGGACGGCACGTACACGCTCGGCTTCCGCCAGCAGGAGCAGGGCGCGGACTTCGAGATCGAGACCGAGGGCCTGGTCCTCGCCACCGGCTACCGGTATGCCGAGCCGGAGTTCCTCAAGCCCGTCCGAGGCCGGCTGCGCCACGACTCCCGCGGCAACTTCGACATCGCCCGCAACTACTCCGTGGACGTCACGGGAGGCGGCGTGTTCCTGCAGAACGCGGGGGTCCACACGCACAGCGTCACCAGCCCGGACCTGGGCATGGGCGCCTACCGCAACAGCTGCATCGTCCGGGAGCTGCTCGGCCGCGAGTACTACCCGGTCGAGAAGACGATCGCGTTCCAGGAGTTCGCCGTATGAGCCGCACGAGCACCGCCACCACCACCGCCGTCGGGGCGCTGACCCTGCGCCCCGTCGACCCGCTGACCGACGCCGTACTGCTGCACGGCTGGCTCACCCACCCCAAGTCCGCGTTCTGGATGATGCAGGACGCCAGGCTGGTGGACGTGGAGCGGGCGTACATGGAGCTGGCCGCCGACGAGCACCAGCAGGCCCACCTCGGCCTGCACGACGGTGTCCCGGCCTTCCTGATGGAGCGCTACGACCCGGCCCACCGCGAGCTGGTCGGACTGTACGAGCCCGAGCCCGGTGACGTCGGCATGCACTTCCTGGTCGCGCCGACCGACCGGCCCGTGCACGGCTTCACCCGTGCCGTGATCACCACCGTGATGGCCGAACTGTTCTCCGACCCGGCGACCCGGCGGGTCGTCGTCGAGCCGGACGTCGCCAACACCGCCGTCCACGCCCTGAACGCAGCCGTCGGATTCGTGCCCGAGCGCGAGATCCAGAAGCCGGAGAAGAGGGCGTTGCTGAGTTTCTGCACCCGTGAGCAGTTCGAGAAGGCGGTGTCCGCATGAGCCTCGCCGATGCCGTCGCCCACCTCTCCCCCGCACGCTGGGAGCGGGCCAACCGCCTCCTGATCCGCAAGGCGCTGGCCGAGTTCACGCACGAACGCCTGCTGACCCCCGAGCGGGAGCCGGACGGGGCGGCGTACACCGTCCGCGCCGACGACGGAAAGACCGCCTACCGCTTCACCGCCACCGTCCGCGCCCTGGACCACTGGCAGGTGGACGCCGACTCGATCACCCGCCACCGCGACGGTGCCGAACTTCCGCTCGCGGCGCTGGACTTCCTCGTCGAGCTGAAGGACACCCTGGGCCTGAGCGACGAGATCCTCCCGGTCTACCTGGAGGAGGTCTCCTCCACCCTCTCCGGCACCTGCTACAAGCTGACCAAACCGCAGGTCACCTCGGCCGAGCTGGCCCGGAGCGACGACTTCCAGGCCGTCGAGACCGGCATGACCGAGGGCCACCCGTGCTTCGTCGCCAACAACGGCCGGCTCGGCTTCGGCATCCACGAGTACCTCTCGTACGCCCCCGAGACCGCGAGCCCGGTCCGGCTGGTGTGGCTGGCGGCGCACCGCTCGCGGGCGGCGTTCACGGCGGGCGTGGGCATCGAGTACGAGCCCTTCGTCCGGGACGAGCTGGGCGCGGCCACCGTCGACCGGTTCCACGGCGTGCTGCGCGAGCGCGGCCTGAACCCGGACGACTACCTGTTCATCCCGGTCCACCCCTGGCAGTGGTGGAACAAGCTCACCGTCACCTTCGCCGCCGAGGTCGCCCGCGGGCACCTGGTGTGCCTGGGCGAGGGCGACGACGAGTACCTGGCCCAGCAGTCCATCCGCACCTTCTTCAACACCAGCCGGCCCGAGAAGCACTATGTGAAGACGGCCCTGTCCGTCCTCAACATGGGCTTCATGCGCGGCCTGTCGGCGGCGTACATGGAGGCCACCCCCGCCATCAACGACTGGCTCGCCCGGCTGATCGAGGGCGACCCGGTGCTGAAGGAGACGGGGCTGAGCATCATCCGGGAGCGGGCGGCCGTGGGCTACCGGCACCTGGAGTACGAGAAGGCCACCGACCGCTACTCGCCGTACCGCAAGATGCTGGCGGCGCTGTGGCGGGAGAGCCCGGTGCCGTCCCTGCGGGAGGGCGAGACGCTCGCCACCATGGCCTCCCTGGTCCACGTCGACCACGAGGGCGCCTCCTTCGCGGGCGCGCTGATCGAGCGGTCGGGGCTCGCGCCCACCGAGTGGCTGCGGCACTACCTGCGCGCCTACTACGTCCCGCTGCTGCACAGCTTCTACGCCTACGACCTGGTGTACATGCCGCACGGCGAGAACGTGATCCTGGTCCTGGCGGACGGGGTGGTGCGGCGCGCGATCTACAAGGACATCGCCGAGGAGATCGCGGTGATGGACCCGGACGCCGTGCTGCCGCCGGAGGTGTCCCGGATCGCGGTGGACGTTCCGGACGACAAGAAGCTCCTGTCGATCTTCACTGACGTCTTCGACTGCTTCTTCCGCTTCCTCGCCGCGAACCTGGCGCAGGAGGGGATCGTGACGGAGGACGCCTTCTGGCGGACGGTCGCGGAGGTCACCCGGGCGTACCAGGAGTCGGTGCCGGAGCTGGCCGAGAAGTTCGAGCGGTACGACATGTTCACCCCCGAGTTCGCGCTGTCCTGCCTCAACCGGCTCCAGCTGCGCGACAACCGGCAGATGGTGGACCTGGCCGACCCGTCCGGCGCGCTGCAGCTGATCGGGACCCTGCAGAACCCCATCGCGGGGCTCTGACCACAGACGGGCGGGCACCCCGGAGACGGTCCTGCGGGGTGCCCGCCGTGCCGTCCGGGTCAGGTCCAGGGCACCTGCGGCGAGCGGTAGAAGCCGATCCCGGCCGCCTCCCAGTACGGGGCCTGCGCGGCGAGCCGCACCTTGTAGGTGTCCCAGTCGTGCGTGGACGCCGGGGACCAGCCCAGCTCGGCGACGCCCGGCAGCCTCGGGAAGGCCATGTAGTCCAGCTGGTCCGGGTCGGACAGGGTCTCCGTCCACAGCGGGGCCTCGACCCCGCGGACCGCGTCGGCCGGGGCGCCCGGCAGATAGCCGGCCGGGTCCCAGTCGTAGGACCGCTGCACCTCGACGTAGCCCGCCCAGGACAGGCCCAGCGGGGTGTCCTCGGTGTACTTCATGTCCAGGTACGTCCGGTCGGCCGGGGAGAGGATCAGCCCGGTGCCGTTCCTGGCGGCCGCGGCGACCTCGGCCTTCTCGGCGTCGCTGGTGCGGTCCAGGCCCCAGTACTGGACCAGCGCGCCCTCGGCCGGCTCGGCGCCGGCCAGCTGGTGCCAACCGACGACCGTCTTGCCGTACTTGGCGACGATCGGCTGGACGCGCTTCATGAACGTCACGAAGTCGGCCTTCGGCGTGGAGTGCGCCTCGTCGCCGCCGATGTGCAGGTAGCGGCCGGGGGTGAGCGCGGCGAGTTCGCCGAGGACGTCGTCCACGAAGTCGTAGGTGACGTCCTTGTCCACGCACAGCGAGCTGAAGCCCACCTTGGTGCCGGTGTAGAGCGGGGGCGCCACGCCGTCGCAGTTCAGCTCGGCGTAGGAGGCGAGGGCGGCGTTGGTGTGGCCCGGCATGTCGATCTCGGGGATCACCTCCAGGTGGCGCGAGGCCGCGTAGCGGACGATCTCCTTGTAGTCCGCCTTGGTGTAGTGGCCGCCGGGGCCGCCGCCGACCTCGGTGGAGCCGCCGTAGGTCGCCAGGCGCGGCCAGGAGTCGATGGCGATGCGCCAGCCCTGGTCGTCGCTGAGGTGCAGATGGAGCTTGTTGTACTTGTAGCGGGCGACGCGGTCGATGTAGCGCTTGACCTCGTCGACGCCGAAGAAGTGCCGGGAGACGTCGAGCATCGCGCTGCGCCAGGCGTAGCGCGGGCTGTCCTCCATGGTGCCGCCCGCGACCAGCCAGGGGCCGGGCTGCGCGGTGTCCTTCTCGACGGCGGGGGGCAGCAGCTGACGCAGGGTCTGGACGCCGTGGAAGAGGCCTGCGGCCTTGCGGGCGGTGATGGTGACGCCGGAGCGGCCGCTTTCGAGGCGGTAGCCCTCGTCGCCGTAGGGGCCCTCGGTCAGGCGCAGTTGTATGCCCCCGTGGCCGTGGGTGGTGACGGGGAGCCGGTATCCGGTGGCGGGCCGCAGGAGGTCCGCGAGGTAGTCGCCGACGCGGCGGGCCTCGCGCGAGTCGTCGACGCGGATGTGGGTGCCGCGGGTGATGCGGTACGGTGCGCCGCCGGGGTCGACCGAGGCGGGGGCCGGGATCACCCGGTCCAGGGGCGTGGGTTCCGCGGCCGTCTTCCGGTCCGGTGCGGCGCCGGTGGTCATGGCGCCGACCGCCGCCACCAGCAGCAGCGCTCCCAGCAGCCGGGGGATGCGGGGAGTCGTTCTGTGGTGCCGTCGATGAGGTCTCACGTGCGCTCCCTTCGCGGGGGGTGCAATCGGGGTGTGAGTCATGGGTGTTGGGGACGGGTGCAGACCACTCTCCCGCACCATCGCCGTCCGCGGGAGCGATGAAACAATCCAGGCATGGCGGAAATCATCCAGAAGGACGGTACGTGGGTCTTCGACGGCGACGCCCTGCGGTTGACACCCGGACGGGACAAGAACGTCGGTCTGCTCCGCAGGGAGCTGGGTGAACTGCTCGTGCCGCTCGCCGCGTTGGCGGGCGTCTCGTTCGAGCAGGGGAAGAAGTCGGGGCGGCTGAGGCTCCGGCTGCGGGACGGCGCCGACCCCTTGCTGCACGCGACGGGCGGCCGGCTGACCGAGCCGCACGACCCGTACCAGCTCCTGGTGGAGCCCGACCGGTACGGCGTGGCCGAGTACTTCGTGGACGAGGTGCGCAACGCCCTGCTCCTCGACCAGGTTCCGTCCGGCCCGGTGGACGCGTACCTGCTGCCGGGGCCGTCGGTGCCGCTGTCCGTGTCGGCCGGGGACGGCATCGCGCACTTCGACGGCGAGCAGGTGCGCCTGGAGTGGAAGTGGCAGGCGGAGGACGCCAAGTCGGCCGCCGGCCCGCGCACCCTTCCCCTCGCGGACATCGTCGCGGTGGAGTGGCAGCCGTCGGCCGGTCTGGAGAACGGCCACCTGCGTTTCACGGTGCGGGCGGCGCCGGGCAAGGTGCCGCCGAAGTACGACCCCAACGCGGTGGAGCTGTGGGGCTTCAAGAAGGACCCGCTGATGGCCCTGGTGGCCGCGGCCGTACAGGCCCGCCTGCCGCACCCGGCCGCCCGCCCGGCCCTGGACGACGCGGGTCCGGCCGGGGAGAGCCACGCGCCGGCGCCCGCGCCGGCCGCCGAGGACGACCACGACGCGCTGCTGCGCCGACTGCGCGAGCTGGGTGATCTGCACCGCTCGGGAGTACTGACGGACGAGGAGTTCTCCCTGGCGAAACAGGCGATTCTCAAGCGGATGTAGACACAGCACCCCCAGAGACACGCTCACGCCTGCCCGATATCGGGCAGGATTCTTGCGCAAGCGCCTCCCTTACCCCAGGATCTACCGGGTGCACGACGAACTCGTTGATCATCTGACGCGGTCCACCCCGCTGAGCCGGGGCGAGGCGCTGCGCGTGGTCCAGGACGTGCTCGCCTACTTCGACGAGACGACCGAGGAGTACGTCCGTCGCCGCCACCGCGAGCTCCAGGCCCAGGGCCAGGTGAACGCGACGATCTTCGAACGGATCGAGGCGGAACTGAAATACCGCGCGGTCGCGCCGCCGGAGCTGTCGCTCCGTCAGCTGCGCCGCATCGTCTACGGCTGAGCAGGCCGAGAAGGACACGAGGAATACGTCTACATGTGCGGAATCGTCGGATACATCGGCAAGCGCGACGTCGCGCCCCTGCTCCTGGAGGGCCTGCAGCGCCTGGAGTACCGCGGCTACGACTCGGCCGGCATCGTCGTCACCTCCCCGAAGGCGACCGGCCTGAGGATGGTCAAGGCCAAGGGCCGGGTGCGCGACCTGGAGGCCAAGGTCCCGGCGCGCTTCAAGGGCACCACCGGCATCGCCCACACCCGCTGGGCCACCCACGGCGCCCCCTCCGACGTGAACGCCCACCCGCACATGTCGGCCGACAACAAGGTCGCCGTCGTCCACAACGGCATCATCGACAACGCCGCCGACCTGCGCCGCAAGCTGGAGGCGGACGGCGTCGAGTTCCTCTCCGAGACCGACACCGAGGTCCTCGTCCACCTCATCGCCCGTTCCGAGGGCGTCAAGCTGGAGGACAAGGTCCGCGAGACCCTCAGGGTCATCGAGGGCACGTACGGCATCGCCGTGATGCACGCCGACTTCCCCGAGCGCATCGTCGTGGCCCGCAACGGCTCGCCGGTCGTGCTCGGCATCGGCGAGAAGGAGATGTTCGTCGCCTCGGACATCGCCGCGCTGGTCGCCCACACCCGGCAGATAGTCACGCTCGACGACGGCGAGATGGCCACCCTCAAGGCCGACGACTTCCGCACCTACACCACCGAGGGCACCCGCACCACCTCCGAGCCCACCACGGTGGAGTGGGAGGCCGCCTCCTACGACATGGGCGGCCACGACACCTACATGCACAAGGAGATCCACGAGCAGGCGGAGGCCGTGGACCGCGTGCTGCGCGGCCGGATCGACGACCGCTTCTCCACCGTGCACCTCGGCGGCCTCAACCTGGACGCCCGCGACGCGCGCGCCGTGCGCCGGGTGAAGATCCTCGGCTGCGGCACCTCGTACCACGCGGGCCAGATCGGCGCCCAGATGATCGAGGAGCTGGCCCGCATCCCCGCCGACGCCGAGCCCGCCTCCGAGTTCCGCTACCGCAACGCGGTCGTCGACCCCGACACCCTGTACATCGCCGTCTCCCAGTCCGGTGAGACCTACGACGTGCTGGCGGCCGTGCAGGAGCTGAAGCGCAAGGGCGCCCGCGTGCTGGGCATCGTCAACGTCGTCGGCTCGGCGATCGCCCGCGAGGCCGACGGCGGCATGTACGTGCACGCCGGTCCCGAGGTGTGCGTCGTGTCCACCAAGTGCTTCACCAACACCTGCGTGGCGTTCGCGCTGCTCGCCCTGCACCTGGGCCGCACCCGCGACCTGTCGGTGCGCGACGGCAAGCGGATCATCGAGGGCCTGCGCAAGCTGCCCGCGCAGATCGAGGAGATGCTGAAGCAGGAGGAGGACGTCAAGAAGCTGGCCGCGCAGTACGCCGACGCCCGCTCGATGCTCTTCATCGGCCGGGTGCGGGGCTACCCGGTCGCCCGCGAGGCCTCCCTGAAGCTCAAGGAGGTCTCCTACATCCACGCCGAGGCCTACCCGGCCTCCGAGCTGAAGCACGGCCCGCTCGCCCTGATCGAGCCCGCCCTGCCGACGGTCGCGATCGTGCCGGACGACGACCTGCTGGAGAAGAACCGCGCGGCCATGGAGGAGATCAAGGCCCGCAGCGGTCAGATCCTCGCGGTCGCCCACCGGGAGCAGGAGAAGGCCGACCACACGATCGTCGTCCCGAAGAACGAGGACGAGCTGGACCCGATCCTCATGGGCATCCCGCTCCAGCTCCTCGCCTACCACACGGCGCTGGCCCTGGGCCGGGACATCGACAAGCCGCGCAACCTGGCCAAGTCGGTGACGGTGGAGTAGCCGGCTCCCGCCCGGTCAGGGGATGACGACCACGGGCCGCTTCGCCCGCTTGGCGAGGCGGCCCGCCACGGAGCCGAAGAGGCGGCCGACCAGGCCGTGACTGGAGCCGACGACGATGGCGTCCGCCTCGTACTCCCGCCCCACCTCCTCGAGTTCGTGGCAGATGTCGCCGCCGCGCTCGACCAGGATCCAGGGCACCTCGGCGAGGTAGTCCGCGCACGCCAGCTCCAGACCGAGCACCTCGGTGCGGTGGTCGGGCACGTCGACGAAGACCGGGGGTTCGCACCCGGCCCACACCGTGGTGGGCAGCCGGTTGGCGACGTGCACGATGACCAGGCCCGAGCCCAGCCGGGAGGCCATGCCGATGGCGTAGGCGAGGGCGCGCTCGCTGGAGGTGGAGCCGTCGAAGCCGACGACGACGCCGTGCTTGAAGGCTGGGTCGCACGACTGGCGTGGCTCTTCGGCCGCCAGGGGCTCGGCCGCCGTAGGTTCGGCGACGGGCCGCTTGCGGTCCGCGGGTTCGAAGAATTCGTGACCGGCCATGGCTGTCTCGGCGTTTTTATCCTCTGTGGGGGACAACAGTGTGCGGCGGAGCTGTGTGTCCGGGAATGGTCTTCCCAACCCCATACCCCCAAGGGTACGGCGGCACGCCTCCTTCGCCCAGATCCCGCGAAGGGTCCGCCGCGGGCTGCACCGGAGCATGCCCGAGAGGGCGCCCGTAACGCAATGGTTGCTGCTCTGTACAGGCGGTTTGCACGGGATTCAACTGCCGGTCACCGGTCGTGACCGATGCGCCGCGCGGACGTTGATCTCCATGCCGCCACCCCAGGGAGCACCCGTGACCGGACCGCACCGCCCCGCCGAGCCGACGTCCGGCGCGCCCGGCCGCGACGGCGTCACCGACCTCGTGCGCTGGGCGGCGTTCAGCTGCTTCCTCGTGCCGGTCGCGCTCCTCTGGTACGGCGCCTCGTTCGCCGGCGCCGCCGGCACGGCCCTCGGCCTGGCCGCCGTCACCGGCGTGTGCCGTGTGCTGCTGCGGCGGTCCGAGCGCGTGGCGGCGCGACGGCGGGCCCGCAGGGGTGGACGGCACGCCGGGGAAAACACACCGGTCGACTGACCGGTTTCCGCGCACCGTTCCGCTTCTTTTCAGCCAACTTCCACAGGTGGCGCATCACCACCCCTCACCACCCCCAAACCCCCGTTCCACCTGCACGTAAAGGGTCTCGTGACCCCTTCGCACCCTACGTGGATTGGCCACTGACACAAGGCGCACTTCCCAGGGGCTCCCGGGAGTGCGACGCTTCGTGATCGACTGCTTCACGCCAAGTTGCCATGTCGACAATGTCCCAAGTGCCGAACCAGCCACCTCGGCGCGGTGGGACGCAGTAGATTCGATCTTGACCGTCTGGGCGGGGGACTCGTGCAGGACCGAGGGGAAACGTGTTGGAGCGACAGGCCCGAAGGGTAAGGGGCGCCGCGACCACCGAGGGGGGCTTAGCAGGATGAGCCACGACTCCACTGCCGCGCCGGAAGCCGCGGCCCGGAAGCTCTCCGGGCGACGCCGCAAGGAGATCGTCGCGGTGCTGCTGTTCAGCGGCGGCCCCATCTTCGAGAGTTCCATACCGCTGTCGGTGTTCGGGATCGACCGCCAGGACGCCGGCGTACCGCGCTACCGGCTGCTGGTGTGCGCCGGCGAGGAGGGCCCGCTGCGGACCACGGGAGGCCTGGAACTCACCGCGCCGCAGGGCCTGGAGGCGATCTCCCGCGCGGGCACCGTGGTCGTGCCGGCCTGGCGGTCGATCACCTCGCCGCCGCCGGAGGAGGCGCTCGACGCGCTGCGCCGCGCGCACGAGGAGGGGGCGCGCATCGTCGGACTGTGCACGGGCGCCTTCGTCCTCGCCGCGGCGGGCCTGCTCGACGGCCGCCCCGCCACCACGCACTGGATGTACGCGCCGACGCTGGCCAAGCGCTATCCGTCGGTGCACGTGGATCCGCGCGAGCTGTTCGTGGACGACGGCGACGTGCTGACGTCCGCGGGCACCGCGGCCGGGATCGACCTGTGCCTGCACATCGTGCGCACGGACCACGGCAACGAGGCGGCCGGCGCCCTCGCCCGCCGCCTGGTGGTTCCGCCGCGCCGCAGCGGCGGCCAGGAGCGTTACCTGGACAGGTCTTTACCGGAGGAGATCGGCGCCGACCCGCTCGCCGAGGTCGTCGCCTGGGCGCTGGAGCACCTCCACGAGCAGTTCGACGTGGAGACGCTGGCCGCGCGCGCCTACATGAGCCGCCGCACCTTCGACCGCCGGTTCCGCTCGCTGACGGGCAGCGCCCCGCTCCAGTGGCTGATCACCCAGCGGGTCCTGCAGGCGCAGCGCCTCCTGGAGACGTCGGACTACTCGGTGGACGAGGTCGCGGGCCGCTGCGGCTTCCGCTCGCCGGTCGCCCTGCGCGGCCACTTCCGCCGCCAGCTGGGCTCGTCCCCGGCGGCCTACCGCGCCGCCTACCGCGCCCGCCGCCCCCAGGGCGAGCGCCGGCCCGACCCGGACCCGGCGGGGGCCGCCCGCCCCCTGCCCCCGTCCGACCCGCCGGCCGCCCTCCCCGCGGAGACCGCGGTCCCCTTCCAGACCCGCCGCACGCCGACCCCGATGCCGGCCGGCGCGGCCGGCGTACCGGGCCAGCGCAGCGCGCCGTGAGGTGAGCGGACGGCCCCTTTGAGCGCCGGACGGGTCACTTCGGCCCGCCCGGCGTTCACACCCGACACGGGGGTCACTTCGGCCCGCCCGGCGCTCACGTCCGACGCCGGCGGGGCGCTTCAGCCCGTCCGGCTTTCACACCGACACGGGGAGCACTGCGGCCCGTCCGGCTTTCACGTCCGACACGGGGGTCACTTCGGCCCGTCCGGCGCTCACGTCCGACGCCGGGCGGGGCGCTTCAGCACGTCCGGCGTTTGAGGACGAGGCCCGTTCAGGGCCGAAGCGGGGGCCTGAGGGCGGCAGCCCCCAGCGAGGCCCGCACCGACGCCGGGGGCCCGATAAACAGGCGCCCACCGTAAAGTGGCCCGCATGAACGATCGCATGGTGTGGATCGACTGCGAGATGACCGGCCTCTCGCTGTCCGACGACGCGCTCATCGAGGTTGCCGCCCTCGTCACCGACTCCGAGCTGAACATCCTCGGCGAGGGCGTCGACATCGTCATCCGCCCGCCGGACCGGGCCCTGGAGACGATGCCGGAAGTGGTGCGCGAGATGCACACCGCGTCCGGCCTGCTCGCGGAGCTGAACGACGGCACCACCCTGGCCGACGCCGAGGCCCAGGTCCTGGCCTACGTGCGCGAGCACGTGAAGGAGCCCGGCAAGGCCCCCCTGTGCGGCAACTCCGTCGGCACCGACCGCGGCTTCCTGCTGCGGGACATGGCCGCGCTGGAGGGCTACCTCCACTACCGGATCGTCGACGTCTCCTCGATCAAGGAGCTGGCCCGCCGCTGGTACCCGCGGGCGTACTTCAACAGCCCCGAGAAGAACGGCAACCACCGCGCGCTCGCCGACATCCGCGAGTCCATCGCCGAGCTGCGCTACTACCGCGAGGCGGTCTTCGTCCCGCAGCCCGGCCCCGACTCCGACACGGCCCGGGCGATCGCCGCGAAGCACGTCGTACGCGCCGGGTAGCGGCTCGGGGCCGCCGGGCGGCGGCGTCCGGAAAGCCGGGCGCGAGCACCCCTTGGGACCCTGTACACTTTTTCTCAGCCGGTCGGGAAACCCCGCCACGCGGGATTCGAGCACCGGCCTTGGTGGGTGTAGCTCAGTTGGTAGAGCACCTGGTTGTGGTCCAGGTGGCCGCGGGTTCAAGTCCCGTCACTCACCCTGATCAGAGGGGCCGCCGATCTGCGAGAGCAGACCGGCGGCCCCTCTTCCGCAATGCGGGGATCTTGGACCGTCCGTGCCCGCTGCGTCACTCGACGATGTTGTTGGAGACCGTGATGTCCCAGTGGACGTAGTCCTGGGACCCCTCGTCCGTGTTGGTGACGTGGGCCGACTGTGTGACGGTGTCACCCCTCGGCACGGAGAACGACAGCTCCTGCCGGCCGTCGAGATCAGTGGTGTCCTCACTCGTCCCCTCGAACAGCAGCGCTTCACCCTTGACGAAGAGTTCGCGGTCCTGGACCCGTCCGTCCAGATGCACCTCGCCGCGGCACTCACCGCCCCAGCGCAGTTCCCCGTCGAAGAAGCGGCGGTAGCCCTCCCCCTCTTCGTAGAAGTCCACTCCGTTGCGGACGCCCGAAGCACGTTCGTTCGGACCGAAGTCCTCGTAGTCCATTCCGCTGACCGCCGCCAGCGTCGTGATTCTGCGCGTCATGGTCTGCTCCTTGTCCCGGAGCGGAGCCCAGAGATCGAAGCCGACCCCGCATGCCGCCCCGTTGGCCCCTCTCCCTCCACGATGCGCCCGGCCCTACGCCATGTCCAACGGACCTCGAACTTCCCCCCGAACCAGGAGTGTTGTCCGCGACAAGGGCGCAGCCGGTCACCCTTTTCCCGGCGAGCCCGTGAGCGCGGCGCGCGCAGCAGGAGGGCGTCCGCCGAAGGAGGCCACTACGACGACCGGCGCTCCACCAGTTCCGTCGCCAGCACCACCTGGTGCCGCTCCAGCCCCCGCGAGGCGGCCGGCCTGCGGTCGGCGATCTCGGTCAGCAGCAGGTCGATCATCGCGCGGCCCATCTCCTCGATGGGCTGGCGCACGCTGGTCAGCGGCGGCTCCATGTGCCGGGCGATCGCCGAGTCGTCGTAGCCGACCAGCGCCACGTCGTCCGGGATGCGCCGCCCCGCCTCGCGCAGGATCTGGCCGGCACCGGCCGCGGTGACGTCCGAGGCGGCGAAGACCGCGTCGATGTCGGGGCGCCGGCGCAGCAGTTCCGCCATCGCGCGGCGCCCGCCCTCCTCGGTGAAGTCGCCCGGCTCGATCAGCCCCTCGTCCACCTCGTGGCCCGCCTCGCGCAGCGCGTCGCGGTAGCCGTCGACGCGTCGCTGGGCGCCGTAGACGGCGAGGTGCCCGGTGATGTGGGCGATGCGGTCGCGGCCGCGGGACAACAGGTGCTCGACGGCCGAGCGGGCGCCGCCGTAGTTGTCCGAGTCCACCGACGCCAGCGGCTCCGCGGCCGAGCGCGGGCCGCTGATCACCGCGGGGATCTCCAGCTGGGTCAGCAGGTCGGGCAGCGGGTCGTCGGCGTGCACCGAGACCAGCAGGACGCCGTCCACCCGGTGCGCCGCGAGATACTGGGCGAGCCGCTCCCGCTCCCGGTCGCTGCCCGCGAATATCAGCAGCAGCTGCATCTCGGTGTCGGACAGCTCCGCGCCGACCCCCTTGAGCATGTCCGAGAAGTACGGTTCCGCGAAGAATCGGGTCTCCGGCTCCGGGACCACCAGGGCGATCGCGTCCGTGCGGTTGGCCGCCAGCGCGCGGGCCGCCGTGTTGGGGACGTAGCCGAGCTCCTCGACCGCCGCCTCGACGGCCGCCCGGGTCGCGTCGCTCACCCGGGGGGAGCCGTTGATCACGCGGGAGACCGTGCCGCGACCGACGCCCGCGCGTGCCGCCACCTCTTCGAGGGTGGGCCGGCCACCGCTCCGCCCACGCACTCCGTGGCTTGCCATCGGCCCCGCCTCCCGTCGTCACCCCCGCACTCTGCGGCTGGCCTGGAATTTAACAGGCCGGTCGGGTGTAATGACCGACTCCGGCCCCTCCACCGCCGTACGGGAGTGTCTCCGTGCCGCTCGCAACGTCCAGTTAACAGGCCGATAACTGAACGCAATTCGTCGCGTCCGTTCCCTTGACACCCCCGCCCGGACCCGCGAATCTTCAACACATCACTTGTGGGAGCGCTCCCACACTACCTGGCACATACACATCCCGCACGTTCCACGCCCGAGCCGCAGCGACGAACGCATCACATGAAGCAGCGGGTCCAACCATGCAGTTGGCCGGGGGGTCGGCACGTCAGGGCAACAGGAGGACGCAATGCGAGCAGCACGCAGAGGATCGGCCCGCAGAGTGGTGGTCATGGCGGCCATCGCGTCGCTGGGCGCCGGGCTGCTGGCCGGCTGCGCCGACGACGGGAAGGACGAGGACAGCTCGTCGTCGGGCGACAGCAGCGGCAAGACCACGATCACCCTCGGTCTGTTCGGGACGATGGGCTTCAAGGAGGCCGGGCTCTACGAGGAGTACGAGAAGCTCAACCCGGACATCAACATCGAGGAGAACGTCACCGAGCGGAACGAGAACTACTACCCCGCTCTGGTCAACCACCTCACCACCAACAGCGGCCTCCAGGACGTGCAGGCGATCGAGGTCGGCAACATCGCCGAGGTCGTCGCCACCCAGGCGGACAAGTTCGAGGACATGTCCAAGGCCGAGGGCGTCAAGAAGGACAACTGGCTGGACTGGAAGTGGCAGCAGGCCACCACCAAGGACGGCGCCACGATAGGCCTCGGCACGGACATCGGCCCGATGGCCATCTGCTACCGCAAGGACCTCTTCGAGAAGGCGGGCCTGCCGACGGACCGCGACGAGGTCTCCAAGCTGTGGGCCGGCGACTGGAGCAAGTTCATCGAGGCCGGTGAGAAGTACAAGAAGGGTGCCGGCAAGGACACCTACTTCATGGACTCCCCCGGTGGTCTGATCAACGCCATCCTCAGCAGCGAGGAGGAGAAGTTCTACGACTCCTCCGGCAAGGTCATCTACAAGACCAACCCGGAGGTCAAGAAGGCCTTCGACCTGACCGCCGAGGCGGCCGAGAAGGGGCTGGTCCAGTCGCAGACCCAGTTCCAGCCGGCCTGGGACCAGACCATCTCCAACAGCCTGTTCGCCACCGTCGCCTGCCCGCCGTGGATGCTCGGCACCATCAAGGCCAAGTCGCAGCCGGACTCCGCCGGCAAGTGGGACGTGGCCCAGGCCCCGAAGTCCGGCAACTGGGGCGGCACCTTCCTGGGCGTGCCCAAGAGCGGCAAGCACGTGAAGGAGGCCCAGAAGCTGGTCACCTGGCTGACCGCGCCCGAGCAGCAGGCCAAGCTGTTCTCCAAGATGGGCAGCTTCCCGAGCGCGCCCGCCGCGTACAAGCTCCCGCAGGTGACCGGCGGCAAGAACGACATGACCGGCGACGCGCCGATCGGTGAGCTGTTCGCCAAGGCCGCCGAGCAGATCCCGACCCAGGTCATCGGCCCGAAGGACCAGATCATCCAGCAGGGTCTGACGGACAACGGCGTCATCCTCGTCACCCAGGGCAAGTCGGCCAAGGACGCCTGGGACAACGCCGTGAAGACCATCGACAACAACCTGGAGAAGTGACCGGAATGACCACCCGGCACGACACCGCCGCGTCCCCCGTCAAGGGGGGCGCGGCCCCGGGCCGCCCGCCCGGCGGCAGGGCGGCCGACGAGGCCGACCGGAAGAAGCGGGCGAATCTCTCCCGGCGCTGGCAGCGGGACATCCGCTGGAGCCCGTACGCGTTCGTCTCGCCGTTCTTCCTGCTCTTCGTCGCCTTCGGCCTGTTCCCGCTGATCTACACCGGCTGGGCCTCGCTGCACACGGTGGAGCTGACCGCGCCCACCGACATGAAGTGGACGGGCCTGGACAACTACACCCGCATCTTCGACGACGACTTCTTCTGGAACGCGGCGAAGAACACCCTGTACATCGGCATCATCTCCACGGTGCCGCAGCTGCTGATGGCCATGGGCCTCGCGCACATCCTCAACTACAAGCTGCGGGCCTCGACCTTCTACCGGGTCGTGATGCTGGCGCCGTACGCGACGTCGATCGCGGCGGCCTCGCTGGTGTTCGTGCTGCTCTTCGGTCGCGACTACGGCATGATCAACTGGGCCCTCGACCTGGTTGGCCTGGACAAGATCGACTGGCAGAACGGCTCCTGGGCGTCGAAGTTCGCCGTGTCCTCGATCGTCATCTGGCGCTGGACCGGCTACAACGCGCTGATCTACCTGGCCGCGATGCAGGCGATCCCGCAGGATCTGTACGAGTCGGCGGCGCTGGACGGCGCCAGCCGCTGGCGGCAGTTCATCCACGTCACGCTGCCCTCGCTGCGTCCGACGATCCTGTTCACGGTCGTCGTGTCGACCATCGGCGCCTCGCAGGTCTTCGGCGAGCCGCTGCTGTTCGACGCGAACAAGGGTGCCTCGGGCGGTTCCCAGCACCAGTTCCAGACGCTCGGCCTGTACCTGTACGAGCAGGGCTGGGTCAACCAGCACCTGGGCCGCGCCTCCGCGATCGCCTGGGCGATGTTCCTGATCCTCATCGTGATCGGCATCCTGAACGCCGTCATCTCGCGCCGGCTGCGCGCCAGTAGTTAAGGAGAACCGGCCGTGACGACGACCATGACGAAACCCCCGGCCGACGCGGCACCCGACCCGTCCCGCAAGGGCAGGGGCCGACGAGGCGCCAAGTCCTCCCGGGCCGGCGGGCACATGCACGCGGGCCCGATCGCCTACATCATCCTCGCCCTGTTCACCATCGGCTCGCTGTTCCCGCTGGTGTGGACGGCGATCGCCGCCTCGCGCGACAACCAGCGGCTCGCCCAGACCCCGCCGCCCTTCTGGTTCGGCGGCAACCTCTTCGACAAGCTCGAGATCGCCTGGAACGACGCCAACCTCGGCGAGGCGTTCCTCAACACCACCATCGTGGCCGGCACCTCGGCGCTCACGATCGTCTTCCTGTCGACGATCGCCGGGTTCGCCTTCGCCAAGCTGCGCTTCCGCGGGCGGGGCGCGCTGATGCTGATCGTCATCGGCACGATGATGGTGCCCCCGCAGCTCAGCATCATCCCGCTGTACATGATGGTCGCGAAGCTGGACTGGTCCGACCAGCTCCAGGCGGTGATCCTGCCGTCCCTGGTGAACGCGTTCGGCGTGTTCTTCATGCGGCAGTACCTGCTCCAGGCGCTGCCCGACGAGATCATCGAGGCCGCGCGCGTCGACGGGGCCAGCAGCTGGCGCGTGGTGTGGCACGTGGTGTTCCCGGCGGCGCGGCCCGCGATGGCCGTGCTCGGCATGCTGATGTTCGTGCAGTCCTGGAACGACTTCCTGTGGCCGTTCCTGGTGCTGACGCAGAACGGCAGTCCGACCGTGCAGGTCGCCCTCGCGGGACTGGGCCGCGGCTACACCCCGGACCAGTCCCTGATCATGGCCGGCGCGCTGCTGGGCACGCTGCCGCTGCTCCTGGTGTTCGCGATCTTCGGCAAGCAGATCGTGGGCGGCATCATGCAGGGCGCCGTCAAGGGCTGACACCTCACCGGCAGCTCACCCGCGGGGGCCGGGTCACCGCCGCCCCGGCCCCGGAACGGGCGACCGCCGTGACCGCCGCCCCCTGCCCGGCTTCCCCCCTCGTCCCTCCACCCGTCGGTCCCACCGGCCGGGCCTCGCGCCGGCCGGGACGACCCGCCACGAACCCTCTATGGGAGCGTTTCCATGCTTGAGTCCGCAACGCCGGTGACCCCGGTGACCTTCCCCCCTGCCTTCCTGTGGGGCGCCGCCACCTCGGCGTACCAGATCGAGGGCGCGGTGCGGGAGGACGGCCGTACCCCCTCGATCTGGGACACCTTCAGCCACACCCCCGGAAAGACGGCCGGCGGGGACACCGGTGACATCGCTGTCGACCACTACCACCGCTACCGCGACGACGTGGCGCTGATGAAGGACCTGGGCCTCGGCGCCTACCGCTTCTCGATCTCCTGGCCCCGGGTGCAGCCGACCGGCCGCGGCCCCGCCGTCCAGCGCGGCCTGGACTTCTACCGCCGCCTGGTGGACGAGCTGCTGGCCGCCGGGATCAAGCCCGCCGTCACCCTCTACCACTGGGACCTGCCGCAGGAGCTGGAGGACGCGGGCGGCTGGCCCGAGCGGGACACCGCGTACCGGTTCGCCGAGTACGCGCAGATCGTCGGCGAGGCCCTCGGCGACCGGGTCGAGCAGTGGATCACGCTCAACGAGCCGTGGTGCGCCGCCTTCCTGGGCTACGCCTCCGGTGTGCACGCCCCCGGCCGTACCGACCCGGCGGCCGCGCTGCGCGCCGCGCACCACCTGAACCTGGCGCACGGCCTGGGCACGGTGGCGCTGCGTTCGGTGATGCCGGCCCGCAACTCGGTGGCGATCAGCCTCAACACCTCCGTCGTGCGGCCGCTGTCGCAGAGCCCGGCGGACCTGGCGGCGGCGCGGAAGATCGACGACCTGTCCGGCGGGATCTTCCACGGCCCGATCCTGCACGGCGCCTACCCGCAGTCCCTGCTGGAGGCGACGGCGTCGGTGTCGGACTGGTCGCACGTCCAGGACGGCGACCTGGGGCAGATCCGGCAGCCGGTCGACGCGATCTGCCTCAACTACTACACGCCCACCGTGGTGTCGGCGGCCGACGCCGACTCGCGCGCCCCGCGCGCCGACGGCCACGGCGCCAGCGACCACTCGCCGTGGCCCGCCGCGGACGACGTGGCGTTCCACCAGCCGCCGGGCGAGCGCACCGAGATGGGCTGGAGCGTCGACCCGTCCGGCCTGCACGAGCTGATCATGCGCTACAACCGCGAGGCCCCCGGCATGCCGCTGTACATCAGCGAGAACGGCGCCGCCTACGACGACAAGCCCGGCGCGGACGGCTCGGTCCACGACCCCGAGCGGGTCGCCTACCTGAACGGCCACCTCACGGCGGTCCGGCAGGCCATCGCCGACGGCGCCGACGTGCGCGGCTACTACCTGTGGTCCCTGCTGGACAACTTCGAGTGGGCGTACGGCTACGAGAAGCGCTTCGGCGCGGTGTACGTCGACTACGTCTCCCAGCAGCGCACCCCGAAGTCGAGCGCGCTGTGGTACGGCCGGGCGGCCCGCACGGGGACGCTGCCGCCGCTGGACGCGGCCGAGTAGGCCTTCGGGCAGCCGGAGGGAACGCGGGAGAAACGACGCGGGAGGTACGCGGCAGGAACGCGGGACACGGGGCGCGGCATCCCACGGGGGGGATGCCGCGCCCCACTCGCAGGGCCGGTGTGGGGCCCGGCCCTGCCCGGGGGAGCCAGGCCGTCCTACTTGTAGGCGGCGAACGCCTTGGAGAAGGCGTTGAGCGCCTGGTCGACGGAGCTGCACGTGGCGTCGGCCGAGGGCTTGGGGCCCCCGGGGCAGGCCTTGTCGCGGGTGGCGGACCACATGGACAGCGCGCCGAGGCCCTTGGACTCGGCGAACTCCACGAGCTGGGTCGCGTCGTCGACCTTGAAGACCTCGGAGGCGACGTCGTTGACGCCGATCATCGGGGTGACGGCGACCGTCTTCCAGGCCTCCGCGTCGGACAGGCCGAGAACGCCCTTGATCTGGGCCTGGGTGGCGGTGGCGGCCTGGATGGCGTAGGTGCCCATGTCGTCGCTGTACGCGGGGCCGTAGTCCATCGCCATGATGTTGACGGCGCCGATGTCCACGCCGTTCTTCTCGGCGTCGGCGAGCAGGTCGACGCCCGCCTGGGTGAGGCCCTCGGGCATCACCGGGAGGGTGAAGGAGACGTCCAGGCCGGGGTGCTGCTTCTGGAGCGCGGCGACGGCCTGGGCGCGGCGGGTGTTGGCGGCCTTGTCGGGCAGCGCCCCGCCCTCGACGTCGAAGTCGACCTTGGTGAGCCGGTAGGCGTCGACGACCTTGCCGTACGCCGCCGCGAGCGCGTCCGCCGACGTGCAGGTCGTGCCCAGTTCGGAGCCGGAGGCGCCGCCGAAGGAGACCCGGACGTCGCCGCCCTTGGCGCGCAGATCGCCTATCTGGTTCGCGACGGCGTCGCTGCCGAGGTCGGTGACGCCGCCCCACTTGGGCGTGCAGCCGCCGCCGTCGGTGACGAAGGCGAGGTTGTACTCCTGCACGCCGGTCGCCGCGGAGTGCGCGAGCAGGTCGAAGGCCGGGTAGAGGGAGGTGTCGACGTACGGCGCAAAGCCCGCGCCGGCGGCGGTGCCGTCGCCGGGGGTTCCGGTGGGCGCGGGGGTGGTGGGGGTGCCGGTCGGGGCCGGCTCGGTAGTGCCGGTGGCCGTGGGGGTCGGCGTGGGCGTCGGGGCCGGGGGCTCGGTGGGGCGGCCGCTGGGCTCGGGGGTGGCGCCGCCGTCCGTCGAGCAGGCGGCGTCGTCGACGAGGCAACCGGTGGGGTCGGCGGTGCCGTTGACGACGAAGCCGACCGTGACGGACTCGCCGGCCTTCAGCCCGTCCGTGTCCCACTTCGGCGGGGTCACGGTGACGTGCTGCCCGTCGACCTTCGACTCGGCGTTCCACAGCGAACCGAGCTGCGCGCCCGCGGGCAGGTCGAACTCCAGCGTCCAGTCCGCCTTCGCCTGCCCGCTGGTGTTGGTGACGACGTACTGGGCGGTGTAGCCCGTCGACCACTCGCTGGTCTTCGTGTACGCGGCGCCGACCGCGGCCGCCTGGGCGGTGCTGGTGAACAGCAGCGCGCCGCCCCCGGCCACGGCCGCCGCGACGACGGCGCCGATCGCCTTGTTCCTGCCACTGGCCTTGCGTCGGTGCGTACGCATCACGTGCCTGCCTTCGCTGTTCACGGTGCCCTCGCGGGGACGCGGCGAGGGCGGGGTGGGGGTGGGTGCGGCAGCACGCTAGCGACCCGGAAACGGGCAAAGCGCCTGATCCGGGCGAGGGTTGACGATCTTAGGGTGGGCTTAAGGAAGGGATCGGGACCGATTAATGGTCGCGGCCGGCCCGGACCGCCGGTGCCGGTGCCGACGTCTGCGTCTGCGTCTGCGTCTGCGTCTGCGTCTGCGTCTGCGCCCGCGTACGGCCCTGTCTGCGCCGGCGTACCGCTCCCCGGTGCCCGCGCCGCACCGGTGCCGTTCGCCCGTCCAGCTGGATCCAGATCCGCACCTCGGTGCCGCCCAGCACGGAAGCGCCGATGCGCACGTCGCCGCCGGTCGACTCGGCCATCCGGCGCACGATGTCCAGGCCGAGCCCGGTCGACCCGTCGGTGCCCGAGCCCCGGCCGCGGGCAATCGCCGCCTCGGGGTCGGCTATCCCGGCGCCCGCGTCGGAGACCAGCACGATCACCGCGTCCTCGCCGTTGTGCAGGTCGACGGCGAAGGCGGTGCCCTCGGCGGTGTGCCGGAAGACGTTGCCGAGCAGCGCGTCGAGGGAGGCGGCCAGGTCGGCGCGGGCCACGGGTATGCGCACCGGCCGGTCGGCGCCGGCCACCCGCCACTTGCGGCCCTCGTCCTCGGCGAGCGCCGACCAGAACCCCATCCGCTCCCGGACCACCTCGGCCGCGTCGCACCCGGCGCCGGGGCCGGCGGTCGCGGTCTGCGGCTTGGCGTCCCGTGCGGTGCGGATGATGGTGTCGACCTCGCGCTCCAACTGCTCGACGGCCGCCCGGGTCTGCTCGGCGGCGGGGCCGTCGCCCAGCGAGGCCGCGTTGAGGCGCAGCACGGTCAGCGGGGTGCGCAGCCGGTGGGACAGGTCGGCGGCCAGCTCCCGTTCGTTGGCCAGCAGCTGCACGACCTGGTCGGCCATGGAGTTGAACGCGACGGCGGCGCGCCGCAGTTCGTCCGGCCCCTCCTCGGGCACCCGCGCCCCCAGCCTGCCCTCCCCCAGCTCGTGCGCCCCGTCGACCAGGCGCCGCGCGGGCTGCACCATCCGTACGCCCAGCCGGTCGGCGACCGCGACCGAGCCGACGATCAGGGCGGCGCCGACCGCCGCGAGCACCGCCCAGGCGGTGCCGACGCCGTTGGTCACCGCGGACTCGGGCACGTACACCTCGACGACGGCGATCTCGCCGGAGCTGAGCGCGACCGGCTGGAGCAGGGTGGAACCGCCGCCCACCTCGGTGGTCGAGGCCCGCCCCATCTCCCGTACGGCGGCGATGTCCTCGTCGGTGGCACGCTGCCGCCCGATGTCGGTGGCGTCGCCGCTCCCGTCGCCGGGCGCCGGTATGTGCACGGCCATCCCGGCGTCCGAACCGGCCGAGGCCACGACGCGTTCCAGCTGCTCGCGGTCGGTGGTGATGGACAGGGCGGGGGCGACGGCGGCGGCCTCCCGCTCGGCGTTGGAGAAGGCGCGGTCCCGGGCCATCTCCCGGATGACGAGTCCGAGCGGCACGGCGAAGGCGACCACGACCATCGCGGTGACCGCCAGCGAGACCTTGACCAGGGCCCATCTCATCGTGGTGGCTCCAGTCGCGGTGGCTCCAGCTTCACGCCGACGCCGCGCAGAGTGTGCAGATAGCGGGGCCGGGCCGCGGTCTCGCCCAGTTTGCGCCGCAGCCAGGAGAGGTGGACGTCGATGGTCTGGTCGTCGCCGTAGGACTGCTGCCACACCTCGGCGAGCAGCTCCTTGCGGGGGACGACGACGCCCGGCCGGCCGGCCAGGAAGGCGAGCAGGTCGAACTCGCGGCGGGTCAGGTCCAGTGCCGTCCCGTCCAGTTCGGCCTGGCGGCGCAGCGGGTCGACGGTGAGGCCGCCGACCCTGAGGACGGCCGGGGGCGCCGCCTCCGTGGGTCCGCCGCGGGCCCGGCGCAGCACGGCCGCCATCCGGGCCGACAGGTGCTCGACGGAGAACGGCTTGGTGAGGTAGTCGTCCGCGCCCGCGTTCAACAGCCGTACCACCTCCGCCTCGTCGTCCCGGGCGGTGGCGACGATCACCGGTACGTCGGTGATGCCGCGCAGCATCTTCAGCGCCTCACAGCCGTCCAGGTCGGGCAGTCCGAGGTCCAGGATCACCACGTCGAACCGGAAATGGGCGACCTCGCGCAGCGCCTCCAGTGCCGTGCCGACGCTGCGCACGGTGTGCGAGGCGTCGGTCAGCTGCCGGATGAGCGCCGAGCGTACGAACTGGTCGTCCTCGACCACGAGCACACTTGCCATGGGCGGCACCGTACGCCATGCGGACCGACCCGGTCCGAGCCTGTGGACAACTCCGCCCGGGCCCGCGTCGCACGGCGTCCACGCGACACACGTGGGGCGGGTGAGGCAGTATGGCCGCGATGCGCAGAGGACTCGTCCACGTGATCGCCTGGCTGCTCGCCACCGGCGCCGCGGTCACCCTGTCGTGGTGGGGCGTTCACACGGTGATGGCCGGCACGGCCTACGACGCTCCCCGCGCGCTGCCCATCACGGCCGCCGACGCGAGCGCGCGGGACGGGGCGGACGGCGACGACGGGGAGTCCCTGGCGTCGTCCACCAGCCGTCCCTCGCCCTCGCCGTCGCACAGCGCCTCGCCGACGCCGAGCGCAACGCCCCGCGAGCCGGACCCGGCCCCCTCGCGCACCGCACCCTCCACCACGCCGCCCGCGACCCCGGCGAGCCCCGCCCCCACGACGTCCGGCCGGGTCAGGAGCTACGACACCGACGGGGGCCGCGCGGTCTTCGACCTCGGTACGTCGTCCGCGTCCCTGGTGTCGGCGACGCCGGGTGCGGGCTGGTCAATGCAGGTGTGGAAGACGGAGTCGTGGATCCGGGTGGAGTTCACCTCGGGCGCCGACCGGGTCTCGGTGTTCTGCACCTGGCACGACGGACCGCCGCGAGTGGAGATCGGCAGCTACTGAACCGGACCGTGCCGGTACGGGCTCACTTGAAGACGGATTCCGGCGGCGCGGGTGAGTCCACGGCCGCCGCGTCCGTCACTGGCTGGGCGCCGCCGGTGAAGTCGGTGAGCGCGCGGCCGTGTTCCACGCGCGCGGTGTGCGGGTCGGAGGCGGCGCGACGGGTGAGTTCGGCGAGGGGCAGCGGGTGGTCGGAGGCGACCAGGATCGCGTTGCCGAAGCGCTTGCCGCGCAGTACGGCCGGGTCGGCGACGAGGGCGAGTTCGGCGAACCGGGCGGCCGCGGTGGCGATTTGTCCGCGCAGGTGGGCGAGCGGCGGCCCGTCCGCGAGGTTGGCGGCGTAGACCCCGCCGGGCGCGAGCGCGCGCCGCACCTCGTCGAGGAACTCGGTGGAGGTCAGGTGGCCCGGCGTGCGGGCGCCGGCGAAGACGTCCGCGACGACGAGGTCGGCCCAGCCGTCGGGCACCCTGGCCAGCCCGGCGCGGGCGTCGGTGGAGCGCACCCGTATCCGCGCGGCCGGGTCCAGGGGGAGCTCCCGGCGGACCAGGTGGACGAGGGCCGCGTCGCGTTCGACGACCTGCTGGGTGGAGCGGGGTCGTGTGGCGGCGACGTAGCGGGCGAGGGTGAGGGCGCCGCCGCCCAGGTGCACGGCCCGGACCGGCTTGCCCGACGGGGCGGCCAGGTCGATGACGTGGCCGATGCGGCGCTGGTACTCGAAGGACAGGTACGCCGGGTCGTCGAGGTCGACGTGCGACTGCGGGGCGCCGTCGATCAGCAGCGTCCAGGCCCGGGGCCGGTCGCGGTCGGGCACCAGCTCGGCGCGCCCTCCGTCGACGTCCTCGACGACGGCTTCGGCGGTGGCGCGCCCGCGACGGGCGTTGTTCCTGGACTTTCCCATGGGTCCATTGTCGGACCGGGGTGGGAGTGCCCCGCGCAGCGGCCGCAGTCCACGGGCCGCGCTCAGCGGCAGCAGTCCACGGGTCTCCCTCAGCGGCAGCTGTCCGCGGCCCTGATCAGACGGGCCGCCTCGCCCAGCGCGGCCCTCAGGACGGCGGGGTCGGTCGCCAGGTCCGCCTCGCCGGGCGGCAGCAGCCAGTCGGAGCCTTCCACGGGCGGCTCGGGCTCCGGGACGATGCTCAGTCCCCGGCCGTCCGTCTCCGTGCAGGTGCTGCCCGGCACGTCCCAGGCGGCGGCGGTGCCGGGCGGCACCAGGAAGCCCAGGGTGTCGCAGCCGTCGTCGTGGAGCACCGAGCCCACCCCCTCACCGGCTCCCCGCCGGATGATGTCGACCGCCTCCAGACCCTGCCGGGCCGGCACGGTGACGACGTCACAGGCATCGCAGGGGGGAACGCTGACACTGGTGTCCATCCCGGCTTCCACCACGGAACTCCTCCTCGGACGAGCGGATCGGGAGTCGGCGGGTCTCCCGGTCCACCCGGTTCAACGCGGCGGACCGTCAACGGCTACGGCACGGGGCCGCCGCAAAGGATGGCACTTCATGGCAGATCGTGGATGAGATATCCGGTTTGTAGCCAAACAGCGCGTACCGGCTCCGTCACAACCGGTACGTTCTTGCTCGCCGGAAACAGGGCCGCGCGGTCGTGTCCTTCCCCGGCATGGTTCGACGGTTCGCACGAGAGGACCCGGCCATGGCGTCGTCAACGGTGACCTCCGCCCAGCCAGAACGGCCCCCGCGGCCGAACCTCGCCTTCAGGCGGTTGCGCGGCAAGCGCTCCCCGGCGGAGTTCGCGGCGGCGGTCCGCCGGGCCGCGCGCGAGATCGGCGAGCGGGTCAGCTGCGACGCGCGCTATGTCGGCCGGGTCGAGTCGGGCGAGATCCGCTGTCCCAACTACGCCTACGAACGGGTGTTCCTGCACATGTTCCCCGGTCGCACGCTCACCGACCTGGGGTTCGCGCCCCGCTCGTCGGTACGCGGACGGCAGGCGCGCACCCCGGGTGAGCCGCGAGGGGCGGGTGAGCCGTATGAGACGCATGACACGCAAGACGTCCGAGACCCGCAAGACCTGTACGAAACGCACGACAACAACGAGGAGAGCGACGTGCTGCGTCGCGCATTCATGACGAGCGGTGCCACGGTGGCCGCCGCCTCGCTCGGCCCCCTGGGACTCGCCCTCGACGCCGCGGCGGCCGGGCGCCCCACGCGCCGGGCCGGGACGGGCGAGGCCGGCGCCCTCGAGGAAGCCGTCCGCCGGATCCGGCTGCTGGACGACCGGCACGGCGCGGACGGGCTCTACCGGCGCGCGGCGGCCCCGCTGCGCACCGCGTACGCGCTCCTGGACGCCGGCGCGTCCCGGCGGGCGACCGCGGACCGGCTCTACACGGGCGCAGGTGAACTGGCGATCTCCGTGGGCTGGCTGGCGCACGACTCGGGGCGCTTCGACGACGCGCGCTCCCACTACGCCGAGGCCCTCGCCACCGCCCGCATGAACGGCGACGCGGGCCTGGAGGCGCACGCCTTCTGCAACATGGCGTTCCTGGCCCGCGACGCCGGCCGGCCGCGCGAGGCGGTACGGGCGGCGCAGGCCGCACAGCGCGCCGCCCGCCCGCTGGGCTCGGACCGGCTGATGTCCCTGCTCGCGCTGCGCGAGGCGGGCGGCTGGGCGGGGCTCGCCGACCGGGTCGGCTGCGAGCAGGCACTGGTCCGCGCGCAGGCCTTCTTCGGGCGGGGTCCCTCGGACACCGACCCCGAGTGGATGAGCTTCTACGGCGAGGCCGAACTGGAGGGGCTGGAGGCACAGTGCTGGTCCACCCTGGGCGACTGGCCCCGGGCCGCCCGGCACGCGCGGCGGGCGGCGGACCTCCAGGACCCGCACTTCACCCGGAACCTGGCGCTGTACTCGGCGGAGCTGGCGGACGACCTGGCCCGGGGCGGGCGCCCCGACGAGGCGGCGGGGGCGGGGATGCGGGTCGTGGACCTGCTGGGCGAGGTGCAGTCCTCCCGCATCCACACGATGCTGGCGGGCACGGCCCGGGTCCTCCTCCCCCACCGCCGCTCCTCGGCCGTCTCCACCTTCCTTGACCGCCATGGAGCACTCCCGCGACCGGCATGACCGCACTCCGCCACCGCTGCGGCCCACCGCCGCTGCGTGCAGTCATGTCGCTCCCCCACCGACCTCCGCTGCGGGCAGTCGTCCCGCTGGGGCGGCACGGGTGGACGCCGGGGGTATCTCCCAGGCCGTTCAGGCGCTGGGGGAGGCACCCCGCAACGCCGGGCCGCGCACCCCGCCACCGCCCATCCCGACACCGGGCACCGCCAAACACGGCACCGGCACCGGCAGCGGCAGCGGCAGCGGCAGCGGCAGCAACCGTCAGCCGACGAGGTGCCCCACGTCGTTCCAGCTTTCCACCGCCGGCTCCCCATAGGCCCACCCCAGCACCGACAGCGACGTCGGATTCAGCCGTATCCGCGCCCCGAACGACACCGGCAGCCCCAGCCACCGCGCCCCGATCGCCCGCAGCACGTGCCCGTGGGCGAAGACGAGCACGTCCCGGTCCGCCTCCCGCGCCCACGCCACCACCTCGTCCGCGCGCGCGGTGACGTCCGCCACGCTCTCCCCCTCGGGCACCCCGTCCCGCCAGATCAGCCAGCCGGGCCGCACGGCCTGGATCTGGTCCGGCGTCATGCCCTCGTACGCGCCGTAGTCCCACTCCATCAACGTGTCCCACGCGCGTGCGCGCTCGCCGAATCCCGCCAGCTCGCAGGTCTCGCTCGCGCGCACCAGCGGACTGGTCCGCACCTCCACGCCGTCCAGCCCGTCCAGCGGCGCCCGGTGCAGCCGCTCGCCGAGCAGCTTCGCGCCGCGCCGGCCCTCCTCCAGGAGCGGCACGTCGGTCCTGCCGGTGTGTCTGCCGGACAGCGACCACTCCGTCTGTCCGTGCCGGGCCAGCAGAATGCGCGGTGCCATGAAGAGGCCTTTCCGGGAGAAATGTCTGAGAGGACGCTTCCATCATCCCGTACTGTCCGTGCGGGCAACCCGAGGGGCACTGCCCGCGTCTATCCGGTCCGAGGGCGCTTCGCGGAGCGGGCCGGGCGAGGCCGTAGAGTGACTCGTCCGTGTCCGTCCGGGCGCACGTGTGAACGAGAAGCGGGAACGAGAAGAGGGGGAGGGCGATCGGATTGCGGCACACCGAGAAACCGGGCACCGAGACGGCCCCGAAGACTCGGCTGCGCTGGTGGACCGAGCTGCCGCTCATCGTCCTCGTGTACGCCTGTTACAGCGCCGGGCGCCTGCTCGTGCAGAGCAACGTCGCGGATGCCGTCGACCACGGCCTGGCCATCCTGGACATCGAGAAGGCGCTCTTCCTCAACGCGGAGCACCCCCTCAACCGTCTCTTCACCAGGGAGCCGTGGATCGGCGTCCCGGCGGACTTCTGGTACGCGTCGCTGCACTACCTCGTCACCCCGGCGATCCTGGTGTGGCTGTTCCGCTCCCGCGCGGTGCGCTACCGGGCCGCCCGCACCTGGCTGATGACGTCCACGTTCATCGGTCTCATCGGCTTCACCCTCCTGCCGACCTGCCCGCCCCGGCTGCTGGACGCCTCCCACGGCTTCGTCGACACGATGGCCCAGTACAGCTCGTACGGCTGGTGGGGCGGCGCGGCGAGCGCGCCGCGCGGCATGGGCGGCATGACCAACCAGTACGCGGCGATGCCGAGCCTGCACGTGGGCTGGGCGCTGTGGTGCGGGGTGATGCTGTGGCGTTACGGCGGCACGCGCGCGGCGAAGGTGGTCGCCGTCGTCTACCCCCTGGGGACCACGATCGTGGTCATGGGCACCGCGAACCACTACTTCCTCGACGCGGTCGCGGGCGCGGCCGTGATGGGCGTGGGGCTGCTGCTGACGCCGTTCGTGCTGCGGACCGCGCAGCGGCTGCGGTCCCGGCTCCCGGTCCCTGTCGCACCGGCCGGGACCGCCTCCGGCGACGCCCCCGCGGCCGCTGCCGGGACCACCCCCGCGACGGCCTCCGCCACCGCCGCGGACGGCGCGGGTTCCGCGAATGTCAGTGGCGGATGCCAGACTTCCGCGGGTGAGCGATTTCCACGGCAGCGCGAGCAGCGGTTCGGAGCGGGAGCCGAGCCGGACCCCGCCCCCTCGGACGCGGGGGACGAGACTCCGGCACCGGCTCGCTGAGCTGCGCGGTCCCGACGTACCGGCCAAGGCGCTGGACGCGCGCGCCCTGGCCGCCCTCGCCGCCAACCCGGGGTGCCGCCGACGGGCGGTCCTCGACGGCGCCGGGGTGGACAAGGGCTCGCTGGCGAGTGCGCTGGGATCTCCGTCGGTCTTCGGGCAGTCGCAGTTCGCCCTGGTTCGGGGCAACGCCTTCGAGGCGAAGGTGAAGGCGGACGGCGGCGCCGAGCTGCTGCGGCTCGTGCACGAGAGGCTGGACCGGGGTGCCGAGCCGCCCGCGGAGGCCCGGGTGGCGGTGCCCGACCTGTCCGCCACCGGCCCCGAGGGGCGTGCGGCGCGCACGGCGCTGGCCCTGCGCGAGGCCACCGGCACCGCCGGCGCGTGGACGCTGCTCGACCATCCGATGCTCGCCCTCGAGGTAGCCGGTTCCCCCGCCTTCCTGGAGCCGGACGCCGTGGTGGTGCATCCGGACGGCAGCTGGACGGTCGTCGAGATCAAGTCCTTCCCCATGCTGGACGGCTCCGCCGACCCGGCGAAGGTCGGCGCCGCCGCGCGGCAGGCCGCGGTGTACGTGCTGGCCCTGGAGCGGGTCGCGGCGCGGCTGGACCCGGCCCCGCGCGTGCGCCACCGCGTCCTGCTGGTCTGCCCCAAGGACTTCTCCAACCTGCCCACCGCCTCCGCCGTCGACGTGCGCAAGCAGCGCGCCGTCACCGACCGCCAGCTGGCCCGGCTGACCCGTATCGAGGAGATCGCCGACGCGCTCCCTCAGGGCGTCTGCTTCTCCCCCGAGCAGTCGGCCGAGGAGCTCGCGGCGGCGGTCGAGGCGGTCCCGGCGACGTATGCGCCGGAGTGCCTGTCCGCGTGCGAGCTGGCCTTCCACTGCCGTGCCCGCTCCCGCGACGCCGGTGCGGTGACCCGCCTGGGCCGCCCGGTACGGGCCGAACTGGGCGGGCTGTCCACGGTCGAGGAGGTGCTGGCCGCGGCCCGCGGGGAGGCCGGCGACCCGGACGACCCGGCGGTGGCCGCGCTGCGCCGGGCGGCCCGGCTGCGCGCGGAGGCGCTCGCGACGGCCGGTGCGGCACCCGGCGGGTCGGCGGGCGCCGGCAGCGCTCCCGAAACCGGCACCGGGATCGGAGCCGGCGAGGTGTCCGCGTGTCGCTGATCACCACGCTCGCCCGGCTGGAGGCCGTGCGCACCGGCCGTGCCCAGCCCGCCGCCACCGTCCGGCACCGGCACCTGTCCGACCGTCCGCTGGTCTTCGTACCGCTGATCACCGCCGGTGAGGCCGGGGCCCCGCTCGGCGCGCTGGTCGGCACCGACCGGGACGCGCCGCGGCTGCTGGTCGTGCCGCAGCCCCGCGACCGCGACCTGCGCTTCGCGTTCCTGGCCGAGCTGGCGGACATCGTGCTGCCGCACGTCGAGGCGTACGCGGAGCGCGTCGAGGCCGCCGAGCGCACCGAGACGGACCCGGAGACGGGCAAGCGGGTCAAGGTCGAGGTCGACCTGTGCGCGGACGCCGCCCAACTGGTCGTGCCGAGCCGCGCCGGCGTCGACTTCGTACGGCTGCTGGGCCGCTCCATGCGCTTTCGGCGTACGGCGGAGCAGGACCCGGAGACCCCGCACCCCGCGCCGCCCCGGGTGCCGTTGCTCGGCCGGTGGCTGACCCACTACGGCGAGCGGGCCCGCGTGCCCGGCTCCTCCCTCCTCCTGGCCGTGACCGACCTGCTGGGCCGGCACTGGGCGACCGGGCAGTCCACGCTGGAGGACCAGCACCTGGGCGCCCTGCTCGCGTGGATCGCGCCCGAGGACGCGCTGAACCCCGGCCTGACCGGCGCCGAGGCGGCTCACCGCGCCGAGCTGGCCCGCGACGCCGACGGCCAGCTGCTGTGCCCGCCCGCGGGCCCGGCGACCGACCCGGCCTTCGACAACAAGCTGCTCGCGCCCGCCATCGAGCGCTACGACCGCGCGCGCACCGCGCTGGCCGCAGCCGAGGACGGACTGGAGGCCGACGACCGGCTCGGCGCGCTCGTGGCCGCCGAGCGGGAGGTCCGCGTCCTGGTCGAGAGCCGTACCCGCCCCACCTGGGACGCGGTGTGGCGGGGCCTGGACCTGCTGGGCGAGCTGCCCGAAGGGGCGCACGTCGAGGAGCGCTGGACCCGCGACCGCTGGTCGTTCACCTCGCACCGCGACCGCATCCTGGCCGGTGAGCCCCCGCAGCCCCGCCGCGACGACGCGGTGACGGCGGCGAACAAGCTGGCCACGCGCGAGCGTGAGCAGGCCCGCCTGGAGGCCCAGGAGGCGCTGGACGACCCGCTGGTGATGGCGGGGCGCCGGCTGTCCGGGGAGGCGTTCGCGGGTGAGGTCGTCGACGTGGTGATGGCGTACAGCGAGAGCAAGCGGCCCAGTCCGCGCCCGCTGGTGACGGTCCGCACGGACGACCGCCCGCACCTGGGCGAGCGGGTGAAGGTGTACCGCTCGCTGGGCGGCAGGCCCCAGACGGCCGAGTACGTCGGCCCCGCGCCGTCGGACGACGGCCCGGACGACGGGGCCGGGGCCGGAACCGTCGACGGGGCCGGGGCCGGAACCGTCGACGGGACACTGGTCCTGCGGATCGTGGACAAGATGGGCCGCGGCAAGGAACCCGAGGCCGGGTCGGTGCCCGAGAAGGGCGACCTGGTCTGCTTCACGCTCTTCGAGCACGAGCAGCGGGGCGGCGCGAAGCTCCCCGACCCGGAGCAGACCCCGTGGACGCACGGCGGCCCGCCCGGCGAGGCGGCCGCGGTGCCGGAGGCCGCCGACGCCCAGACCGAGGAGGACGTGCTGTGACCGCCGAGGCCCTGTCCGCCCCCGCACCCGCGCCCGAGGCCTTCGACCCGGGCGCGGAGGCTGCCCGCGCCACCGCGGCGATCCTCCACGACACCCTGCACGGCACGGAGCGCGGCGTCGTCGTGGACTCCCCGCCCGGCGCCGGGAAGTCGACGCTCGTGGTGCGGGCGGCGCTGGAGCTTGCCGGGGCGGGCCGCCCCCTGATGGTGGTGGCACAGACCAACGCGCAGGTGGACGACCTGGTGCTGCGCCTGGCCGAGAAGAACCCGGACCTTCCGGTGGGCCGCCTGCACAGCAGTGACGCCGACCCGTACGACAAGGCGCTCGACGGGCTGGAGAACGTCCGCAAGTCGGCGAAGGCCGCCGACCTCGCCGGGCTGTCCGTCGTCCTGTCCACGGCGGCGAAGTGGGCGCACGTCAAGGTGGACGAGCCGTGGCGGCACGCGATCGTCGACGAGGCGTACCAGATGCGTTCGGACTCCCTGCTCGCGGTCGCCGGGCTCTTCGAACGGGCGCTGTTCGTGGGCGACCCGGGCCAGCTGGACCCGTTCGCGACGGTGGGCAGCGAGCAGTGGGCGGGCCTGGCCTACGACCCGTCGTCCTCGGCGGTGACGACCCTGCTGGCCCACAACCCCGGGCTCCCCCAGCACCGTCTCCCGGTCTCCTGGCGCCTGCCCGCGTCGGCGGCCCGTCTGGTCTCCGACGCCTTCTACCCGTACACGCCCTTCCGCAGCGGCACGGACCACGGCGACCGGAGCCTGGCCTTCGCGGTGCCGTCGGACGGCTCGGGTCCCGACCGGGTGATCGACGAGGCGGCCGTCGCCGGCTGGGGCCTGCTGGAGCTTCCGCCCCGGCACACCCCGCGCACCGACCCGGAGGCGGTGCGGGCAGTGGCGGCGGTGGTCCGGCGCCTGCTCGACCGGGAGGGCCGGGCGACCTCCGAGCGTTCCCCCGACCCCGCTCCCCTGACCGCCGCCCATGTCGCCGTCGGCACGGCGCACCGGGACCAGGCGGCGGCGGTCCGCGCGGCGCTGGCCGACCTCGGTGTGCACGACGTGACCGTGGACACGGCCAACCGCCTCCAGGGCCGCGAGTACGACGTCACGGTCGTCCTGCACCCGCTCTCCGGCCGCCCCGACGCCACCGCCTTCCACCTGGAGACCGGCCGCCTGTGCGTCCTCGCCTCCCGGCACCGGCACGCGTGCATCGTGGTCTGCCGCGAGGGCGTGGGCGCACTGCTGGACGACTATCCGTCCACAGAACCGGTCCAGCTGGGGACGCTGGTGAAGTTCCCGGACGGCTGGGAGGCGAACCACGCGGTGCTGGCGCGTCTCGCGGAGCACCGGGTGGCCTGGCGGCCCTGAGCGGGGCGCTGCAGGGAGTCGGAGGGCACCGACGGACGGGGGATTTCCCTTAGGACGGGGCCGAGCGCGGTCAGGTCGGTCCTACTACCGGCACGGTGCTCGTGACCCTCGCGGTCGTCGCCGTCGCGGGCTCTCTGTCGGCGGCGAGCTGGGCGGAGGAGACGAGCGGCCGCACGTTGGAGGACGTGGCGCCGTAGGGGGTGTGGTCACGCGCGGCGAGGACAGTTCGGCAAGTTTGTCCTTCAGCCGCTCGTTCGAGCGGCTGAAGGACAGATGCGGGGCGAGTGTTCACGTTTCGCCGAGGGGGGTGTGCGTGTGGGCGAGGTGGGTGGCGAGCCGCGCGACCAGCCGGCGTGCGGCCTCCGGACCGACGACCTCTATGTGCTCCCCGAACTGGAGCAACTGCCGTACGGCGTCCACCCCGTCGTACGCCACGGTGATCTCGACCCGTCCGTCCTCCCCCCGGTCACCCGCCGCCCTGAGCCTGGCGCCCAGGATCCGGCGGGCGATGTCGAGGCTGGCGGCATCGACGCGCGCCGTGACCAGCACGCGCTCCCTGCTCTCCAGCGCCTCGCCCAACTCCCGTGCCGTACCGGCGAGGTCGGCACCCGGCCGAAGCCGGCGCCCGTCGTCGAGCACGGTCCACCGCCGGAGCCGGGTGAGCGCGAACAGGCGTGGCTCGCCGTCCCGGTCGGCCACGAGATACCACCGCCCGCCCCGCTGCACGAGCCCGTACGGATCGACCACGAACTCCCGCGCGGACGCGGCCCCGCTCCTGCGGTAGACGATCCGCAACCGCCTCCCCGTCCGCACGTCTTGCACCAGCCCCGCGACATCGGGCAGGGGCGCGGTCTCTCCGAACCAGGGCCGGTTGTCGATCGCGATCACATCCGTCAGCGCGAGCGGCAACTCGTCCCGGGCGGGCGGCGGCCGCCTGCGTGAGGTGAGCTTGCGCAGCGCCGACCGGGCGGCGGCCTCACCGCCGAGCTGCCGGGCCCGCTCCAGGTCGAGGCCGACCGCCCGCAGCAGGTCCGCCTCGCCGGTCGTCAGCCTCGACAGGTCGGCCTGGTCGCCGGGCAGCAGACTGATGCCGCCGTACTTCCCCCGCTCGGTGAAGACGGGGATCCCCGCATCGACGAGCGCCCGCACATCGCGCAGCACGGTCCGCGCCGACACCCCCAGCTCCTCGGCCAGCTCCTCGGCGGTGGTCCGCGGCCGCGCCTGCAGGGCCGCGAGAAGCTCGATCAACCGCTGCGGCCGACTCATCCGACAGCCCCTCTCACCCAAAACCCGAAGACCGGAAGACCGGAAGACCGGAAGACCGGAAAGCCCGAACAGGACAACTCCTGTCATGTTCTCAGGCGAGGCTGGCACCAAGGGCCGGAACCGACCGGCCCGTCCGGAAGGAGCAGTCACCCATGTCCGCACCCAACCTCTTCCTCGTCTACGTCACGGACGTCGAGCGCGCGACCGCCTTCTACTCCGACCTCTTCGACATCAAGCCGGTGATGACCACCCCCCGCTACATCCCCTTCGAGGTCGCCCCCGGAGTCCTCTTCGCCCTCTGGAGCGGCCGCGCCGACCAGGTCACGCCACAGACCCCGCGCACCTCGGAGGTCGGCCTGATGATCCCCGGCTCCTCGGCGGCCATCGACGCCCTCCACGCCGAGTGGGCCGCCAAGGGCGTCACCGTGGCGGAGGAACCCCACGACGAGCCCTTCGGCCGTACCTTCGCGATCACGGACCCGGACGGCAACCTGATCCGGGTCGCGCCGGTCGACTAGGCCCCGGCCGCGCCGTCCCGGATCGGCTGCGGCGCCCGGCCGGTGGCCGTACGGTCGGACCCGAACGGCTACCGAGGAGGCCTTCCGATGCGCAGGGTGACCTATTCGATGAACACGTCCCTCGACGGCTTCGTCGTCGATCCGAACGGCGCCATCGACTGGAGCGACCCGGACGAGGAGGTCTTCCGCCACTTCACCGACGAGCTACGGCAGACCGGCGTCCACCTGCTGGGCCGGCGCCTGTACGAGACGATGCTGTACTGGGAGACCGCCGAGCAGGACGAGTCGCTCGACGCGGCGGAACGGGAGTGGGCCGCGCTCTGGAAGGCGCTGCCGAAGGTGGTCTTCTCCCGGACGCTGACGACGGTGCGGGGCACCAACACCCGCCTGGCCTCCGGCACGCTGACGGAGGAGATCGAGCACCTGCGGAGCGTACCCGGCGACGGCGACATCGCGATCGGCGGAGCAAGCCTCGCCGCCGAGGCCGCCGAGGCCGGCCTGATCGACGAGTACCGGGCCGTGGTCCACCCGGTACTCGTCGGCGGCGGTACCCCCTACTTCCCTCACCACGGACGCCGGGTGAAGCTCGACCTCATGGAGGCCCACACTTTCGCGTCAGGCGTCGTCCGCCTCCGCCACCGCGTGACCCGCTGACCGAGACGTCAGGCCGTCCGTCCCACGGCAGCCGGAACTCACCCCGCAGCTGACGCGGCCCGGGGCGTCGGCGCCTCGACCTAGGACCTGCGCCCGATGCGCGTCGCGACCGTGACGCCTAGGGTCGGCGTCCATGCACGCTACGGAGACCACCCGCCGGACCGCGGCGGAGCGCAGGCGCGACACCCTGGACCGGCTGAGCACGGAACGCGACGTGTGGCTGTCAACGGCTCACCCCGACCACGGGCCGCACCAGGTGCCCTTGTGGTTCCGGTGGGACGGACGGGCGGTCTGGATGTGTACCGGCGCCTCCTCCGCGACCGCGCGCAACGTGCGTCGCGAGCCGCGCGTACGCCTGTCGCTGCCGGACACCTTCGACGTGGTGATGCTGCAAGGATCGGCACAGGCGTATCCCGCGAGTGAGGTACCCGGGGAGGCCGCCGACGCGTTCGCCGGCAAGTTCGGCTGGGATCCGCGCACCGAGCACGGCTCCTTCCTCTACCTGCGCGTCGAGCCGACGACGGTGCGCGCCTGGCGCGGAGAACCGGAGCTTCGCGGCCGGGTCGTCATGCGGGGCGGAGTGTGGCTCGCCCAGCCCCGACCGAGCCCCGCCCGGGAATAACCGGAGACCCCCTCCTGTTACGTCGCGCAGCGACCCGCGTACGAGTACGTCAATCACAGGAGGCACCCCACCATGGCCGCAGACGCCGCAGAGGAGATCCGGGGCACCGCCCACGGCACCGCTCCCGTCCCCCTCTCCGTACTGGACCTGGTGACCGTCGGGGCGGGTCGGACCGCCACCGACGCGCTGCGGACCAGCGTGGACATCGTGCGGCTCGCCGAGGCGCGCGGCTTCCGGCGGTACTGGGTCGCCGAGCACCACTCCATGCCCGGCGTCGCCTCCTCCTCGCCCGCGGTGATCCTCGCCCACCTGGCGGCCCACACCGACCGCATCCGGCTCGGGTCCGGCGGCGTCATGCTGCCCAACCACGCGCCGCTCGTCATCGCGGAGCAGTTCGGGACGCTGGAGGCGATGGCGCCGGGGCGGGTCGACCTCGGGCTGGGCCGGGCGCCCGGTACCGACGGAGCCACCGCCGCCGCGCTGCGCCGCACCGACCGGCTCAACGAGGGCGCCGACGACTTCCCGCAGCAGCTCGCCGAGCTGATCCGGTTCCTGGACGACGACTTCCCGGACGGGCACCCCTACGGCCGTATCCACGCCGTGCCGGGGCCCGTGCAGGCCACCTCGCCCGGCGGGGTGCAGTCGGCGCACCGGCCGCCGGTGTGGCTGCTCGGGTCCTCCGGGTTCAGCGCGCGGCTGGCCGGCTCCCTCGGGCTGCCGTTCGCCTTCGCGCACCACTTCTCGGCGCAGAACACGATTCCCGCCCTCGACCTGTACCGGGAGTCCTTCCGGCCGTCCGCCGTGCTGGACGCGCCGTACGCCCTCATCGGCGTCTCCGCGCTCGCGACCGACGACGAGAAGGAGGCGCGCAGGCAGGTGCTCGCGGCCGCGCTGAACATGGTCCGGCTGCGCACCGGGCGCCCGGGGCTGGTGCCGACGCCGGAGGAGGCCGAGGCGTACGACTTCAGCCCGATGGAGGAGGAGTTCGTGCGCTCCTGGAACGCCAACGTCGTCCACGGCACCGCCGACGAGGTCCGGGCCGGCCTCGACGACCTGCAGAAGCGCACCGGCGCCGACGAGCTGATGCTCACCGCCAACGCCCACGGCGGCGACGTACGGCTGCGCTCCTACGAGCTGATCGCCGACGCCTACGGGTTGCCGACGCCGGCCTGAACCCCTGCCGGTCCCGAGCCCAGCAGTGCGGAGATGCGGTCCGGCGCCACCGGCCGGGAGTAGAGCCAGCCCTGGCCGGTGTCGCAGCCGATGCGGCGCAGGCGGCTCGCCTGGTCGGAGGTCTCCACGCACTCGGCGGTGACGGTGAGACCGAGGCGGTGGGCGAGCTGGACCATCGCCTCGACGATGACCTCGTCGGCCGGACTGGCGACCCCGGCACCTTCTCCGGCACCGGCACCCGTACCCGTCCGGGTCCCGGCCCCCGCCCCGGTGGCCTCTGAAACTGCGGCCTCGTACTGGAAGCCCCGTACGAACGCGCCGTCCAGCTTCAGCACCGAGACCGGCAGCCGGCTGAGGTAGGCCAGGTTCGAGTAGCCGGTGCCGAAGTCGTCGATGGCGATGCGGACGCCCATGTCGCTGAGCGCCTTGAGGACCTGGAGCGGGCGTCCGGCCGAGCCCATCACCGCCGACTCCGTCAGCTCCAGCTGGAGCAGCTCCGGGGCGAGGCCCGTCTCCTCCAGGGTGTGGGCCACGTCCGCGACCAGGTCGGAGTCCCAGACCTGGCGGACGGCCACGTTGACGCTCACGAAGATCGGCGGCTCGTCGGGGTGGGCCAGCTGCCACCGGCGGGCCTGGTGGCAGGCGGTGCGCAGGATCCAGCGGCCGAGGGGAACGATCGAACCATCCTCCTCCGCCAGTGCGATGAACCGATTCGGCGCAAGTACACCGAACTGAGGATGATTCCAGCGGACGAGCGCCTCGACGCCCCGCACCCGGCCGTCCTCCATGCCGACCAGCGGCTGGTACTCCAGCGCGAATTCGCCGCGTTCGATGGCGGGGCGGAGCGTGGCGGCCAGCGCCTGGCGGGTCATGCGGTTGGCGTTGCGCTCGGGGTCGAAGAGGGTCCAGCGGGCCCGGCCGTCCGCCTTGGCCCAGTACAGGGTGGTGTCGGCGGCCTGCATCAGGGCGGTGGGGGTGGTGCCGGCGGTGTGGCGTTCGACGACGCCGACCGAGGCGGTGACCGACAGACGCCGGTCGCAGAGCTCGAAGGGCGGCTGGAGGGCCGCCAGGACCGACCCGGCCAGGTCGGCTAGCTGGTCGGTGCCGGTGGAGTCCTCCACCAGGAGGGCGAACTCGTCACCGCCGAGCCGGGCGACCAGCGGCGGGCCGGAGCGGGCCTGGGCGGCCTCCTCCGCGCACCTGGTCAGCCGTTCGGCCACGGCGGCCAGGAGCCGGTCGCCGACGCGGTGGCCGTGGGTGTCGTTGACGGCCTTGAAGCCGTCCAGATCGAGGTAGCACACGCCGATCCGGCCGGTGCCGCTCTCGTACGACTCCGCCTCCAGCGCGGCCGTCAGGCGTTCGAAGAACAGGGCACGGTTGGGCAGCCGGGTCACCGGGTCGTGCATCTGGAGGTGGCGCAGCCGCTCCTGCAGTTCGCGCCGGGCACTGACGTCGGCGACGGAGAGCAGCAGCGCCTCGGAGTCGCCGTGCCCCTCACCCCCCGAACCGGCCAGCGGTTCGACCGTCACCTGGGCCCACAGGGAGTGCCCGTCGGCCCGCTTGAGCCGTCTGGTGCAGCGCAGCCGGGACCGGTGCCCGCGCAGCACCTCGCGGTACGCGTGCCAGGTGCCGGCGTCGGAGGCGAGGTCTACGAGGTCGGCCGCGACGGACCCGGCCAGCGTTTCCGGATCGGTGCCGAGCAGGCCGCCCAGGGAGTCGTTGGCGCTGACGACCAGACCCTCGGCGTCGACGACGGCCATGGCGAGCGGGGCCGTGGTGAACACCGACCGGTAGGCCGGGGGCTCCGTACGTCCGGCACGAGGAGCCAGACCTTCGTCACTGTCCGTGATGACCGACGGGCCGAGGTCTGGTGCGGGCGCCGGCCCGTCGGAGGTTCCGTTCACCGCTCGCTCCCGCAGTGCCTCGATCTCTGTTCGTGCTCTGTTCGTGCAGGAAAGTGTGCCGATCATAGAGGCTGACACCGGACCCTTCCAGCCGCCGTTCCGCGTCGCGGACCGGGCGACCCCTCTGACAGATCGTTTCTGCTCACCCCTGGCCGGGTCCGTCACCCCTCCGACCAGTTGTGACGTTCCGTGAGTGTCTTCGGGGTGTCGTTCGGGAGAACTTCGGCGAAATCCCGGCCGGCTCACCCATCCGGTGCAGGCGAACAGGTCGTAATACGACAATCATGCACAAGCTGGGTGCGGTGTCCCGTCGACCGCGTCCGGAGGTTCATGTGCCGCGCCAGCTCTCCCTGAGGCGCCTTCCCCGGGAGGCGGGCACGGCGCGGGCGGCGCGGACGAGGCTGCGCAGCACCGCCGCGGTGTGCACCACGCTGTCGGCGCTCGCCGCGACCTCCCTGATCACCGCGCCCTCGGTCGCCGAGCCCTTCTCCCCGGAGCCCTGCGCCCTCCAGCGCACCGACGTGCACCACTCCGAAGGCCTGGACACCTGGAACGCCGCCTACCCCAGGCCGGCCCGCACCCTGGACGCGGTGATGGTGTTCCTGTCCTTCCCCGACTCCCAGCCGCTGACGGCACCGGCGGAACTCGCCGCCGACCACTTCCCCGCCACCGGCGACTTCTTCCGGCGTGCCTCCTACGGCGCTTTCACGCTGCGCCCGCATCCACTGCGGGAGTGGATCCGGATGCCGAGCCCGTCGACGTCGTACGCCATACGGCGCGACTGGACCCCGGGGCACCGGGCCGCCTATCTGCGCGACGCGCTGGCCGCGGCCGACCCGCACGTCGACTTCTCCCGCTACGACGTCGTCTACTTCGTCGCGGACCCGGACGCACCCGGGGTGGACTCCGATGCCACGAAGGTCGTCAACCTGGACACCCCGATGCGGGCCGACGGCACGGACATCCGGCGGGTCGTCACGGTCTTCGAGAACCATCCGCCGGACCGGCTGGTCCTGGCCCACGAGACGGGGCACGTCTTCGACCTGCCCGACCTGTACCACCGTCCGGCCGACGGCACGGGCGACTGGGACACGCACGTCGGTGACTGGGACCTGATGGGCAGCCAGTTCGGACTCGCCCCGGACCTCTTCGGCTGGCACAAGTGGAAGCTGGGCTGGCTGCAGCCCCGGCAGGTGGCGTGCGTGCGGGGCAGCGAGCCGACCCGGCTGACGCTGGAGCCGCTGGGCGCGGGCCCGGGGGTGGTGGTGACCGGTGCCGCCGGCGCGCCGGCCTTCGGTCTCGGGCGGGGTACGAAGCTCGCGGTGGTGCGCACGGGGGCGGGCAGCGCCCTCGCCTTCGAGGTGCGCACGCCGGTCGGCAACGACGTCTCCGCGTGCCGGGCGGGGGTGCTGGTGTACCGGGTGCGCAGTGGGGAGCGGTCGGGGGGCGGGCCGATCGAGGTGGTCGACGCCCACCCGGGCACCGAGGCCTGCTGGGCCGGCTCGGTCTATCCCCCGCTCGCCGACGCCCCGGTGGGTCTCGGCGAGAGTTTCACGGTGCCGGGAGACGGCGTGCGGGTGGAGGCCGAGGCCCGCACGGAGTCGGGCGCCTGGACCGTACGGATCACCCCCGGCTGACGCACACGCCTCCGGCCGACACGGGCGCCGGGGCCCCTCCGCCCCCGGCCCACCACCACACCGGGCGCCCCAGGCACCCCCGGCCCACCCCCGGCATCGGCCGAGCCGCGGCTCGGCGGCGCACCGCGCATGGGGGGCTGTGGGTGGCGAAGCCCCCACAACGCGCGGCAAAGCCAGCGCGAAAACAACGATGGCGAGGCCGGTTCGCGCTTTCCGCGAACACGCCTCGCCATCGCCAACGTGCGCCGCCAGGGACTCGAACCCCGGACCCGCTGATTAAGAGTCAGCTGCTCTAACCAACTGAGCTAGCGGCGCCTGCTGACGTCGTAGACCTTAGCATCCTGGTCGGCGGGAGAAAAAATCGAAATCCGCACCGCCGCGCGGGCCGCCCGCACGGCCGCCCAGAGCAGGATCTCCGGGCCGGGCAGCCAGGGCCGGCGGGTGTCCGGGGCCACCAGCCAGCGGGACCCGGAACGCGGCGGCGTGCCGGCGGTGACCGCAGCACTCGTGGAGCCGGCGGGGGCCGGGACGGTCACCGTGTCCCCGGCGCCGTGGCACAGCAGCGGCGGCACCGCACCCGTACGGCCGGCCGCCCGGCCGCGGGCGCCCCACTCCTCCCAGTCGAGGAGCGAGGGCAGGCGCTGGGCGGTGCCCGGCGCGGCGAACAGCAGCATCCGGCCGCGGAACTCCGCCACCGGGCCCGAACCCGGGCCGTCCTCCCACATCCGGTCGAGCATCCGGCGGCCGAAGATCGCGGGAGCGCTCACCACGTCGAAGGCGGAGCCGCAGGGCAGGACGACCGGCGCCCCGGGCCGCTCCTCCCACAGCGCGAGCGTGCGGCGCGGGTACGCGCCCGCCGACGCCAGCCAGGCGGCGCCGTCCGAGGTGACGTCCGAGACGTGGGTGGTGGCGTTGCGTGTGCTGCTCATACCGCAAATATCTACCCGGTGTGAGGGAGCCGCTCCGTCGGGTTACGGGAAACGGTGACACGACGACCGGGAAGGGAGTATCTTGCCCACCCCTCTGTCATATGCGCCCCGGTTACTCGGCCGGTTCGCCGCGCATCAGGTCACGGCCGAACTCCACCATCTTCTTGGCGTAGTCCTCGGTCCACTCGGCGCGCTCGGCGATGTCGGCGGTGGTCAGCCGGTCGAACCGCCTCGGATCGGCCAGCTGTGCCGCCGCGATCGCCTGGAACTCCATGGCCCGGTCCGCCGCGGCGCGGAACGCATGGGTCAGCTCGGTGGCCCGTTCCAGCAGGGCCCGGGGGTCGTCGATCGACTCGAGGTCGAAGAAGTGCTCGGGGTCGGCGGCCGCCTCGGCGGGCTCGAAGAGCAGGGGCGCGGGGCGTAGCCGCGGTTCGTGCCGACGCGGCGTGGGCTCCGCCATGTCTGGTCCTCCTCGTACGTCACGACGGCCCTCCCCGGGACGCGGGGGCACTCCGGCGGAGTGGGCCACCGTCCATTGTCCCGCGCCCGCGCAAGAGGGCGGGGTGTGTCCGGCACCGCGATCCGGACACACCCCGCCCTCCCGGCCGGGTCAGCCGCCGTACGTCTCGAACTCGGCGATCCTCGGGGTGCCCGAGGCGCCGGTGATCTCGAAGGTGATCTTCTCCAGCGAGACCGGGGAGAAGGCGATCACGCCCGCTCCGCTGCCGGAGGCCAGGACGGCGCCGGTGTCGTGGTTGAGGACGCGGTACGAGCCGATCGTGCCCTCGGAGCCCGCCGCCTCCCGGATGTTGATCTTGCCGATGGTCTGGGCGGAGGACCACTTGACGGAGACGGAGCCCGTCGTGCCGACCGGGGACCAGTACGTGCCGAGGTCACCGTCGCGGACGTTGCCGTAGCTGGTGCCGCTCGCCTTGGACGAGCCGTCGGAGCCGGCCCCGATGCTGAGGTTGGTCCCGCTCGGCGGATCGGTCGGGTCCGGGTCCGTCGGGTCCGTCGGGTCGGTCGGGTCCGTGGGGTCCGTCGGGTCCGGGCTCTGCGGCGTGCAGCTGCCGTCCGACACCTTCAGGCCCTTGTTCGCGCCCGCGGTGGCGCTCACCACGGACGGCACGCAGGAGGCGTCGTCCAGGGTGTAGGAGTACGGGATGGACACCGAGGTGTTGGACTGCGGGTCGGGACCGGCCGGGTTGTTGTCCCCGCTGCGCTCGGACCAGGTCACGTTGTCGTAGATGTTGCCGCTGACCTGCCAGGAGCCGGCCTCGTCGGTGTAGAAGGTGCCGAGGACGTCCTTGGAGTCCTCGAAGTAGTTGTTGTCGACCTTGGCCTTGGCGCCCGCCCGGGAGTTGATCCCGGACTTGTTCAGGCTCACGTAGTGGTTGTTGTACATGTGGGCGGTGCCGCCGCGCAGCAGGGGCGCCCGGGAGTCGATGTTCTCGTACAGGTTGTGGTGGAAGGTTATGTAGCCGTTGGAGCGGTCGCTCTCGCTGGAGCCGATGAGTCCGCCGCGGCCGGAGTTGCGCAGGACGCTGTAGGACAGGGTGACGTACTGGGTGTTGGCCTTCATGTCGAAGAGGCCGTCGTAGCCCTCCGACTCCCCGCCCGAGGCCTCCAGGGTGGAGTGGTCGACCCAGACGTTGCGGACGTCGCTCTCCATGCCGATGGCGTCGCCGCCGTTGGAGGTGGGCGAGCCGGACTTCTTGACGTTCCGCACGGTCACGTTCTGGATGATGATGTTGCTGGACTCCCGGATGTGGATGCCCAGCTGATCGAAGACGGCACCGCTGCCGACGCCGACGATCGTGACGTTGCTGATCTGCTTGAGCTCGATCTTGTCGGCGGCCGTGTTGCAGCTGTCGCCCGACACCTTGCTGGTGTTGCCGTGGTTGATGGTGCCCTCGACCTCGATGACGATCGGGGTCGAGCTGCTGGCCCGGCCGCACAGGGCCTGGTGGATCGCCGTGCCGGTGGTGGCGCGGACGGTCTGCCCGCCCGCGCCGCCGGTGGTGCCGCCGTTCTGGGTCGCGTAGCCGGTGGCGCCGCCGGCCGCCGCCGACGCCGTCTCGGGCATCGTCAGCACCACACCGGCCGCGGCCGCGAGGGCCAGCGTGCCCAGTGCCGCTTGGAGTCGCAGCGCGACTGGTCGTCTCATCCTCGGTCTCCCCATTCGCCTTCACATGCCGGAACGGAAGCCATGACGTGATCATGTCAATCAGGCCATGGCGGAAAGCGCTTTCTCAGCGTGAGAATAGGGGCCTGCCCGAAAGCTGACAAGAGGTCAGGCGAGATCTCGAACGTTCAGACTGACAATCAGTGTCCCTCTACATGAACGAACGCGGCTCGATGTGCACCCCGGCCGAAGCTGCGATACGATCATCCCCTGATCACGGAGGTCAACCTCCCGCAGCAGGCAGTGCGTTGGTGGTCCAAGGAAAGACGCCCCACTTCCCGTGGGGAAATGCAGGTGCAAGGCCTGCCCAGCGCTCGACGAGAAGCCCCGGTCCCGCTCACGCGGACCGGGGCTTCTTCCGTGTCGGCTCCGGCCGGCTGGCCGCGTCCGTGCGTACCGCGCCGGTTTACCCCGCCTACGCCGTTCGTTGTCGCACGCTCGTTGGATGCCACGGCCGCACCCGACCCCTAGCGTTCCGGGTGACCAATCCGTCCACCGAAGGGACATGCCATGCGGGGGAAGAAAGCACTGGTGATCCTGGCCGTCTGCGGATCGCTGTTCGGCGCGGCCGGCACCGCCGCCGCCGTTCCGGACGCCGCCCCACAGCGGGCCGCGGGCCCCGGCACCCGGTACTGCGGGCTCTACGACTTCATCGGATTCGCCTGCGGCTACTACGACGGGAGCCGCTACACCGACTACGGCGACCGGGGCGCGCACGTGAAGGAGATCCAGGCTCTCCTCACGTATTTCGGGTACTCGGTCGGCCGCTACGGGATCGACGGCGAGTTCGGCTCGGCCACCCGGTCGGCCGTCATGGCGTTCCAGCGGCACAACAAGATCGGGGTCGACGGCATCGTCGGCCCCCACACCTGGTGGGCCCTGCGTACGCCCTGACCGGTCCGGCACCCTCCCGGGGGCGGGACCGGACCGGGAACCGCTCCTGCCCCGCCCCCGGCCCGGCCCTCGACGCCCCTCCTCAGACCTGCACCACCGGCTCCCGTGTGAACAGCGCGCCCAGCTCGGGGGCGTTGACGCGGCGGTCGGCCAGGCGCAGGGCCTCCCAGACGGTGACCTGGTTGGCGGTGAGGACGGGCTTGCCCAGTTCCTTCTCCAGGGCCGGGATGTGGGCCGCCGTGTGCAGGGCCGTGTCCGGGAGGAGGACCGCCTCCGCGTCCGGGCGGTCGGCGGCACGGGCCAGCGCCAGTACCTCCTTCTCGGTCCAGGTGCCGACCTCCGCGGCCGTGATGATGCCCGAGCTGACGACGTCGGCCACCTCGATGCCGGCGGCGCCGAGGAAGTCCGCGAAGATCCGGGCCACGTCCTCCGGATAGGTCGCGCCGATGGAGACCCGCCGCACGCCGATCTCCTTCACCGCGTGCACGAAGGCGAAGGAGGTGGACGAGGCCGGCATGCCCGCCACCCGGGCCAGGGAACGCACCTGTTCGTGGGCGCCGTCCCAGCCGTGCACGAAGCTGCCGCTGGTGCAGGCCCACACCACCGCGTCGGCGCCGGCCAGCCGCAGCTCGGCCACACCCGCCTCGAGCCGCTGCGGCGAGCCCATCTCGAGCAGCGCGTCCACCCGGTGGGCGTCCTCGCCGATGTCCGTGTGCACCAGGTCCACCCGGATGCCGCTGCTCAGGAGCTGCTCGATGCGTGGGTAGTCGTCCTCGCCGGAGTGGCCCGGGTACAGGATTCCCAGTGCTGTCATGTCCACCCTTCCTGCTGCTGTTCCGAGTCCGGGACGTCACCGACGCCCGGCAGGTCCGCCGCGGCGGGTCCGACCGGGCCCGCCACCGCGGGGTCGACGGGACCGGCGGGCCCCACCACCGCGGGACCGGCCGCACCCGTCGCCGCGGGGCCGGTGCGCGCCGACGGATCGGTCAGCGCCTGGTACGGCCCCACCGCAGGGGTACCCAGTCGGCGCAGCGCCGCCCACATCGTCACTTGGTTGGCCGAGATCACCGGGATCCGCAGCTCGGCCTCCAGCTGCGGGATGACGTCGTAGGTGGGGAGGTTGGTGCACGAGATGAACAGGGCGTCCGCCGATCCCGGCGTGGGCACGGCCTGGCGGGCCATGTCGGCCACGTCGCGGTACGGGACCTTCCAGATGTGCCGGGTCAGCCCCATGAAGGCGCAACCGCTGATCGTGACGCCGGCCTCGGCGACGTACGCCTCCAGCGCCCGGGTCACGGACACGGTGTACGGCGTCACCAGCGCGACCCGGCGTACGCCCAGCTCGGTCAGCGCGTCGAGCAGTGCGCCGGAGGTGGTGACGGACGGGACGGCGCCCGCCCAGGTCATCGCCTCGCACATGGCGCGTTCCCCGGCGATGCCGCCGACGAAGCTGCCCGAGGTGCAGGCGTAGGCGACGACCTGGGGCGCGATGGCGTTGAGGGTGCGGACCGCCTCGCCCAGGGTCTCGTGCTCGCTGACCATCCGGGCGAGGTCCAGACTGACCTCGACGGGTACGAAGGGTGTCCGTGTCATGTGGAGTGACACGTCGTCGGGCACCCATCGCCACAGCTCGCGATCGAGTGCGAAGTCGAACGGGGCGACCACGCCGACCCCGCGTTGCGGAGCTGGTCCGCCGAGAAAGGAGATGTCCATGGCACGCACCGGCCTCACACTGAGGAAGGAGAGGGCAACGCACCGTTATGAACGGCCGTGTTGACGAAGGTAGGTTCCGGTGCGAGCGTGGTCAATCCGCCCGCGTCACCTCCAGGTCAACAGCTGGTTAAGTCCCCCGTCAACTCCTGAACCGCCCCGCTTCCCCCCGACCGGAGACAGGCCCGCCGATGACCACGTCCGTGCCCTCGCCCACGCCCGCGTCCCCGCCCGTGCCCACGCTCCTCGTCCTGGACGCCGAGCCGCTCCCCCGTCTGGGCCGGCTGACCGGCCGGGCCCGCGTCGAGCACGCCGACGCGGCGACGCTGGCCGAGCGGCTGCCCTACGCCGACGTCCTGCTGGTGTGGGACTTCACCTCGCACGCGGTGCGCGAGGCGTGGCCCGGCGGCGGCCCGCGCCCGCGCTGGGTGCACACGGCGAGCGCCGGTGTGGACCATCTGATGTGCCCGGAGCTGGCCGAGTCGGACACGGTGGTGACCAACGCGCGCGGCGTCTTCGACCGGCCGATCGCCGAGTACGTCGCCGCGCTCGTCCTGGCGATGGCGAAGGATCTGCCGGCCACGCTGCGGTTGCAGGGCGAGCGGACCTGGCGGCACCGCGAGTCGATGCGGGTGGCCGGAACCCGCGCCTGCGTGGTGGGCTCCGGGCCGATCGGGCGGGCGATCGCGAGCACGCTGGAGGCGCTCGGCGTCACCACCGCGCTGGTCGGCCGCACCGCGCGCCCCGGTGTGCACGGGACCGACGAGCTGGACCGGCTGCTGGCCGGGGCCGACTGGGTGGTGGCGGCGGCACCGCTCACCGACGCCACGCGCGGCATGTTCGACGCCCGGCGGTTCGGACTGATGCGGTCCTCCGCCCGGTTCGTGAACGTGGGGCGGGGCCCGCTGGTCGTCGAGGAGGACCTGGTCGAGGCGCTGACCGCGCGCCGGATCGCGGGCGCCGCCCTGGACGTGCTGAACGACGAGCCGCTCGCGCCGGACAGCGCGCTGTGGAAGGTGCCGGAGCTGATCGTCTCGCCGCACATGAGCGGGGACACGATCGGCTGGCGGGACGAACTGGGCGCCCAGTTCGTGGAGTTGTTCGAGAGCTGGGCGGCGGGCGGACCGCTGGCCAACGTGGTCGACAAGAAGCGCGGATACGTACCCGGACACTGACGTCGCCGACGACACCGACGTTCCAAGACCTGCGGGAGGGTGCTGCATGACCGACCTCACCGAGCTGACCGCCGTACAGCTCGTCGACGGCTACGGCAAGGGTGCTTTCAGCCCTGTGGAGGCGACCCGGGCGGTCCTGGAGCGGGCCGAGCGGATCCAGCCGGAAGTGAACGCCTTCGTCCGGCTGACCGGCGAGGAGGCGCTGGACCAGGCCCGGCGGGCCGAGGAGCGGTGGCGTCGCGGGGAGCCGTGCGGGCGGCTCGACGGAGTGCCGGTCACGGTGAAGGACATCCTGCTGACGCGCGGTCAGCCGACCCTGCGCGGCTCGCGGGCCGTCTCGCCGGACGGCCCCTGGGACGAGGACGCGCCGTCCGTGGCCCGGCTGCGCGAGCACGGTGCGGTGTTCGTCGGCAAGACCACGACGCCGGAGTACGGCTGGAAGGGCGTGACCGACTCGCCCCTGTCCGGCGTGACGCGCAACCCGCACGACCCGTCCCGTACGGCGGGCGGTTCCAGCGGGGGCGCGGCGGCGGCCGTGGCGCTCGGGGCGGGGCCACTGGCGCTGGGCACGGACGGCGGCGGCAGCGTGCGCATCCCGGCGTCGTTCTGCGGCATCTTCGGCCTGAAACCGACGTACGGCCGGGTGCCGCTGTACCCCGCGAGTGCGTTCGGCACGCTCGCGCACGTCGGTCCGATGGCGCGGGACGCGGCGGACGCGGCGCTGATGCTGGACGTCATCGGCACCCCGGACGCCCGGGACTGGTCGGCGCTGGGCCCGGCGCCGGGCTCGTACACCGAGGCACTGTCGGGCGGGGTGCGGGGGCTGCGGGTGGCGTACTCGCCCTCGCTGGGCGGGCAGGTGGCGGTGCGTCCCGCGGTGGCCGGGGCGGTGCGGCGGGCGGTGGAACGGCTGGCGGAACTGGGCGCGTACGTGACGGAGGCCGACCCGGACTTCGCCGACCCGGTGGACGCCTTCCACACCCTGTGGTTCAGCGGGGCGGCGCGGGTGGTGCAGCATCTGCGGGCGGGGCAGCGGGAGCTGCTCGATCCGGGGCTGCGGGAGATCGTGGGGGCGGGGGCGCGGTACTCGGCGCTGGACTATCTGGCGGCGGTGGACGTGCGGATGGAGCTGGGGCGGCGGATGGGGGTCTTCCATCAGGAGTACGACCTGCTGGTGACACCGACGCTGCCGATCACGGCGTTCGAGGCGGGGGTGGAGGTGCCGAAGGGTTCCGGGTACCGGCGGTGGACGGCGTGGACGCCGTTCACCTATCCGTTCAACCTGACGCAGCAGCCTGCGGCGACCGTGCCGGTGGGGACCGACAGCGACGCGTTGCCCGTCGGCCTCCAGGTCGTCGCGGCGCGGCATCGGGACGACCTCGTACTGCGGGCCGCGCATGCGCTGTACGGAGGGGAGGCCACCTCATGAATACGCGGAGCGCCGGTTGAACGCGGAGACGGTCGTCGCCGTGGCCGCCACCGTCATCGCGCTCGGATCGCTGTGGGTCAGCTGGGCCCAGACCAGGGCGACCCGGCTGCACAACCGGCAGTCGGTCAGACCCCTGCTGCAGATCCGGCGCATACGCCAGGACGACATGGTCGGGCTGAGACTCGTCAACGCCGGGCTGGGCCCGGCCGTCGTGACGCGCACCGTGGTACGCCTGGACGGCACGGCGGCCGGGGAGTGGAACCGGGAGGTCAAGGGGACGGTCTTCGCCCCCGAGCTGTGGCCGAAGACCTACTCCCTGAGGGCCGGCTCCGTCGTGCTCGCCGGTCAGGAGACCTTCCTGGTGCTCCTGGACCGGTCCGGGAGCACCGGCTCCGACCGGCTCCGGGAGTTCTGGAGCCTGATCGACCGGCGGCTCGTCATCGAGATCGAGTACGAGTCGCTGTACGGCGGTGAAGGGTTCTCCGTTTCGTCGGCTATGCCCGGCGGAAGCTGAGCGTCTCCCCCGCCGCTCCGGTGCGCCACAGGTCGTTGCAGGCCTCGGCCATGGCGTCCAGGCCCTCGGTGATGCGGCCCCAGACGGTGCCGGGGACCCAGCCGACGTCGCCGTTGAGGAGGAGGTTGTTGCGCTCGTAGAAGAGGGCGAGGTCGACGAGGGTGGTGCCCGGGCGGACCTCGCGGTCGTAGCCGTACGCCTTCGTGCCCAACTCGGCACCCGCGAAGGCGAAATAGCACAGATCGCCCGGAATGGGAGTTACCGTCGGATTCTCCAGCGGTGGTTCGGATGTCGCGAAGGGCGGGAAGAGGGCGTAGATCTCGTTGCGGGCGTATTTGGCGTGATACACGTCGCCGCCGAGGGGGAGCGCGTCCCAGACGGCCGCGCAGGTGATCGGGGCCCGGTCGTCGAGCAGTTGGGCCGTGCAGGTGATTCCGCGCTTGACCAGCGAGACTTCGATGTAGCGATCAGCCATGCCCTCCATGGCAGTGCCCCGGAGCCCCGCGGTCAAGGGCGCCGGGCCGATGTATCGGACTGAAAAAGATCGGCATAACCTGCCCACCTTCGGGTAGCTGCGCGCCCATGGCTCCACCACACAGAACCCCTCCATGGGGTATATCCGACCAAAGGTCCAGGACAGCCGGGCCCACTCGCCGGTCGCTGCTCGCGGGGGTCGCGGCGCTCGGCGCGCTGGGGGCGGCCGGCTGCTCGCGGGTGGCCACGGCGTCCGACGTCAAGGGAGGTGACCTGCTCGGTCGGCTCAGGGCACAGGGTGTCGCCCGGCTCGGCATCGCGGGCGAGATCCCCTTCGGGTACATCGACAAGAACGGCGAGCTGACCGGTGAGGCGCCGGAGCTGGCGAAGGTCATCTTCAAGCGGCTCGGAGTGGACCGGGTGCAGCCGGTGCCGACGGAGTTCGGCTCCCTCATCCCGGGTCTGGCCTCGCAGCAGTTCGACGTCGTGGCGGCCGGGATGTACATCAACCCCGACCGGTGCCAGCAGGTCATCTTCTCCGACCCCGACTACCAGATGCTCGACGCGTACATCGTGCGCAAGGGCAACCCGCTCGGGCTCCACAACTACGAGGACGTCGTCAAGAAGAAGGCCAAGTTCGCGACCGGCACCGGCTACGCCGAGATCGCCTACGCGGTGGAGCACGGGTACAAGGAGGACGACATCCTGATCGTCCCCGACCAGGTGGCCGGACTCAACGCCGTCGAGTCCGGGCGCGTGGACGTCTTCGCCGGTACGGCACTGACCGTCCGCGAAGTGGTCAAGAAGTCCAGCAAGGCGGAGGCCACCGAGCCCTTCTCACCCATCATCGACGGCAAGCCGCACGTCGACGGCGGCGGTTTCGCCTTCCGACCGGACGAGACCAACCTGCGGGACGCCTTCAACGTCGAGCTGCAGAAGCTCAAGAAGAGCGGCGAACTGCTGCGCATACTCAAGCCCTTCGGTTTCACCCAGAACGAGATGACCGATCTGACCGCGAAGGAGCTCTGCGGCGGATGACCTCGGGACTGTGGGAACTCGTACTCCAGGGCGTCTGGGTCACCGTCCAGCTGCTCTTCTTCAGCTCGCTGCTGGCGGCGGGCGTCTCCTTCGTGATCGGTATCGCGCGCACCCACCGGCTGTGGATCGTCCGCTTCCTCGCGGGCTTCTACACCGAGGTGTTCCGCGGCACCTCGGCGCTGGTGATGATCTTCTGGGTCTTCTTCGTGCTGCCCCCGGCCTTCGGCTGGCAGCTGGTGCCGATGTGGGCGGGCACGCTGGCGCTCGGCCTGACCTACGGGGCGTACGGCTCCGAGATCGTGCGCGGCGCGCTCGGCGCGGTCGACCCGGCGCAGAAGGAGGGCGGCATCGCCCTCAGCTTCACGCCCTGGCAGCGGATGAAGCTGATCCTGCTGCCGCAGGCGGTGCCGGAGATGATCCCGCCCTTCTCCAACCTCCTGATCGAGCTGCTCAAGGGCACCGCCCTGGTGTCGATCATGGGCATGGGCGACCTGGCCTTCAGCGGCAACCTGGTCCGCCTGGCGCTGCAGGAGAGCGCGGAGATCTACACGTACATCCTGCTGATCTACTTCGTGATCGCGTTCCTGCTCACGCGGGTGATGCGCGGCCTGGAGAAGAAGCTGAAGGCGGGTGTCGGCAAGGCGCCGACGCCCGAGCCCGAGGTGGAACTGAAGCGCCCTGAGGCGACCAACGTGGGAGGTGCTGTCTGATGAAGTGGGACTGGAGCGCGGTCTCCGACTTCATGCCGCACTTCTGGGACGGCCTGCTGGTCACCCTGCAGATCCTGGTGCTCGGCTCGCTGGTCTCCTTCGGCCTCGGCCTGGTGTGGGCGCTGCTGATGCGGGTGCCGAGCCGCTGGGTGACCTGGCCGGTCGGTGTGGTCACCGAGTTCGTGCGGAACACCCCGCTGCTGGTGCAGCTGTTCTTCCTCTTCTACGTGCTGCCCGAGTGGAACATCACCTTCTCGGCGCTCACCACCGGTGTGGTCGCCATCGGGCTGCACTACTCGACGTACACGATGCAGGTCTACCGGGCCGGCATCGAGGGAGTGCCGGTCGGCCAGTGGGAGGCCGCGACGGCGCTGAACCTGCCGCTGCGGCGGACCTGGACGGCGGTCGTCCTGCCGCAGGCGATCCGCCGGGTGACTCCCGCCCTCGGCAACTACGTGATCTCCATGCTGAAGGACACGCCGCTGCTGATGGCGATCACGGTGCTGGAGATGCTCGGCGAGGCGCGGCTGTTCTCGCAGCAGAACTTCCAGTTCACCGAGCCCCTGACGGTGATCGGCGTGGCCTTCATCGTCATCTCCTACCTGGCCTCCCTTGCCCTGCGAGCCCTGGAGCGACGCCTTGCCCACTGACACTCTTCCCAACCCCGAGAAAAGCCCCGAGCGCAGCTCCGGCGAGCTGATACGCCTGGAGCAGGTCACCAAGCGGTTCGGGGACAACACCGTCCTCGACCACCTGGACTTCTCCGTCGACGCCGGCAAGCACGTCACCCTGATCGGCCCGTCCGGGTCGGGCAAGACGACGATCCTGCGGCTGCTGATGACGCTCCTCAAGCCCGACGAGGGCACGATCACCGTGGACGGGCAGAAGCTCTTCCCGGCGACGGAGAAGGAGCGGCGCGAGGTCCGCAAGCAGATCGGGATGGTGTTCCAGCAGTTCAACCTGTTCCCGAACATGAGCGTCCTGCGCAACATCACGGAGGCGCCGGTCACGGTGCTCGGGATGTCCAAGGACGAGGCCGTGGAGCGGGCCAAGGGCCTGCTCGACATGGTGGGCCTGGCCGACAAGTGCGACGCCCGGCCGGCCCAGCTCTCCGGCGGTCAGCAGCAGCGGGTGGCGATCGCCCGGGCGCTGGCGATGCGGCCGAAGGTGCTGCTGCTCGACGAGGTCACCTCGGCGCTCGACCCGGAGCTGGTCGCGGGCGTCCTGGACCTGCTGCGGGACATCGCCCGCACCACGGACATCACGATGCTCTGTGTGACCCACGAGATGAACTTCGCCCGGGACATCTCGGACCAGGTCCTGATGTTCGACTCGGGCCGGGTCATCGAGGCCGGCGCGCCGGAGAAGATCTTCAGCGAGCCGGAGCACGACCGTACGCGGGAGTTCCTCAGCGCGGTCCTGTGACCACAAGGCGCGACTGCCCCAACGTCCGAGGTCGGGGCGCTGGGGCAGTCCTCTGTCATATGCCAGCGGGCCAGTGTCGCAGTTGGGGGCCCTGAGATTGGGCCAACACCCCCTCACATCGGGCACCTTGGCGGCTATCGTGGACGCCATCCGCTGTCCGCACCGGGGGCACAGGCAGGGACAGGGGCCGACGAGCTAGCGCAGGGGGAGACCACCGTGGCGCTACAGCACACGCCGAAGCACAAGCCGACCGCGCCGCACCACTCGGCCCAGGACGCCCTGCGCGTCCTGGAGACGGTGACGCGGCACGCCTCCGGTGTCACCGACACCGAGATCGCCCGCCTCAGCGGCCTCGACCGGGAGCGACTGACCCCGCTCCTGCGCATGCTGCGCCGCGAGGGCTACGTCGAGCAGACCGCCGACGGCACGTACGTCACCGGGGAGGCACTGGCCCGGCTGGGCTCCGCCCACGGCCGGGAGCAGGCCCTGCGCGACAAACTCCAGCGCACCCTGGACCGGCTGCGCGACTCGGTGGGCGCCGCCGTCTACATCAGCCGGTACGTCGACGGCGAGGTCAGCGTCACCCAGTACGCCGACAGCCCGGCCACGCCCAAGGTCAACGAGTGGGTGGACTTCCGGGTCTCGGCGCACGCCACCGCGGTGGGCAAGTCCCTGCTGACCCAGCTGGACCACGCGGGCCGCCGCGACCACCTGTCCCGGCACCGGATGGCCCGTCTGACCTCGCGCACCATCACCAGCGACAAGCTGCTGCTGTCCCGTCTGGAGTCCCAGCCCGCCACCGTGCCGGTCCTCGACCTCCAGGAGTACGCGGTGGGCACGGTCTGCGCAGCCGTCCCGATCACCGCCGGTTCCGCCGTGGGCTGTCTGGCCCTGTCGCTCCCGGTCGAGCACGCGCACCGGCTGCGCCAGGCCGCGGACGAGCTGAACCGGAGCGCGGCGCCGATACTGCTGTCCCTGGCGATCTAGGGGGCGCCGTTGGGATCTAGCCGGCCTGATCCCAACGACACCCCTGGGGCTGGTCACGAGCACTGCCCGGCACCGGGTAGTATTTTCTTCGTCGCCGGCCGCGAAAGCGGACGGCGGGAGTCATGCGCCGCTAGCTCAGTTGGTTAGAGCAGCTGACTCTTAATCAGCGGGTCCGGGGTTCGAGTCCCTGGCGGCGCACAGAAGGAAGGGCCCCTCGCCGAGCGAGGGGCCTTCGCCTGTTCGGAACCCGTTCAGAAGGTGACGTCCGAGCACGCGTAGAACGCGTTGCCGGTGTCGGCCACCGTCCACACCGCGAGGATCACGTGGTGCCCGCTCAGCCCGGACGGCAGGGTGCCGGTGTGGGAGAGCGTGGCCGGGGGCTGCTTGCCGCCGTAGGGCACCGTGAAGAACGGCGTGAGGTTGAGGTCGGACCGGGCGAGGTTGTGGTTCTGGTTCCAGCCCGGCTTGGTGACGTAGTACTTGAAGTCGGTCGTGGCGTGCCGGGCGGTGAACTGCCAGCGGAAGGTGTAGCTCTGCCCGCCGTTCACCCGGGTGGTCGGCCACGCCTGGCCGTTCGGCTGCTTGGGACTGTCGAGTGCGGCGAACGGCCCGTGACCCGCGGAACAGATCTTTCCGTCGGCCGGTCCGGAGGCCGGGAATCCCTTGGGACCCTCGACGCTCTGCGGCTCCCACTGGATGGCGCCGCACCCACTGACGGTGCCGTTCTGGCACACCTTCTGCCGGCTGACGGGCAGGTCGGTGTAGCCGTGACCGCTGGCGCCGCCGGACGAGAGCACGAGGGCTCCGGTGGTCGCCATGCCCAGCGCGGCCGCGTACAACTTGGTCCTTGTGCGCATACTGCTGCTCCCTGTGACGTGTGGGGAAGTTCAGGGGAAGTTCAGTGAGCCGTGCAGGTCTAGACCAAGTTCAGATTATTGCCGTTAGTTGAACATGTCCATACCAAAGACGGGACGTGCTGCCCGCCCACGCCGGGCAGCGCGCCGGGTCACGCCCCGGCATCCCCCCGTCCCGCACAGAACGCCACGGTCAGGTCCTTCACCAGCACCTTGCGCTCGTAGTCGTCCAGTTCGACCAGACCGCGCATGGTCAGCCTGGTCACCGTGTCCTCCACCGAGTCCACGACCGAGGTCAACACGCTCGCCCGCTGCGCCGCGTCCAGCGCCGCGATCCGGCGCCGGTGCATCGCGGCGGCGACCTCGGGCGCGTACTCCACCCGGACCGGCCGCACCGAGAACACCTCCAGGCCGACCGGCGCCGCGTCCGCCGCCACCAGCCGGGTCAGCGTGTCCCCGGCCACGTCCGCCGAGCTGCGGACCGTGCCGAGCGGCTCCACCGGAACCCGGGCCAGCGCCGCCTCGACGCACTCGCGCAGATACGTCTCGTGGTCCTCGACGCCCAGCGTGGCCTTCACGGTGTCCCGCACCCGCCACACCACCAGCGTCACCGCCCGCAGCGCGACCCCGTTCCCGTCGGCCGCGGGCATCGGCTCGCTGCGCCAGTGCCGCAGCCGCACGTCCACCCGGCGGCGCAGCAGCAGCGGGTTCACCCACATCAGGCCGGTGCGCCGCACCGTCCCCCGGTAGCGGCCGAACAGCCCGAGCACCCAGGCGCGCCCGGTGCGCCCCCGGGCCAGCCCGCCGAATCCGAACAGCCCGAGCACACCGGCGGTCGCGTACGCCGCCCACTGTGCGGGCCCGAGCCCGGCACCCGCGTACGCCGGCAGCCCCAGCGCCTGCGCCGCGAGCGGAGGTACGAGACCGGCCCACCAGGAGGTCGCCGCGCACCCGGCCACCCCGCACAGCCCCGCGGCCACGCCCGCCGCGCCGGGCAGCACCCGGGCCGGACGTTCCCTCAGCTCCGGGTCGACCGACGGCACCGGGCGGGGGCGGGCGTTGACGGGGCGCCGGGTCGCGGGCCGCTCTCCGGGCCGCTCCCCCGCGCCCTGCCGCCGCGCGACGACCGCGGGCCGCAGCGGCACCGGCGCCGGGGCGGGGTCGTCGCGGAACAGCAGGTGGACGGGGATCTCCGTGGTGGCCTCGTTGTGAATGAGCCGGGCGGGCCGGGTCCCGGCCTCGGGTGCCACGGCACGCGACCCCGTGCAGGACTGCGCCGACGAGCCGGTCGAGGGGCCGGCCGGGGAGCCGGCCGGTGGGGCGGTCGGGGAGCCGGCCGGTGGGGTCGAGGAGTCGGTCGAGGATGTCGTGTTCGTACTCATGCGTGCTCCAGCCTCCGCGCCAGACGCGTCATGAACGGGTGATCACCTGCGGGCGACGGTCACGAGAAGAGCCGCCGCCATGTCTCCGGACCCGGGAGGCCGTCCGCCGCCCCGCCGCGCCAGCCCTGCGCACGTTGGAAGGCCTGGACGCCCAGCCGGTCCGCCTCGCCCCAGCGCGGACCCGGCCCCCTGGTGTAGTGGGCGCCGAATCCCTTCTTCACCAACTGCCTGCCGAGCCGGGTGACGTACACGTTGTCGGCGCCCGGCCGGAACATGCCCCGCCCGGGGTAGCCCGCCACCCCGTGCGAGGCGGGCCCCTCGGCCGCGGGCGGCGCGTCCCCGCCGCCCGCCGCACCCGCCTGGCCCGCCTTGCCCTCCGTGACCCCCTTGTAGCGGTACGGCAGGTACTTGGCGGAGTTGCTCCAGTAGGCGTACGGCGTGTCCAGCTTGCGGGTGTGCGGCGGGGTCTGCTCGTACGCCGTGTAGGCGGTGCGCGTCCCGTCCGTCCAGCCGCCGAAGATCACCACGTGGGACCCCTTCTCCGGGTCGGACGCGTTGTGGAACAGCAGGATGTCGCCGGGCTGCAGTTCCTCCTTGGTGATGCGGTCGGCGACGGTGCCGAGGCTGCCGGTCCACTCGTTGCCGGGCAGCTTCCAGGCCATCGACACGAAGCCCGAGCAGTCCTGCCGGTAACCGTCGGACCAGTACGCGGTCAGGCTGTAGGGGACCTTCGCGGCCACCCAGGTCCTGGCCCGGTCGATGATCTCCGTACGGGTGATGCCGGCCGGTTCCGCGCCGGCCGGGGGCGCCGCGGGCCGGCCGGTCGCGCCGTACAGCGGGGACCTGGGCCCCTGAGGGGTGCCGGGCTCGTCGCCCGCCGGATCCGCCGGATCCGCAAAAGCGGAATCCGGCGGAACACCCGGCAGGTGGGGTGCGTGGGCGGCCGCCGGGAGCGCCGCCGCCGGGCCCGCGCCGAGGACGGACACGGCGGTCGCGGAAGCGGCGGCGGTGGCGGTGGCCACGACCAGCGTGCGGTAGGCGGCCGGGTGGGCGAGCGCGCGGCCTGCCGGGGAATGCGGCAGAACGCGCCGCCAGTGACGGCAGCCGGGACATTCACAATCGATCGCGGGATCGATTTCCTCGAATACGGGAGTCTCCATGCGATTCCCCTCACACTCCCGGTGGATATGTCCGCGGCGGCCCACTTCGGTACATGTCGGTCAGTTTCTCAACTGTCCACACCACTCGCATGTTGACGGTCCGAATGATGTACCCGGCCGATATCGCCGTGCGCCGGGAACGGCCGGCGGTGGTCCGGAGCACCGGTCGGCATCGGGTAGAGTTGTGCAGGTCAGCAGGCGCCGCTAGCTCAGTTGGTTAGAGCAGCTGACTCTTAATCAGCGGGTCCGGGGTTCGAGTCCCTGGCGGCGCACAGACGGTCGAAGGCCTCTCGTATCACACGAGGGGCCTTCGGTGCATTCGGCTCCGGAACGTCTTGCGATCATGAGGAACGCCGTAGAACCTTGGTCCGGTCGGGGGCCGGGTGCGGAGGGGATGCCGAGGGGGGCATCATGCAACCGGGGGTCGCCATTCCCATGTCTATATGGTGTGCATGCCGTGGTGACCATGACCCACCACTGACACGTCCGTGACGGTCGAGGGGGACCCGAGCAGGCGAAGGAAGCGACGAAACACGCACTGACCCGCGTGTGGGGGGATGACACATGACGTCGACGCCGACGGGCGCCGGGCAGGATCCCGACCCGTCCCAGACCACCCGACTCCGGGTGCCCGGGCACCGGAACTGGAACACAGGTTCGTTCCGGCGAATAAAGAAGACGCTGCCGAAGTACGACTACGAGCACTACAGTCGCCTCGCGGGCCCCCTCACCCAGCCCGACCCGAACAAGCCGTACCGGGTGCAGTACCGCTCGCTGATATCGCAGGAGCCGCACCGCATCCGGGTCGCCCTGATGCTGGCCGCCGCACCGCTGCTGTCGGTGGTGCTGCTGGTGTGGCTGCTCCAGCCCGAGCACTGGACGGAGCGCGACTACCCGGCCTTCTCCTGGCTGCCCGCGCTCGACATCGTGATGCTGGTCGCGATCGGCCTGATCGAGCTGTTCCGCTGCCTGAACGTGCTGTCGAACGCGCACGCCACCCTGGTCGCCCGCGACCCGGTGCCGGTGGTGCCCGAGACCGGCACCCGGGTCGCCTTCCTCACCTCCTTCGTGCCCGGCAAGGAGCCGCTGGAGATGGTGACGAAGACCCTGGAGGCGGCGGTGAAGATCCGCCACCGCGGTCTGATGCACGTCTGGCTCCTCGACGAGGGCGACGACCCGGAGGTGAAGGAGGTCTGCGCGCGCCTGGGCGTGCACCACTTCTCCCGCAAGGGCGTCGCCAAGTGGAACCGGAAGAAGGGCCCGCACCGTGCCAAGACCAAGCACGGCAACTACAACGCCTGGCTGGAGGCGCACGGCGACGACTACGACTTCTTCGCCTCCGTCGACACCGACCACGTGCCCCTGCCCAACTACCTGGAGCGGATGCTCGGCTTCTTCCGCGACCCGGACGTCGGCTTCGTCATCGGCCCGCAGGTCTACGGCAACTACGACAACCCGATCACCAAGGCCGCCGAGTCGCAGCAGTTCCTCTTCCACGCGCTGATCCAGCGCGCCGGCAACCGCTACGGCGGGCCGATGTTCGTGGGCACCTCCAACGCGGTGCGCATCAGGGCGCTCAAGCAGATCGGCGGCCTGTACGACTCGATCACCGAGGACATGGCGACCGGGTTCGAGATGCACCGCCACAAGAACCCGGCCACGGGCCGCAAGTGGCGCTCGGTCTACACCCCCGACGTGCTCGCGGTGGGCGAGGGCCCGAACGCCTGGACGGACTTCTTCACCCAGCAGATGCGCTGGTCGCGAGGGACGTACGAGACGATCCTCAAACAGTACTGGAAGGGCTGGTACTCGCTCCCGCCGAGCAAGCTCTTCAACTACACGATGATGATCATCTTCTATCCGATGTCGGCCCTGAACTGGATCCTGGCGGCGCTGAGCTGCTGCCTGTTCCTGGGCCTGGGCGCGTCCGGCGTCAACATCGACCCGGCGGTCTGGCTGATGCTCTACGGCAACGCCTCCGCGCTCCAGATCGGCCTGTACGTCTGGAACCGCCGCCACAACGTCTCCCCGCACGAGCCGGAGGGCTCCGGCGGCGTGGCCGGCATGATCATGTCCGCGCTGTCGGCGCCGCTGTACGCGAAGGCGCTCGTCGACTCCGTGCTGCGCCGCAAGAGCAAGTTCGTGGTGACCCCGAAGGGCGACTCGGCCAGCCCGGACACGCTGTTCGGCACCTTCCGGTACCACTGGTACTTCATCGTGATCTTCGCCGGTTCCATCGCCGCCGGCCTCGTCCTCGGCCACTCGCACCCCGCGATGATCATCTGGGCGACGTTCGCGCTGCTGATCACCGCGTCGCCGATGTTCGCCTGGCGCCACGAGCTGAGGAAGGCGAAGAAGCAACCGCCGGTCGCGGCGGCGGAGCCCGCACCGCGGGTCCCCTCGCAGCAGCCCGCGCCCGGACCGGCCGACGCACCGTACGGACAACGGCAGGCGCCCTACGGACCGCCGTACGGACAGCACGCGCCGCAGCAGACGCCCAACTGGGCCGCCTCCGCCGACGGGGGCGACGACCAGACCATGCAGATCGCCCTTGGTGGACTTGGGGGACGTAAGGAATGAAAGACCGTGCCGGCCGCCGCCGGGCCCGTCGCTTCGCGATAGGTACGGCGGTGGTAGTCGCGCTGGCCGGGATGAACGGGCCGTGGCTCTACCGCTTCAGCACCGAGAAATACCACCAGTACAAGATCGACCAGCCGGAGTACAAGGCCGCCAACGGCAAGTGGGAGATCATCGAGTTTCCCGAGAAGTACCGGCAGAACACCATTCACGCGGCCCTGCTGCGCACCGGCAAGGTGCTGATGGTCGCCGGGTCCGGCAACAACCAGGACAACTCCGACGACAAGCAGTACGACACCCGGATCTGGGACCCCGTCAAGGGGACCATCAAGAAGGTGCCGACACCCACCGACCTGTTCTGCACCGGGCACACCCAGCTCGCCAACGGCAATCTGCTGATCGCGGGCGGCACCAAGCGGTACGAGAAGCTCAAGGGCGACGTCACCAAGGCCGGCGGCCTGATGGTCGTCCACAACGAGAACCCGGACGAGCCGATCACCCTCCCGGCGGGCACCAGGTTCACCGGCAGGGAGAACGGCAAGACCTTCGTCTCCAAGGACCCGGTCCTGGTGCCCCGCGCCGAGAAGGTCTTCGACAAGGAGACCGGGAAGTTCCTGCGCAACGACCCGGGCCTCGGCCGGATCTACGTCGAGGCGCAGAAGAGCGGCAGCGAGTACGAGACGGGCACCGAGGACAACTACCGCGTCCAGGGCCTGTCGGGTGCCGACGCCCGCAACACGTACGGCATCGCGCAGAAGCTCGCCCTCGACAAGAAGGACTTCCAGGGCATCCGCGACGCCTTCGAGTTCGACCCGGTCGCCGAGAAGTACATCAAGGTCGACCCGATGCACGAGGCCCGCTGGTACCCGACGCTCACCACCCTGAGCGACGGCAAGATCCTCAGCGTCTCCGGTCTCGACGACATCGGCCAGCTGGTCCCGGGCAAGAACGAGATCTACGACCCGAAGACCAAGGAGTGGACCTACACCGACAAGGTCCGCCAGTTCCCGACGTACCCGGCGCTGTTCCTGATGCAGAACGGCAAGATCTTCTACTCGGGCGCGAACGCCGGCTACGGCCCCGACGACGTGGGCCGCACCCCGGGCATCTGGGACGTGGAGACCAACAAGTTCACCGAGGTCCCCGGCATGAGCGACGCGAACAAGCTGGAGACGGCGAACACGGTGCTGCTGCCGCCGGCGCAGGACGAGAAGTTCATGGTGATCGGCGGCGGCGGGGTCGGCGAGTCCAAGCTGTCCAGCGAGAAGACCCGGATCGTCGACCTCAAGGCGGACGACCCGACGTTCGTGGACGGGCCGTCACTGGAGAAGGGCACGCGCTATCCGCAGGCCTCGGTCCTGCCCGACGACAGCGTGCTGGTCTCCGGCGGCTCGGAGGACTACCGGGGACGCAGCGACTCCAACATCCTCCAGGCACGGCTCTACCACCCGGACACCAACTCGTTCGAGCGGGTCGCCGATCCGCTGGTGGGCCGCAACTACCACTCCGGTTCGATCCTGCTGCCCGACGGGCGCCTGATGTTCTTCGGCTCGGACTCGCTCTACGCCGACAAGGCGAACACCAAGCCGGGCAAGTTCGAGCAGCGGATCGAGATCTACACGCCGCCGTACCTGTACCGCGACTCGCGGCCGGACCTTTCCGGGGGGCCGCAGACCATCGAGCGCGGTGGGTCGGGGACGTTCACCTCGCGTGCGGCGTCCACCGTCAAGAAGGTGCGGCTGATCCGGCCGAGCGCGTCCACGCATGTCACGGACGTGGATCAGCGGTCCGTCGCGCTGGACTTCAGGGCGGAGGGGGACAAGCTGACGGTGACGGTGCCGAGGAACGAGAACCTGGTGCAGTCGGGGTGGTACATGATGTTCGCGACGGACGGGGAGGGGACGCCGAGTAAGGCGGAGTGGGTGCGGGTGCCGTAGCGCTCCCGCAGGGTACGGCCAGGGGTGCGGGAGCGTCGTGGTTGATCGCGCGCACGCGACGGTGGCCGCACATGTCACAGCCCCGCGCCCCTGGGTTCCTTATCCTTGCGCCAGTTTCACGGCGTACTCCGGCCACCACGCCCCCGCTTTCGGGCCGCCCTTGCATTCGCCGTCCGACTCTCCCGGGCGCTTGACCCACAGGTAGGCGTCCACCAGGGGGTCGGCCGTCTTCGTCGTCGGGGTTTCGCCGAGGGCCCGGCCCGGAGGGTTGCACCAGCGTTCGTCCTCGGCGCCCTCGGTGTAGGGGCCGTTGCCGTTGCGGCTGGTGTCGACGACGAAGTGCTTGCCGCCCACCTTGGCGGAGAGCTGCTTGCCGTAGGCGATGGAGTCCTCGGTGGTGTAGAAGTTCGACACGTTGACCGCGAAGCCGTCGGCCTGGTCGATGCCGGCCCGCTTCAGGGGGTCGAAGATCTGGTCGGGGTGGCCCCAGCCGGCGTTGCCCGCGTCCAGGTACACCTTGGTGTTCTTCAGCGCGCCGAGCCTGGCGATCGCGCCCTTGAGCAGGTCGTAGCGCTCCTCGTGGAACTCCTGCGGGGTGCAGCCGTCGACGAGGTGGAGCACGGCGTCCGGTTCCAGGACGACGGTCGCGGCGCGGTCGCCGACGCCCTTGGCGACGCCGTCGACGAAGGAGCGGTAGGCGTCGCCGTCCGCGGCGCCGCCCCCGGAGTACTGGCCGCAGTCGCGGTGCGGGATGTTGTAGAGGACGAGCAGCGCGGTGCGGCCGGCCTCGTCGGCGGCCTCGGTGAAGCCGCGGGCCTGCTCCTCGGGGTTCTCCGGGCTGATCCACTCGCCGGTCGGCTGCTGGGCGATCTTGCGGATCTGTTCGGCCTGGTCCTTCTTGCCCGCCTCGGTCAGCGAGGCCACCTGCCGGGCCGCGGTGCCGTCGGGGTTGACCCAGAACGGGTCGGCCTCCTTGGGCTGTTGCGTGATCCCGGCGCCCGCGCCCTTGCCCTCGCCGTCCCCGTCACCGGACGAGGAGCAGCCCGCGAGCAGCAGGGCCGCCGCTCCGAGCACCGCCGCCGACGCAGCCCGCCTCCTGGACATGCTTCCGGCCGGCCTGCTGCCGTACATCCAACCCCCCTGGGTGCACTGTTCCGAGGCTCAATCCTGACATACGCCTCGTGCGCCCACGGGGTCGTCGGCCGACGGACGGCAGGAGGCGGAAGGGGTCGGCCCCGAGCGCTCTCGCCGCCGCCCTCGTGGTCGCCGACCGGGATGCGGGGCGGGGAGGGGAGGGGCGCGGAGAAGCTGCCGCCGCACATGGTCCGATAACCCGGGAGTCATCGCTGGAGGACCGAGACGGCGCTGGTCCGGGCCCTCGCGAGGGCGGCGCGCGACACGGGAGCGCTCACCGGGTGACGGGGCCGGTTCCGGTCAGGTAGGCGGAGACGACGACGTTGGCCGTGTAGCTGTCGGTGGCCTGGTCGAAGGTGCCGCCGCAGGTGATGAGTCGGAGCTCGGAGCGGCCCGTGTCGCGGGGCCCGTAGGCCTGCTGGGCGTCGAAGCCGTCGCGGGTGAGGACCTGGACGTCCTCGACGGTGAACTCGGCGGCCTCCGCGTCGTCGCGGGCCACCCGGATCGTCTGGCCGGGTTCGATGCTGCTGAGCCGGTAGAACACGGCGGGCCGGGTCTCGGTGTCGACGTGGCCGACCATCAGGGCGGTCCCGGCGGCTCCGGGGGCGACCCCGGCCGCGTACCAGCCGACGGTGCCGGGCTGGTCGAAGGGCGGTGGTTCGATGGCGCCCTCGGCGTCGAGACCGCGGGCCACGACGGGGGCGTCGATGTCGAGTCCGGGGACGTCGAGCCGCTGCGGCCGGGCGTCGTCGAGGGGCGCGTGGGCCGGGGGCAGCGGGACGTCCGGAGGCCGGCCGGCCGCCGCCATGTCCCCGGTGGCCGGCCGCGATATGCCCTCGCGCACGTCGGTGGCCTCGCGGCCCCACAGCCACAGCCCGAGGAGGAGCACCACCCAGGCGATGCCGGTGACCAGACGCCCGCCGGGGGCGGCGGTCGTCGGCGCGGTCTCCGGCCCCGTCATCCGTGCGGTGTCCCGCTCGTCCCGTTCGGCCTGTTCCGACATGGTCAGTCCGTCCTGCGGCTCCGGCTGCGGACGCTGCGCAGTGCCACGGCGACGGCGGCGATGCCCGCGAGCACCAGGCCGGTCACGGTGTGCGCCGTACCGGGGGGATCAACGCGCGCCGCGTCCCCGGTCCCCGACGCGGCCAGCTCCGCCGTGCCGCCGCCGCCCGCGTCGACGGGGGCGACGGGCGAGGCGGGTGCGGTCGGGCGTCCCTCGTCGTGGACGGTGATGGTGCCCTTGCGCGCCTGCTCGCCACACGTGACCTGCACGGCGTACGCACCGGCCCGCACGCTGGTACGGACCCGGCTGGAGCCGACGAGGACGCCGTCCTGCGCGGCCAGGCTGAGCCGTACGTCCGACTCGAAGGCCGCGGACACGGCGACGGCCGTCTTCTCGGTGCAGTCGGGCACGCGAAGCGTGACGTCGGCGCCGGGGGCGGGCGAGGACGGCGACACGGAGATGCCGCCGCCGTCCGCCGCGTAGGTGTAGGCCGCCGGTGCGCACAGTGCGGTGGCCAGCGCGGCACCCGCACAGAGGGTTACTTTCAGTGAGCCCATCGTGTACCTCCAGTTACCTGGAGGCTGCCCCGCGGACCCCGTCACCGCATCCTGCGCGGGGCCGGGGCTACTCCGATCGGGTCATGCGGAGGAAGTCCGCGTTTCAGACCCGTTCCACGAGGTCCGCGATGGAGTCGACCACCTGGGAGGGGCGGTACGGGAAGTCCTCGACCTGCTCGGGCCGGGTGAGGCCGGTGAGGACGAGGAAGGTCTGCATCCCGGCCTCCATGCCCGCCAGCACGTCGGTGTCCATGCGGTCGCCGATCATCGCGCTGGTCTCGGAGTGGGCGCCGATCGCGTTGAGCCCGGTGCGCATCATCAGCGGGTTGGGCTTGCCCGCGAAGTACGGCTGCTTGCCGGTCGCCTTGGTGATCAGGGCGGCCACCGCGCCGGTCGCCGGGAGCGGGCCCTCGGTGGAGGGGCCGGTCTCGTCGGGGTTGGTGCAGATGAAGCGGGCGCCGGCGTTGATCAGCCGTACCGCCTTCGTCATGGCCTCGAAGGAGTAGGTGCGGGTCTCGCCGAGGACCACGTAGTCGGGGTCGTGGTCGGTGAGGATGTAGCCGATGTCGTGCAGGGCCGTGGTCAGTCCCGCCTCGCCGATGACGTACGCCGAGCCGCCGGGCCGCTGGTCCTCCAGGAACTGGGCGGTGGCCAGCGCCGAGGTCCAGATGGACTCGATCGGCACTTCCAGCCCCATGCGGCGCAGCCGGGCGTGCAGGTCGCGCGGGGTGTAGATCGAGTTGTTGGTCAGGACCAGGAAGGGCTTGCCGGATTCGCGGAGCCTCTTGATGAAGGCGTCGGCGCCGGGGATCGGCACCCCCTCGTGGATGAGGACCCCGTCCATGTCGGTGAGCCACGACTCGATGGGCTTGCGGTCTGCCATGTGCTCGGTCTCCTGCCTGGGCGGTCCTGCGTGCGCCCCAGCCTAAACAGTGCCGGATCTTGTGGGAACGGCCGTCTCAGCTTCCGGTGGCTTCCTTCCGGGCGTCGATGTACGAGGTGAGGTGCTCAGCATGCAGTCGAGGAGCTTCCCGTTCTCGGTGTGCGGGGCGCCGGTGACGAGTCCGGCCGCGTAGGGCAGGGCGAAGGTAGCGGGGTCAGGGAGCCGTTCGGGCGGAACCGTTGCCGTGGCCGAAGAGGGGGGCGAGCAGCAGTTGGGCCGCGCCCTCCGCGACGCCGCGCGGCCCGCCCGGCGCGAGCCGCACCGGTACGGCGCCGTCGTGACCGCCCTCGCGCCGGGCGCGGGCGTCGAGGACCGCGCCGACGCCGTGGACGAAGACCTCGGGCGCGGCGGTGACGGTGCGGCCGCCCAGCAGCACCCGGTCGATGTCCAGCAGCCCGGCGAGGTTCGCGGCGCCCGTGCCGAGCACCCTTGCCGCCTCCGCGAGGTCCCCGCGGGCGACGGCGGCGAGGCACAGGGCCTCTATGCAGCCCCGGGCGCCGCAGGTGCAGGGCGGCCCGTCGAGCTGGACGACCTGGTGCCCGAACTCGCCGGCGCCGGTCCGGGCGCCCCGGTGCACGCCGCCGCCGAAGACGAGCCCGGCGCCGAGTCCCGTACCGAGGTGCAGATACGCGAAGGAGCCGGCCCCGGCGCCCCCCGCCTCGTGTCCCGCGCCGCCGACCGCGAGGCCGAGGGCCGCCGCGTTGGTGTCCTTGTCGACGACGACCGGCACGCCCAGCCGCCGCTCCAGCGCGTCCCGCAGCGGGTAGCCGTCCCACTCCGGGAAGCCGGTGACCCGGTGCAGCACCCCGCGGACGTGGTCGAGCGGCCCGGGGAGGGCGACGCCGAGACCGAGGAGGGTGGGCACGCCGTCGAGAGCGGCGCCCGGCGGCGCGCCCTCCCCGGCAAAGGACACCCGCCCTTGCGAGGCCTGCTCCTCCGACTCCCGCTTCCCCGGCTCCCGCTTCCCCGGCTCCCGCTCCCCCGGGCCCTGCTTCCCCGAAGCCCGATCCTCCGGACCTCGTTTCCCCGAGGCCTGCTCCCCCGAGGCCCGCTCCCCTCGGGACGACGAGCCCGACGCCTCCGACGCCTCCGTCGCCTCCGTCGCCTCCGTCCGCAGGCCCGCCGCGCCGGGCGCGCCGGGCGAGCCGGGCGAGCCGGGTCCCGCGGCAGGCGGCCCCAGTACCTCCGCCACGAGTTCCTCCGCCGCCCGCACCACCCCCTCCAGCACGGTCTCCGCGCCCGCACCCAGGTCGAGTGGAGCGCGCCGCTCCGCCACCACGGTGCCGTCGAGGTCGACCAGCACCGCGCGCAGCTCGTCGCGGTCCAGGTGGACGCCGACGGCGTGGCCGGCCCCGGGCACCAGGCGCAGCACCGTGCGCGGCTTGCCGCCGGTGGACGCGCGGCGTCCGGCCTCGGCGGCCAGGCCCTCGCCCCGGAGCCGGGCGGTGATCTTGCTGACCGCCTGCGGGGTGAGCCCGGTCTGCTCGGCGAGCTCCAGTCGGCTGATCCCTCCGGCACCGGCGCCGCGCAGCAGGTCGAGCACCAGGGCGGTGTTGTGGCTGCGCAGGGCGAGCAGGTTGGCACCGTCGCCCGCACTCGCGTTACTCCTGTTCACACCCTCATTGTCCCCGGCGCTTGCACTTTGGCAACACCGTTGCGAAAGTAGACGCATGACTGCTACCCCTCCCGGCACTCCCCCTGTGCGCGTCGGCCTCGTCGGCTACGGTCTCGCGGGCTCCGTCTTCCACGCCCCGCTGATCGCCGCCACCGAGGGCCTGGCCCTGGACACGGTCGTCACGTCGAACCCGGAGCGGCAGCAGCAGGCCCGCGCCGAGTTCCCGGACGTGCGCACCGTGGCCAGCCCCGACGAGCTGTTCGACCGGGCCGGCGAGCTGGACCTGGTCGTCGTCGCGTCCCCGAACAGGACGCACGTACCCCTCGCGACCCGGGCCCTGGAGGCCGGTCTGCCGGTCGTGGTGGACAAGCCGGTCGCGGGCACCGCCGCCGAGGCGCGCGCGCTGGCGACGCTGGCCGAGGAACGCGGTCTGCTCCTCTCCGTCTTCCAGAACCGCCGCTGGGACAACGACTTCCTCACCCTGCGCGCCCTGCTCGCCGAGGACGCGCTGGGCGAGGTGTGGCGCTTCGAGTCCCGCTTCGAGCGCTGGCGGCCGAAGCCGAAGGGCGGCTGGCGCGAGTCCGGCGACCCGGCGGAGATCGGCGGTCTCCTGTACGACCTCGGCAGCCACGTCGTCGACCAGGCCCTGGTCCTGTTCGGCCCGGTCACGCAGGTGTACGCCGAGTCCGTGGTCCGGCGGGCGGGCGCGGAGGCGGACGACGACACCTTCCTCGCGCTCACCCACGCGAACGGCGTCCGCTCCCACCTCTACGTCTCCTCCACCGCCGCCCAGCTCGGCCCCCGCTTCCGGGTGCTCGGCTCGAAGGCGGGCTACGTCAAGCACGGCCTCGACCCGCAGGAGGCGGCGCTGCGCGAGGGCAAGCGGCCGGGCCCCGGCTGGGGCGAGGAGGCCGAGTCGCTCTGGGGCCGCGTCGGCGCCGGGGAGTCGCCGCTGACCGGCGGTGGACAGGTGACGGCGACCGTCGCGGGCGACTACCCCGCGTACTACGCGGCGGTGGCGAGGGCCCTGCGCGAGGGCGGCCCGAACCCGGTGGACGCACGGGAGGCGGCCGCCGCCCTGGACGTGCTGGAGGCGGCCCGCCGGTCCGCCCGCGACGCAGTGGTGGTGGCCCTGTGAGCACCGCACCGGCCACCCCCACCGTCGCGGAGCTGGAGGAGCAGGAACGCCGCCTGGTCTTCCGCCGGTTCACGAACGACGACGCGTGGGCGCTGGGCTCCCTGCTCGTCGAGCTGGCCCGGGAGCGCGAGGCCCCGGTCGCCATCGACATCCACCGTGCCGGACAGCAGCTCTTCCACGCCGCACTGCCGGGCTCCGCCCCGGACAACGACGCCTGGATCGCCCGCAAGCGCCGCGTGGTGGAGCGGTACGGCTCGGCGTCGTACCTGGTCGGCTCCCGCTTCCGGGCCAAGGGCACGACCTTCGAGGAGGCCTCGCGGCTCGACCCCGGCACGTACGCGGCGCACGGCGGCTCGTTCCCGGTCACGGTGGCCGGCGTCGGGGTCGTCGGCGCGGTGACGGTCTCCGGACTGCCGCAGGTGGAGGACCACCGGCTGGTGGTCGAGGCGCTGGAGCGCTTCCTGGGCGAGTAGCCCGACCGGCCCCGGGCGGCGTGGTCGGGGAATCACCGGTGGGTACCCGTGGTTGGCAGGCAGACACGCAGCATGATCACGGTGCCCACCGGAGGGATCGCAAGCGATGGACGAGGCGACGGCTTCCCTGAAGGAATCGGTCGGACGGTACGGCGTCTGGAGCGTGCCCCTGCGCTCCGAGGCCCCGGAGGGCGCGGCCGAACGCGCCGATGCCGCCGCCGAGTTGGAGCAGCTCGGCTACGGTGCCCTGTGGCTCGGCGGCAACAGTTCCGCCCGGCACGCCGCCCCGCTGATCGGGGCGACGGAGCGGATCGTGGTGGGCACCAGCATCCAGAGCATCTGGGAGCACAGGGCGTCCGAGGCGGCGGCGGGCTTCGCCGAGCTGGAGGTGTCCCACCCGGGCCGCTTCGTACTCGGCCTCGGCGTGAGCCACGCCCCGCTCGCGGAGGGGTACCGCCGCCCGTACTCGACGATGGTCGGCTACCTGGACGAGCTGGACCGGGCCGGGGTGCGCTCGGGGCACCGGGTGCTGGCGGCGCTCGGCCCGAAGATGCTGGACCTGTCCCGGGACCGGGCAGCGGGCGCGATCCCGTACCTGGTCACCCCGGAGCACACCGCGCAGGCCCGCGAGCGGCTCGGCGAGGGCCCGCTGCTGGCCCCGGAGTTCAAGGTCGTCCTCGACTCCGACCCGTCCCGCGCCCGTGCGACGGCCCGCGCCTACCTCGCCATGTATCTGAGGCTGCCGAACTACACGAGGAACTTCCTGAACCTCGGCTTCACGGACGAGGACGTCACGGGCGGCGGCAGTGACCGCCTCGTCGACGCCGTGTTCGCCTGGGGCGACGAGGCCACGATCCGCGCCCGCATCGACGCCTTCCACGCCGCGGGCGCCGACCACGTGGCCCTCCAGCTGGTGGAGGACGACACGGCCCGGCTCCCCAGGGAGGGCTGGCGCCGACTGGCTTCACTGCTCGGCTGAGGGCAAGGCGCCCGGGGACGCGGGACGGTGACGCGAGCGGGACCGTGACGTGAGCGGGACCGTGACGTGAGCGGCTCCACCTCGTGGGGGCGGGCGGCGACGGACAGGCCGCGGCCGCCACCGCACCGCCGTATCCCTCTCCCCGGCGGAGCGCCTACGCCCCCTTCAGTTCCTGCCGCTGCCGCCCCAGCCCCTCGACCTCCAGCTCGACGACGTCCCCCGCCCGCAGGTACGGCTTCGGCTCGGGCTGCCCCATCGCCACGCCCGCCGGCGTCCCGGTGTTGATGACGTCGCCGGGGCGCAGCACCATGAACTGGCTGACGTACCGCACGACCTCCCCCACGGGGAAGATCTGCTCCGCCGTCGTCCCGTCCTGCTTCAGCTCGCCGTTGACCCACAGCCGCAGCGACAGCCGCTGCGGGTCGGGCACCTCGTCGGCGGTCACCAGCCAGGGGCCCAGCGGGTTGAACGTCTCGCAGTTCTTGCCCTTGTCCCAGGTCCCGCCGCGCTCGATCTGGAACTCCCGCTCGGACACGTCGTGCGCGACCGCGTACCCGGCGACGCACGCGAGCCCCTCCTCGGCCGACTCCAGATAGCGGGCCGTACGCCCGATCACGACCGCCAGCTCGACTTCCCAGTCGGTCCTGGTCGACCCGCGCGGCACGAGCACCGTGTCGTGCGGCCCGACCACCGTGTCCGGCGTCTTGAAGAAGACGACCGGTTCGGCGGGCGGCTCGGCCCCGGTCTCGCGGGCGTGGTCGTGGTAGTTCAGCCCGATGCACACGATCTTGCCGATGCGTCCCACCGGCGGTCCGACGCGCAGCCCGGTGGCGTCCAGCGCGGGCAGCTCACCGGCCTCGGCGGCGGACCGGATCCGGCCGAGTGCGCCCGCGTCGGCGAGCAGTTCGCCGTCGATGTCCGTGACGACGCCCGACAGGTCTCGCAGGGTCCCGTCGGCGTCGAGCAGCGCGGGACGCTCCGACCCCGCCGTACCGACTCGCAACAGCTTCATGATCCCCAACTCCTCGCTCGCGGGCAGCCCGCCCGACGGTGCGCGACCTGGGTGCGGCAGCGACGCGACAAGCATCGGAGGACTGGTCGATCCTCCAAGGCAGGGGTGCACTCCGCAATACCCCGTTCACGTACTGGACCGTAGCCACGACCCCGGCGGGCCGCCCGGGACGCAGCGCCCGGGCCGAGGGATCGCAGGCACAGGGTCTCCTCCTTGTCGATCGACAGCGGCGGTCGACAAGGCCCCTGCTTCCGGTGTTCCGCCTGACCAGGCCGTTCACCCCTGGAACCCCTGGAACCCCTGGAACCCGGCCGGGCCGACCGGCCGGCCGGCCCTCAGCGGTAGAGCACCGCCCGCTCGACGGCGCTCCACGTCGTGCTGGTGACGACGTAGAGCGCGGCGGCCAGCGGCACCACGGCCACGGTGACGAGCGTGAAGAAGGACATGAAGGGCATGACCTTGGTGATCGCGCCGACACCCGGCACCGCGTCCGCGTCACCGGTGGGCAGCACCGGACGGGCGGCCGTCGTCCGCTTCGTGAGCCGGTAGCTGAAGGTGGCGACCGCGGCCACGACCGCGAACAGCGCCACGTACACGAGCCCGGCCCCGCCGAGGGCCCCGCCGTCGCCGAGCGCGTCGGCCCAGCGTCCGCCGAGCGGGGCCGCCAGCAGCTGGTGGGACAGGAGTCCGTTGGCCCGGCCGCCGATCTCCGAGCTGGAGAAGACGTGGTAGAGCAGGAAGAAAGCGGGCAACTGGAACAGACTGGGCAGGCATCCCGACAACGGGGACACCTTTTCCGCGGCGTGCAGTTCGAGGACCGCCCGCTGAAGACGATCGGGGTTCCCAGCGTGCTTGCGGCGCAGTTCGGCGATCCGCGGCTGGAGCTCGGTGCGTGCCTTCTGCCCGCGCGCGGCGGCCCGGGAGAGCGGGTGGACGAGGAGCCGTACGAGGGCGGTGAACAGGACGATGGCGGCGGCCGCGGCCGAGGCGCCGCACAGGGGCTGGAGCAGGTCGGCGAGGCGCTCGACCAGGCTGGCGAAAACGGACATGGGTGGGTGAGCCCTCCGGGGGTCTCGTCGTGCCGGGTGAAGGTGGGGCGGCATGACGACACGACCGGCGCGGGGCCAGGAGTACGGGAGAAGCCTCGCCCTACGCGGTGGTCGCCGGGAGGGCGTGTCCGGGCGCTCGGGGCCGGCGGCGGCCGGGGGCGTCGGGATCGCGTTGGGGCAGGAAGGCCGTACGCAGGTCACGGTCCCTGATGGCGGTGCGCACCCGGGTGGGCGGCACGGCGGGCGCGCAGCGGGCGGCGATGACGGCGCACGCGGCGAGCGCGGAGGCGACCGCGGTGGTCGCGGCGAGCGCGACGGTGGCGGAGAGGCTGCCGACGTCGACGAGGGCGACGGGCAGGACCACGAGGAGCAGGACGAACAGCGCACGGGACACCCGAACCACGGCCCGTCCCCGACTCATCCGCCGCCCCTCGCTCCCCCGCTCGCGTACACACGTTTGCCCCAAGTTATACAGGAGCCGTACGCGAGCCGGTATCGCCCCCGGAGCCCGACCGCACATCCCGGGTACCTGCCCCCGGGCCCCTCACCCTCGCCACCCCGCGGCAGTACCGTGTCCTCCATGCGCCCCGACACGCCCGCCGAAAACGTCGACCACGCCGCCGAGGCGGCCCGCCTGGAACGGACCGCCGGCCTCTACCCCGAGGACGCCGAGGCCCTGCTGCTGCGCGCCGCGGCCCACCTGGAACTGTCCGGCGACCGCCCCGCCGCGACGAAGCTCTACGACCGCCTGCTGTCCGCCGAGGCCTCCGTCCCGCTGGACAACCCGTCCCTGGTCCGCGCCTTGAAGGCGTCGAACCTCTGGGAGTACGACCACGAGGCGGAGGCCAGGGCGATCATCGACGGCGTGCGTGCGGCGGCGCCGCGCGACCCGGCCCCCTGGGTGATCGCGGCCGAGGCCCTGGAGTCCCACGACGAGCTGGAGGCGGCGCACGAGACGTTCACGGAGGGCGCCCGCCTGCTCCTCACCGACGTACCGGAACCCCCGTACGCCACGCACCCCCTCCTCTACGGCCGCCACCGCGTCCGCCGCATGCTGGGCCTGGCCCACGACGCGTGGGACACCCTGGCCGACACCCTGCACTCGATGCCCGTGTCCCTGGACGAGCTGCACGACCCCAAGCGGGTCTGGTCCCTGGGCTCGGACAACCCGGAGGACCTGGAGGCGGAGATCTCCCGGCTGCGCGCCGAGCTGGGCGCCTACCGCGAGGCCCTGTCCCGCCCCTTCCCGGTCGCCATGCTCCACTGGCCGGCCGGCGAGCTGGCGGAACTGATCGAGGCGTACCCGCCCCTCGCCACCGAGTACCCGTCCTACGAGGACCACCTGGCCTCGATAGAGGCGGCCCTGCGCGAACTGGCCTCCTCGGGCACCCCGAACCTGGGCGTGGTCCCGGGCACGGTCCCCTCCTACGAGGCCTTCGCGGCGTCGGAGGGCGCGTCCCCGGCCGACCCGGCGCTGCTCCCCCAGTACGCGACGACGCTGGCGGCCCGGGGCCTGGCGACGGCGTGGCCGCCGCAGCGCGGGGCGGCGTGCTGGTGCGGGTCGGGGCGGACGTACGGGGAGTGCCACGGGCGGTAGGAAACCGGCGCGGGGGGCGATGAGTTCCGGCACCGCCGGTCGTCTACCGGTGCGAGAGCCTCGCCGACAGCGGGCGGGGCGTCGTCACCCGAGCCGACCGAGGAGACCCGACGACATGAGCACCGACCAGACGCCCACCGCGGCGGACAACGGCTTCTCGTACACCTCACCCGCACCCTGGACGCCCCCGCGTCCCGGGTCCGGCAGGCGTGGACCACCCCCGACCAGTACGCCCAGTGGGCCTACGCCGTCCCCGGCTCCGTGGAGACGGACGTCCGCCCCGGCGGCGCCTGGAAGGCGACGATGCGCACCCCGGAGGGCGCGGAGTTCCCGCTGACGGCCTCCTACACCGAGGTCGCCGAACCGCGTCACCTGACCATCGGCACGGACGTCCCGGGCCGCCCGGACCCGGCGACGACGACCCTCGACCTGACGGAGCAGGGCCCGCGCAACACGGTGATCACCCTCCGCCGGACCTGCGCCACGGCGGAGCAGCGGGACGGCGCGGAGCAGGGCAGCGGGATGCTGCTGGACGGTTGACGGGGTTCCTGGCGGGCGGGGCGAAGGCCTGACCAGCTCTCCCCGACCGCGCCCGCTGCCAGAACCCCGTCGACGGAAGGCGTGAACGCTGCGCACGGCGAAGTGGTCACGCCTTGCTCCATTGCGGAGCGGGCGCTTCCAACGAGGCAGTTCACACGTCGATGGCCTCGCGGGCATGGCTCACGAACTGCTCCCGCTTCTTCGACGCATGGTTGAGGAAACGCCGGATGCGATGCGAATCGTTGGACTCCAGCGCGTCGCCGCCCGCCCGTCCCACGATCCTCGCCTCGATCGCCGCGACACAGGCAGACAGGGACTTGGCCAACTCACCGGCCGTCCGGGCCAGTTTCTCCGGCCCTTCCAACTCGGCGGCGGTCTGCGCGTCGGCCAGTCCCCCTCGCACCAGCCTGCGCGCGCCGTCGAGCGTCGCGCGCACCCGCTCAAGGTCATGACCCGGCCTGCCCAACTCGGCTTCGACGTCGCGCAGTGCCTCGTAGACCTCGTCGGCCTTGACCGTGAAGACGGCATACGCATCACAGCGCAACTGCCGCCGCCAGTGCCGATGCTCGGCCCGCACCTGCCGCTGCCCCGCTATCCCGGCGATGGTCGCCGCCAGGGCAGTCCCCACCACACCGACCCCGGCACCCAGGACGGCTGCTGTCCCTGCGTCCACGGAACGAGGGTGCCAGCAGGGCCTGTGGAGTGGGGCGGATTCGGTCCGTTCGGTGTTCGTCAACCGGACCATCGACTGGCGGATTTCGGGCGAACCACCCTTCTCTACAGATCAGCTGCCTCTATGTCCGACCTTTGCAGTACCGTCACATGAACCACCGATCCGGAGGGCCCATCGCTCGTTGAGCAGGCCCAGACCTGTGTATAGAGGAAGCGCAATGCCCTACGAGCCCGGAACCGTCTGGCAGTACGAGGTCCCGACGACCGGCAGCACCCACCTGCCGCCGGACGCCGGCTACGGCAAGGCGTTGACCAACCAGGGCTACGGCTTCGAGGTTGCAGTCGCCGACCTGATCGACAACTCGATCGATGCTGGCGCCGACAAGATCGTTGTGCACTTCCTGCGTGACGCCAAGCGGATCCTGACCCTGCTAGTCATCGACAACGGCGGTGGCATGGACGATGTCGGCCTGGACACTGCGATGACAGTGGGCCGACGCCGCGACTACGGCGAGAGCGCCCTGGGCATGTACGGGACGGGTCTCAAGGCCGCTTCGCTCTCACATGCGGCGTCGCTCACCGTGGTCAGCCGCACCAAGCGCAGTCGCGCCGCGGGGCGCCGTCTCACCGCAGAGGGCATTGAGGACAGCTTCCGCTGTGACACCGTCGACCCTCGCTACGCCCAGGAACTTGTAGACCGGTACGACGGCGTCATCGAGTGGCACGGCACGATCGTGCGCTGGGACCAGGTCCGGGTGTTCGAGACCGTGACGACTGGTCAGAGCGACCAGTTCCTGTCGAAGGCGATTGCCCGCCTGGAAACCCACCTCGGTCTCTACCTGCACCGTTTTCTCCAGGATGGCCTCAAGCTCGACATCGCCGTATGGGATGTAAGCAGCGGCGAGGGCCTCCTCGGTGAGGAAGTGGACCACATTGCTGTCGAAGCACTGGACCCCTTCGGCTACAAGGTGCCTGGGAAGGCTCGCTACCCCCGGACGTTCACAGCCCCCGTAGAGGGCCTGGGAGACGTACAGCTGACGGCGCATATCTGGCCAGCCAAATCGAAGCAGGCCGGTTTCCGGCAGATCGGTTCCCTGACGGACCGGCAGGGGTTCTACTTCTACCGGAACAACCGACTCGTCCAAGCTGGCGGCTGGAACGGTCTCCGCAATCCCGAGGGGCACCTGGCGCTGGCCCGCGTAGCAGTCGACCTTCCGAGTCACGAGAGCAGCGTGCTGAGCCTTGACGTAAAGAAGGAGAGCGTCACGGTCACGCCGGCCTTCACGCTGGGAGTCGAGAACGCTATCGATGCATCCGGCGGGAGCTTCCGGGGGTACCTGACTGACGCTGAAGCCACATACCGCGACGGGGCGAAGCGCACTGAGATCGTCCGGCGACCTGTGACTCCTCCAGGTAAGGGGATGGACCCGAAGATCAAGCGGGTCATCAAAGAGGAACTGCCTGAGAAGCCTGGCGAAGAACCGATCGCGTTCACCTGGGCGACGCTACCGCCGGACAAGTTCTTCGACCTGGATCGCGAGAACAACTCCGTACTTCTCAACAAGGCCTTCCGTGGTGACTTCAACGACGGAAGGCGCGGAGGAAGCAACGACGCACCCGTCACGAAGGCCCTGCTCTACCTGCTGCTGGAGGACTGCTTCGGCCTCGGCCGCTGGGAGCGTAGCCGCCAGGACCGCGTGGACTACTGGAACACCATCCTCCTGGCCTCTGTGCAGGTACAGCAAGACCGCCGGGCACAGGCTGCTGACTGACCCGGTCCGCTCTCGTCCCGCGCCGCTCTGGCCCCCTGAACCCCAGGAACCAACGATGACCAACACCGCACCTGGCATGCTCCTTGACATCCACGCCGACGCCCTGGCGGGTATGAGCATCCTGCCGCGGCCCTTCCAGAGATGGGCAGAACTCGCCGCAGAAGACCGTCAGCCGGACGCAGACCTCGGGGAAGATCTTTTCCGGTCGCTTCTCATCAGCGGCCACGAAGGACTGATCGCGCTCTGGTCCCGTCATCTCGCTGCCTGGGATTTCGCCGAGACGCCCTCATGGGGTGAGGGCTCCGGCGCCCGTACCGAGGAACGGCGCCTCGTGGTCTACGAACGCCTTCACTTCGGAAACGAACTGCGCAAGGCCTTGGACGAAGCTGTCCCGGTGGCCAAGGTCCCTGGCGCGACCGTCATCACGCGGGAGTTCACTCCGTGGTACAGCCCTGAGCGTGCAGCGGCCCGGTCCTTCTACTGGACCTCCTACGAGCAGAAGCTTCGCACCAAAGGATGGTCCGAAGCCGCTATCGCCAGCCTCGACCAGGCGAGCCGCTCAGTCGTCGAACGTCTCACCGATCCCGAACAGGAGTCCGCCAGGCAGGCGAAGGGTCTGGTTGTCGGATACGTCCAGTCTGGAAAGACGGCAAACTTCACGGGAGTGGCGGCCAAGGCCATCGATGCCGGGTACCGTCTCGTCATCATTCTGGGAGGAACACTCAACCTCCTCCGCGCCCAGACCCAACGCAGACTGGACATGGAACTGATCGGCCAGGAGAACATCCTGCGTGGCGCGGACGTCACAGATGTGGACTCCCTGGTGGGCGTGGACTATGTAGGCGATGACGAGGGCTGGCCGGAATTCGTGCGCCATGGTGGCCGTCCTTCCACGCTGGGCGCGTTCGACATCGAGCGGCTGACGACACGCGAGAACGACTACAAGAGCCTTGCCCAGGGCATTCGGGCACTCGAGTTTGAAAAGCGTTTCCCCGCCCGTCCTCTGCATGATCCGGCGAACATTCACCACGCAGCGGCACGCATTCTTGTCGTAAAGAAGAACAAGTCTGTCCTCACGAAACTCGTCAAAGACCTCAAGCAGATCCACGGGATCCTTGGCGAGCTCCCGGCTCTCATCATCGACGACGAGTCCGATCAGGCTTCGGTGAACACTTCGGACCCGAAGAAGTGGGAACGTGGGAGCACTGAGCGCACAGCCATCAACGGCTTGATATCCAAGCTCCTGGGTCTGCTGCCGCGAGCCCAGTACGTGGGGTATACCGCGACCCCCTTCGCCAACGTCTTCGTCGACCCCGGCGACGACATGGACATCTTCCCCAGCGACTTCCTGATCTCTCTGCCACGCCCGGCCGGGTACATGGGGGTCCAGGACTTCCACGACCTGAACTCGCCTGTCCCTGTGGAAGAGCGCACCTACGCCAACTCACAGGAGAAAGCACATGTGCGGGGCATCTACGACTCCGCGGACGACAGGCTTCAGGAGGCCATGGACGCCTTCGTCCTGTCTGGCGCCCTGAAGCTCTACCGGGCAGACCACGGCGTACCTGACGCAGCCTTTCGACACCACACCATGCTCGCTCATGAATCAGTACGTCAGGATGATCACGCCGACCTGGCACTCCGTATCAACTCTCTTTGGCATCAGGCGGGTTACAGCTCGGCGGCGGGACACGACCGTCTGGCCGCACTGTGGGAGGCGGATTTCGCGCCGGTGACGGCAGCACGCGCAAGTGATCTCCCCGCACCCTCCTCGTACACCGATCTGCGTCCATACGTCCACGCCGCGCGGCAGCGCATCGGCAGTGGAGGCAATCCCGTCGTTGTCGTGAACGGGGACACGGACCGGTACTTCGCCCAGCTCGACCTTGACTTCGACCGGACACCGAACGTGTGGAAGATTCTTGTGGGCGGCACAAAACTGTCCCGTGGCTTCACTGTCGAAGGGCTCACCGTCACCTACTACCGCCGGACCACTCAGCAAGCAGACACACTCATGCAGATGGGGCGATGGTTCGGTTTCCGCCCCGGATACCGAGACCTCGTCCGGCTTTACATCGGCCGTGAAGAGCCGTTTGGCCGTGACAAGCACGTCGACCTCTACGAGGCATACGAAGCCGTCTGTCGCGACGAAGAGAGCTTCCGGGAGCAGTTGGCCCAGTACTCCGTCATGGTGGACGGAGAGCCACAGGTCACGCCCGTTCAGATCCCACCTCTGGTAGCCCAGCACCTGCCGTGGCTGAAGCCAGCGGCGCGGAACAAGATGTTCAACGCGGAACTCGTGGAGATCCGGTCGCCGGGCCGGCCCATCGAGCCCGCCGCCTACCCTCTGAACAGCGCCACCAACAAGCGCAACACCGAGCGCTGGCGGCCTCTGCTGCATGCCCTGGGCAGCACACCGCTGTCCTTCAGCAATCCTCCGGATTCCTCAAGTTCACTCACCCGCACATTCACCGCCCTCACAGCCACTGTGACGCATGGTGATCTGGTAGGGGTACTGACCCAGCTCGAATGGGAGCGGCCGCAGTACTTTGACCCTCATCTGACGTACCTTCGCCAGCTCGATGGCACCCTCGCAAAAGTCGATGACTGGCTCCTCATCTCGCCCCGGCTCGCCTCGGAAAGCCGCGTCGAGGCCAGCGTCCTTGGCTCGGCCCCACTGTCTCTCGTCCGACGCAGTATTCAGGCCGGCAAGAGCTCCTTCGGCCGTATCGCCAGCGTCGAGCACCGCACCACAGCACTACGGCTCATCGACGAGGCTGCTGCCGGCTCAGGCCGGGAGGTCGGGCCGAGAACCGGTGTCGCGCTGGTCTACCCGGTCGTGGAGGGGGACAGCATCGAAAGCGTCCGGGCGGCCGTCCGTAACGGTGCGGCCGACCCGTCCAAGGTCGTCATGGCCTTCACTCTGATCCCGCCCAAGTCAGCCACAAACGCAGACCGCCGCCTGGTGCGCTTCCGGGCCAAGGACTCACGCTTCATCAACGAGGCCACCGTGTCGCTGCCGCAGCCCTCGTGACCGCGGGACGCCTGCTGCCCAGGCAGCAGGCGTCGTAACTGAGGGCCTTGCCATCGCGCCCCTGCACACGGTGTCCACATCCGAGTGCGCGTCCCACGTCGACTCACAAGCTAGGTCCTGAATTGCTTCCCTTCGACGAATACACCAGCGTTCAAAGGACGAGTTGGAGTGCACAGCACAGTCTGATCGCGCAAGATTCAGACGTGAAGAGGGTCGCCGATCACCTCCTTTCCCTCGATCCTGATGGAAAGAGATTCGCCGCGGTTCTGCGCGACACGATCGACCAATTGCTGAACGGCGAAACGACCGGCCGATACGCCTGGGAGCAGCTCTTCAAAACCGAAAAGACTCATGCGGGCACTCTCGTCGAGATCAACCTGCAGCGCGAGTTCAAGTTCGACGACGGCGCAGACGTAGGTTCACACGACCAGCACCCCATGGATTACCAGATTCTTGGCGTGAACGTGGACTGCAAGTTTTCTCAGGATTTCGGCGGATGGATGATCCCACCTGAGGCAATGGGGCATCTGTGTCTTCTGGTGTGGGCAGACGACCTCAAGAGCAGGTGGAGTGCCGGTATCTTCCGAGTGCGCGAAGAATGGCTCAATACAGGCAGCAACCGCGACAAGAAGCTCACCTTGAAGGCAAAGTACCGCATGGACAAGGTGCACTGGCTCTGGCATGAGAAAGAACTCCCAGAAAACGTTCTTCTGCATCTCGACGATGCCACGCGCCAGCAAATTCTTCTCGAGGGTCCCCGCAAGGGGCAGCAGCGAGTCATTGAATTGTTCCGAAGGGTACAGAACCGCCGTATCGGACGGGGCGCCATACGGACCGCCGCGAAGCAGCTGGATTACATGGCGCGCCTACGGGAAGGCAAAGGACGGGCTCGCACGGTGCTCCGCAAGGAGGGCATCGTCATTGCTGGCCCCTACAGCAAGCACCGGGATATTGCATGCCGCCTCGGGGCAGAAGTACCCCAGCGAGGGGAGTTTGTAAGCTTCCGGGTAGCTGAGGCCATGCCTCATCATGGCGACCGCCCATCTGTTGAACTGGACGGAAGCCGCTGGGTCCTTGCAGGGCCGGAGGATCCGGTGATGACAGCGCCACTCCTACCGAAGGTCACGGGTGAAGAAGAAGCCTGACCAGGCAAACAGCGACAGGGGCACGCAGGCGGACGAGCCCCTAGGCACCGCCTGGGTGCCCCCCGTCGGCTCCTGGGCTTCCTCAGCCGCGCGACGGCGCAACATGCAGGCGATCCGCAGCCGGGACACCACACCCGAACGCTTGATCAGACAACTGGTTCACGCGCAGGGCCTGCGCTATCGCGTGGCTGCGAGACCGATTCCCAAGCTTCGCCGGACGGCTGACATGGTCTTCCGTCCGGCGAAAGTGGCTGTCTTCATCGACGGCTGTTACTGGCACGGGTGCCCTGAACACTATGTGCCGCCGAAAACCAATTCCGGCTACTGGTCAGACAAGGTCGCGCGGAACGTAGCTCGTGATCGTGACACCGACCAGCGCCTCGCAGCGGAGGGCTGGACGGTGCTCCGGTTCTGGGAACACGAACCGTCGGAAGAGTGCGCCGCCCGCATTGCTGCAGAAGTAGAAAGGCGCCGCAACACCGAACGGAAGGATCCGCCGAGCAGCTAGTCAGTTCTTCCCGTCACGCTCTCGGGCTGCCTTGAGTACGTCGATGATCGACTTGCCGACAGCACGGGCTACTGGGGGTGGGAAGGCGTTTCCCACCTGGCGGTACTGCGCAGTCTTCCCGCCGGAGAAGTCCCATTCCGGCGGGAAGCCCTGGATGACAGCAGCCTGCCGAACCGTGAGCATCGGGCCGTCAGCACCGAACAGGTCGCGTTCTTCGCTGGCCTTCTTCTCGCATGCCTCGATGTCGTTGGCGACGCCCATGCCTGAGATCCCGAGTTGCTTCCAGGCCGCCTTGGCACGGCTGGGTCCGAGGTCCGCTCCTCCATGCTTCTTCGAGCCGCCGACGAGCGTGGGAGCGATGCCACCGCCCTTGCCCTTGAGTTCGGCGTCACGTTCCCGGGCCTTCTTGAGCCATCGCTCGAACCCCTTGCGGGCGCGTTCCGCGTGCACACCGTTGAAGTACCGCCCGTACCGCTCCCGCATGGACGGCTCAAGGCTGACAGCGACACTGACCGGGTCCTCATGCGTGGGCGCGGGCCACTCGTACTTGAGGTCCTCGATGACGTCATCCCGGAACGCGACGAGGACGGCACGCGGACGAAGCTGAGGGACGCCGAAGTCACTCGCCTCCAGAACGTCCCACCTGCAGACGGTGTACCCGAGACCCTCGTCACTGACCGTCTGTCCGTCGTCCGCCTGGTACGTGCCGCCCTCGAGCCGAGCCCTGATCCAGTCACGGTAATCCGAGAACTTCGGGTCCATGATCCCGCGAACGTTCTCGATCATCACTGCTCGAGGCTTCAGCTTCTCGACCAGTTGCAGCATGCGGGGGAAAAGGTCACGTTCGTCGAGCTTCCCCAACTGCTTGCCCGCGTGAGAGAAGGGCGGGCAGGGCACGCCGCCAGCCAGGAGATCCAACCCGTTCCGTGCCAGCAGGTCGGCGCCCTTGTGCAGATCCTGGTGGGGCTCGAACTTCGTGACGTCAGCCGACAGGACGTCGCAGTGCTCTCGCTCCCAGGCCCACACTTCATGGTCTTCGATGTTGAGGCGCAGTGTCTCGACCGCGTACTTGTCGATCTCCACCAGTGCGAGGTGGCCGAATCCGGCCTGGTGCAGCCCGATAGCCTGACCGCCGGCGCCTGCGCAGATCTCGATCGACGTGAAGGCGGGTTCCCTTCGCTCCTCCGTCGCGGGCTTCGGTTCACTTGTGCGGGTCATGCCCCCTCCTTACAGTCGTGCAGCGGCAGACACACTTTGCAGTCCACCATCACTGAGGGTGACAGACCCCACTGACAACAACGAGACCTGACCAATTTTGCAGTACGTCTCATGGTTCGCCGTACATGCCTCACGACACAACGAACACACATACGATATTCCACATGCGGATACCTGCCTGGACCGAGGACGAACTCGTGCTGGCCGGGGCCCTCGTGGCGCGGAACGGCTGGCGCGAACTGCGCACGGGAGATCCTGAGGTCCAGAAGTTGTCGGAGCTGCTCCGGTCGCTGCCGTTGCACGAACCCGCGGCGCGCACGCTGCCGTCCTTCAGATCCGTGGACAGTGTGAGCCGCAAGACGACTGATTTTATGACAAACCACCCAAAATACAACGGCAAAGCGACCCGCTGTGGCAGGCCGACACAGCTCATGATCCAGGCTTTCATCGCACGGGAAGCTGAAATGCTCCAGGCCGCCCGAGCCATTGAGGACGGCATCGGATCCGGCGAGCTGCACCTGCTCCCCGCGCAACCCGACGAGGTCGACGAAACAGGCACCTCCGCCATTGAGGGACGCCTCCTCGTTCGACGAGCCCTGGCTCGTGAGCGGAACCCCCGCCTCAGGGCCCAGAAGATCAGGCACGTTCAGCGTCAGGGCAACCCGCTCCGGTGCGAGGTCTGTGCGTTCAGCTTCGCCGACACGTACGGAAAACTGGGCGAGGAATACATCGAGGTCCATCACCTCACTCCCCTTCACGTCTCCGGAGAAGGAGAAACCCGGCTGGATGACCTCGCATGCCTGTGTGCCAACTGCCACCGCATGTGCCACCGGGCCCGTCCCGGAGAGTCCTGGCGCACGCCGGCTGACCTTCGGGAGCTCATGCACAAACCGAACAGCGAGACGGATGATCACTAGGCGGCTTCCCTCTTGGCTTCGAAGAACCTCTGGGCTTGGTCCAGCACGTCGTCCGGGTCCCGACCAAGCGCCGAAGTCCAGTGGAGCAGGTCCGCGATGAGCTCGATCGCCGACTCCTCAAGAGCCGCTTCTCTTGGACTTCCTACCGAGGCAGTACCGCCATCGGTCTGATAGTTCTCCAGAGCCATCACGGCACGCTCAACTCGGCGACACCTCATCTCGGAATCCAGTCCGACCTCGCACCACACCGCCTTGCCGACAGCGGTGGCGACGACTCCCCAGTCCAGCGCTATGGCAGCGAGCAAGTGCAGCCCACGCCCGCACTCCGCGTCGCAGTCGGCGGCTCGCAAGGCAGGTAGCGATCGGCTCTTGTCGTGCATCTCCACGCGAAGCCGCCTCCCCTTCAACTCGAGTACCAGAGTCGCCGACGCACCCTCACCCACGTGCTTGATGACATTCGTCGCCAGTTCCGTGACGACAAGTTGCACCTCCTCGCAAGACACTGGGACACCCCACTGAGCAACTTGGGCATCGACGGCTCTCCGAAGCAGCCGTACTTCTGCCGGCAGCGCCTCAAAGGGCAGGACCCAGCGGCGTTCGCACCCTGTGGCATCAGTACTGGTCATACGCACTCCTCCACCCTCCACCACGCCCCGTGCTGCACTCACCGTGTCTCTGTGGATGCGGTGCGTAGCGGTCCGTAAGGAGAGGATGGCACAGAGAAGTCTCTCTATGTAACTTCTCATCAGAATCTATCGAGTGAATCCCGTAGTAGGCCGCCAGCGGCGATGCCTAGCCTGTTCACGCCCCCCGAGCAGGTGCCGGGGGTCTGCGCAGAGGAGTCACATGCCCGCGAGAACCACCACACGCCGTCGTCAACTGGGGGCGACACTCCGCAAGTTGCGCGCTCACGCGGGTATGACACTGGAGGAGGCCGGACGGCTGGTAGGCGTATCGAAGGCAACGGTCAGTCGGTACGAGACGCAGGCCGGCCCGGTGAGGTGGATCGTCATCGACGCGTTGTGCCGCGAGTACGGAGCATCGGACGCTGAGCGTGAGGCGGTCGTACGGCTGGCCAAGGACGCCAAGCAGCAGGGCTGGTGGAGTTCGTTCGCCGACTCCATCCCGGAGAGTATGAACCTGCTCCTCACCCTTGAGGACGAGGCGGTACGCGAGAACCACTTCTCCTGCGTCTACGTCCCCGGTCTCCTCCAGACGCGCGCCTACAGCACCGCCCTTCAGCGGGCCAACGAAGTTCCCTTGTCACCAGATGAGATCGAGCGGCTCGTGGACATCCGCATGAAGCGGCAGGAGACTCTCACCCGCCCGAAGCCGCTACGCCTGTGGGCGATCATCGACGAGTCCGTTATCCGTCGCGTTGTCGGGTCACCGCAGACGATGAAGGACCAGTTGGACCGACTGCTCGCGGCCAACGATTCGCCTCACACCACGCTCCAGGTACTCCCCTTCGCGAAGGGCGCTCATGCCGCGGCCCTCGGAAGCTTCGTCATGATTGGCGGCGCTGAGCCGGCGCTCGATGTCGTATACGTCGACTTCCACACTGGGTCCCTCTTCCTGGAGAAGGACGAAGAACTGGAGCGCTACCGGGTTGCGTTCGAGTACCTGCGCGCACAAGCGTTGGACATGGAAGCTTCGTCCGCCCTGATCCATCGCGTCCGCAAGGAGCTGTGAATGTCCGTCGGTCTCCAGGTTGCCGCCACCCCTGCTTGGTTCAAATCCTCGTACAGCGGTGGCAACGCCACTGAGTGCGTCGAGTGCGCCTACGCTTCTCCGAGGACGCTGATACGCGACTCGAAGTGTGCAGACGGTCCCGTCCTCTCCGTCGACACAAAGGCTTGGCGTCGCTTCATCGACGCACTCCATCAGAGGTGACGTGCGTAGCCCCGGTCGGCGCGGCACGCTCCGGAGCGGATCACAGCCGCGACCGAGGAAGCCTTCCACTTACGGTTCCTCGCCCAGGTGGCGTACCGGACGCGCACGTGGTCACCATCGGCGGAGTGCCGCACCTCATCCGCGTGGTTCCCTCGTCCGTCGCCACGCTCACTCCCGACGGGGGACCTGGAATGTCCGGGAAGGCGACCCGCTGAAGTACCTGGGGCTGCTGCATTCAGGACTCCCCAGTTGCGGCTGCCCGCGGGTTAGACACCCGGGCAGCCGCGTACCGGCCCCTCACGGGGGGCGTCAGACTCCCGTCAGGTCGAACGTCCCCGAACCGTCCTGCCTGCCGCTGGAGTACTGGCGGATGAACTCACCGTCCGCGTACCGGTCGTAGCCCATCATGGAACCGGTGTACTTGTTCTGCACCCCGATCTTCGAGCTGCCGGGGACGTCGCGGTAGATGGAGAACCGCTGGAGGTCGTCCTCCGCGCACGGGACCGTCATCAGGACCGCTCGTTCGGCGGACGCGTTCTGCTCGGCGACGGTCGCGCAACCGCCGTTGCCCCAGTTCCACAGGGACGCCTCGATGACGCCGTTCTGCTCCGTCACGTTGCACAGGCGCCAGTTGTCCAGGTGGGCGCTGAAGATCGACGAGGGCCGCAGCCGTACGCCGTCGTCCGCGAGGAGCGGCGCGCCCCAGGACAGGGGCTTGCCCGGTACGGCGATCTTGTAGGCCTCGGTGGAGCAGTCGAGGGCCGTCCGTGTGGTGCTCGCGTTCGCCGTGGGCCGTTGGGTGGAGGTGCCGTCGGCGGGGGCCGGGCGCGGCGCGGGGCTTTCCTGCTTCTGCCGCGCCGTCGGCGCGACCGCGCCCGCCGGGTGGTCGGCCTGCGCGGCCGCCGAGCCGCAGTCGAGGAGGGCTTGTGCCCTGGCCATGATGCTGTCGGCGGGCACGCTGTCCTGGCAGCGCACCGCTCCTTCCTCAAGGGTGGTGAAGGTGGTGAAGCTGCCGCTGCCGGACCCCTCGGTCCACTCCAGCGCCCAGCTTCCGTCGTCCTGTGGGGCGCGGTTGCAGTTGAGGCTGCCGTACGTGCCGGTGACCTTCTTGGTGCCCTTGTAGAAGCCGTAGTAGCCCGGCTGGGTCAGGTTCCAGGTGACCGAGTTCGACTCCTTGCTGGTGGAGGTGTACTCGAGCTTCACGTCCAGGCCGACGGTCGCCTTGACGTTGCTGAGCGCCTGGGTCGCGAAACTGGTCTCGATCGTGTCGTCGAGGCCGACGGAGACCGTGATGACCGTCGTGGTGTCGGTGCTGACGGTCTGCTGGCCGGTGGTGCCCTCGGTGACGTACCAGCCCTTGAAGTGGGTGATCGTCGGGGACACTTCGGTGGTCTTGACGTACGGGTGGCGCGTGCCGAGGTCGGCCGCCGTGCAGGCGTCGCCCGGCCGGGCCTCCGTGGTCCGGGTGGGTGCCGCGGCGGCCGGTGGGGTGGCGAGACTCAGGGCGGTGACCGCCCCGGCGGCCGCGGTGGCGGTCGTCGCGATGAGTAATCTGCCGGTGCGACGGACGGGTCCTGTGAAGCGCATCGTTGTCTGTTCCCCCCCTGGTCGTGTGGGTCCGGTCGGGGGGTGAATGTAACGGCCACACGGTGGGGTGGTGTGAGGGCCGAACTGGCCACAGATCGTGACGGAGGGGCCTGTTCCGCCCCTGGTGACCACGGAGCGGACCGCACGTGCGCGACGCTGTGCCGGTCACGGCCCTCCGGCGGTCCGCCGGCCGCCCGGGATGCCCCCGGATATTCGGTGTCCGCCTGCTTCGTGAGGGCCCAGGATGGTCGCATGCGTCTGGCCACTCCTGTACTGCACACTCCCCGCCTGCGGCTGCGGCCCTTCACCGATGCCGACGGGGACCGCCTCTTCGCGCTGCACGGCAACACCCGTGTGATGCGCTACTGGGACTCCCCGCCGTGGACCGAGCGGGCACGCGCGGAGCGCTTCCTCTCCACCTGCCGGAAGATGGAGGAAGAGGGCACCGGTGCGCGGGTGGCCGTCGACCGGGTGTCCGACGGGGCCTTCGTCGGCTGGTGCGGCCTGTTGGAGTGGAACCCGGTCCACCGCAGCGCGTCGTTGGGTTACTGCCTCGACGAGCCGATGTGGGGCCACGGTTACGCACCGGAGGCGGCGCACGCCGTGCTGCGGTGGGCCTTCGGCACGCTGGACCTGAACCGGGTCCAGGCGGAGGCCGACACGCGCAACCCGGCGTCCGCCCGCGTTCTGGAGAAGCTCGGGTTCGTGCGCGAGGGGACGTTGCGCGAGGACTGCGTCGTGAACGGCGAGGTGTCCGACTCGTGGGTGTACGGGCTGATCAGGCGCGAGTGGCGGCCCGAAGCCGACACGCGCTGACTCCTCCTGGCGTACGCGTACGTCCTGCGCTCGAGGGGCGGGGAGGGTCGACGGGTTCCGCACGCGTCCTCGAAGTGTTTCCCCGCCGCACCTCTGCTGTTCGCCGTGCCCGGCTAGCTTCGCGCTGCCCGGTCCGGCAGCAGGAGAGGTATGTCCATGAGCGCCCCTGTCCACCGCTCCTCCGAACGGCCCTCCGCAGCCACCCTGGCCGCGGCCCGGCAGCGTCGCGAGGAGGGACGGACCGCCAGGTCGTCCGGGTCGGGCACCTCGGCGGAACAGGCCCTCCTCGGGCTCCAGTCCAGCGCCGGCAACCAGGCGGCGACCGCCACCGTGCAGCGCGCCAGGGGCAGGACCCCGGAGCGGGCCCCGGGCATCGACACCGCCCGGCCCGGCTCGGCCCCCGGCGCCCGGCGCGCCCCGGCCGGCCTCACGCGACGGGGGTCGGCACCCGGTGCCCTGGGCGACCGTGTCCCGCTCGGCATGGGGTCCGGCACCCGGCCCGCGTCGGTCGCCGAAGTCCGGAGCGACTCCGGCGCCCCGGAGGTCGGCACCAGCGCACCGGAACCCGTCGCGGCCCCCGAGGCCACCGGGGCGACCCGCTTCGCCCCGTCGGGCCGTACCCGACGCGGCTCGGACACCGACGCCCGCCCCGGACCCACCGCCCTCACCCGACGCGGATCGGAATCCGGCACCCACGGGATGGAAGTCGACCCCGGCTTCCAGGAGCACGTCGACACCGCCAGAGAAGAGGCACGCACCGCCGCCGCCGAACGCGCCGCCGCCGAAGAAGCGGAACGCCGCGCCGCCCTCGCCGCCCGCTTCACCCCCTCGGGCCGCACCCGGCGCGGCTCCGACACCGACGCCCGCCCCGGACCCACCGCCCTCACCCGACGCGGATCGGAATCCGGCACCCACGGGATGGAAGTCGACCCCGGCTTCGAGGAACACGTCGACACCGCCAGAGAAGAGGCACGCACCGCCGCCGCCGAACGCGCCGCCGCCGAAGAAGCGGAGCGCCTCGCCTCTGAACGCGCCGCCGAAGAGGCACGCCTCGCCGCCGGACGCGCCGCCGCCGCGGCCGAGGAGACGGCTCGCCGCGCCGCCCTCGCCGCCCGCTTCACCCCCTCGGGCCGCACCCGGCGCGGCTCGGACGCCGACACCCGCCCCGACCCCGCCACCCTCACCCGACGCGGATCGGAATCCGGCACCCACGGGATGGGAGTCGACCCCCGCCTCCAGGAGCAGGCACGCCGCGCCGCCGAACGCGCCGCCCAGGAGCGTGCCGCCGCAGAAGAAGCGGCACGCCGCGCCGCCCTCGCCGCCCGCTTCACCTCCACGGGCCGCACCCGGCGCGGCTCGGACACCGACACCCGCCCCGACCCCGCCACCCTCACCCGACGCGGATCGGAATCCGGCACCCACGGGATGGGAGTCGACCCCGTTTTCCAGACGGAGCTCGACACCGCCCGAGACGCGGCGCGCGTCACGGAGGCGCCCTCGGCCTCGGGGAAGAAGAGTGACCGCCTGAAGGAGATCGCCGAGAACGCGGACCAGGGAAAACGGATCCTCGATCCCGCGGACGCCCTGGGCAAGGGGGTTCAGGCGCCCACAGCCGCGGGGCTCGGCCAGAAGGCCACGGAAGAGGCGGCCGCCGCGGCGAAGCCGGACGCCACCCCGGCGGAGGCCTCCGGGGCGTCGGCGGCCTCCGTCCTGAAGCACGACGCCGCCGCCGCGGGAGTCGCCGGCGCGTCGCTGAGCGCCGGCGCGGAGCTCCTCGCCCTCGGGGCCAGCGTCGCGGACGCCTTCAGGAACCTGAAGACCTCCCTGCAGAAGAAGGCGGGCGCCGGATATCACAACGCGCGGAGGAAGGCCAAGGTCAAGGCGGGCGACGCGGGTATGAGCGTCGCCAGCACGGGGGCCAACGCCGGTGCCATCGCCAAGGAGGCGATCAAGGTCGAGGGCGTGGCGAGCACCGCGGCCGGCGCCGAGGCGAGCGGTGTGCTCAGCGGCGTCGCCGGTGTGGCGAAGAGCATCCGCGCCCTCGGCAAGACCGGCGGCGCGATCCGCAAGTACCGGAACCTGGGGAAGCTCCCGGACGCCGAAACCGCCCACGCCGGACTGCTGGCCCGGCTGAAGGCTCCGGCGGACGCCGAGGAGCAACGGGCCAAAGCCGCGTACGACGAGGTCGTGGCGTTGCAGAGGGAGTCCGAACAGGGGCGTCCGCGGGAAGGGTGGCAGGCGGCGTTCGACGCCGCCGTGCGGAGCTACGAGGCGGCCGCGCAGCGCGAGGCCCAGGCCAAGCTCACCTACCTCCGTGCCCTGAACGACGCGAGGACCGTGGACGGGACCAAGAAGTTCGCGCGGCGGAAGCAGGTCTCCAAGGCCCTCAAGGAGGGGGCGGGCGGTGGCCTGGGCGAGGGGCTGAAGGGTGCGGGCGGCATCGCGACCGTGGCCATCGTCGCCACGGGAGCCCTGGCCTCCAACCCGGCCGGTTGGATCGTCGCCGCGGCCGGGGCGGGTCTCGTCGTCCTCACCGCCGGCTACAAGGGGGTCAGGTCGGGCTACGGGCGTTTCCAGGAGGCCCACCACCCCGAGCGCTACACGCCGCACGGCGAGGAAGTGCCGGAGGCCAAGCCCACCTGGGAATCGCTGAAGCACGCCATGAAGGTCTGGAAGAAGGTGTCGAAGTACAAGCGCCAGCTGGCGGCGCACAAGCTCTACGACATGGTCTCGCGGCCCGACACCGAGCCCGAACTGCGCCGCTCGGCCATGGATCTGCTGGTGGTGCTCAAGGCCGGCCCCACCGACCACGGGATGGATCCGCGGACATGGCAGGAGAGCCTCATGGACCCGGCCGCCAAGGCCGACTGGATCAAGGAGATCACGGACCAGCTCAGCTCCGGATCGTGACGGAGCGGAGCGGGGGGGACGAGGACGGGGCTGCGCGAGTCCGTGGTCGTCGAATGGCTGAAGCGTCTCGCCGACGTGGGCCGAGCCGCTGCCGGACCGCCCTTACCAGGGTGGCGCCTTCCGGGCCAACTTCCTTTCCGGCCAAAGACGTTCGGCCGCCATTCGGGCATTTTTCGCGTCAAACCCCCGACGGCTCCGGCTCGTAGTCACGAGGCTGCCACGACCCGTGAGCACAAGCGGTAGTGTCCCCTCCTGTACGTCGAACGCCGCTCGCGGATACGGGAGTTCGAGGTGGTCGGGCCGTGTCCCGTACCGCTTCGAGTCCGCGTCGTCGGCACCCCCTGCTCGTACCGGCCCTCGCGTGTCCCCCGGGAGTTCCATGTCGTGCGCCCTCGCCGTCGCCCGCGTCGCTGCTGAGTCCGCAGCCCGAGGCGCCCTTCGCAGACACCGGTCCGCTCCGGCCCGTTGAGCCCGGTCGTCATCGGGCCGGACGGCGCCCCGCCCCTGCGCGCCGTCCCGCCTCGGCCACCCTCGCCCACACCGACGGCTTCCGATCCGTGAGGACCTGATGACTGAACTGATAGTGACCGCCACCGCCGTGCTGGCGGTGGCCGGAGTCGGGGCCGCGTGGTACTTCCGGCGCAAGGGCGAGCAGGCCCGGCGCCGGGCCGAGCAGCTGCGCGAGCACGCCGACCGGCTCACCCTGCAACTCGTCGCCGCCGAGCAGTGCGTGGGGCACCTGGCCGCCACGGTGATCCCGGCGGTCGCGAAGGGCGGGCCCGGCGGTACCGGCCCCGACGGCGGGCTGCCCGTGCCGGCGCAGCTCGACGGTACGCCGCTCGCCGAGCGACTGCGTGCCGTGCCCGGCGCGGTGGCCGCGGCGGTGGGGGACGTACGGGCGCAGGAACGGACGGCCGCCCAGCAGGCCGCGGCCCACGCCGCGGAGCAGGTACGGCAGGACACCGAGCGGCGGATCGCACAGGTACGGCAGGAGTCCGTCGGCGTGGCCCGCGCCGCCGTGCGCGGCTTCGCCAACAACGTCGTGGCCCGCGCGGCGAAGCTGGGCCGGGCCGTCAGCCACGGCGTACGGCGGCACATCTCGGACGAGGCGTACGCGACGCTCGTGGAGATCGACCACCTCGCGCAGCAGATGCTGCTCACGGCGTCCGGGTACTCCGTGCTCGCCGGGGACAAGCTGTCCCGGCGCTGGCCGGCCACCACGTTGACCGACATCGTGCGCGCGGCCATGGGCCGGATCGAGGGGTACGAGCGGATCAAGCACCCCGAGATGGGATCCGTGGTGGTCGAGGGCCGCGCCGTGGAGGCGGTCGTGCACGCGCTCGCCGTACTGCTGGACAACGCGCTTCGCTACTCGCCGCCCGCCGCCAGCGTCCACGTCTCGCTGGAACAGGGGCACCACGCCTGCTTCCTGATCGTGGACGACGCCGGGCTGCGCATGGACGACGAGCGGCTGCTGTGGGCGAGCGACGTGATGTCCGGCGAGCAGCGCGACGACATCACGCGCCTGGGCGCCCACCCCCAGACCGGGCTGCGCGTGGCGTCGCTGCTCGCGGAGAACTACGGCTTCCGCGTGGAGCTGACCGCACCCAACATCTACCAGGGGACCCGGGCCATGGTCGTCCTGCCGAAGAACCTGATCGTCGACCCGGCGGCGGCCCAGCCGGCGCCGCAGGCCGTGTCCCGGGCACTGCCGCCGAAGGCGGTGGCGAACGCGGCGGAGGCGGAGGAGACCCCGGGCCGGACGGTGACCACGGCTCCCGCCGCACCCGCACCCGAACCGGGCCCGGCTCCGGCCCCGGACCCGGCACCCGAGCCGGCCCCCGCACCCGTGCCGGCCGCCTCGTCCCCCTTCGCCGAGACCGCCCCTTCGGCCACCCCCGAGGCCGCACCCGCCACCACCACCGCCAGCGGCCTGACCGTCCGCCGGCGCTCCCCCGCGCCCGCCCGCGCACCCCGCCCCGCCGCTCCCGACGACACCGAGCCCGGCCGTCCCGCCGTCGCCGCCGCCTGGGCGGCCGGCACCCGCAGCGGCCGGGAGGGCGAGCGGCCCTCGCCGACCTCCGCCGACGCCATCCGCACCTCCGCCGCCCATCCCACCCCCCACGACGGCGCTGACGACGAAGGAAACTGATCGTGCAAGACACACACACCAACGGCCTGGGCTGGCTGCTGGACCAGGAACTCGGCAGCGTCGAGGGCGTCCGGTACGCCGTGCTGATGAGCAGCGACGGGCTGCTGAAGGCCCGCACCGAGACGATCGGCCAGGACGACGGGGAGAAGTTCGCCGCGCTGACGGCGGCGCTGCGCGCGGCGGGCAAGGCCTGGGACGAGTTCACCGGCGGCTCGGGGATGCGGCAGCTGCTGATCGAGTCGGTCGGCTGCATCGGCCTGACGACCACGGCCGCGAAGAACACCATGCTGTCGGTGTGCACGACCGGCCCCGACGCCGACGTCGGTCTGATCTCGCACCACATGGTGCGGCTCGCCACCCGGGTGGGGCACGAGCTGGCCACCGAGGAGCGGGTGCCGGTCCAGGCGCGGGTGCCGGCCGCGGACGGCGGCTCACCGGTATGAGCGGGCCGCGGCGTGACCCCGACATGGTCCGGCCCTACGTCCGCACCCAGGGCCGGGTCCGTGCGCGCGAGGACGTGCGCCTGGAGAGCGTGGTCATCGCCGCGACCGGCCCCACGGACACGCTCGGGCCGGACGCCCGCCGGGTGATGCGGCTGTTCGCGGGCGCGGACGGCGGCCTGGCCGTCGCCGACATCGCCGCCGCGCTGGAGCTGCCGCCCTCGACGGTGCGCATCCTCGTCTCCTCGCTGATGGACTCCGGCCACCTCGCCAGCCCGGTCGACGCGACCGACGACCAGCCCGACTTCGACCTGCTGCAGGAGGTACTCCGTGGACTTCGCTCCATGGTCTGACCGGACCGGCGCGTCCACCCGGACCGGCGCGTCCACCCGGACCGACGAGTCCACCCCGGCCGAAGGCGCCGACCGGGCCCACGGCACCGACCGGGCCGACGGGGCCGTCACCTACGTCCCCGCCACGGTGACCCGGTCGGCCAAGATCGTGGTCGCGGGCGGTTTCGGCGTCGGCAAGACGACGCTGATCGGCAGCGTATCGGAGGTGCGGCCGCTGCGGATGGAGGAGCCGATCACGCAGGCCAGCGCCGGTGTGGACGACCTGCGCGGCACCCCGCACAAGACGACGACCACCGTGGCGATGGACTTCGGCCGCATCCACATGGCCGGCGGCCGGCTCGCCCTGTACCTGTTCGGGCTGCCGGGGCAGTCCCGTTTCCAGCCGCTGTGGGAGGACCTGGCCGAGGGCGCCCTCGGCTGTCTCGTCCTGGCCGACACCCGCGACCTCGACGCCTCCCACGACGCCCTCGGGCTGCTCGACGGTGCGGGCATCGCGTACGCCGTCGCGATCAACACCTTCCCCGGCGCCCCGGCCTACCCCGAGGCCGAACTGCGCGAGGCCCTCGCCCTGGAGCCGGCCACGCCCCTGACGTACTGCGACGCCCGCGACCGCACGTCCTCCCTGCACGCCCTGATCACGCTGACCGAGTACCTCTCCGAGCACCGTTCAGCCGCCCTCCTGGAGTCCCGCCGATGACGCTGTCCTCCGCCGAGTCCGCGCCCGCCGGTCCCCCGGGCCGGATCGCCCTGTACGCACCGGAGTTCGCCGCCGACCCGCACGCCGCCTACCGGAGCATGCGCCGCACCCACGGCCCGCTCGTCCCGGTCGACCTGGCGCCCGGTGTGCCCGCGACCCTGGTGATCGGCTACTACCAGGCCCGCCGCATCCTCAACGACCCGCTGCACTTCCCGGCCGACCCGCGGGCCTGGGAGAAGCTGATCCCGGCGACCTGCCCGGTGCGGCCGATGATGGAGTGGCGGCCCAACGCGCTGCGCTCGGGCGGCGCCGAGCACGCCCGCTACCGGTCGGCCAACACCCACGCCCTCGACCAGGTCGACCAGCACGGGCTGCGGGCCCTGGTCGAGAAGGTCGCCGACGGCGCCATCGACGGCTTCCGCGCGGCCGGCTCGGCGGACCTGCTGACCCAGTACTCCTTCCCCATCGCCTTCAGCGTGCTCAGCGCGCTGCTCGGCTGCCCCGACGAGATCGGGCAGCGCATCGCCGACGGCATGGCGAAGATCTTCGACACCACCAACGCCGAGCAGGGCAACGTGATCCTCGCCCGGGCCGTGTCCGACCTGGTGGCGCTGCGCCGGGCCCACCCCGGCGACGACATCACCTCCCGGCTGGCCCTGCACCCCGTCGAGCTGAGCGACGAGGAGATGAGCCACCAGCTCGTCACGCTCTACGGCGCCGGGATCGAACCCATGACCAACCTGATCAGCAACACGATCCTGAAGATCCTCACCGACGACGAGTTCTCCGCCGACCTGCACGCCGGCCTGTCCACGGTGCGCGACGCGCTCGACGCCGTCCTCTACACCGACCCGCCGATGGCCAACTACTGCATCTCCTACCCGCCGTACCCCATCGACGTGGAGGGCGTGCTGCTGCCGGCCGACCAGCCGGTGGTGATCTCGATGGCCGCCGCGAACAACGACCCGGCCCTCACCGAGGGTCTGCCCGCGGGGCGGCTCGGCGGCAACCGCGCCCACCTGGCGTGGAGCGCCGGCCCGCACACCTGCCCCGCCCGCTCGCACGCCTACCTGATCGCCGAGACCGCGGTCACCCACCTCCTGGACGCACTGCCGGAGACCGACCTGGCCCGGCCGGCGGCCGAACTGACCTGGCGCCCCGGCCCGTTCCACCGCGCCCTCGAATCCCTGCCCGTCACCTTCCCCGCCGCGCAACCCGCCGCACACTAAGGAGCCAGGCCATGGCGACCCAGCAGCCCGCCCTCGTCCTCGACCCCTACGGCGCCGATCACCACGCCGAGCACCGCACCCTGCGGGAGCGCGGCCCGGCCACCCGGGTGGACGTCCTCGGCGTCGAGGCCTGGTCGGTGAGCGACCCCGTCCTCCTCAAACAGCTGCTCACCAGCCCCGACGTGTCCAAGGACTCCCGGGCGCACTGGCCCGCCTTCGCCGAGGTCGTCACCACCTGGCCGCTGGCGCTGTGGGTGGCGGTGGAGAACATGTTCACCGCGTACGGGCCGAACCACCGCAAGCTGCGCCGACTGGTGGCGCCCGCCTTCAGCGCCCGCCGGATCGCCGCGATGCGGCCGGCCGTGGAGAAGACGGTGACCGCGATCGTCGACCGGCTCGCGGAGCTTCCCGCCGGTGAACCGGTCGATCTGCGGCAGGAGTTGGCCTACCCCCTGCCCATCGCGGTGATCGGTCACCTCATGGGCGTGCCCGAGGACCAGCGCGGGGGCTTCCGCACCGTCGTGGACGGCGTCTTCGACACCACCCTGGACCAGGCCGAGGCGCAGGCCAACGCCGCAGGCCTGTACGCGGTCCTGGACCGGCTCATAGCGACCAAGCGCGCGACGCCGGGCGACGACATGACGTCCCTGCTCATCGCCGCGCGGGACGACGAGGGGGACGGCGACCGCCTGACGCCCGACGAGCTGCGCGACACCCTGCTGCTGGTGATCAGCGCCGGCTACGAGACCACCGTCAACGTCATCGACCAGGCCGTGCACACCCTGCTGACCCGCCCCGACCAGCTCGCCCTGGTCCGCAAGGGCGAGGTCACCTGGGGGGACGTGGTGGAGGAGACGCTGCGTCACGAACCGGCGGTCAAGCATCTGCCGCTGCGGTACGCGGTCAACGACATCGCCCTGCCGGACGGGCGGACCATCGCCCGCGGGGAGGCGATCCTGGCCTCGTACGCCGCCGCCAACCGGCACCCGGACTGGCACGAGGACGCCGACACCTTCGACGCCACCCGCACGGTCAAGGAGCACCTGGCCTTCGGCCACGGCGTCCACTTCTGCCTGGGCGCGCCGCTGGCCCGCATGGAGGTGACCCTGGCGCTGGAGAGCCTCTTCGGCCGCTTCCCGGACCTGCGGCTCGCCGACCCGGCCGAGGAGCTGCCGCCCGTGCCCTCGCTGATCAGCAACGGCCACCAGCGGCTTCCGGTCCTGCTGCACGCCGGCTGAGCGGCGGGCGACGGGACCGGGCGGCCGGGGACGACGGCCGGGGCGGCGCCGGCCTCAGCCGAACATCCCCGGCTCGTAGTCGCCGGCCGGCTGCTGGGTGATCACGTTCAGGCGGTTGTAGGTGTTGATGACGGCGATCAGCCCGACGAGGGCGGTGAGCTGCTCCTCGTCGTAGTGCTTCGCCGCGTTCGCCCAGGCCTCGTCGGTGACGCCGCCGGAGGCGTCGGCGAGGCGGGTGCCCTGCTCGGTCAGCTCCAGGGCGGCGCGCTCCGCGTCGGTGAACACCTTGGCCTCCCGCCAGGCGGCGATCAGGTTGAGGCGCAGCGGGGTCTCCCCCGCCTTCGCGGCGTCCTTGGTGTGCATGTCGAGGCAGAAACCGCAGCCGTTGATCTGGCTGGCGCGGATCTTGACCAGCTCCTGGGTCTCGGCCGGCAGCGTCGAGTCGCTCACGGCCTTGCCCGCGGAGTTGACGTGACGCAGGATCTTGCCCGCGAGCGGGTTGGTGAACATGTTGAGACGCGCTTCCATGACGGTTCCTCTTCAGCGTTGCTCGATCGGCTTCCTGGCCCTACACAGCTACGACGGATGCCGGCGGCGCGATGTGACAGGCCGGAGCACGCCCCGCATGTGACGTGCGTCTCACCCGTTCGAAGTCGGTCGTTCCAGCAGTCGGCCCAGTGCCGCCGTCACGGCGTCCGGGCGTTCGTCCATCACCCAGTGGCCCGCGTCGTCCAGCAGCGTCAGCTCGGCGCCGGGCACGGTCGCCGCCAGCTCGGTCGCGATCGCCGGGCTCAGGTACGGGTCGGCGCGGCCCCAGACGACCGCCGTCGGGCAGGTGAGGTCACGCAGGCGCCGGCGCAGTTCGGGGCGGGGCGGGGTGCGGTAGTCGCCGAAGTAGTGCAGCAGCCAGCGGCGGCCCTCGGCGGTGGCCATCCAGTCGACGTAGCCGTCCAGGACGCCGGGCTCCAGGTGTCCGGCGCGTACGAGCGGGGCGAAGGCCCGGCGGTGGAGGGCGGCGTAGGGCAGGCGCGTCGCCGGGCGGTGCAGGGCGGGGGTGCGTCCCACGAGGCTGACCAGGCTGAACACGGCGTACCAGCGGCGGGTGAAGGTGCCCTGCGCCCGGCTGTTGAGGATCGCCAGCCTGCGTACCCGTCCGGGGCGGGTTTCGGCGAAACCGAGGGAGAGGAAGCCGCCGTAGTCGTGGCCGGCCAGGTTCACCGCGTCCAGTTCCAGCGCGTCCAGGAGCCGGCCGAGCCGGGCGACCTCCGTGTCGTAGTCGAAGGACAGGTGCAGCGGCCGCTCGGACGCGCCCCAGCCGAGGAGGTCCGGGGTGATGACCCGGTACCGGTCCGACAGGGGCGGGACCTGGTGGCGCCAGCAGCGGTGGTCGGCCGGGTAGCCGTGCAGGAGCAGTACGGGCTCGGCGTCCCGCGGTCCCGACTCCCAGCAGGCGACGCGGGCGCCGTCCACGGTGACCGTCCGGGGGCGGGTCGGGTCGTCGGTGCGGGGGCGCTGCGTGGTCATCGGGCTCCTCCGGTGCTCGTCGTCCCCCTCTCCAACGGGGCGCATACCCGCGAGTGTCGCGATCAGGGCTCGGTGCTCGGCCGAAAGGGGCGGGGATTAGCCTCGAACCCGACAAGTCGGTGCACCGGAATCTCGTTCGACGACCGGGACCGGTGCGGCAGTGCAGGAGGCAGAGATGGCGAAGGTTCCCAGCGCGGTGGTCGCCGCGGGCGGTCTCGTCGGCGGGTACGGCGTGGCCCGCTGGACGAAGAAGCGGCAGCTCGGCGGGGCCGTGCTCGCCGTCGCCGGGGCCGCCGCCGCGCAGCAGTGGCGGGCGCGGGCCGGCGGGAAGGCCGCGGGCGCGCTGACGGCGGCCTACGTCGCCGGGTTCGCGGGGTCGCACCCGCTGGCCAAGAAGGTGGGCGCGTGGCCCGCCGTGTTCGGCGTGGCGGGTGCCGTGGCGCTGGCCTCCTGGGCGGTCGCCGACCGGCGCGCCTGAGCGGCGAGGCACCGGCCCGGCCGGGGCCGCCGGCCCGGGGAAGGGATCAGGTCAGGTGGGTCAGCACGTTGATCACCCGGCCGTCCGGGGCCCGGACGAAGAACCGCCGTACGCCCCACTCCTCGTTCCGCGGCTCCCGTACGATCTCGGCGCCCGACGCGGCGACCCGGTCGTAGACCGCGTCGACGTCCTCGACCTCCACGCTCAGGTCGGGGACGACGGGCGCCGTGCGTTCCTCGGTGAAGAGGCTGATCTGGGCGGTGGGGTTGGACGGGGAGGCCAGGGTGGTGACCCAGCCCATGTCCATGACCTCCTCGAAGCCGAGCAGGCCGTAGAAGTCGCGGCTCGTGTTCCACTGCTCCTCGGCCTCGACGTGGATGTTCGGGACGATCCTGCGGACGCTCATCGGGGACTCCTCGACGTCTGTGCCGGGTCGGACCGGATCGGCGTGTGTGACGCTACGCGGTCTTCGCGCCGGAGTCCGCGGTCCCGGGCGTATCCGGCGCCGCCGCCGACAGCGGCTCCGCGATGTCCTCCAGCGAGCGGCGTTCCGCCTTCACCGCGAGGAACGCCGCCACCAGGCCGGCCGCGCACATCAGGCCGGCGCCGATCTGGAAGGCCATGACCGTGTCGCCGACCACGCCCGACTCGGTCAGGTCGGCGAAGAGCAGCGGGCCGCTGATGCCGCCGGCGGCGGTGCCGAGGGCGTAGAAGAAGGCGATGGCCATGGCGCGGGTCTCCATGGGGAAGATCTCGGAGACGGTCAGGTAAGCGCTGGACGCGCCCGCCGAGGCGAAGAACAGCACCACGCACCAGCAGGCCGTCATGGTCGTCGCCGTGAGCGAGCCGCGGTCGAAGAGCCAGGCGGTGGCGAAGAGCAGGAGGCCGGAGAGCAGATAGGTGCCGGAGATCATGATGCGGCGGCCGACCGTGTCGAAGAGGTGGCCCAGCAGCAGCGGTCCGCAGAAGTTGCCGGCGGCGATGACGGCGAAGTAGTAGCCCGTGCTGCCGGTCGGCACGTCGAAGAACGTGATGAGGATGGTGCCGAAGCCGAAGGTGATGGCGTTGTAGAGGAAGGCCTGGCCGATGAAGAGGGACAGGCCGAGGATCGCGCGGCGCGGGTAGCGGCCGAAGACGGTCTTGGCGATCAGGCCGAAGCCGATGGACCTGCGCTGGTGGATGGTGATCTCACCGGCCGCCGGGGGAAGTCCCTCGCCCTTCTCCTGCTCGATCTCCCGTTCGACGGAGTCGACGAGCCGGTCGGCCTCCTCGCCGTGCCCGTGGATGATCTGCCAGCGTGGACTCTCCGGCACGTGCCGCCGTACCAGCAGCACCACCAGGCCCAGGACCACTCCGAGGGCGAAGCTGAGCCGCCAGCCGACGTCCTTGGCGAAGATGTCGGTGTCCAGCATCACGATGGACAGCAGGGCGCCGCCGATCGCGCCGAGCCAGTAGCTGCCGTTGATGACGAGGTCGACCCGGCCCCGGTAGTGGGACGGGATCAGCTCGTCGATCGCGGAGTTGATCGCCGCGTACTCGCCGCCGATGCCGAAACCGGTCAGGAAGCGGAAGAGGAAGAACCACCAGGACTCGAAGGAGACCGCGGTCAGCGCGGTGGCCGCCAGATAGACCACCAGCGTGATCATGAACAGCTTCTTGCGGCCGTGCCGGTCGGTCAGCCGGCCGAAGAACAGGGCCCCGGAGCAGGCGCCGGCCACATACAGGGCCGCGGCCAGGCCGGTGATCTGGGCGGAGCTGATGTCGAGGCCGCTGCCCTCCTCGGCGATCCGTCCGGCGACGTTGCCGACGATCGTGACTTCCAGGCCGTCCAGGATCCAGACGGTGCCCAGGCCGATCACGATCATCCAGTGCCAGCGCGACCAGGGCAGCCGGTCCAGCCGGGCGGGGACGGCCGTGGTGACCGTCCCGGTGGAAGCGGGCACCGGCGCCGGCGAGTCTCCTGTCATGGCGAGGGAGTGCCCGCGGCGGACGGGGTTACGCCCCCAGGATGCGCGAGACGGTGTAGATCAGCAGCCCGGCCAGGGATCCGACGACGGTGCCGTTGATGCGGATGAACTGGAGGTCGCGGCCGATGTTCGCCTCGATCTTCTTCGTGGTGTGCTCGGCGTCCCAGCTCGCCACCGTGTCGGTGATCAGCGAGGTGATCTCCTTGCGGTAGGTGGTGACGACGTACACCGCGGCGCTCTCCACCCAGCCGTCGACCTTGCCCTGCACCTTGGGATCGGAGGCCATCCGGGCGCCCAGCGACAGCAGCGAGGCGCGCACCCTGAGCCGCAGCTCGCTGCGCTCGTCCTCCGCCGCCGAGACGATCATCGACCGTACGGCCGTCCAGGCGGACGCGATCAGGTCCTGGACCTCGCCGCGGCCCAGCACCTCGGTCTTCAGCCGCTCCACGCGCGCGCGGGTCTCGGTGTCGGACTGGAGGTCGGCGGCGAAGTCGGTGAGGAACCGGTCGAGGGCGCCGCGCGCCGGGTGGGCGGGCATGTCGCGCATCTCGGTGACGAAGCGCAGCAGCTCCTTGTAGACCCGGTCGCCGATCTTCCGGTCGACGAACCGGGGCGTCCAGCCGGGCGCCCCGCCCTGTACGGCGTCCATCACGGAGTCGCCGTGCAGGATCAGCCAGTCGTGGGCGCGGGAGACGATCAGGTCGACGGCGCGTTTGTGACCGCCGTCGGAGACGACCCTGTCCAGCATCTTGCCGATGCCGGGCGCGATCTCCTGGGCGTCGGCCCGGCGCGTGATCGCCTCGCCGACCACCGCCTGGACGTCGGAGTCGCGCAGCACGGTGAGGGCGCCGCGCAGGGCGGCGGACAGCTCGGCCGTCACCCGGTCGGCGTGCTCGGGCACGGCGAGCCAGGCGCCGAGGCGGCTGCCGATGCCGACGGCGCGCAGCCGGTGGCGCACGACGGCCTCGGAGAGGAAGTTCTCGCCGACGAACTCGCCCAGCGAGACGCCCAGCTGGTCCTTCTTCTTCGGGATGATCGCGGTGTGCGGGATGGGGATGCCGAGCGGGTGGCGGAAGAGGGCGGTGACCGCGAACCAGTCGGCGAGCGCGCCGACCATGCCGGCCTCGGCGGCGGCCGACACATAGCCCGCCCAGGCGCCCGCGCCGCGGTGGGAGGCCCACTCGGCCAGGACGTAGACCAGGGCGACGAAGAGCAGCAGGCCGGTGGCGGTGAGCTTCATCCGGCGCACGCCGCGGCGCTTGATCTCGTCGGCCGGGCTGAAGGACGTCATCGCACGGTCACGGACCGCACCCGCGCCGCCGGTGTCCTCACCCGCGCCCGCCCCGGCGCCCCCGGAACCACCCCCGTCCCCCGCACCCGCACCCGCACCCGCACCCGCACCCGCACCCGCAGGAAGCTCCGCCTTCGTGCGTTCCATCCGCTCCACCGTTCGCTGACACGTCCCTCACACATTGTCCCTTCCTGACCGACTCCCGGAACGGAACACAAGTTCCCGGCGTCTGTCCCGGAAGGGGGAACGCCCGGGGCTCCCGCGGCCTTTCCTCCGCCCATGACGCATCATGGGTTCATCGGACCGGAGCCCCGGGGCTCCCCTCGCCCGAGGAGAACAACACAGCATGACCCCTGGTCGTGACGGGGGTGCGGGGGCGCCTCCCACCAAGCACCGTGCCCTGCTGGCGGCGATCGTCACCCTGATAGTGGCGATCTCCGCGGCCATATACGCCGGAGCGTCCGCGGACATCGGCACCGGGGACCACGCACCGCAGGCCGGCGGCCGCCTCTCACGGGGAGAGGCCGCCCCCGCCTCCACGGGCGTCTGGGTGGGCGCCTGGGCCACCGCGCCGGCCGCGGCCGAACCCGGGACCGAGACGACCGGCATGGCGGGCCGCTCCGTGCGCAACGTCGTGCACACCTCGGTCGGCGGCACCAGCGCGCGCATCACCCTGTCCAACCTGTACGGCCAGTCGCCGCTGACCGTCACGCACGCCTCGATAGCGCTGGCCGCGGGGCCCGACACGGCCGCCGCCGTCGCCGACACCATGCGCCGGCTGACCTTCGGCGGCAGCGCCCGGGTGATCATCCCGGCGGGCGGCCGGGTGATGAGCGACGTCGTCCGCATCGCCCTCCCCTACGGGGCGGACGTCCTGGTCACCACGTACTCCCCGCTCCCGTCCGGCCCGGTGACCTACCATCCGATGGCCCGGCAGACCAGCTACCTCGCCGACGGCGACCGCACGGCCGACGTCACCGGCGTCGCGTACACCACGCCCACGCCGTACTGGCGCTACCTGACCGCGCTGGACGTGCTCAGCCACGAGGCCGACGGCACGGTGGTGGCGTTCGGCGACTCGATCACCGACGGTCTCGGCGCCGACGTCGACGCCAACCACCGCTGGACCGACGTCCTCGCCGAGCGGCTGCACGACGCGGCCGGCGACGGCCGGGACACGCCCCGCTACAGCGTCGTGAACGAGGGCATCAGCGGCAACCGCCTCCTGACCGGCAGGACGGGCCGGCCCGCCGACAACCCCAGCGGCCTGAGCCGCTTCGAACGGGACGTGCTGCACCGCACGGGCGTCAAGGTCGTCGTCGTCCTCCTCGGCGTCAACGACATCCTGCACAGCCCCGAACTCGCCGACCGCGACGGCATCCTCACCGGCCTGCGCACCCTCGTCGACCGGGCGCACGACCGGGGCCTGCGGGTCGTCGGCGGCACGATCCTGCCGTTCGGCGGCCACGGCGGCCACACCGAGGCCCGCGAGACGATGCGGCAGCAGATCAACGAGGAGATCCGCTCCGGCCGGGTCTTCGACGCGGTCGTCGACTTCGACAAGGCCCTGCGCGACCCCTACGACCCGCGCCGGCTGCGCTCCGACTACGACAGCGGCGACCACCTGCACCCCGGCGACAAGGGGTACGCGCGCATGGGCCGGGTCCTCGACCTCGACACCCTGAAGGGCGCGGCACCGGTCGCGGCGTAGCGGGCGTGGCGCCGCCCGGTCCCGCCCGCGCCGTCGTCAGCCCCCGCGGCGGTCGCGGCCCTCGCTCCGAGCGAGGCATCCGCCGGCCCTCGCCGCGCCCGCGGCGGTCGTCAGTCCTCGCCGCGCCCGCGGCGGTCGCGGTCCTCGCGGCGCAGTTCGCGCCGCTCGCGGCGGTCCTCGCGGTGCTCGCGCAGCATGTCGCGGTGGTCGTCCAGCATCCGGCGGTGGGCGTCCTCCGCGTCCTCGCGGACGGTGGAGTGCAGCTCTCGGCGCGCGGCCCTGCGCTCCAGCTTCTCCTGCCGGCGCTCCTCCTTCAGGCGCTGCCGCTCCGCCCGCGTCACCTTGCGCTCGACGCCGACCCCGCCCCAGAAGGCGAAGCCCGTCACGACGACGCGCGGGGCGCCCGGGTCACCGGGGACGCCCTCCTCGCGGTGGTCGAAACCGCCCATGATGCCGATGCCGCGCACGATCACCTCGACGCCGGGCGGCACGATCACCTGCATCCCGCCCATGATCGCGACGCAGTTGAGCACGACCTCGCCGGCCGAGAAGTCCGCCTCGCGCAGGTCGATCTCACCGCCGCCCCAGAACGCGAAGGAGTTGAACCGCCCCGGCACCGTCCAGCGCCCCTTGCGCTGGAAGCCGGACATCACGGCGACCGCCCAGGTCGACGAGGGCTCCGCGCCGGTGATCCGCCCCGCCCAGCCCCCGGCCCGCTCGGGTTCCTTGGTCATCGACACCCTGGGCGCCGCGGGTGCCGCGGGCGCCGCGCCGACCGGCAGGTCCCGGGTGATCGGCGCCAGCTCCCCGTACGTCCGCGCCTTGTAGGTGGCGTCCAGCCGCTCCTCGAACTCGGTCATGTCCAGGCGTCCCTCGGCGAGGGCGTCGCGCAGGACCTCGGCGACTCGTTCGCGGTCGGCGTCGGATGCGCGGAGTTCCGGGGCGTCGTCGGTCATGTACAGCAGCCTACGAGGTGACCGCGCCGGACACTACGCGCCCGCGCGTTCCGCGTACATCTTCGCGATCACCGACTCGATGTCCGGCTCCCGCACCGACAGATCCACCAGCGGATACCGGGCCGCGACCGCCGCCACCAGCCCGGCCGCCGACGACGACGCCGGGAACGCCAGCCACTGCCGCGGGCCCTCCACCCGCACCACCCGCGCCGGCTCCGGCGCCTCGATCGGCGGCAACTCCCGTGCCAGGTCCACCACCAGGGTGCGTTCGCTCTCCCCCGCCTCGTGCAGGCCCGCCAGCGGGCCGTCGTACATCAGCCGGCCGTGGTCGATGACCATCACCCGCGAGCACAGCTGCTCGATGTCCTGAAGGTCGTGCGTGGTCAGCAGCACCGTCGTGCCGCGCTCCGCGTTCAAGTCCCGCAGGAATCCCCGCACCTTGGCCTTGGAGACGACGTCGAGCCCGATCGTCGGCTCGTCCAGGTACAGCACCTCGGGATCGTGCAGCAGCGCCGCCGCGATGTCGCCGCGCATCCGCTGGCCGAGCGAGAGCTGCCGTACCGGCACGTCCAACAGGTCCTGGAGCTGCAGGAGTTCGACACAGCGGTCCAGGTTCTCGCGGTAACGGGCGTCGGGGATGCGGTACATGCGGTGCATCAGCCGGTAGGAGTCGATCAGCGGCAGGTCCCACCACAGCGTCGTGCGCTGCCCGAAGACCACCCCGATGCGGTGCGCCAGCCGGGTCCGCTCCCGGGACGGGTCGATGCCGGCCACCCGCAGCCGGCCCCCGCTCGGCGTCAGGATGCCGGTCAGCATCTTGATCGTCGTCGACTTCCCGGCGCCGTTCGGGCCGATGTAGCCGACCACCTCGCCGCGCGACACGGTGAACGACAGCCCGTCCACGGCCCGCACCTGCCGCCGCTCCCGTCTCAGGAAGCCCGTCTTCTTGCGCACGTCGAAGACCTTCTCCACACCGTCCAGCTCGATGAAGGCCCCGCCGTCCGCCTCCCCGCCCGGCACGGTCTCCGTCGTCTCCGTCGTCTCCGTCGTCTCCGTCGTCTCCGCCGTGGTGCGGGCCGTCCCAGCCGTCTCGGTCATCTCCCTCAGCTCCCCGTACTCCGGTACGAACGCAGGCCCGCCCGCCAGGCCAGCCCGGCGAGCGCACAGCAGGCCGCGGCCACGAGCGGCGTCGTGAACGCCACCCACCCCGGCAGTCCCAGCGGGTACGGCCGCCCCAGCACATGGCTCGCCGGCAGCCAGTTCACGAACGCCAGCGGCACCACGAACGTCGCCCCGCGCACCAGGTCGAGCGCGAACACCGCCGGCGGGTACTGCAGCAGCGTCGTACCGCCGTAGGTGAAGGCGTTGGCCACCTCCGAGGCGTCCTGCGCCGCGAACTGGAACGCCCCCGCCGCCAGGAACACCGCGCAGAAGATCCCCGCACCGCCGAGCAGCATCAACGGCATCAGCAGCAGCTTCGCCGCCGTCCAGTCGACGTCCAGGACCACCAGCGCGTACCCGAGCACCAGCACCCCCTGCGTCACCCGGCCCAGCCGGCGCAGCGCGAACCGGTCCGCCGCCACCTGCGCGAGCACCGGCACGGGCCGCACCAGCAGCGTGTCCAGCGTGCCGTCGCGCACCCGGCGCCCCAGCCGGTCCATCGAGCCGATGGCCAGGTCGGCCAGGCCGAAGGACACCCCGGACAGCCCGTACAGGAACGCCACCTCGGGCAGCGCCCAGCCGCCCAGCGCGTCGACGCGCGAGAACATCAACAGGATCGCCACGAAGTCCAGCGCGGTCGTCGCGAAGTTCCCCAGCGTCGTCAGCGCGAACGACGTCCGGTACGCCATCGTCGACCTGATCCACATCCCGGCGATCAGCCCGTACGCCCGCACCCCCTCGACGACCCGCCCCCGCCGTACCTCCGTACCGGCCGCCTCAGCCACCCTGGACCACCACCCGTCGCGTCGCCGCCGACTGCACCAGACGGCCCAGCGCCAGCAGCGCCACCGCCCAGGACGCCTGGAACAGATACGTGGGCAGCGGGTCCGCCTCCCCCAGCAGCACGTCCGCCGGCGCCTGCAGCAGCGACGACCACGGCAGCGCCCGCACCACCTCGCCTAGCGCCCCGGGGAACACGTTCAGCGGCAGCAGCATCCCCGAGCAGAACAGCCCCGCCAGCCACGCCATCTGCGTCACCCCGGACCCGTCCAGCAGCCAGAACGCCGAGAGCGCCACCAGATAGCGCAGCGCGAAACCCACCAGCATCGCCAGCACCAGCGTCACCAGGAACGCCGCCCACACGCTCACCTCACCCGGCAGCGCCACCGGGAAGAACAACGATCCGAACACGAACGGCACCACGCCCCGGCCCAGCAGCTGGAACACCGCCCGGCCCACGTCCGCCGCCAGCCACCACAGCTGAAGATCGACCGGACGGTACAGATCGACGGCGACATCACCCGTACGGATGCGCTCCATCAGCTCGTCCTCGAAGCCCCCGCCGCCGATCGCCAGCGCCGCCAGCAGCGCCTGCCCCAGCCACACGAAGGTCGTCGCCTGCGCCTGGTCGTACCCGCCGAGCTGCGGTTTCTCGTCCCACAGGGCCAGATAGGTGTAGACGAGGATCAGTCCGAAAACGGTGTTCGTGAACACCCCGGCCGCAGTGGCCGCCCGATACGTCGCGTACCGTCGGAATCCACCCGCCGCGACGGCCACGTACAACCGCCCCGAGCCCGCACCCACAGCCCTCCCCCTCCGACCGGCACCGAAGCGCAGGAGCCTAGTGCGACCGCGAAGGCCCCCGCCACGGAATTTCACGGGTGTGCCGTCGACTGGGAACGGAACCCACGGTGCGAGAGTCTTCTTCAGAAGAACTCAGACGTACGAAAACCGTACGAAATGAAACAGGAGTCCGTGCACGAGATGAGCGACGAGCCGCAGCCGCAGCCACAGCAGCCGAACCGGGGCTGGGCGTCGGGAACACCGGACGCCGCCGGGAAGGCGAAGAAGGCCAAGCGGCCCAAGCGCACCGGTTGGCGCCGGCTGATCCCCACCTGGCGCATCGTGCTCAGCACCGTCGTCATCGGCCTGCTGCTCGTCGTCGGCGGCTTCTTCCTCGGCTACCACCTCGTCCAGATCCCCGCCGCCAACGCCCTCGCCACCAAGCAGTCCAACGTCTACCTGTACGCCGACGGCAGCGTCCTCGCCCGCGACGGCGAGGTCAACCGCGAGAGCGTCGGCCTCGCCCGCGTCTCCAAGGACGCCCAGCACGCCGTCCTCGCCGCCGAGGACCGGGACTTCTACAGCGAGTCCGCGATCGACCCCATGGCGATGGTCCGCGCCGGCTGGAACACCGCCACCGGCCAGGGCAAGCAGTCCGGCTCCACCATCACCCAGCAGTACGTCAAGAACTACTACCTGGCCCAGGAACAGACCGTCACCCGCAAGGTGAAGGAGTTCTTCATCGCGATCAAGCTCGACCGCGAGAAGAGCAAGGACGAGATCCTCGAGGGCTACCTCAACACCAGCTTCTTCGGCCGCGGCGCCTACGGCATCCAGTCCGCCGCCCAGGCCTACTTCGGCGTCGACGCCAAGGACCTCACCGCCGCCCAGGGCGCCTACCTGGCCTCCCTGCTCAACGCCCCCAGCCAGTACGACGTCGTCGCCCACCCCGAGAACCGGCCCGCCGCCGAGGCCCGCTGGAACTACGTCATGAACGGCATGGTCGACAAGGGCTGGCTCAGCGCCTCCGACCGCGCCGCCGCGAAGTTCCCCAAGCCCAAGCAGTCCACCATCTCCACCAACTTGTCCGGACAGCGCGGCTACGTCGTCAACATCGTCAGGAAGTACCTGATCGACAACGGCATCGTCGAGGAGGAGGAACTCGACCGCGGCGGCTACCGCATCACCACCACCCTCCAGAAGGACAAGCAGGACGCCTTCGTCAAGGCCGTCGACGACAAGCTCATCTCCCAGCTGGACCAGAAGGAACGCAAGGTCGACACCTACGTCCGCGCCGGCGGCGCCTCCGTCGACCCGAAGACCGGCAAGGTCGTCGCCATGTACAACGGCATCGACTACGTCAAGCAGTACACACCGGGCGCCACCCGCCGCGACTTCCAGGTCGGCTCCACCTTCAAGCCCTTCGTGTTCACGTCCGCCGTCGAGAACCACTCCGAGACACAGAACGGCCGGACCATCGACCCGAACACCCGCTACGACGGCACCAGCGAACGCCCCGTCCAGGGCTGGGCCGGCGGCCGCTACGCCCCCGAGAACGAGGACCAGCGCGACTACGGCAACGTCACCGTCCGCGAGGCCACCGACAAGTCCATCAACGCCGTGTACGCCCAGATGGCCGTCGACGTCGGCTCCGACAAGGTCATGCAGACCGCGATCGACCTCGGCCTCTCCAAGAACACCCCCGAACTGACCCCCTCCCCCTCCATCGCCCTCGGCGTCGCCACCGCCAGCCCCCTCGACATGGCCGAGGCCTACGCCACCCTCGCCAACCACGGCAGGCACAGCACCTACACGCTGGTCGAGAAGGTCATGAAGGACGGCAAGCAGGAGGTCGAGCTGCCCGAGCGGCGCGAGCACCAGGCCGTCAGCCGCGAGGCCGCCGACACCACCACGTCCGTCCTGCGCAGCGTCGTCCAGAACGGCACCGCGAGCGCCGCCCAGGCCGTCGGCCGCCCCGCCGCCGCCAAGACCGGCACCGCCGAGGAGGACACCGCCGCCTGGTTCGCCGGCTACACCCCCGACCTGGCCACCGTCGTCGCCGTCATGGGCCAGGACCCCAAGACCGCCGCCCACAAGTCCCTGTACGGCGCCATGGGCCTCGCCCGCATCAACGGCGGCGGCGCCCCCGCCGAGATCTGGAGCCAGTACACCCGCAACGCACTCAAGGGCGAACCCGTCGCCGACTTCGACCTCCAGCTCCAGGCGGGCGCCGACGTGACGGCGCCCCCCAGCAGCGACGCCTCGGACGAACCCGGCGACGGCGAGGAGAGCGGCAGCGGCGACCCGGACGCCTCCTCCACCGGCGACGAGGACGGCAACGGCAGCGACACCCCGGGCGACTCCGGCAGCAGCACCCCGCCCGGCGACGTGGGCGGCACCGAGTCCGACCCCCCGTCGACCGGCGGCGGCACCCCCGGCTCGGGCGGCCCCAGCACCGAGCCGGGCCCCACGGGCGGCGGCGACTCGGGCGGCGACACCGGCGACGACTCCTCGAACGGCGGCACCGGCCCGGGCGGCGGGGACACCGACGGCGCGAGCGGCGGCGACACCGGCTTCCCCGGCATCCCCGTCACACCCCGGCGTCAGTGACCGGAGGTCGCCTTCAGCCCCACGACGGCGACCAGTAGCAGACAGATGAAGAAGATCCGGGCGGCGGTCGCCGGCTCCCCCAGCACCACCATGCCGAGCACCGCCGCCCCGGCCGCGCCGATGCCCACCCACACGCCGTAGGCGGTACCGATGGGCAGCGTCCGGGCGGCGTACGACAGCAGCATCATGCTCGCGACGATCCCGGCACCGGTGAACACACTCGGCCACAGCCGCGTGAAACCGTCGGTGTACTTCATCCCGACCGACCAGCCGACCTCGAGCAGACCGGCGACGACGAGCAGAACCCACGCCATGACAGGCACCTCCGTGAACGAACTGAACGGGGTGCGTCGTCTTTTCCTTCAGCCCGGTACGGCGCGTCTCGTCGGGGTGCTTCCCAACGTAGCAAAGACAGCGGAAAGGGGCCGGTGACCTTGGTCACCGGCCCCTGAGTCAGGATGCGAACCCGTGGTTCAGAGGTACAGCCCGGTGGAGTCCTCCGACCCCTCGAACCGGTCCGCGGCCACGGCGTGCAGATCGCGCTCGCGCATCAGCACGTAGCCCACGCCCCGCACCTCGACCTCGGCACGGTCCTCCGGGTCGTACAGCACCCGGTCGCCCGGCTCCACGGTCCGTACGTTCTGCCCGACCGCGACGACCTCGGCCCAGGCCAGCCGCTTGCCGACGGCCGCCGTCGCGGGGATCAGGATGCCGCCCCCGGAACGCCGCTCGCCCTCGCCGGTGTCCTGCCGCACGAGCACGCGGTCGTGCAGCATCCGGATGGGCAGCTTGTCGTCCTGGGGACCGTGCTCGTTTCTCTTGGCGCTCACGCCCTGAACCTACCTGCCCCCGCTCAGCGCTTCCGCCGCCGGGTGCCGCCCAGGGCGAGCAGCCCGACGACCCCGACCGCGACCAGCGCGGCCGGCACGACCCGCTCCATGCGGGGGGCGCCCGTCTCGTCCACGAACTGCGCCTTCACATCGCTGACCACCCGGTTGACCTGGACGTACGCCCGGCCGAGTGTGTGGTCGACGCTGGAAGCGACCTTGGCCTTCGCATCGTCGACGATCGTCTTCGGGTGCACCCGCATCCCGAGCTCGTCGAGCGTCTCGGCCAGCACCTCGCGGCGGCGCTTGATGTCCGCCTCGATCTGCGCCGGGGTTCTGATGTCCGACGTGTCCGCCACCGTACGCCTCCGAAGTCTGCTCTGACGCTGTCCCGGACAGTCTGTCAGCTACTCGCGCCGCCGCACTGTCAGGACCCCCCGTTACGCTGGATCGATGAGCGAGCGACTCCAGCCCGGGGACCAGGCCCCGGCCTTCACCCTCCCGGACGCCGACGGCAACGAGGTGTCCCTGTCCGACCACCAGGGCCGCAAGGTCATCGTCTACTTCTACCCTGCGGCGCTTACCCCCGGCTGCACGAAGCAGGCGTGCGACTTCACGGACAACCTGGAGCTGCTGGCCGGCGCCGGGTACGACGTGATCGGCATCTCCCCCGACAAGCCCGAGAAGCTGGCCAAGTTCCGCGAGACCGAGTCCCTGAAGGTCACCCTGCTCGCCGACCCGGACAAGAAGGTCCTCGACGCGTACGGCGCCTTCGGCGAGAAGAAGAACTACGGCCGTACCTACCTGGGCGTCATCCGCTCCACGATCGTCGTGGACGAGGAGGGCAAGGTCGAACGCGCCCTGTACAACGTCCGCGCGACGGGCCACGTGGCCAAGATCATCAAGGACCTTGGCATCTGAGTCCCCTTCCGGCGGGGCCCGTACCGAAGCTTTCCGGTACGGGCCCCTCCGCATGCCGTACATGACGGTCCGATAACCGGTTCGTTACTCCGTACGGGGCCACGAACGCGTGGCCGGAAACGGAGGGGATCCGATGGGGGCCAGTGCGTACAGCCGGGAGCGGTTGGAGGAGGCGGCTCGGGGGGCGCGGACGTTGTCGGAGGCGTTGGTGCGGTTGGAGGTAGATCCGAAGAGCTGGAAGCGCCGGTACATCTTCGACCGGATGAGGAAGCTGGGGTGGATGTCTCACACTTCGAGCGCGAGGGTGCGAAGTGGACGAGGGAGATCCTGGAGCCCGTGGTCGGGGAGTCGGCGAGCGTCTACGAGGTCCTGCGGCGACTCGGACTCGACCCCGTGGGAGGGCACCACACGAACACCTCCCGGCGCATCAGGGCCTACTGCATCGACACCTCACACTTCACATCGGTGGTCCGCACGGAGGCACAGCGGCACAACCAGCGACGCCGGACCGCTGAGGAAATTCTCGTCGCGGACACGTCGGCCCGCGCCAGGCGTGTCCCGGGCACCCGGCTGAAGAGAGCGATGCGCGAACTCGACGTGGAGGAGCGCCGCGCGCTCTGCGGCAACGAGGCAGTGCGGCTCGGCAACCCGATGACACTGGAGATCGACCACGTCAACGGCGACTGGAGCGACGACCGGCGTGAGGATCTGCGACTGCTCTGCCCCAATTGCCACGCGATCACCAGCACCTGGTGCCGAGGAGGTCAGCCTAGGCAAGCAGACGGAGACCGGTAACATGACGGCCACGCGGCCGTGGCGAAATAGGCAGTACGCGCGGGCCTTAGAAGCCCGTGGGCGAAAGCCCGTGTGGGTTCGAATCCCACCGGCCGCACGGCAGGGGGGCCGTCCCATGGGCGGCCCCCCTCGTGCGCTTCAGCCCAACAGCTCCCGCACCACCGGCACCAGCGCCCGGAAAGCCTTCCCGCGGTGGCTGATCGCGTTCTTCTCCGCCGCCGTCAGTTCCGCGCAGGTCCGCGTCTCGCCCTCCGGCTGGAGGATCGGGTCGTAGCCGAAGCCGCCCGTACCGGCGGGCTCGTGGCGGAGGGTGCCGCGCAACCGGCCCTCGACCACCCGCTCCGTGCCGTCGGGCAGGGCCAGGGCCGCCGCGCAGGCGAAGTGGGCGCCTCGGTGTTCGTCGGCGATGTCGGCGATCTGGGCGAGGAGGAGGTCGAGGTTGGCCTTGTCGTCGCCGTGGCGGCCGGCCCAGCGGGCGGAGAAGATGCCGGGGACGCCGTTCAGGACGTCGACGCAGAGGCCGGAGTCGTCGGCGACGGCGGGGAGGCCGGTGGCCCGGGCGAGGGCGTGGGCCTTGAGCAGGGCGTTCTCGGCGAAGGTGACGCCGGTTTCCTTGACGTCGGGGATGTGCGGGTAGGCGTCCGCGCCGACGAGGTCGTGGGGCAGGCCCGCGTCGGCGAGGATGGCCCTCAGTTCGGTGATCTTTCCGGCGTTGCGGGTGGCGAGGATGAGGCGGGTCATGGGGTCCAGTATTCCGGAGCCGGTGTCCCGCCCCACCGAGCCCTCCGCTACGGCGTGCAGACCTTCGTCAGTTCGCCCGCCGCGTCGGTGACGGGGCTGAGGTCGGGGGTCTCGTCGCCCTTCTCCACCGAGGTGCGGACGTTGTCGACGGCCTTGCCGAGGTCGTCGACGGCCTTGTCGACGTCGGCGTTGTCGGTCTGGTCGCCGATCTTGCCGAGGTTCTTGTCGATGGAGTCGAGGGACTCCTCCCACTGCGTGGGGTCGTCCGTGTTCTCCACCGCCTGCTGGAGTTCGGTGACGCTGTCGGCTATCGCGTCGGCCGTGCGTACGCAGTCGAGCGCCTTGTCGACGGCGTCGCAGCCGGTGGTGAGGCCGGCCGTCAGGGCGATGGTCGCCACGGTGGCGGCGGCGGTGGCGGTGCGGCGAAGGCGGCGGTGGCGGCTCGCGGCCATGGGTCTCGGTCCTCCCCTTGGGACAGGGCCGGGCGGCCCGTGTGCGGTGCGACGGCGGGCGTACGGCGAGGTCTGCCGCCGTACGCCCGTGGTGCTGTACTGCTAGGGACGCGCCTGCGTGCGGCCGAGTTGCGTGCCTTTGGCGTTCCCTTTACTCGCTTTACCCGCCGTGCCCCGTCACCTGTCGAGGGTCGCGTCGAGCGCCTTGCGCTGGAGCTCGGCCAGTTCCGTGCAGCCCGCGGTGGCGAGATCGAGCAGGGCGCCCAGTTCGTCGCGGGCGAAGGGCTCGGCCTCGGCGGTGCCCTGGACCTCGACGAAGCGGCCGTCGCCGGTGCAGACGACGTTCATGTCGGTGTCGGCGCGGACGTCTTCCTCGTAGCGCAGGTCGAGGAGCGGGGTGCCGTCGACGATGCCGACGGAGACGGCGGAGACCGTGCCGGTGAGGGGCTTGCGGCTGGGCTTGATCAGCTTCTTGGTGTGCTGGGCCCAGTGGACGGCGTCGGCGAGGGCGACGTAGGCGCCGGTGATGGCGGCGGTGCGGGTGCCGCCGTCGGCCTGGAGGACGTCGCAGTCGAGGACGATGGTGTTCTCGCCGAGCGCCTTGTAGTCGATGACGGCGCGCAGGGAACGGCCGATGAGGCGGCTGATCTCGTGGGTGCGGCCGCCGATGCGGCCCTTGACGGACTCGCGGTCGCCGCGGGTGTTGGTGGCGCGGGGGAGCATGGCGTATTCGGCGGTGACCCAGCCTTCGCCGCTGCCCTTGCGCCAGCGGGGGACGCCTTCGGTGACGGAGGCGTTGCAGAGGACCTTGGTGTCGCCGAAGGAGACGAGGACGGAGCCTTCGGCGTGCTTGCTCCAGCCGCGTTCGATGGTGACGGGGCGGAGCTGTTGGGGGGTGCGGCCGTCGATTCGTGACATGCGGGTGAGCCTAGCGGCCCATGGGAAAGGGGCCTGCCCCGCCGTGGGGCGGGCGGGACGGGCTCCTTGCCGGTGAACCGGTGGTTCACCTGATTCTTGCGAGGGGGCTCCGCCGTTCACGCCGGGGAAGAAATCGGATCCGTTGTTGCGACGCGCAGCGTCACCACTCACCCGGTACGACCGGATGATGGCCCGTCGCCGACCCAAGAAGGGAATGCCCGCGTCGAAGGGCTGTCGGACGGCGAAGAGGCTGCGCGCGAAGGCCCACAGGAAGGTCGCCAGGCAGCGCACGGATACCGGCCGCAAGTGGGCCGAGAAGGTCGTCCGCGACCATGACGCCGTCGCGGTCGAAGACTTCCGGCCCCAGTTCCTGGCCCAGGCCACGATGGCCCGCAAAGCCGCGGACGCCGCCATCGGCGCCAGGACAAGAACTCCGCACGCGTCATGCTCGTCCGGGCTGGTCTCAACCCGGCTGGCGCCGACGGCACAAGACCTCCTGGAACGCCGCTCCAGGAGGCAGCCTGAGCCAGGAATCCCCTCCCCCTTCGGGGAAGGGAGGACTCACATCATGTCTTCGATCTCCGCCGCGATCGGGTCGGCGTCGGTGCCGATGACGACCTGGATGGCGGTGCCCATCTTGACGACGCCGTGGGCGCCTGCGGCCTTGAGGGCGGCTTCGTTGACCAGGGCCGGGTCGTTGACCTCGGTGCGGAGTCGGGTGATGCAGCCTTCGATCTCGTCGATGTTGTCGATGCCGCCGAGGCCGGCGACGATCTTCTCAGCCTTGCTGGCCATGTTGGTTCTCCCTGATCCGAGCCGCTTTGTCGCAGTAACCCACAGTTGGCCCATCTTCGCGAGCCATCGCACGGTTCCGTCGCGAATGATGGGCCTCACGACGGCGGAGCCGTCCGTCTACTGGTCTACACCAGTGTACCGGCGACCGAATGGAGACCGGATGAGTGCCGACAGCACGGTCAGTCCCGCTCGGGTCCGCTGGAACAAGGCGTTCCAGGGGCTGCAGAAGATGGGTCGCAGTCTTCAGCTGCCCATCGCGGTCCTGCCCGCTGCGGGCATTCTCAACCGGCTGGGGCAGCCGGACGTGTTCGGGGACGACGGTCTGGGCTGGACGAACGTCTCGAAGGTCATGACGGGTGCGGGCGGTGCGCTGCTCGACGGGTCGCTGGGGCTGCCGCTGCTGTTCTGTGTGGGTGTGGCCATCGGGATGGCGAAGAAGGCCGACGGCTCGACGGCGTTGGCGGCGGTGGCGGGGTTCCTCGTCTACTACAACGTGCTGCGGCAGTTCCCGGAGGACTGTCCGGAGGGGTCGCAGGCCGTCCCTCAGGTCGGTTGCCAGGTGACCGACGGGTCGGGCGAGGTGACGGCGTTCGTCTTCCAGAACCCCGGGGTCTTCGGCGGCATCGTGATGGGGCTGCTGACGGCGTACTTCTGGCAGCGGTTCCACCGGACGAAGCTGGTGGACTGGCTGGGCTTCTTCAACGGCCGCCGGCTGGTGCCGATCATCATGGCGTTCGTGGCGATCGTGTTCGCGGCGCTGTGTCTGTGGGTGTGGCCGCCGATCGGTGACGCGCTGGAGAGCTTCAGCGACTGGATGACCGGGATCGGCGCGTGGGGCGCGGGTGTGTTCGGGGTGGCGAACCGGGCCCTGCTGGTGATCGGTCTGCATCAGTTCCTGAACGTGCCGATGTGGTTCCAGTTCGGTTCGTACACCAAGCCGGACGGGACGGTGGTGCACGGTGACATCAACATGTTCCTGGCGGGGGATCCGACCGCGGGGCAGTTCACCACGGGCTTCTTCCCGATCATGATGTTCGCGTTGCCCGCGGCGGCGCTGGCGATCACGCACTGCGCGCGGCCGAGCCGGCGCAAGGAGGTCGGCGGTCTGATGCTGTCGGTGGGGCTGACGTCGTTCGTGACGGGGATCACGGAGCCGCTGGAGTACTCGTTCATGTTCATCGCTCCCCTTCTGTACGCGGTGCACGCGGTGCTGACGGGGGTGTCGATGGCGGTGTCGTGGGCGCTGGGGGTGAAGGACGGGTTCAGCTTCTCGGCGGGACTGATCGACTACGTCATCAACTGGAACCTGGCGACGAAGCCGTGGCTGATCATTCCGATCGGACTGTGTTTCGCGGTGGTGTACTACGTGGTTTTCCGGTTCGCGATCACGAAGTTCGATCTGAAGACTCCGGGGCGGGAGCCCGAGGACGAGGTGGAGGACGTCACCAAGGTGTAGACCTCTTCCGTTCCTCACGTACCCTTTGAGGGTGGTCTCGCGAAGGCCCCCGGACCGACGGTCCGGGGGCCTTCTCCGCGCGCTCCCGGGCCTGTGATCAGGGGACTTGGGCGGGTACTGCGCGTAGCGCTCCGGTTGCGGAATCGCGGGTTCCTTACGCCGCCTTCATCGTGCTACAACAGGTCTACACCACTGAGTGGTGTAGACCACCACCCGATGGAGGAAGCATGAGCACCGCCACCGACACGGCGGCCCCCGCAAAGAAGCGGGGATCCGGTCTTTTCCAGGGGCTGCAGAAGGTAGGACGCAGCCTCCAGCTCCCGATCGCCGTTCTTCCGGCGGCGGGCATCATGGTCCGTCTCGGCCAGGACGACATCTTCGGCAAGGACGGCCTCGGCTGGGACAAGGTCGCCGCCGTCTTCAACAACGCGGGCGGCGCGCTCACCGGCTCGCTGCCGATCCTGTTCTGCATAGGCGTGGCCATCGGCTTCGCCAAGAAGGCGGACGGTTCGACCGCGCTGGCCGCGGTGGTCGGCTTCCTCGTCTACAGCAAGGTCCTGGAGGCCTTCCCGGTCACCGAGGCGGTGATCCAGAAGGGCGAGGACGTCGCCGCGACGTACAACGACCCGGGTGTGCTCGGCGGCATCATCATGGGTCTGCTGGCCGCCGTGCTGTGGCAGCGGTACCACCGCAAGAAGCTGGTGGACTGGCTGGGCTTCTTCAACGGCCGCCGGCTGGTGCCGATCATCATGGCCTTCGTCGGCATCGTCGTGGGTGTCTTCTTCGGTCTGGTCTGGGAGCCCATCGGCGACGGCATCTCGAACTTCGGCGAGTGGATGACGGGCCTCGGCTCCGGCGGCGCGGCCCTGTTCGGTGGCGTGAACCGCGCGCTGATCCCGGTCGGCATGCACCAGTTCGTGAACACGGTGGCCTGGTTCCAGCTCGGTGACTTCACCAACTCCGCCGGTGACGTGGTGCACGGCGACATCACCCGCTTCCTCGCGGGCGACCCCTCCGCCGGCATCTTCCAGTCGGGCTTCTTCCCGATCATGATGTTCGGTCTGCCGGCCGCCGCCCTGGCCATGGCGCACACCGCCCGCCCGGAGCGCCGCAAGGCCGTCCTCGGCATGATGCTCTCGCTGGCCGCGACCTCGTTCGTCACCGGTGTGACCGAGCCGATCGAGTTCTCGTTCATGTTCATCGCGCCGGTCCTGTACGTGCTGCACGCGGTGCTGACCGCGATCTCGATGGCGGTGACGTGGGGCCTGGGTGTGCACGCCGGCTTCAACTTCTCGGCCGGTTTCATCGACTACGCCCTGAACTGGCACCTCGCCACCAAGCCCTGGCTGATCATCCCGATCGGTCTGGTGTTCGCGGCGATCTACTACGTGACGTTCCGCTTCGCGATCGTCAAGTTCGACCTGAAGACCCCGGGCCGCGAGCCCGAGGAGGAGATCGAGGACCTCACCAAGGCGTGAGCCCCGGCCCCACGGCGTACGGAAGGCCCCGGAACCGCGAGGTTCCGGGGCCTTCCCCCGTGTCCGGGGTGTCTGGGGCCTCGCCCCGGTGTCAGATCTCGTACACCGCGCCCGCCGCGGCGATGTCCACGGTCCCGTCGTAGACCTCGCGCGCGTCGGCGCGGTTGACCTCGGGGTCGGTCCACGGCGGGATGTGGGTGAGCACCAGGCGCCGGGCGCCGGCGCGGGCGGCGCTCTGTCCCGCCTCGCGTCCGTTGAGGTGCAGGTCGGGGATGTTCTCCTTGCCGTGCGTGAAGGCGGCCTCGCACAGGAACAGGTCGGTGTCGCGGGCGAGTTCGTCCAGCACGGGGGTGGCTCCCGTGTCGCCGGAGTACGTCAGTGAGCGGCCGCCGTGCTCGACGCGGATGGCGTAGGCCTCCACGGGGTGGGCGACACGCTCGGTGTGCACGGTGAACGGGCCGACCTCGAAGGTGGACGGCTTGACCGTGTGGAAGTCGAACACCTCGCTCATGGAGGAGGCCGAGGGGGTGTCGGCGTAGGCGGTGGTCAGCCGGTGCTCGGTGCCCTCGGGTCCGTAGACCGGGAGGGGAGCGCAGCGGCCGCCGTCGTGCCGGTAGTAGCGCGCCACGAAGTAGGCGCACATGTCGATGCAGTGGTCGGCGTGCAGGTGGCTGAGGAAGATCGCGTCGAGGTCGTAGAGACCGCAGTGGCGCTGCAGCTCGCCGAGGGCGCCGTTGCCCATGTCGAGGAGCAGCCGGAAGCCGTCGGCCTCGACGAGGTAGCTCGAGCAGGCCGATTCCGCGGACGGGAACGACCCCGAGCAGCCGACGACGGTGAGCTTCATGAAGCAGAAACCTCCGCTGGCGCGTGTGGAGAGACGGGGGTCGTGCGGTTTGTCGAGCGTAAGGCGCAAAACCTGTGGTCGCTCCTCCGCCAGGGGCTGTTGTGGGCGAACTCACCTGTGGGATCACCGGTTCGGATGGAAGTGGGGAGCGCGGGGCCGCTGAGGGGGCGCGCGGGAACGGTGCGCGCCGGTACGGTCCTCGGTATGAACACGTCCTGGTGGCTCGTCTTCGCGGCGGTGGTCCTGCTCGCGCTCGTCGCCACGGTCGTCGACGGCTGGGGCCGGGGGCGGCGGCCTCGTGGCCGGGGCCGGCGGCCCCCGGACGGGCGGGACGGGGCCGGCGGACGGGGGCCCGAAAGCTGACGCGCCCCGCGACGCTTACGTCACGGGGCGGTTGTGCGGGCGTTGCGCGGGCGGAACCGTCAGGCCCAGAGCTGGCCGTGGAGGGTCTCGATGGCGGCCTCGGTCGTCTCGGCGGTGTAGACGCCGGTGGAGAGGTACTTCCATCCGCCGTCGGCGACGACGAAGACGATGTCCGCGCTCTCGCCGGCCTTGACGGCCTTCTTGCCGACGCCGATCGCGGCGTGCAGGGCGGCGCCGGTGGAGACGCCCGCGAAGATGCCCTCCTGCTGGAGCAGCTCGCGGGTGCGGGTGACCGCGTCGGCGGAGCCCACCGAGAAGCGGGTGGTGAGGACGGAGGCGTCGTACAGCTCGGGCACGAAGCCCTCGTCGAGGTTGCGCAGGCCGTACACGAGGTCGTCGTAGCGCGGTTCGGCGGCGACGATCTTCACGTCCGGCTTGTGCTCGCGCAGGTAGCGCCCGACGCCCATGAGGGTGCCGGTGGTGCCGAGGCCGGCCACGAAGTGGGTCACGGAGGGCAGGTCGGCGAGGATCTCCGGGCCGGTGCCGGCGTAGTGGGCGCCCGCGTTGTCCGGGTTGCCGTACTGGTAGAGCATGACCCAGTCCGGGTGCTCGGCGGAGAGTTCCTTGGCGACCCGTACGGCGGTGTTGGAGCCGCCCGCGGCCGGGGAGGAGATGATCTCCGCGCCCCACATGGCGAGCAGGTCCCGGCGTTCCCGGGAGGTGTTCTCGGGCATCACGCAGACGATGCGGTAGCCCTTGAGCCTGGCGGCCATGGCCAGGGAGATGCCGGTGTTGCCGCTGGTGGGCTCCAGGATCGTGCAGCCCTTGGTGAGCCGGCCGTCCTTCTCCGCCTGCTCGATCATGTGGAGCGCGGGGCGGTCCTTGATCGAGCCGGTCGGGTTGCGGTCCTCCAGCTTGGCCCAGATGCGGACGTCGTCGGACGGCGACAGCCGCGGCAGGCGCACCAGGGGGGTGTTGCCCACCGCGGCCAGCGGGGAGTCGTAGCGCATCGGCGATCAGGCCATTCCCGCCCGTCGCCCGGCCGCCACCCCGACCGGACGCGGCTTCGCCGCGACAGAACCCCCTGCGACGGCCGGCAGGATCGTGATGCTGTCGCCGTCGGACAGCTTGGTGTCGATGCCGTCGAGGAAGCGGACGTCCTCGTCGTTCAGGTAGACGTTGACGAAGCGGCGGAGCTGCTCGCCCTCGACGATGCGGGCCTGGATGCCCGTGTGCCGGGTCTCGAGGTCGGCGAAGAGCTGGGCGAGGGTGTCCCCGTTGCCCTCCACCGCCTTCTGGCCGTCGGTGTACTGGCGGAGGATGGTCGGGATGCGGACCTCGATGGCCATGGCTGAGTGCTCCTGTCGGAAGTTTGTCGTGGGTTCGTGGGGCGCGCGGCGGCACACGTCAGCACGCCGCGGCTCACGGCCGTACGGCGGCGGCGAAGATCAACAGATGGCGCTTTTCAGCCTGCACAGGTCGACGTGCAGCCGCGCCACGAGCAGCGTGCCCGGCGCCTTTTCGCTCACGTCGAGAAGAACCATGGGCTCATCGTATCGATTCCCGGTCCGACATCCGGAGTGTGATCTCACCTGATGGACTCTTTCCGTCCGCAGGGCGGGATCAGTACGCCTCGACGACCTTGACCTCCTCCTCCGTGACCTCGCCCTCCAGGATGCGGAACGACCGGAACTGGAACTCGCCGGCGCCGTCGGTGTCCGCGGTGGAGACGAGGACGTAGTGGGCGCCGGGCTCGTTGGCGTAGGTGATGTCGGTGCGGGAGGGGTGGGCCTCGGTGGCGGTGTGGGAGTGGTAGATGACCACCGGCTCCTCGTCGCGGTCATCCATCTCGCGGTAGAGCTTGAGGAGGTCCTGCGAGTCGAACTCGTAGAAGGTGGGCGAGCGGGCGGCGTTGAGCATGGGGACGAACCGCTCGGGACGGCCCTCGCCGACGGGACCGGCCACCACGCCGCACGCCTCGTCGGGGTGGTCGGCGCGCGCGTGGGCGACGATCTGGTCGTACAGGGCCTGTGTGATGGTCAGCATGCGGCCAGGATAAGCAGACGGGCTCCTCCGTACCGGTGGGTGGTACGGAGGAGCCCGCATGCCGGACATCCTGAGCGGTGGCCGTGAGGATGCCACGAGCGTCCCCGGTGGCCGGACGTCCTGGAGTGCGCGCGAAGGCGCCGGCCGGGGCCGGCTGCTCGGATCAGCCGATCTTCTCGAACTCCGGCTCGCCGGGACGCTCGGTGATCTTCGGGTTGCGGCTCTTGAGCACCGCCCAGCCGATACCGAGGGCGACGGCCCAGCCGGCCATCACGTACAGGCAGATGCGGGAGTCGGCGTCGTAGGCGATCAGGCAGGTGACGAAGAGGAGGAAGGCGATGGCGATGTAGGAGCAGACCGAGCCGCCGGGCGCCGGGAAGGAGGAGGCGGGCAGACGGCCCGCGACGACCTGGCGGCGGTACCGCACGTGGCTGACCAGGATCATCAGCCAGGTCCAGATGCCGGCGGCGGTGGCGACGGAGGTGACGTAGCCGAAGGCCTTCTCCGGGACGAGGTAGTTCAGCACCACGCCGATGGCCATGAAGACGACCGAGACGGAGATTCCGATGGCCGGGGTCTTCGTCGAGGACAGCTTGCTGAAGACCCCGGGGGCCTCGCCGTTGTCCGCGAGGGTGCGCAGCATGCGGCCCGTGGAGTACATCCCGGAGTTGCAGGAGGACAGGGCGGCGGTGAGCACGACGAAGTTGACGATGCCGGCGCCGGCCGGGATGCCGATGACCGCGAAGGCCTCCACGAAGGGGCTGACGCCCTCGGCGAACTCGGTCCACTTGACCACGGCCAGGATGACGGTGAGGGCGCCGACGTAGAAGAGGGCGATGCGCCAGGGCAGGGTGTTGATCGCCTTGGGCAGGGTCTTCTCCGGGTTCTCGGACTCGCCCGCGGTGACGCCGACCAGCTCGACGGCGAGGTAGGCGAACATGACGCCCTGGAGGGTCATCAGGGACGAGCCGATGCCCTTGGGGAAGAAGCCGTCGAACTCCCACAGGTTGGAGACGGCGGCCGTGTCGCCGGCCTGGCTGAAGCCGAAGGTGATGACGCCGATGCCGATCACGATCATGCCGATGATCGCGGTGACCTTGACCATCGAGAACCAGAACTCGATCTCGCCGAACAGCTTCACCGAGATCAGGTTGGCCACGAACAGCAGCACCAGGAAGACCAGGGCCGAGACCCACTGCGGGATGTCCGGGAACCAGTAGTGGATGTAGATGGCGGCGGCGGTGAGTTCCGCCATGCCCGTGACCACCCACATCAGCCAGTACGTCCAGCCGGTGAAGTAACCGAAGAAGGGACCGAGGAACTCACGCGAGTACTCGGCGAAGGAGCCGGAGACGGGACGGTAGAGGAGCAGCTCGCCGAGCGCCCGCATGATGAAGAAGATGATCACGCCCGCGAGGGCGTACATGAGGATGATGCTGGGGCCGGCCTTGGCGATGTTGGCCCCGGCGCCCAGGAAGAGGCCGACGCCGATGGCGCCGCCGATCGCGATCATCTGGACCTGGCGGCTGCCCAGACCGCGCTCGTATCCCTCTTCGGGGGCCTTGTCCGTGTCGACCTGCGCAGAGGTCATGTGTGGTGCGCCTTTCTCCATGCCGACCCGGGCCTTGACTCGGCCGCGGATCGGGTCTCGATCCCCCCGGATGATGGAGCTGAGCGGGCCTCACATCCCGCTCGGTGCCTGGCCGGCGGTCTGCCGGCTCGGTGGCGCACCCGGCCGAACATTCGGGTGGTGTTCGCCGGGCGGTCGTGAAGATCTACCACGATCGCGAGGCTGACCACAGGGGCGGATGGTGACGTGTCACACAAGGAAAAGCAGACAAAACGCGCCCCTTTTCATAAAAAGGGGCCGCAGCTTTGACGGGATCTTTATCCGGATTTGAGGCTCCGCTGAGCGGACACGGAGAGTCTTGAGGCTCCGCCGAGCGGACATGGAGAGCGGGGAAAGGGTCCCCTTCAGGGCATAAGGGTGGCGACCAGCGACTCCTGGAGCCCGCCGAGCCACAGATAGGCCATCACCATCGGCTTGCGCGGATCCTCGTCGGGGAGCCGGTAGAGCAGGTCGGTGTCGTCCTCGTCGGCGATCTCCAGGCGGGAGCCGATCGCCAGGCGCAGGTCGTTCAGGGCGCGCAGCCACTGCTGGGACTCCTCGGGCGACAGCTTCAGCACCGCGCCCTCCTCGCCCGCCGACGCCGAGGAGAGGGCGTCCAGGTTGCGGACCACCGCCAAGGCGTTGTCCCGCTTGCCGGCCCGCAGGTCGTTCTCGGTGTAGCGGCGGAACTCCGCGGAGTGCGCCCGCTGCTCCTCGGCCTCCTGGGCCTGCGGGGCGCCCTCGGGGTCGCCGTAGGCGTCCGGGAACAGGCGGCGCAGCACCGGGTCGGAGGGCGGTTCGCTCGGACCCTCGGCGAACAGCTCGGCGAGCGGGTCGTCGGAGGCGTCCTCGGCGGGTCCGGGACCGATCAGCTCCAGGAGCTGCACGGCCAGGGAGCGGATGATGGAGATCTCGACGTCGTCGAGCGCGACGGCCGCGCCGCCGCCGGGGAGCGGTTCGAATTGTCCGGGCATGAAGGCGATTCAGCTGCTTCCGTCCTGCGGGCGGGCGTGGGTCATTTCCGGTCCTGCTGGAGGGTGGCCCACAGGCCGTAGCCGTGCATGGCCTGTACGTCCCGTTCCATCTCCTCCCGGCTGCCGCTGGAGACGACCGCCCGGCCCTTGTGGTGAACGTCCATCATGAGCTTGGTGGCCTTGTCCTTCGAGTAGCCGAAGTACGTCTGGAAGACGTACGTCACGTAGCTCATGAGGTTGACGGGGTCGTTGTGCACGATCGTCACCCAGGGCACGTCGGGCTCGGGTACGGCGAAGACCTCCTCCGCCGACTCGGTCTTCTCGATCTCCATGGGTGCGGCTGCCGTCACACAGCCCATGCTGCCACCACAGGGGGGCACCCGCGCAAACGGGCGTGTGGCGGGCGCCACGCGAACCGGGCGGGCCTGGAAATCGTCAGAGTGACGAAATGGGGGTACGATCCCTCCTATGAACACAGCGGACCTTGGGCTGCCGGTGGACGTCCCCTCGACGGCGCTCTTCACGGACCAGTACGAGCTGACCATGCTGCGGGCCGCCCTGAAGGCCGGTACGGCCGGGCGGCGCAGCGTGTTCGAGGTCTTCACCCGGCGGCTGCCGGACGGCCGCCGCTACGGCGTCGTGGCGGGCACCGGGCGGGTGCTGGACGCGGTGGAGAACTTCCGCTTCGACGCGGGCGTGCTGCGCTTCCTGCGCGAGAAGGACATCGTCGACGAGGAGACCCTGGACTGGCTCGCCGAGTACCGCTTCGGCGGGGACATCTGGGGCTACCCCGAGGGCGAGGTGTACTTCCCCGGATCGCCGATCATGCGGGTCGAGGGCACTTTCGGCGAGTGCGTGCTGCTGGAGACGGTGATCCTCTCCATCCTCAACCACGACTCGGCGATCGCGGCCGCCGCCTCCCGGATGTCGTCCGCCGCCGGAGACCGCCCGCTGATCGAGATGGGCGCCCGCCGCACCCACGAGCTGGCCGCCGTCGCCGCCGCCCGCTCCGCCTACGTCGGCGGTTTCGCGACCACCTCCGACCTGGCCGCCGGCTTCCGCTACAACATCCCCACCGTCGGCACCTCCGCCCACGCCTTCACCCTGCTGCACGACAACGAGCGCGACGCCTTCCGCGCCCAGGTGGAGTCGCTGGGCCGGGACACCACGCTCCTGGTGGACACCTACGACGTCGCCGAGGCCGTCCGCACGGCGGTGGAGACCGCCGGGCCCGAGCTGGGCGCCGTGCGCATCGACTCCGGCGACCTGCTGCTGGTCGCGCACCGGGTGCGCCAGCAGCTGGACGAGCTGGGCGCGACCGAGACGAAGATCGTCGTGACCTCGGACCTGGACGAGTACGCCATCGCCTCGCTGGCGGCGGCGCCCGTGGACGCGTACGGCGTCGGCACCCAGCTGGTGACCGGCTCCGGGCACCCGACCGCCTCGATGGTCTACAAGCTGGTGGCCCGCGCCGAGTCCGGCGAGGAGGGGGCGCCGCTGGTGCCGGTGGCGAAGAAGTCCAGCGGCGGCAAGACGTCCGTCGGCGGCCGCAAGTGGGCCGCGCGGCGCCTGGACGCGCACGGGCACGCCGAGGCCGAGGTGGTCGGCACCGGTCCGGTGCCCGACGCTCTCGCCGACCGGCAGCTCCTGGTCGAGCTGGTCAAGGGCGGCGAGGTCGTCGCCCGCGAGCCGCTGGACGCCGCCCGGGACCGGCACGCGGCGGCCCGCGCCAACCTGCCGCTGTCCGCCACCCAGCTCTCCCGAGGGGAACCCGTCATTCCGACGGAGTACGCGCACGGGGGCTCGGGTAGCTAAAGCTGGTGCGGCCCTGGCACAAGGGCCGAATCAGCCCCGTACCACCGCACGCGTCAGCCCCGCTCGTCCGTCCCGCCCGTTCAGCACCGACCCCGCAGTCGACCCAGTCGAAGGACACCGACCATGCGCCGCGCCTTGATCGTCGTAGACGTGCAGAACGACTTCTGCGAGGGAGGCAGCCTCGCGGTGTCCGGCGGTGCCGACGTGGCCGCCGCCATCACCGAGCTGATCGGGCAGGCGCCCGCCGGCTACCGCCACGTGGTGGCCACCCGCGACCACCACGTCGCGCCGGGCGGCCACTTCGCCGACCACCCGGACTACGTCCACTCCTGGCCGGCGCACTGCGTCGCCGGCACCGAGGGGGTCGGCTTCCACCCGAACTTCGCCCCGGCCGTCGCCTCCGGCGCGATAGACGCCGTCTTCGACAAGGGCGCGTACGCGGCCGCCTACAGCGGCTTCGAGGGCACCGACGAGAACGGCACGGCGCTCGCCGAGTGGCTGCGCGCCCGGGAGATCGACGAGGTCGACGTCGTGGGCATCGCCACCGACCACTGTGTCCGGGCCACCGCCCTGGACGCCGCCCGCGAGGGCTTCCGTACGCAGGTGCTGCTCGACCTGACCGCCGGGGTGGCCGTGGAGACCACGGAGCGGGCGCTGGAGGAGCTGCGGGAGGCCGGCGTGGAGCTGTCCGGGAAGCCGGTCGTGCAGTAGGGCCGGGCCCCTACGTCTGGGCGGTCGGGCGTCTGAGCAGGGCCCGGATCGGGTGCCACAGCTCCTGGACCAGGTCCGGGCCGCCCACGGCACCCGCCACCGGCGCCGTGCGCCATATCAGCCCGTCCGGGTGGTGCAGGACCGCGGTGACCTCGTCCGGGTTGGGCGGAGCCGCGTTGCCCCGCAGGTAGACGCTGCGCAGCCCCAGGTTGCGCAGCCTGGTCAGGGCGCGCGCCCGGTTCTGGGCGTGGACGAGAAAGCGCACTCCCCCGGCCTCCGGGCCGGCGGGGCTGGGCAGGTTCAGTGCCACCACCACCGTGCCGTTCGGCAGCTTGCAGAAGCCTCCTGCGGCCATGCGGTCATACCCCCGAGTCAGCCTGGGTCGGTCCGGGCACCGGGCCCGGTGTCAATAAGAGAACCACAGGACGCACCTAAACACGGATCGGCGGCGACCCGCCAGGGGGTCACCGCCGATCATGCTCTGACCTGGGCAGATGCTATTTACCTGCCCGCGGGGCCAACCTCGAGCTCGATCGTCGAGCCGTTCTTGGCCTCCTTGAGGATCTTGATCTTCGTGTTGGTGTCAGTGATCTTGACACCGCCGGTCGGGTTCGCCGGGTCGTAGTAGTCGTTCTTGCGGTCGTTGAAGACCGAGACGCCCTTCGAGCCCGGGACGTACTTCGCGACGTCCGCCTTGTGCAGCGTCATGCCGTCCGTGCGGTAGCGGCTGAACGGCGCGTCGTACGACTGCATGCGGTTGCGCATGATCGTGCCGTCCTTCCACTTCAGCGCGGTCGGGTGCGAGTCGATCGGCAGGACCAGACCGGTGCCGGGGTGCTGGCTGGTGTTGTTGTCCGCCTGGGAGGTGTCCCACTTCCAGATCAGCAGGCCGTTCTGGTACGCGTAGTGCTCGACCCAGTTCGGGCGCTCCGAGAAGCCGAAGTTGTACGGGCCGACCTCGAGGGTCTTGTCGTACGACACGTACTGGCGGTTCTCGGCGATGTAGTACTGCGCGTAGTCCTTGGTGAAGGACGCGCCCTTGCGGGTGAAGCCGTCCGCCGTCCAGGCGGCGTCCTCGGTCTCCGCGTCGTCGGAGAAGAGGGTCTCGCCGTCGGCCGTCACCGCGATCTCGTCGGCGGCGAAGCCCTTCATGGCCAGCCCGCCGTCGGTCTGGTAGCGGAAGCGCAGGTCGATCTTCTTGCCCGCGTAGGCGTCCAGCGGGTAGACGAGCTTGCCGTAGGCGTCCACGGTGGCGCTCAGGGCGGGCTTGTCACTGCCGTCGCGCTGGATCGGCTTGCCGTCGAACGTGCCGTCGACCGCGGTCCAGTTGGCGCCGCCGTCGGTGGACACCTCGGTGTAGAGGTAGTCGTAGTCGGCCTCGATGTCGTACCAGCCGTCCAGGGTGAGGGAGGCGGACGACTTGCCGGTGAGGTCGACGCTGCGGGTCAGCGTGTTGCTGAGGTCGTTGCCGCTGCCGCTCCACCACTGGGTCTCGCCCTGCGCGGGGGGAACGATCTCGGTGGTGACCGCCTTCTTCGGCAGCTCCACGACCAGGCCCTGCTTGTGCTTGGTGTTGTACTCGGCCAGGCCCAGCTTGTGCCACGAGTTGACGCCCGCCTTGGCGGTGTCGTAGTTCAGCCAGCCCAGCTGGAGCTTGTCCCAGGCGGTCATGTCGCCGGGCAGGTCGCCGATCTCGTTGCGGCCGGTGCCCAGCCACGAACCGGACGACATCAGCGTCCAGAACCCGGTGGAGTTGTCGCCGCCGTTGGTGTCGTAGAGGTCCGGCAGACCGAGGTCGTGGCCGTACTCGTGCGCGTAGACGCCGAGTCCGCCGTTCTCCGGCTGGATGGTGTAGTCGCCGACCCAGATGCCGGTGTCGCCGATCTGGGTGCCGCCGAGCTTGTTGTCGGCCGGGCCGGTGGCACCGGCGTCGGTGCCGAAGGCGTACCAGCGGTGGGCCCAGATGGCGTCGTCGCCCTGCGCGCCGCCGCCCGCGGACTCGTCCTCGCCGGCGTGCACGATCTGGAAGTGGTCGATGTAGCCGTCGGGCTCGTTGAAGTCGCCGTCGCCGTCGAAGTCGTAGCGGTCCCACTGGTCGTACTGGGTCAGCTGGGACTTGATCTGGGCGTCGGTGCGGCCGGCCGCCTTCTGGTCTGCGACCCAGGCGGTGACACCGTCCTGCACCGCGAACCAGGCGCAGTTGTCCGGGGAGCACTTGTTGGAGCCGTAGCGGGCCTCGTTGTAGGGGACCTTGACCCAGTCGGCGACCTCGCCGTCGACCGAGTAGCGGCCGGACGACTGCTTCTCGTAGTACGTCTTGACCGAGTGGACGCCCTTGCCGGAACCGAAGTACAGGTCCTGGTAGTGGTCCCGGTCGTAGTCCTCCTGCCAGGCCGTGGAGTTGTCCTCCTTGCGCTTCGGCTTGGCTATCTCGTTGTGCAGCGGGCCGGGGGTGCCGCCGTAGCGGCTGTCGACCTGGTCGCCGAACTCGACCAGGATGGTGAAGATCTTGTCGGTCTTCTCCCGGCCCAGCTCGACGTACTTGGCGTCGCCCTTCTTGCTCTTCAGCTGGACGACGTTGGAGCCGTCCTTCTTCTTCACCGACGCGTTGCCGGAGATGACCTGCTTGAGGGCCTCCTCACGCTGGGCGGCCTGAGTGTCGCTCAGGGGGCCCTTGAGGTCGTGGGAGCGCGAGGTCTTGTCCGGGCTGGGGTCGTGGCGGTTCACGGCCTCCGGCCGGGACGGCGAGTCCGCCTGCGCCACGCCGGCCGCGGAGAGCGTGGCGGTCGCGGTGGCGAGGGCGATGGTGGTCGCCGCCGTTCTGAACGTCCAGGGTCTTCTGGTCACTTGATTTCCTCCCCCGCGTTCACGCGCGCGGAAGGGGGGACAAAGACAGAGCAAGTCCGCGCACACGTGATCAACGCGTGTTGTCAAGTGACGACATTTGACTAGAGGTTCGGCAGAAAAGACAGACCTTGACTTGAGCAGAACAAGTGCACTATGCGGAGCCGCGGTTCGCTTTGCGGACACCGGATCGTGACCTTCGCGGGATCCGGCGGACCCCGGCCGGACCCGGCGGGCGCGCGGGACCGCCCACTTCCGGTACGTCATGAATCCGTGCGCCCCCCGTGCATCGGCCGTGCCGGTTAGGTCGTGCTTACCGCCGTTCCCCCTCGGGCACACAGCGGGTTAGAGTCACTTGGCGGAACGCCCGGAGACCGGCGGAAAGCCAGGCCGACAGCACGTCCAGCCCCTGATCGCCTTCCGAGGACACGATGGCCATGCCCCGTCCGACTGCCGCACAGTTCGCCTACGGTTCGTGCACCGTGATCTTCTCGACACTCGCCATGCTGCTGCTGTCGCAGACGAGTTCGGGTCCCGGAGTCGCTCTCATCGCCGTCGCGGCCCTCGCCCTCGGGCTGCTGGTCGCCATGACGGTCCCGCTGCCCGGGAGCCGCACGGTGACCGCCACGCCGGCCCGGCGGCTCGCCGACGACACGGAGCCGGTACGGGTGCCCGCGCCGGCCCGCGTCTCCGCGGGCGCGGGCGAGTCGACGCGCGGGCGGGCCGCCTGACCGTCAACGGGCGCTGACCACGACCGTCTTGGCCGCCTTGTCGTGCAGGCCCTGTTTGTAGGGCTTGTCGAAGAAGCTCCAGCCGCCCGCGATGATCGTCCACACGCAGGCGCAGCAGAAGGCGAACGGGATCCACAGCACCAGGGCCCGGATCAGCGACGTCTGCACCGTGGGCGTCGCCCCGTCGGCCAGGTTCGCCACCCGCATCCCGAGCCACTTCTTGCCGAGGGTCTGGCCCGTCTTCGCGGTCATGTAGGTGTCGTACGCGATGTAGAGCACGGCGGCGATCACGGACTGCCCGAAGGACTTGCCGACGGAGACGTCGTCGCCGTTCACCGTGTACTCCTGGACGTTGAACGCCCAGCTGAGCAGCCAGACCACGATGCCCACGAGGATCATGTCGACGATCCGCGCGAGCGTGCGCCGCCCGCTGTCGGCGAGGGGGGGCATCCCGGCCAGCGGATCGGTGGGGTAACCGCCACCGCCGTACGGGTCCCCGCCGTAGGGGCCGCCGCCGTACGGGCCGCCACCGCCGGGGGGCGGGGCACCGTACGGGCCGCCACCACCGGGAGGCGGGGCACCGTACGGGCCGCCACCACCGGGGGGAGGAGCATCGTAGGGACCTCCTCCGCCGGGGGGCGGGGCGCCGCCGTGAGGACCCCCGCCGCCGGGAGGCGGGGGCGGGTTGTCGTAGGGGTTCTTCCTCAGCGGGTCGTCGTCCGGCGGCTGCTGCCCGCCGGCGCCGGGGGGCGGTTCGCTGCTCATGTCCCGAGTCGAACCCGGAGTCTCCTACGGCGCATCCGCCGAGGGCCGTCCGGTGGACGGGGGTGCGCCGTTCGGGGGCGGGGTGCGGGTTTCGTCGGCGGGCGCGGGTGCGTCGTGGTTGCTCGCGCCCACTGGGCGGAGCCGCATGTCCGACACAGCCCCGCGCCCCTTGCAGGGGCGTCCAGTGCACGTACCTCGGGGGCGCGGGGAACTGCGCGACCAGCCCACCACGCACCCGCACCCGCACCCGCAGACGAGACCCGCGCTCCCCTCACCCCACGGCCAAGCTAGCCCGCGACAAACGTACTCGCGGCCTTGTCGTGCCAGCACTGGTGCCAGGGGCGGTCGAACAGGCACCACACGATGCCGACCACGCCGACGGCCAGGAGGCCCGGGACGCTGTAGACCAGCCAGCGGCGCAGGGCCGCGCCGAAGGACGGCGGCTCGTGGGCCTCGATGTCCCGCACCTCCAGGCCGAGCAGCTTCTTGCCCAGGGTGCGGCCCCACTTGGCGGTGGGCAGCGCCTCGTAGACGACGCCGAAGAGCAGCAGGACGGCAAGCACGATGCCCAGGTAGGTGGACGTCGTGCCGTCCAGCAGCCAGACCGTGACGGTCTCGCCGGAGAGCTTCGCCTGGTCGATCTTGTCGTTGACGTGGTCCGCGGCCTTCATGCCGAGCGGTACGGCGGCCACGGCGGTGACGCCCGCGAGGACGACCGTGTCGATCAGCCGGGCGGCCAGCCGTTTGCCGAGCCCGGCGGGCCGGGCGGCCGCCTGACGCCGGGCGGCGGCCTGGAACACGTCCTCGACCGGCGGCTTCCACGGAGCGACGGGCGGCTCCTGCCCGCCCGACCCGGCCAGCCGGTGCACCTGCTGGGCCCAGGAGGCCTGCCCCCCACCGGGACCGCCGGCCGCGACTGGCGCGGGCTGCGGCGGGGACGCCTGGTGCGGAACCGAAGGGGTGGCAGGGGCGGCGGGCGCCTGCGGCGCGGGAGCCTGCGGCGCGGCGGCCCGGGCGGCGGCCGCCTTGCCGGCCCCGAAGCCGGGGCCGGAACCGGAGCCGGAAGCGGGCGCTGGTCCGCCGGACTGCGGGCCCGTGCGCGGGGTGACCGCGCGGAAGGTCATGGTGCCCTCGTCCTCCGCGGGGGCGGGAGAGCCGCCCGGCGCCGGCGAGCCCTGCGGGCCCACCGCGGGACGGCGGAAGACGAACGTGCTGCCGGCCTGGATCTCCCCCTCCGCCTCGCCGGAAGCGGAAGCCGAGGCGGGGCCAGGCGCAGGGGAAGGTGCAGAGGCAGGCCCCGGCGCAGACGCGGAGGCAGCCGGGGAAGCCGACGCAGGGGCAGACGCGGCGGCCGCGTCACCCTGCCCGCCCGCCTCCGCGGCACCCTCCGCGGACGGTGCCGGCTGCCGGGTGTGCGGGAGCCTCGGGTCCGCGCCCCGCGCCGGGCCCGGCCAGGCCACGCGCTGGTCCGGGGCGTCGGCGGAACCGGCCGGACCGGAGCGGTCGGCGCCCCAGGCCGTGGCGGACTTTGGACGGCTGCCGTGCTGGGACGCGGCGGGCGGCGGGTCCTCGACCGGGTCCTCGTCGAAGAAGTGCGGTCCGGTCTCCTCGACGGAGGGCCGCGCGCCGGGCGGAGGTGCGAGCGGCTCGCCGTCCTTGGGGGCGGGCCTGCTCGTGCCCGCCACCCAGGAGGCGCCGTTCCAGTACCGGACGTATCCGGGAATGGACGGGTCCGGGTAATACCCTTCGCGGGGCCTGTCGTCGCCGGGGGCCGGGGTTGGGGCGCTCATGTCCGTCGTCCCGTATCTGCTCGGGGGTTGATAGAGGGGCTCCAACATCTATCAGACGGGGGCATCGCGCACCGCCGGTCCCGCCGTACCCACCCCTTTCCGGGCAACCTCGTGCGGGGACCTTCACACCCGGACGCCCGGGCACCCGCTCACCGGGGCTCCCACCAAACCGGGGTTCGGAAAGAAGTTCCGCGAACCCGCGTAATGCTCCGGCCGCCGGCCGCTCTGTCTGGGCAAGGACCGTACGAGACACGGGAGAGGAACCCGCCATGCACACCGACCCCACCGGCCCCACCCGACCCTCCGTCGTGGAGCGCGAGCTGGAGCTGCGGCTCATCCTGTCGCCCGAACACGGCGTCCCGGTACCGGCCAGGCTCGCCTACCACACCGACGACCCCTACGCCGTCCACGTCACCTTCCACATCGACTCCGGCCACCCGGTGCACTGGACCTTCGCCCGCGACCTGCTGGTGGAGGGCGTCTTCCGGCCGTCCGGGCACGGGGACGTGCGGGTGTGGCCGTCGAAGGCGGAGGGCCGCAGCGTCGTGCTGATGGCGCTGAGCAGCCCGGACGGCGACGCCCTCCTGGAGGCGCCCACGCCCCAGGTGTCGGCCTGGCTGGAGCGGACCCTGCGGGCGGTGCCGCCGGGGGCCGAGGGCCGGCGACTCGGGATCGACGACGGGCTGGCCGAGCTGCTCGCCCGGTGAGGAACCCCCGCGGTCAGAACAGCTTGCCCGGGTTGAGGATGCCCAGCGGGTCGAAGACCTGTTTGACGGCCCGCTGCATCTCCAGGCCCACCGGGCCGATCTCCCGCGCCAGCCACTCCTTCTTCAGGACACCCACGCCGTGCTCGCCGGTGATGGTGCCGTCGAGTTCCAGGCCGAGGGCCATGATCTCGTCGAAGGACTCCCGGGCCCGCCGGGACTCGTCGGGGTCGGAGGCGTCGAAGCAGACGGTGGGGTGGGTGTTGCCGTCGCCCGCGTGGGCGCAGACGCCGATGGTGAGGCCGTACTTCTCTGCGATCCGGTCGATGCCCTCCAGCATGTCGCCGAGCCGGGAGCGCGGCACGCACACGTCGTCGATCATCGTGGTGCCCTTGACGGCTTCGAGGGCGGTGAGGGCCAGGCGCCGGGCCTGGAGGAGGAGTTCGGACTCGGCGGCGTCCTCGGCCGGGACCACCTGGGTGGCGCCCGCGGCCTCGCACAGCGCGCCGACGGCGGTGAGATCGGCGGCCGGGTCGGTGGTGTCGAAGGCGGCCAGCAGGAGCGCCTCGGTGGTCTCCGGCAGGCCCATGTGGGCGAGGTCGTTGACCGCCCTGACGGTCGTACGGTCCATCAGTTCGAGGAGGGAGGGGACGTGTCCCCCCTCCATGATCCGGCAGATCGCGTCGCAGGCGGCAGACGCGGAGGCGAACTCGGCGGCCAGCACCAGCTGCTCGGGCGGCTTGGGGCGCAGCCCGAGGACCGCCTTCACGACGATGCCGAGGGAGCCCTCGGAGCCCACGAAGAGCCGGGTGAGGTCGTACCCGGCGACGCCCTTGGCGGTGCGGCGGCCGGTGGACATCAGGCGGCCGTCGGCGAGGACGACGTCGAGGCCGAGGACGTACTCGGCGGTCACCCCGTACTTGACGCAGCACAGGCCGCCGGAGGCGGTGCCGATGTTGCCGCCGATGGTGCACATCTCCCAGCTGGAGGGGTCCGGCGGGTAGGAGAGGCCGTGTTCGTTCACCGCGCGGGAGAGCGCCGCGTTGACGACGCCCGGTTCGACGACGGCGACGCGGTCGACCGGGTTGATCTCCAGGATGCGGTTCATCTTCGTCAGGGAGAGGACCACGCAGCCGTCGGTGGCGTTGGCCGCGCCGGACAGGCCGGTGCGGGCACCCTGCGGGACCACCGGGACGCGCAGCTCGGTGGCGGTGCGCATGACGTGCTGGACGTCCTCCACGGTGCGCGGCAGGACGACCACGGCGGGGGCGCCGGCAGGGCAGAAGCTCGCCATGTCGTGGGCGTAGGAGGCGGTGACGTCGGGGTCGGTGAGGACGGACCCGGCGGGCAGCCCGGCCAGCAGCCGGTCGACGAGGGTGTTCCCGTCGGCGAGGGGGCTGCCGGGCGTGCTGTCGACCGTCGCGGCTGCGTCGTCTTCGTCGCGAGGCGCTTCGATACGGCTCATGATCACAGCGTCGCACCCGGGGCCATCGGTGTGAACCCCGTGGGCGGCACCCGTAGCCTGCCCAGTGTGATCGTCGTATTGGCGCACAGTGAGCGCCATGAACGGCACGAACGCCATGGACGCCACGGACGCCACGCGGGGACGGACCGGAGGCGGCCGGTCGCCGCGCCGCAGGCGCCGCGCGCTGATCGCCTGCGTCGCCGGGGCCGCCGCACTCGGCGGGGTCCTGGTGCTGTCGGCGCCCTGGGACGGGCGTGACGCTCCCCCGCCCGCACCGGGGCCCGCGGCGCTCGCGCGGGGCGCGGTGACCACGGGTGTGCCCGCCGCGCTGCCGGACCTGGCGGCGCTGATCGGCGACCGGGAGACCCATCTGCGGGCGCATCCGCTGGACGGGGCGTCGTGGGCGGTGCTCGGCGCGGCCTACGTCGAGCAGGGCCGCCGGACGGCGGACGGCGCGAACTGGCCGAAGGCCGAGAAGGCGCTGCGCACCTCGCTGAAGACGGGGCCGAAGCGCAACCCGCAGGCCCTGGAGGGGCTGGCGGCGCTGGCGGTGGCGCGCCGGGACTTCCCGGCGGCGAAGAAGTGGGGCGAGAGCGCGGTGAAGGCGGCGCCCAAGCGGTGGACGGCGCACGCCGTACTGATCGACGCGTACACCGGGCTCGGCGACGACAAGGGCGTGGGCCGGGCCCTGGACAAGGTGATGGAGCTGCGGCCGAGGACTCCCGCCGTGGGCGCGCTGGCCGCCGCCGTCTACCGGAACCGGGGCTGGCGGGAGGACGCGGCGGCGCGGATCTCGGACGCGGCGGCGAAGGCGGAGGCACCGGCCGAGCGGGCGGCGTACCTGGAGCAGGCCGGGCGGCTGGCGTTCGAGCGCGGGGACCGCGAGGAGGCGCTGCGGTTCTTCCAGGAGGCGCTGCGCACCGACCCCGACCAGCGGGCCGCGCAGGCCGGCCAGGGCCGGGCGCTGGCGGCGCTGGGCCGCACGACGGAGGCGCTGTCGGCGTACCAGGCGGCGCTGGCCAAGCGGCCCGGTCCCGAGTACGCGCTGGAGCTGGGCGAGCTGTACGAATCGCTGGGCCTCGGGCAGGCGGCGCGGGTGGAGTACGACCTGCTGCGCAAGCGGGCGCGGGGCGCCGAGGAGGCCGGGGCGGACGAGGCGCTGATGCTGGGGCGGCTGGAGGCGGACCACGGCGATCCGGCCGAGGCGGTGCGCCTGCTGCGGGCGGAGTGGGGGCGGCAGCCGGGGATCGCGGTCGCCGACGCGCTGGGCTGGGCGCTGCACCGCACGGGTGAGGACGAGGAGGCGCTGGAGTTCGCGACGATCGCGACCGACGGCGACAAGGGCGGCGGGGTGCGCAGCGCGCTGTACGTGTTCCACCGGGGCGTGATCGAGCGGGAGCTGGGGCAGCCGGGACCGGCGCGGCGGCATCTGCGGGAGGCGCTGACGATCAACCCGTACTTCTCGCCGCTGCGGGCCCCGGAGGCGAAGCGGGCCCTGACGGAGCTGGGCGAGCCCCCGCTGGAGGGCCCGCCCGACTGACGCCCGTGCGGGTCAGAGGTTGCCGCGCTTCTCCTGCTCGCGCTCGATCGCCTCGAACAGGGCCTTGAAGTTGCCCTTGCCGAAGCCCATGGAGCCGTGGCGTTCGATCATCTCGAAGAAGACGGTCGGCCGGTCCTGGACCGGCTTGGTGAAGATCTGCAGCAGGTAGCCGTCCTCGTCGCGGTCGACGAGGATCTTCAGCTCGCGCAGGACGTCGACCGGCACCCGGGTCTCGCCGGCCCACTCGCCGAGCGTGTCGTAGTACGAGTCGGGGGTGTCCAGGAACTCGACGCCCGCCGCCCTCATCGCCCGGACGGTGGCCACGATGTCGTTGGTGTTCAGCGCGATGTGCTGGACGCCGGCACCGCCGTAGAACTCCAGGTACTCGTCGATCTGGGACTTCTTCTTGGCGATGGCGGGCTCGTTGATCGGGAACTTGACCTTGAGGGTGCCGTCCGCGACCACCTTGGACATCAGCGCGCTGTACTCGGTGGCGATGTCGTCGCCCACGAACTCCTTCATGTTCGTGAAGCCCATGACCTTGTTGTAGAAGCCGACCCACTCGTTCATGCGGCCGAGTTCGACGTTGCCGACGCAGTGGTCCACGGCCTGGAAGACGCGCTGCTCGGGCGGGGCGACCATCGGCTTGGCGGCGACGTAGCCGGGCAGGTAGGGGCCGTCGTAGCCGGTGCGCTCGACGAGGGTGTGCCGGGTCTCGCCGTAGGTGGCGATGGCGGCGAGGACGACGGTGCCGTGCTCGTCCTTGACCTCGTGCGGCTCGGCGAGCGAGCGGGCGCCGTGCTCGACGGCGTAGGCGTGGGCGGCGCGCGCGTCCGGGACCTCGATGGCGAGGTCGACGACGCCGTCGCCGTGCTCTGCCACGTGCTGGGCGAGGAAGGTGCCCCAGTCGGTCGCGGGCTTGATCACCGAGGTGAACACGAAGCGGGCGGAGCCGCTCTCCAGGACGTAGCTCGCGGTCTCGCGGCTGCCGTTCTCCGGTCCGGAGTAGGCGACCAGCTTCATGCCGAAGGCGGTGGAGTAGTAGTGCGCGGCCTGCTTGGCGTTGCCCACGGCGAAGACGACCGCGTCCATTCCCTTGACCGGGAAGGGATCGGCCTGCCGGGCGGTGTCGGGAGTGTGGTGTGTGGTCTGCGTCATAGCCGCAGGTTCTCCCGCCTCCGCAAGGTGCGCAATAGTTTGCGTTTTCACTGGGCAACCTGACCAGTGATACGGCGGTTGTGCCGGGCGATGTGTACAGGATGACCAGCCAGGAGAGTGAGGGGTGAGGGGCGTGGCGGGTACGGGCGACGGGATCGACCGGCTGGACGGGCGGATCATCGGCCTGCTGGCGCGGGAGCCGCGGATCGGAGTGCTGGAGATGTCCCGGCGGCTGGGGGTGGCGCGCGGCACCGCGCAGGCGCGGCTGGACCGGCTTCAGTCGAACGGAGTCATACGCGGCTTCGGTCCGGAAGTGGACCCGGCGGCCCTCGGCTACCCGGTGACCGCGTTCGCCACGCTGGAGATCCGGCAGGGTCAAGGGGCCGACGTACGGGCGCACTTGGCGACGGTGCCGGAGGTCCTGGAGCTGCACACCACGACCGGCACCGGGGACATGCTGTGCCGGCTGGTGGCCCGCTCGAACGCCGATCTCCAGCGGGTGATCGACCGGGTTGTCGGTTTTGATGGCATCGTCCGGGCCGCCACGGCGATCGTCATGGAGAACCCGGTTCCGCTGCGGATCATCCCGCTGGTGGAGCAGGCGGCCGCGGACAGCGGCGGACACGACTGAGGCCGGGCCGGCCCCGAACCCGGAGGTGAGCGGATGTGAACTTCTGGGACTACCTGGGCGATCGCCACCAGCAGCTGCTCGCCGACGCCTCCCAGCACGCCAGCGCCGTCTTCCAGTGCATGGTGGTGGCGACCCTGCTCGGGGTGCTGATCGGCGTGGTCACCTACCGCAGCGAGTGGGCGGGGAACCTGGCGACCCTGTCCACGTCGACGATCCTCACCATCCCGTCGCTGGCCATGATCGGTCTGCTCATCCCGATCGTGGGCCTCGGTGTGCCGCCGACGGTGACGGCGCTGACCCTGTACGGGCTGCTGCCGATCGTGCGGAACTCGATCGTGGGCCTGCGCGGGGTCGACCCGGCGCTGGTGGACGCGGCCAAGGGCATCGGGATGTCGCGTCCGGCGCGGCTGCTGCGGGTGGAGCTGCCGCTGGCCTGGCCGCCGATCCTGACCGGCATCCGGGTCTCCACGCAGATGCTGATGGGCATCGCGGCGATCGCCGCCTACGCCTCCGGGCCGGGCCTCGGCAACGAGATCTTTCGCGGGATCGCCTCGCTGGGCAGCAAGAACGCGCTCAACCAGGTCCTCGCGGGCACGCTCGGCATCATCGTCCTGGCCCTGCTGTTCGACGCGGCGTACGTGCTGCTGGGACGGCTGACCATTCCGAGGGGGATCCGTGTCTGAGACATCCGTGTCCGGCTCCGCTTTTGACGACGGCCGCGGTGCGGCGACGGACAGCGCCACCGGCGCGACCATCGAGCTGGAGGCGCTCACCAAGCGCTACCCGGGCAGTCCGCAGCCCGCCGTCGAGAACGTGTCGATGGAGATCAAGGCCGGGGAGACGGTCATCTTCGTCGGCCCCTCGGGCTGCGGGAAGTCCACCACCCTGAAGATGATCAACCGGCTGATCGAGCCCAGCGGCGGCCGCATCCGCATCAACGGCGAGGACGTCACCGACATCGACCCGGTGAAGCTGCGCCGCAAGGTCGGCTACGCGATCCAGTCCTCCGGTCTCTTCCCGCACATGACCGTCGCCCAGAACATCGCGCTGGTGCCGAGGATGATCGGCTGGTCCAAGGCGCGGATCAGGTCCCGGGTGGAGGAGATGCTGGACCTGGTCGGCCTGGACGCCGGGGAGTTCCACGGCCGCTATCCGCGCCAGCTGTCCGGCGGCCAGCAGCAGCGGGTGGGCGTGGCGCGGGCCCTGGCGGCCGATCCGCCGGTGCTGCTGATGGACGAGCCGTTCGGCGCGGTCGACCCGATCACCCGGGACCACCTCCAGGACGAGCTGATCCGCCTCCAGCGGGAGCTGCACAAGACGATCGTCTTCGTCACCCACGACTTCGACGAGGCGATCAAGATCGGCGACCGGATCGCGGTGCTGCGCGAGCGCTCGCACATCGCGCAGTTCGACACCCCGGAGGCGATCCTCACCAACCCGGCGGACGACTTCGTCTCCGGCTTCGTGGGCGCGGGCGCCGCCCTCAAGCGGCTGAACCTGACCCGGGTGCGGGACGTCGGCATCACCGACTACCCGACGGTGACGGTGGAGGACCCGCTCCAGCACATCTTCGACCGGCTGCGGGAGTCGGGCACCAACGAGATCCTGCTCCTGGACCGGCGCGGGCGACCCTACAAGTGGCTGCGGCGCGGCGACCTGATGCGGGCCAAGGGCTCGCTGGCGCGGGCCGGGACGCTGGTCCACGACACGGTGACCCGGGACGCCACGCTGCGGGACGCGCTGGAGGCGGTGCTCACCGACAACGCGGGGCGGGTCGCGGTCACCGGGCGGCGCGGCGCGTACGAGGGCGTCGTGGACATGGAGACGCTGATGAACTCCGTGCACGAGATGCTGGAGGCCGACCGGCTGGACGCGCTGGAGCACCAGCACGACCTCGAGGAGACCCGGGCCGCCCAGACGCACACCGAGCAGGAGGGCTTCGGCGGGGTCGGAGGCCGCGCGTGAGCGGCTCCTCCCGGCCCGTGCCCGGGCGGCGTCCCGACGGCGAGCACGAGGTCAAGGGGCTCGCCTTCCGGGACGAGGGCACCGGGGCGGGCGAGGAGGAGACCGAGACTCCCCCGCCTCCCCCGGCGCCGGCGGGCTCCCGGGTCGGCTGGCGCAAGCTGACCTTCCTGCCCGTCGTCCTGATCGCCGTACTGCTGGCGACCTGGCTGTGGTTCCGGCAGGCCGACCTGGACGCGCTCACCCGCAACGCCCTCGGCAACGGCCAGGTCACCAAGGCGCTGTGGCAGCACGTCCAGCTCACGGTGATCTCCACCTTCTTCGTGCTGATCATCGCGATCCCGCTGGGCATCCTGCTCACCCGGCGGATGTTCCGGAAGGCCACCCCGTTCGCGATGGCGTTCGCCAACATGGGCCAGGCGACGCCGGCGATCGGTCTGCTGGCGCTGCTGGTGATCTGGCTGGGCATCGGCCGCCGGGCCGCCCTGATCGGCATCATCGTCTACGCCGTCCTGCCCGTGCTCTCCAACACCATCGCCGGCCTGAAGGCGAACGACCCGACGCTCCTGGAGGCGGCCCGCGGCATCGGCATGTCCCCCCTGGGCGTCCTGACCCGGGTGGAACTCCCCCTGGCCGTCCCGCTCATCCTGGCCGGGGTGCGCACGGCGCTCGTCCTGAACGTCGGTACGGCGACGCTGGCGACCTTCGGCGGCGGCGGTGGCCTGGGGGTGCTGATCACCACCGGTATCACCAGCCAGCGGATGCCGGTGCTGGTGCTGGGCTCGGTCCTCACCGTGGCCCTGGCGCTGCTGGTGGACTGGCTGGCCTCGCTGGCGGAACTGCTGCTGCGGCCGCGGGGGCTGGAGGTGGGCACATGAGGCGACGCGTCTGCTGGACCCTGGCCGCGGTACTCCTGGCGGCTCCCGCCGGCTGCGGGCTGACCAGCGGCTCCCCGATGGTCGACGACGTGGAGCCGGGCACCATCGGCAGGGGGAAGCCGCTGGAAGGGGCCGGTCTCACGGTCACCTCCAAGGAGTTCACGGAGCAGCTGATCCTCGGCGCGATCATGGGCATCGCCTTCGAGGCGGCCGGCGCGGAGGTGCTCGACCGCACCGGCATCCAGGGCTCGGTCGGCACCCGCGCGGCGGTGGAGAACGGCGACGCCGACGCCACCTACGAGTACACGGGCACCGCGTGGATCACGTACCTGGGCAACAGCAAGCCGATCCCGGACCCGGAGCAGCAGTGGAAGGCGGTGAAGGAGGCCGACGCGAAGAAGGGGCTGACGTGGCTGCCGCCGGCCCGCCTGAACAACACGTACGCGCTGGCGATGAACCAGGCCAACTACAAGAGGTACGGCACGAAGACCCTGTCGCAGGTGGCCGAGCTGGCGAAGTCCGACCCCGGCGCGGTGACGCTGTGCGTGGAGGGCGAGTTCGCCAACCGCGCGGACGGCCTGCCGGGCCTGGAGAAGGCGTACGGGATGGACATCCCGGCGGGGAACATCACGCAGATGGACACCGGCATCATCTACACCCAGACCGCGAAGGGCGCCTGTACGTACGGCGAGGTGTACACCACCGACGGGCGGATCAAGTCCATGAACCTGGTGGTGATGGCGGACGACAAGAAGTTCTTCCCGAACTACAACGCGGCGCCCATGGTCCGCACCGCCACCCTGAAGAAGTGGCCGGCCATCGCGTCCGTCCTCGACCCGGTCACCAGGGCGCTGACCAACGACGTGGCGCAGACCCTGAACGCCAAGGTCGACGTGGACGGCGAGGACCCGCACCAGGTGGCGCTGGACTGGATGAAGGAGAAGGGCTTCGTGAAGGAGGGGTGAGAGGGGCGTTCCCGGCCGTCAGCAGGCGGGAACACCGCCCTTCCCGCTCTCCAGCGCCTTCAGCGAGTCGACCGCGCCCTTGAGGGTGGTGACCGGGATCAGCCGCAGCCCCTTCGGCAGCTCGGCCTGCGCGTCGGAGCACTCCGCCTCGGGCACCAGGAAGACGGTGGCCCCGTCCCGCCGGGCGGCCTGCGTCTTGAGCGGCACCCCGCCGACGGCGCCGACCTTGCCGTCGGCGGTGATGGTCCCGGTCCCGGCGACGACCCTGCCCCCGGTCAGATCCCCGGCGGCGAGCTTGTCCACGATGCCGAGCGAGAACAGCAGCCCGGCGCTGGGCCCGCCGACGTCCTCCAGCCGCAGCCGCACGTCGACGTCGTCCCGGTCCATCCGGAGGTACCCGAGCGCGGCCGCGGTCGCCGAGTCCTGGGACTGCTTCATCTGCTCCTGGTTGTACTCCTCGATCTCGCTCACGTCGTCGCCGCTCGGGTAGACGGCGTCGCGCGGCATCACGGCCCGGTCGGTGTCGAACCAGCTGCCGAGCACGTCCCCGAGACGGATACTGGCGTCCGGCCCGGTCGCCTCGATCGTCGTCATCCGCAACTGCCCGCTGGTGTGGTGCGTCGGCGCGCCGCTGATCGTGATCACCTCGTCCCCCCGGTTCTTGCCCAGCACGTCGGCCGTCAGCCCCGGCTGCGCCACGGAGAACGGCAACGGCGCGAACACGGCGGTCGCGAGCAGCGCCACGACGGGCACACCGCAGACGGCGAGAAACTGGGGACGCGTGAGACGAGAGAGCACGGAGTCAATCTAACGCGAGCCTGCCCCGGCATCAGGAGCGCGTCCTCGGGCCGGCCGGAGCGGCGAGGGCCGCAGGCATCACTCACCCGTCGCGGCCGGCACTCCGGGTGTGACCGACACGGCATCGCGGGTAGCCGAGCGCACATGAGCCTTCCGTTACCGCTCAGGTTGCTGTCGTTGTTCCTCTTGGCGTTCGTGGGAGGGGTGCTGTACCTGCACTTCGGCAAGGAAGAGGAGTGGAGCAGTTCCCTGCTCGTCGGTCTCGTCGCGGCCCCCCTCGTGGTGGCCCTGTGGAAGTTCCGGCACTGGTCCACGGACCGCGCCGCAGAAGCCGGCCGGAACCGGCGCAAGGCTCGTGAGGAGCGCAGGCGGGCAAGCGGCGCCTGACCTGCCTGCGTCTTCTACGCGACACGCGCCTGACAACGGCCCGTGCCGCCGGACGTCACCGCAGCGCCTCCGCCACCTCGCGGGCCGCGTGCATCACGCGTTCGCCGACGCGCTCCGGGACGACGTCCGCCAGCATGACCACGCCGACGCTGCCCTCCACGCCGGTGACGCCGAGCAGGGGGGCCGCCGCGCCGCAGGCGCCCGCCTCCAGTTCGCCGTGGGTGAGGGTGTAGCCGGGGGTGTCCTCGTCCTCGCCGGCGGGCCGGGGCGGACGGCGGGCGGACAGGATGGCCTTGCCTGCGGCGCCCCGCTCCAGGGGGTGGCGGAAGCCCGCCCGGTAGGCGACGTGGTAGTCGGTCCAGGTCGGCTCCACGACCGCGACGGCCAGGGCCTCGGCGCCGTCCACCAGGGTCAGGTGGGCCGTCGCCCCTATGTCCTCCGCCAGGGCCCGCAGGGCCGGCATCGCCGCCTCGCGGACGAGGGGATGGACCTGGCGACCCAGGCCCAGTACGCCGAGCCCGACGCGGGCGCGGCCGCCCAGGTCGCGGCGTACGAGTGCGTGCTGCTCCAAGGTGGCGAGCAACCGGTACACGACGGTCCGGTTCACGCCCAGCTTGTGGGACAGCTCGGTGACGGTCAGCCCGTGGTCCGTATCGGCCAGCAGTTTGAGGACCCGCAGTCCCCGGTCGAGCGTCTGAGAGGTCTCCGCGGTCACGACGCCCACTCCTTAGTGGTGAGGTCGGCGACCCTCTTCGCGGGGATGCGTCACCGAGTCCCGTCAGTGACGCGCTGGAGAGGCCGCCGATCGGCTGACGGCCCTGCTTTGTCGCGGGCCCAGTCGCTTTCACGGCTGCGCTCCGCGGCGGCGCTGCCACGGGGCGTGTGCGTAGCGGGACAGTAACGACCAGGTCCGCTCAGCGGAAGGCTCCGTCCAGAATCCGGGCACCAACCGTTATCGACTGCCGGTGTTTGTCCCGGTACGTACCGCACACGCCTCCGGCGCCGCACGGCGTCACTTCATGCGTGTCGCCCACTCCTGGACCTTGGCGATGCGCTGGCGCAGCTGTCCGCCGGTCGCCTCGGCGCTGGGCGGGCCGCCGCACACGCGGCGCAGCTCGGTGTGGATGACGCCGTGCGGCTTGCCGCTCTGGTGGACATAGGCGCCGACCATGGTGTTGAGCTGCTTGCGCAGCTCCATCAGCTCCTTGTGGGAGACGACGGGGCGGCGGTCGGCGGGCAGTTCGAGCAGGTCGGCCTCTTCGTCGGGCTTCTTCCGGCTGTGCGCGATCTGCCGGGCCTGCCGCTTCTGCAGCAGCAACTGCACCTGGTCGGGCTCCAGCAGCCCCGGGATGCCGAGGTAGTCCTGCTCCTCCTCACTCCCCGGGTGGGCCTGCATGCCGAACTCGGCGCCGTTGTACATGACCCGGTCGAAGGTGGCCTCGGACTCCAGCGCCTCGAAGGCGAACTGCTCCTGCTCGCCGGTGTCCTCGTCCTGCTCCCGGTTCGCCTCCTCCATCTCCTTCTCGGACTCGGCGTAGGGGTCCTCCTCGCCCTCCTTCTTGGGCCTGTCGAGGACGTGGTCGCGCTCACGCTCCATCTCGTTGGCGAAGGTGAGCAGGTCCGGGACGGTGGGGAGGAAGACGGAGGCGGTCTCGCCGCGCCGCCGGGACCGTACGAAACGGCCGACGGCCTGGGCGAAGAAGAGCGGGGTGGAGATGGTGGTCGCGTAGACGCCGACCGCGAGGCGGGGGACGTCGACGCCCTCGGACACCATGCGCACGGCGACCATCCACCGGTCGGTGCCCTGACTGAACGCGTCGATGTTCTTCGAGGCGCCCGCGTCGTCGGACAGCACGACCGTGGCCTTGTCGCCGGTGATCTCGCGGATCAGCTTGGCGTAGGCGCGGGCCGAGTCCTGGTCGGCCGCGATGACGAGCGCCCCGGCGTCCGGGACGGCCTTCCTGACCTCGGTCAGCCGCTGGTCGGCGGCGCGCAGCACGGCAGGCATCCACTCGCCGCGCGGATCGAGCGCGGTACGCCAGGCCTGACTGACGGCGTCCTTGGTCATCGGCTCGCCGAGCCGCGCCGCGATCTCGTCGCCCGCCTTCGTGCGCCAGCGCATGTTGCCGCTGTAGCTCATGAAGATGACGGGGCGCACGACGCCGTCGCCGAGCGCGGAGCCGTACCCGTACGTGTAGTCGGCGGCGGAGCGGCGGATGCCGTCGTTGCCCTCCTCGTACGTGACGAAGGGGATCGGGTTGGTGTCCGAGCGGAAGGGCGTGCCGGTGAGCGCGAGGCGGCGGGTGGCGGGTTCGAACGCCTCCAGGCAGGCCTCGCCCCAGGACTTGGAGTCACCTGCGTGGTGGATCTCGTCGAGGATGACCAGGGTCTTGCGCTGCTCGACGCGGTTGCGGTGCAGCATGGGGCGTACGCCGACGCCCGCGTAGGTGATGGCGATGCCCTGGTACTCGCGGCTGAGCGGGCCCGCGCTGTACTCGGGGTCGAGCTTGATCCCTATCCGCGCGGCGGCCTCGGCCCACTGCTTCTTCAGGTGCTCGGTCGGCGCGACGACGGTCACCTGCTGCACGACGTGGTGGTGCAGCAGCCAGGACGCCAGCGTCAGCGCGAAGGTCGTCTTTCCGGCGCCGGGGGTGGCGACGGCCAGGAAGTCCCGGGGCTGGTCCTGGAGGTACTTCTCCATCGCCCCCTGCTGCCAGGCCCGCAGCTTGCCGGCGGTGCCCCAGGGGGCACGGCCGGGGAAGGCCGGGGACAGGTGGTGCGAGGTGCTGGAGCTGGCGGTGGTAGTCACGGTCTCCGAAGGGGGTAGAACGGCTCGGCCACGTATGACAACCGGGCCACCCTACCGGCGGGCCGACGCGATCAACGCGCGCACGGGGGCGGGTCACCCCCGGGTGGGACGGACGTCACAACCGCCCCGGGCGTGCACCCACGGCTCACCCCCCGCCGCAGCCGCTTCGCACCCACGGCTCACCTCTCCCGCAGCCGCTTCGCCACCCGCGTCTCACCTCTGCCGCAGCCGTGTCGCCACCCACGCCCCCGCCAGCGCCACCGCCGCCATCGGCAGGAACACCGCCGCGAACGCCGCCGGGTGGGAGCCGGTGGCCTCACCGGCCTTGGCTGCCGCATGACTGACGGTGCCGCCGCCGAGGGCCGCGAAGGCCGCGCCGCCGACGGACAGGAGGACGACGTTGGAGAGCCCGTCGGAGATCTGGAGGGCGGCGGAGTTGGCGCCGGCCTCCTCGGGGGCGGAGAGCTTGAGCAGCAGCACGCTGGTGGAGGAGATCACCAGCCCCATGCCGAAGCAGCCGAAGCCCCAGGCGACGGCCACCGTCCACGCCGGTACGGCGTCGATCAGCACGCTGGGCGCCGTGGCGACGGCCGCCGCGACCAGCACCATGCCGAGGCTCATCAGGCGCTCCCGGTACGGCTCCAGGCGCGGCCGGGACTGCAGCCACGAGCCCCCGGCCCAGGTCGCGCCGCCCGCCGCCAGGGAGAGTCCGGCGAGGGTCGGGCTGAGCCCGCGCTGGGTGACCAGCATCAGCGGGACGAAGGACTCGGCGGCGATGAACGACCCCGCGGCCACCCCGCGCAGCAGCACCACGGAGGGCAGCCCGCGCGCCGCCCGGTAGGTGCCGCGCGGCAGCAGCCCGAGCACGGCGGGCACGAGCAGCGCCACGCCCACCGCTGCGGGCAGCAGGGCGATCGGGCGCAGGTCCTGGGCGGCGTACTGGAGCAGGCCCGCGCCCAGCGAGATGGCCAGGGCGAGACGGATGCGGCGCCGGTCGAAGGAGGCCGACGCGTCCCCTGCCCCGACGGGACCCGCCGCGCGGCTGCGTATCTGCGGCAGCGCGAGGGCCAGCGGGACGACGACCAGCACGGGGATGCCGACGAACACCCAGCGCCAGCCCAGGTGCTCGGTCACCGCGCCGGCGGCCAGCGGCCCGACGACGGACGGCACGACCCAGCCCGCCGCGAAGGCCGCCATGATCGCCGGTCGCAGCCGCTCCGGGTAGGCCCGCCCCACGACGACGTACAGCGCGACGATCACGAGCCCGCCGCCGAGCCCCTGCACGGCCCGGCCGAGGATGAAGAGCCACATCGCCCCGGCCGTCCCGGACAGCACCAGTCCGGCCGCGAAGGCGGCGATCCCGGTCGTCAGCGGCGCCAGCGGCCCGCGCCGGTCGGACCACTGACCGGACAGCACCATCCCGAACAGGCTGGTCGTGAAGTACCCCGAGAACGCGAACGCGTACAGCGACACCCCGTCCAGCTCCCGCGCCGCCACCGGCATCGCGGTACCGACCGCCGTCGCCTCGAAGGCGATCAGCACGATGACGGAGACGATGCCGATGCTCAGCGCCCGGTAGGCACGGCTCAGCACGGTCTCGTCCGGGACGGCGGTGGCGAGGAAGGGCTCGGCGGGGACGGCGATGTCGGTGTCGCGGGGCTCAGGGACGGTCATGGTCGCCAGAGTAAGGGCCAATGCCCGCCTTGACCCCTGTCGGGAGACGGGCCGGGACCGGGACCTTGGTCGTACGACCGTCCTGTGCGCAGCGAGTTACGCGGGCTCGATTCCCACCACGGTCTCCAACCGTCCCGCCCGGCGCAGTGCCCACAGGGTGAGGGCGAGGGCGGTCACGTCCGCCACCAGGGGGTGCAGGGTGCCGTCGGAGGTTCTCCAGGTGAGGACGGCGCCCGTCGTGCCGTTGACGACCACGTGGGTGCCGTCCGTCAGCCGTCCCAGGCGGACGAGATGGTCCGCGTCGGGCGGGAGCGGGTGCTCGGGGTGGTCCTCACCGTACTCCGCCAGCGTCGGCAGCGGCAGGTCGTCCGGGTCGAGGCGGAAGGGGCGGGCGTCCTCGGGCAGGCCCGTGTCGCGCAGGAAGCGGCGGGTGGGCTCGTGGGTGAGGGTGCTCGGGAAGTCGATGTCCTCGAAGCGCGTCACCCGGTGGCGGCCGAACTCGCGGTCCAGGAAGCGGGGCGGCAGCTCCGGGGAGGTCCCCGGCTCCGTGCGGTGGCTCACCGCGAGGAGCAGGCAGCTCATCAACGCCGACGTGTTCCACAGGGACGGCCGGTCGCAGCCTGCCGACCCCCGTCGGGCGGCGCCGCGTGTCCACGCCGGGTCCTCCACCGTCGTCGCGAGGCGGACCCGGGTCAGCAGCGAGGGGGCCGGTGCCCCGACGTCTGCCACCGCGTCCCGCATCGTCGTCGTACCGCCGGTGTCCGCCTGCATCGTCTCCCCCGAGCTGTAGAGCCGTCCGTGTGCCGACGGCTGCCGTTCGCACTCCTTCGGAGACTACGCGCCACCACTGACAACGCGCCTGCGCACGGACCCCGTTCGCCCCGTAGGACGCGTCCGGCCCGTGTCGCGTTGCCTCACGCGCGTGAGCGGCGCGATGTCCGCTCAGTGACCGGTCGCCACCGCCGCCTGCGGGCGGATCGGGAGCCGGTTGACCGGGCGTCCGGTGGCCGCGCGCACCGCGGAGGCGACGGCCGCCGGGGACGCCACCACCGGGACCGCGCTGACGGCCTTGGCGCCGAAGGGGGCGACCACGTCCCGCTCCTCCACGAGCTTTACGATCCGGATGTCCGGAGCGTCCAGCGCGGTCGGCAGGGCGTAGCCGGTGAGGTCGGGGTGGCGGATCAGGCCGCGCGGGGTGCGGAGGTTCTCCGTGAGCGCGATACCGACGCCCTGGGTGACGCCCGCCTCGATACGCGCGGTCAGCTGGGCCGGGTTCAGGACGCGGCCCACGTCCTGGGCGACGGCCAGTTCCACGACCCGTACCGAGCCGATCTCGATGTCCACGTCCACCACCGCGCGGATCGCGCAGAAGGCCATGCCGACGAACGCGTCGCCCTGCCCGGCCTCGTCCAGCGGCTCGGTCGGGTGCGGGCGGCACTGGGCGGTGGCCCACAGCTCCTTGCCGTCCAGCGCCTCGGCGACCGTCGTCGACAGCACGCCGTCGTACGAGGTGATCTTGCCGTCGGCGATCTGCAGCAGCTCCGTGGACATGCCGAACTGGTGGGCCAGCGGCTGCAGGAGCTGGGTGCGGACCATCTTGGCCGCGCGTTCCACGGCGCCGCCCGACACCCAGGTGTGGCGGCCTCTGCAGCCCGCGCCGGCCGGGGGCTGGTCGGTGTCCACGGGGGCCACGTGGACCTCGTCCACGCCCAGGGTCTCCTGGACGATCTGCCGGGCCAGGGTCGTGAAGCCCTGGCCGGTCTCCACGGCCGCGCACAGCACCGTCGCCACGCCGCCCTGGACCTTCACGGTGGCCGTGGAGACCTCGTCCGCGCCCTCGGCGCCGAGCATGTGCACCATGCCGATGCCGTAGCCGACGCCCCGGCGCACCGCGCCCGGTTCGCCCGCGCCCTCGGGGCCGCCGGGCAGCAGCCACTCGTCCTCGGGCGTGTCCTTGGGCAGGGCGGGGAGGGGGAAGTCGCGGACCGCCTGGAGGAGTTCGGCCACGGGGGCCGGGCAGGTGACGGTCTGGCCGGTGGGGAGGACGTCGCCGGTGGCCAGGACGTTGCGCAGCCGCACCTCGGCCGGGTCCAGACCGAGCTTCTTGGCGATCTTGTCCATCTGCGCCTCGTACGCGGCGCACACCTGCATGGCACCCTCTCCGCGCACGTGGCCGGAGGGCGGGTTGTTGGTGCGTACCGCCCAGCCCTCGATGAAGGCGTTGGGCACGACGTACGGACCGCAGGCGAAGGCCACCGCGGCGGCCAGGGCGTCGGAGGAGGTGTCGGCGTAGGCGCCCGCGTCGAGGAGGATCTGCGCCTCGACCTTCACGACCCGGCCCTCGACGTCCGCGTGGTGGCGGTAGCGCAGGAGGGTGGGGTGGCGGTGGGTGTGCCCGAGGAAGGACTCCTCGCGCGTGGCGGTCAGTTTCACCGGGCAGCCGGTCTTCAGCGCCAGCAGGCCGAGCGGCAGTTGGAAGCCCTGGTCCTCGCGGTCCGCGGTGGCGCCCGGCACCCCGGTGACGACGATCTTCACCTGTTCGGGCGACAGGCCGTAGCAGGCGGCGGCGATGTCCCGGTCGCCGTGCGGGTCGGTGGAGGCCAGGTACAGCTCCACGCCTCCGTCGGGGCGCGGCACGGCCAGACCGGCCTCGGCTCCTATGGGGGCCGGGTCCTGGCGGCCGATGCGGTACAGGCCCTCGACGACGACCTCGCCGGCCGCCTCCGGGTCGCCGTGGCGCAGCGGGATGTGCCGGATCAGGTTGCCGTCGGGATGCAGCGGCTCGGCCTCGAAGGCCTGCTCCGGGTCGGTGACCGGATCGAGCACCTCGTACTCGACGATGACGGCGGCGGCGGCCATCCGCGCGGTGTCCGGGTGGTCGGCGGCGACGGCGGCGAGGGGCTCGCCGTGGTGGCGTACGACGTCGGAGGCGAAGACCGGGCGGTCGGCGTGGCCGCCGCGGCCGTGCAGCGGGGTGCCGGGCACGTCCTCGTGGGTGACGACGGCCCGTACGCCGGGCATCTCGCGCGCGTGGGTGGTGTCGATGGACACGATGCGCGCGTGCGGGTGCGGTGAGCGCAGTACGGCCGCCCACAGCAGGCCCTCGGCCCACAGGTCGGCGGCGTACGGGAAGGTGCCCTCGGTCTTGGCGCGGGCGTCGGCGGGCGGCAGGGACGCGCCGAGGCCGTGCGGGATCGGCTCGGGGACGGGGGTGGCCGTCTCGGCGGTTCCCTCGGCCTCCGCAGTCGCGGCGTCATTGCTCACGCGTGGCCTCCGTCCTGGCCGTGGTTGCCGTGCTCGCCGTGGAGCGGGTGGCTGTCGTGCGGTCCCGTCGCGTCCTGCGCGTCCGGTGGCGGCTGGGACTCGAACGCCGACGGGTTGACGCCGCCCGCGCCGGGACCGGCCTGGTGCGGGATGCGGGGCTCGTCGGGGTCCGCGCCCGCGTGTGCCTCGGCGTCGCCGTGCGCCTCGCGTTCGGCGACGACCTCCTGGACGGCCTCCAGGACGCCCCGGTAGCCGGAGCAGCGGCACAGATTGCCGCACAGGGCCTGGCGGGCCTCCAGCTCGGTCGGCGCCGGGTTGCCCTCGAGGAGGTTGTGCACGGTCATCGCCATGCCGGGCACGCAGAAGCCGCACTGCACCGCGCCGCGCCGGGCGAGCGCCCGCTGTACGTCCGAGGGCTGTCCGTCGGTGGCCAGGCCCTCGACGGTACGCACCTCGCTGCCGGCCGAGGTCACGGCCGGGACCAGGCAGGAGGCGACGAGCCGTCCGTCGACCTGCACGTTGCAGGCACCGCACTCGCCCTGCGAGCAGCCGTCCTTGGCGCCCGCGAGGCCGAGCCGCTCGCGCAGGACGTAGAGCAGCGACTCGCCGATCCAGGCGTCGGTGACGGGCCGGTCGGCGCCGTTGACGCGCAGCACGTAGGAGGCGAGGGGGTGTTCGTCCTGCGGGCCGAAGGGGGCCGGGGGCTCCTCGGCGGCGGTGGGGGCGGGGACGGCTTCGGGATCGGTGGCGTCGGACCGGCTCCCGTCCGGGCCGGTGCGGCCGTCGGCCGCGTCCGCCTCGGCGTCCGCGGTGCCGGACACCTCGGCGGCGACACTCTGCGGGCCCGTCGTGCCGGTCGGACGACCGGTCGTGGGCTCCGGATGCGGCGCTCCCGCGGGCTCCTGCCCGGGCCCGGACGCCGGCTCCCGCCCGTGCTCCCGCGCGCCCTCGGGCGTCGGCCCGCTCCCGGCGGTCGATGCCGGGCCCGGCAGGGGGCCGTCGGGGGCCTCCGGGCGGGGTTCGCCCCTCGTCTCCTCACCGGAGCCTGCCGAGCCTTCTGCGCGGCCTTCAGGGGCCTCCTCGGCCCCACCGGGCTCGTTGGCCACCGTCTCGGTCCCGCCGACCGGCCCGGTGGCCGTCTCGACCGTCCCGTCGGCGGGGTCGGACGGGTACGCGACGGCGCCGGAATCGGACCGTCGCACGCCGTCGTCGTGACCCGGCGCGTGCATGGCGTTCGCGGGGCCGGAGGTCTGCACACCGTCAGCGGCGCCGGCCCGGTGCAGTCCGTCGGCGTGGCCGAGGGCGTGCGGGTCGTCGGCGGATTCGGCGGCGTACCGGCCCCCGTCGTGGCCGGGCCGGGGCACGCCGTCGGCGGACGCGGGCCCCCGCGCACCCTCGGCGGGACCGGGCGCGTGCACACCGGCGGCGGGACCGGACGCGTACGGGCCCTCGACGGGACCGGAGACCGGCGCACCCTCGTCGGAAGCGGACCCACGCAGGTCCCCGGCCGGACCGGACGCGTACGGGCCCCCGTCGGGACCGGCCCCGTGCACACCGGCGACGGGACCGGAAGCCGGCACACCCTCGTCGGAAGCGGACCCACGCAGGTCCCCGGCCGGACCGGACGCGTACGGGCCCCCGTCGGGAGCGGAGGCCGGCGCACCCTCGTCGGAAGCGGACCCACGCAAGCCCTGGGCGGAACCGGACGCGTACCGGCCCTCGTCGGAAGCGGACCCACGCAAGTCCCCGGCGGGACCGGAGACGTGCGGGCCGTCGGCGGAAGCGGAATCGGACGCGTACCGGCCCCCGTCCGGGCCGAGCCCGTTCGCGCCGCCGTCGGAGGCCGGGACGTGCGGGGGTCCGGAGGGGTGCTCCCCGCCGGTCGAGGCGGATTGACCCCTGTCGCCCCAGGGCCGACCGGCGGGCTGGGGCGACGGTGGGCGCCGGTCCTCGGCGGACCGTTCATCGGTGTCCGGCCCGCTGTCCTCCCGGCGTTCGCCCCACGGCTGCCCGGCGGGCTGCGTCGCCCAGGGCGCGGGAGCGCCGCCGGGGAGGGTGGCGGGCGCACCGGTGCCCCACTGCTCGGCCAGGGACGACGTGGTGAACTCGCCCGACTCGTCCGGCAGGTCACCGCCGGCGACGGGGATGGACCACTGCCCGGTCACGTCCTGGCCCGGCGCGGGCGCGGCCGCCGGGGCCTCCGGGTCGGCCTCGGAGGCCTGCGCGGCCTGCGCGGCCTGCGAGAAGTCCCACTGTCCGGTGGGCCCGGGCTGGTAGGCGAACCGGTCGTCCTGCCCGGGGGCGCCCTGCCCGGTGTGCGTGCCGTAGGGCGCCGCCCCGCCGTACGGGTCGTGGTGGGCGGCGTAGTCGCCGTACCCCTGTCCGGCGTCCGGCGCCTGCCACTGGGTGCCGTCCACGGGTGCGGACGGCGTCGAGGGCATCGCCCAGGAGCCCGTGGCGGCCGGGTCGGTTCCCGCGGTGGTGGCGGGCGCGACCGTGATCTGGGGCGGCACGTAGCCGTGGCCGGGTGCGGCGAGCGGACTGTCGGAGGAGGCGAGGAGCGCGTCCACGCCGCCCTCGGGGAGTTTCACGAAGGCGGTGGCGCCGTCGTCGTAGTCGCCCTGGGGCAGCGGGTCCCAGCGTCCGCCGCTCGGCGGCGTGCCCCCGGCGTGCTGATCGCCGTACTCGTCCCCGTACTCGTCCCGGTATTCGTCGCCATGCCGGTCGTCGGTCACGACAGCGCCCTCCCCAGTGCTCGTCGGGCCAGCGCGGCGACGGTGCGCCGCAGGTGCAGTACGGCGGGCGGCAGCGGCGGCACGGAGCCGTCCTCGGCCGGGGCCTCGTCGGGGATGCAGGCCGCGGCGACGTACTCGCCGAAGCCGTGCAGGGCCTCGGGGACGATGGCGCGGCCGTTGTCCCAGTCGATGAGCGAGGCCACCCACTGCTCGGCCTCCAGGGGCCGCAGCGGCATCGGCGCGATGGCGCCCACGGCGCACCGTACGCCGCGCCGCGCCGGGTCGAGGACCAGCGCCACGGAGGCCGTCGCGCGGCCGGGACCGGTGCGGCCGGTCGCCTTCAGGAAGACCTGCGGCGCGTGCAGCAGCGGCACGCGCACGTAGCCGATCACCTCGCCCGCGCGGAGCATCTCCATGCCCGCCAGCAGGTGCGAGACCGGCACCTCGCGCCGGGCGCCGTCCTGGCCCGCGATGATCAGCGTCGCCTCCAGGGCGGCCAGCACCGGCAGCGCGTCCCCGGTGGGGGCGGCCGAGGCGATGTTGCCGCCCAGGGTGCCCGCGTTGCGGATCTGCGGCGGTCCGGCGGCGCGCGCGGCGGCGGCGAGCGCCGGGATGAGCGCCGCGAAGTCGGGGCGGCCCATGCGGGCGTGGGTGAGGCCCGCGCCGAGCAGCGCGTGGCCGTCCTGGTACTGCCAGCCGCGGATCTCGCTGATCCGGCCGAGACCCACCAGCGCGGCGGGCCTGAGCAGGCCGGAGTTGACGGCCGCCATCAGGTCGGTGCCGCCCGCGACCGGAACGGCCGCGGGCATCGCGGCGAGCGCCGCCACGGCCTCGTCCAGTGTCGTGGGCAGCGTGACGGCCTGCGCCGCCTGCGGTGCGTGCGTGGTCAAACCGACTGCCCCTTCCCGCTGTCCCACCTGGTCCCGCCCATGTGGCCGTACCGTACGACCTCACAGGGCGGACGTGGCAACTCTGGCACATCTTCGCAGGGCCCGAACGCAGGGGTCCCATAGGAGGCATTCGCCCGCCTCGTCGGCGAGATGGACCGTTTTCGTGCGGGATCTCCGACGATCGGAGCTGGGCGCCATGCGCGCGAGTTGCCAACCTTCGGTGACGTTTGGGAGCGTTTCGCGGTCTGGTTGTCGCTGTGTGGCGGAGTCTTCCTACTTGTTCGGCGGCGGCCCGTCGATCGGCCGGCCGAGCACACCGGGCCGCCGCTGCCAGGGCAGCGGGCCGGCGGGCGGCCGGTAGTCGACGCCCAGGGCGTCCAGGCGCCGGTAGTGGGCGGCCATCCGCCGCTCGAAGGCGGCGTAGTCCCGCTCGGCGGGGGCCGGCAGCGCGCTCCAGGCCACCTCGGCGAAGGCGGCGAGCCTCGGGAACACCTGGTAGTCCACGCGCCCCTGGTTCTCCATCACCTCGGTCCACACGTTGGCCTGGGTGCCGATCACGTGTCCGGACTCGTCCGGTGTCAGTTCGGCGGGAACCGGTTCGAACCGGTAGACGTCCTCCAGGGTGCGCACGAAACCGATCGGCACCGGTTCGTCCTCGCCCGGGGCCTGCCGGTGGTCCAGGTACACCTGCTGCTCGGGGCACATCACGACGTCGTGCCCCGCGCGCGCGGCGGCGACCCCGCCCGCGTAACCGCGCCAGGACGCCACGGCCGCGCCCTTGGCCAGGCCGCCCTCCAGGATTTCGTCCCAGCCGATGAGCCGGCGCCCGCGTTCGGTGAGCCAGGTGTCGAAGTGCTGGATGATCCAGGCCTGGAGTTCGTCCTCGTTCGCGAGGGCGAGTTCCTCGATGCGCGCCTGTGCGGTGGCCGAACTCCGCCACTGCTCCTTCGGGCATTCGTCGCCGCCGATGTGGACGAACTCCGAGGGAAAAAGCTCCAGCAGTTCCTCGAACACGCCCTCGTAGAAGCGCAGCACGGCGTCCGTGGGCGCGAGTACGTTCGGGGAGACGCCCCAGGTGTCCCACACGGAGAGCGCCGTGGTGTCGATCACGTCCGTGTTGCCGAGTTCGGGATACGCGGCGATGGCGGCCTGCGAGTGCCCGGGTACGTCGATTTCGGGGACGACGGTGATGTGCCGTTCGGCGGCGTAGGCGACGATCTCCCGGATGTCGTCCTGGGTGTAGTAACCGCCGTGGGGTTTGTCCTCCCACAGCGGCGAGGCGCGGTGGCCGTATTTCGTGCGCGCGCGCCAGGAGCCGGTCTCGGTGAGCTTCGGGTGGCGTTTGATCTCGACGCGCCAGCCCTGGTCGTCCGTCAGGTGGAAGTGCAGGACGTTGAGTTTGTGCGCGGCCATCAGGTCCAGGTAGCGCAGGACGCCGTCCTTGGGCATGAAGTGCCGGGCGACGTCCAGCATCAGTCCGCGCCAGCGGAAACGGGGCGCGTCCTCGATGCGGGCCAGCGGCAGCCGCCAGCGGCCCTCGGGCAGCGGGGCGCGCCGGAAGGCGTCCGGGCCGAGCAGCTGGCGCAGGGTCTGGGCGCCCCAGAAGAGGCCGGCCGCGTCGCCGCCGGTGAGGTGCACGCCCTCCGGGGCGACGACCAGGCGGTAGCCCTCGTCGGGCAGGCCGGCGTCGAGGGCGAGGCGGATGGCGCCGCCGCCGCCCGCCGAGGGGGCCAGCGGCAGACCGGTGGCGGCGCCCAGCGTGGCGCGCAGCCAGCGCTCGGTGCGCCCGGTGCCTTCGCCGGCCACCAGAGCGGTGTCCGGGCCGAGGTCGAAGAAGTCGTCCTCCTGAAGGGAGACCTGCTGTGGCTGGGGAAGAACGTCGCTCACGTCAGTCCTTTACCGCTCCGCCGAGGCCGGAGACGAGTCGTCGTTGCACGAGTATGAAGAAGACCAGCACCGGAATCGTCATCACCGTGGACGCGGCCATGACGCCGCCCCAGTCGGGATCGTCCGGCTTGTAGAAGACCAGCAGCGCCATCGGCAGCGTCGACTGGGAGGTGTCGCTGATGATGAACGACTTGGCGAACAGGAAGTCGTTCCAGGTGGAGATGAAGGAGAAGACGCTGGTGGCCACCAGCCCCGGGAAGACCAGCGGGAAAAGGATCTGCCAGAGAAAGCGGCTCCGGCTCGCCCCGTCGATGTGGGCGGCCTCCTCCAGGGCCTCCGGCACGGCTTTCACGAAGCCCCGCAGCATCCAGATCGCGAAGGGCAGCGAGAAGGCGATGTGGGGCAGGATCAGCGAACCCAGCGTGTTCAGCTGGCCGAAGTCCCGCATGAGGAAGAACAGCGGGATCGTGAGTGCCTCCACGGGCACCATCTGGGCCACCAGGAACATGATCAGCAGGGTGGTCCGGAAACGGAACCGGAAACGCGTCACGGCGGTCGCCGCGAGGAACGCGATCAGCGCCGAGGCGATCACGACGGAACCCGCCACGATCAGGCTGTTGAGAAAGTAGCGGCCGAATTCCTGCTGTGCGAAGACGCGCCGGAAGGAATCCAGCGAGGGGGTCAGCGTCCAGGGCCGGGGCTCGCTCGACTCGATCTCCCCGGCCGGTTTGAAGGCGCTCAGCACCATCCAGTAGAGCGGGAAGGCGACCACCACGGCGATCAGCAGCGCGGACGCCTCGGCCGCGAGCCGCCACGGACGGCGCACACGCGCGCGCGAAAGATTCACAGCTCCTCCCCCTGGCGGCGCAGCAGGCGCAGGTAGACCAGCGTCACGGCCAGCAGCATCAGCAGCATGACGACCCCGATCGCGGAGCCGAGGCTGTACTGCGAGGACGCGAAGGCCTTCTGGTAGGCGTAGACGTTGAGGACGAGGTTCTGGCCGGCGATGCCGCCGCCGTTCGTCATGACGTAGATCTGGGTGAAGACCTTGAAGTCCCAGATGACCGACTGGATGGTCACGACCACCAGGATCGGCCGGAGCATCGGCGCGAGCACCGAGCGCCAGATCCTCCACTGCGAGGCCCCGTCGAGCGCGGCCGCCTCCAGGACCTCGGCCGGCACGGCCCGTATCCCGGCGTAGACGGTCACCATGACGAACGGGAAGGAGCACCAGACCACTTCGAGCAGCACGAGCAGGAAGGCGCTGTAGCGCCCGTACGTCCAGGAGTGGTCGCCGAGGCCCAGGATCCGGTTGACGGGCCCGAAGTCCGGGTCGAACAGCAGCAGCCACACCGTCGACCCGGTGACCGCCGGCGTCGCCCACGCCCCCAGCCCCGCCAGCATCAGCGCCAGCCGCGGCACGGCCCGCACCCGCGTGAGCAGCACGGCGAGGGCGCACCCGACCGCCAACGTCGACACGACGCACGCGGCGGCGAAGACGACGGTGGCGAGCAGCACCCGCCAGAACTCCCCGTCCCCGAACAGCTCGGCATAGTTCCCGAACCCTTGGAAGGTCGTCGGCTCCCCACCACTGACCTGCGCCTGCGTGTACTCCAGGAAGGAGATCAACCCGAGCTGGTAAACGGGGTAGACGAGCAATCCACCAAGGACGACAAGAGCAGGCGCGAGGTAGATCCAAGGGGTACTGGAGGAGCCCCGAAAGGGGCGCGGGGAACTGCGCGACATGCCACGACGGCGCCGCACTCGCACACGCACCGCACCCCCCGAGCTCACAGGCGAACCCGTCATCCGGCGGAGCCGAACGCGTCGTCCATCTTCCGAGCCGCATCCCCAGCCGCGGCCCCCACGTCCTTCTTGCCGCTCACCACCTCCTGGAACATCGTCGGCAGCACCTGCGAGGAGTCGATCGTCGCCCACGCGGGAGAGGCGGGCACGAACTTCGTGCCCGCGGCGAGCGTGTCGACGAACGGCTTCACGAACGGCTCCTTCGCCGCGACCTGCTGCCGTACGTCCGCGAAGGTCGGCAGGAAGCCCATCGCGTCGAACAGGTCGCCCTGCGCCTTCTTCGACGCGAGCCGCTTCGTCAGGTCGACGGCGAGGGTGCGGTGCGAGGTGCTCTTCAGGACGCCGATGTTGTTGCCGCCCGCGAAGGCGGGGGCGATGGAGCCGGGCTCGGCCCCGGGCAGCGGCACGACCGCGTACTTGCCCTTGACCTGGCCGGCCTCCACGGCCTGGTGGCTGAAGTCGCCGCCGATGGCCATGGCCGCCTTGCCGGAGGCGAAGGCGGTGACGGTGTCGTTGCCGCCCATGCCGGCGCACTTGGCGGCGGGGCAGTTGTCGTCGCCGAACAGTGCGGTGTACGCCTCGATGCCCTTCCGGGCGGCGGCGCTGTCGACGGCGGCGGCGTACGAGCCGCCCTTGCCGGTGGCGAGTTCGCCGCCGTTGGCCCAGATGAACGGCATCGCGCCGTAGGTGTAGGCGCCGCCGACCGCGATGCCGTAGAGGTCGGGCTTGGCGGCGTGCACCTTCTTGGCGGTGGACGCCAGCTCCGCCAGCGACTTGGGAGGTTCGAGGCCGAGTTCGTCGAAGACGTCGGTGCGGTAGTAGAGGGCTCGGACGCCGACGAAGTAGGGGGCGCCGTAGACCTTGCCGTCCACGGTGACCGACTGGCGGGCGGTGGGGTCGGTGTCCTTGGCCTCGTCCCAGGCCGCGAACTCCTTCGATATGTCGGCGAGTCCGCCGTCCTTGACGTATCCGGCGGTGTCGGTGTTGCCGTACTCGATGACGTCGGGGGCGCTCTTCGGGTCGTTGAAGGCGGCCTTGATGCGCTGGGCGCGGGTCTCGACCGGGATGTACTCGACGGTGACCTTCGTGTCGTCGTGCGCCTTCTCGAAGTCGGCGAGGACCGCGTCGACGACCTTCTCCTTGGGCTTGTTGTTGACCTCCTGGAACAGCCAGACGCGCAGCGTGCCGCTCTTCTCGTCCTTGCCGGAGGAGGAGTTGTCGGACGTCTGGGGGGCGCAGGCGGTCGCGGCGACGACGGCCGCGGCCAGCAGTACGGCCAGGCGGGGGGCGAGCTTCATGGAGTCTTCCTCCGGGCGTGCGTTGCAACATATGCAATGACGGTTTCGCTCTGCACAACACCCAGGAGCGTAGGGAGACATGAACCTGTCCACAAGAGGTCTGAACCAGTTCGTAAACCTCTTTGTGGATCAGCACCGTCGGAGCCCCGCCCCGGCCACGACGCACGAAGGCCCCCGGAGTGCGCGCGGGCACACTCCGGGGGCCTTCGGGAAGTCTCAAGAGGTCCGTACGGGCAGGGGCGCTACTTCTTGTCGCCGCCCTTGCCCTCGTCCCCGCCGCCGCTCATGGACTCGTAGATCTCCTTGCACATGGGGCAGACGGGATACTTCTTCGGGTCGCGGCCCGGTACCCAGACCTTGCCGCACAGCGCCACGACGGGGGTGCCGTCGAGGGCGCTCGCCATGATCTTGTCCTTCTGGACGTAATGCGCGAAGCGCTCGTGGTCGCCGTCGCCGTGGGACGTCTGCGGCGTCGGCTCGACGAGGGTTCCCGTACCTGTCCCGCGCTCGGGCTCGAGAGTGCTCATAACCGCCAAGGGTACTGAAGCTCACACGCTTCAGTTGAGCGACGGGTCGTCCGGGTACGTCGCCACCATCGCCAGGTCGCCCCGCTGGCGGCGCAGCACCTCGCGCCAGAGTCTCTCGGGGAACGGCGAGGAGACGTCGCCGGGCTCGGACTCGACCACGTACCAGGCGCCCTCGGTCAGCTCGTCCTCCAGCTGACCGGGCCCCCAGCCCGCGTACCCGGCGAAGATCCGCAGGGCGCCCACGGCCGGCGCCAGCAGTTCCGGCGGTGCCTCCAGGTCGACCAGGCCGATCGCGCCGTGCACCCGGCGCCAGCCCAGCGGCGCCCGCTCGCCGGTCGCCCCGCCGGGGACGACGGCGACGCCGAGGGCCGAGTCCAGCGAGACCGGACCGCCCTGGAAGACGACGCCCGGCTCGCCGGCCAGGTCCGCCCAGTCCTCCAGGATGTCGCCCACGTCGACCGGGGTGGGACGGTTGAGGACGACACCGAGGGAGCCCTCCTCGTCGTGGTCGAGGAGGAGCACCACCGCACGCTCGAAGTTCGGGTCCGCCAGGGCGGGCGTTGCCACGAGCAGCCGCCCCGTGAGCGAGGACACCTCGGTCATGCCAGACATGATCCCGCATGTTCCCCTCCCGTGGGGAGGCAATCGGAGGCACGGGGGTGAACACGCACCCGCGCACGCCCCTCGGCCGTGACCCCCTGTACGCGCCCGTGAACGCCACGTGTTGTGACAAATCCATGACGTTGCCGGACCGTGCGGAGGCGCCCTGAAGGGGGGTACAAGACGATTACCCTTTCCCTTCTGGCCCCTGCCCAACCCCACGGAACGCGAGATTCATGACCGTCAACGGCGCTGATGACGTACTGCTTGTCCACGGCGGAACCCCGCTGGAGGGCGAGATCCGGGTCCGCGGTGCGAAGAACCTCGTGCCGAAGGCCATGGTGGCCGCCCTGCTGGGCAGTGCGCCGAGCCGGCTGCGCAACGTGCCGGACATCCGCGACGTGCGGGTCGTACGCGGACTGCTGCAGCTGCACGGGGTGACCGTCCGTCCGGGCGAGGAGCCCGGCGAGCTGGTCATGGACCCCACCCATGTGGAGAGCGCGAACGTCGCCGACATCGATGCCCACGCGGGCTCGTCGCGCATCCCGATCCTGTTCTGCGGCCCGCTGCTGCACCGTCTCGGGCACGCCTTCATTCCGGGCCTGGGCGGCTGCGACATCGGCGGCCGGCCCATCGACTTCCACTTCGACGTGCTGCGGCAGTTCGGCGCGAAGATCGAGAAGCGGGCGGACGGCCAGTACCTGGAAGCCCCGCAGCGGCTGCGCGGCACGAAGATCCGGCTGCCGTACCCGTCCGTCGGCGCCACCGAGCAGGTGCTGCTGACCGCCGTGCTCGCCGAGGGCGTCACGGAGCTGTCCAACGCGGCCGTGGAGCCGGAGATCGAGGACCTGATCTGCGTCCTGCAGAAAATGGGCGCGATCATCGCCATGGACACCGACCGCACGATCCGCGTCACCGGCGTGGACGAGCTGGGCGGCTACACCCACCGTGCCCTCTCGGACCGCCTGGAGGCCGCCTCCTGGGCCTCCGCGGCGCTGGCCACCGAGGGCAACGTCTATGTCCGCGGGGCCCAGCAGCGCTCGATGATGACGTTCCTGAACACCTTCCGGAAGGTGGGCGGCGCGTTCGAGATCGACGACGAGGGCATCCGCTTCTGGCACCCGGGCGGCCGGCTGAAGTCCATCGCCCTGGAGACGGACGTGCACCCCGGCTTCCAGACGGACTGGCAGCAGCCCCTGGTGGTCGCCCTGACGCAGGCCACCGGCCTGTCCATCGTCCACGAGACGGTGTACGAGTCCCGGCTGGGCTTCACCTCGGCGCTCAACCAGATGGGCGCCCACATCCAGCTCTACCGCGAGTGCCTCGGCGGCTCGGACTGCCGCTTCGGCCAGCGCAACTTCCTGCACTCGGCCGTGGTCTCCGGGCCGACCAAGCTGGAGGGCGCCGACCTGGTCATCCCCGACCTGCGCGGCGGCTTCTCGTACCTGATCGCCGCCCTCGCGGCCCAGGGCACGTCCCGCGTCCACGGCATCGACCTGATCAACCGCGGCTACGAGAACTTCATGGACAAGCTCGTCGAGCTGGGCGCGAAGGTGGAACTCCCGGGCAAGGCGCTGGGCTAGCAACCCATGGACACGCCGGTGGGGCGGTCACCCGAGTCCGGGTGACCGCCCCACCGGCGTTGAGACGAGCGCCCCGAAGGGGCGCGGGGAACTGCGCGACCAGCCACAACGGGCCCGCAGCCGCGAAACGACCGCACCCCGAACGAACGATCCGCGCAGTCCCCTGCACGCAAAAGCGGAGCGCCTACGCGCCTACTTACCCTTGGCGGCTTCCTTGAGCTTGGAGCCCGCGGACACCTTGACGCTGTAGCCGGCCGGGATCTGGATCGGGTCGCCGGTCTGCGGGTTGCGGGCGGTGCGAGCGGCACGGTGGGTGCGCTCGAAGGTCAGGAAGCCGGGGATGGTGACCTTCTCGTCGCCCTTGGAGACGATGTCGCCGACAACCTCGGCGAACGCGGCCAGCACGGCGTCGGCGTCCTTGCGGGTCACCTCGGCGCGGTCGGCCAGCGCGGCCACCAGCTCACTGCGGTTCATGTTGTTACTCCCGTGTTCTTCTTGCCGTTGAGGCGTGCCACGCGGCGGAGCCGCATGTTGGGCACAGCGATGCCGATGCTGCCAGGGCCCTCTGACATTCCCCGGACCCGGGTCGGTCGTCAGACCCTCGCGCCCAGGGAGGCATCCTGCCTCCACCTGCGGCGGTAAAGCCAATCCGGCACCCCCAGGAGGTCGTGAGAGCACCCTTGGGAGTCACACGCCGAGAGGGCCTGAGCCTTGCGCAACCCTAGAGGGCGATCCGAGGCCCGACATCCCGCGACGCGCCGGAGCGGCGGCCCGTACGTGGTGATCCTCGCCACCACGTACGGGCCGCCTGCCCGGGCCCAGGGGACCTAGGCGACCACTCCGGCGGCCTTCGCCGCCTCCCGCACGGCGCCCGCGACGGCACCGGCGACCTTGTCGTTGAAGACGCTGGGGATGACGTAGTTCGGGTTGAGCTCGTCCTCGCTCACCACGTCCGCGAGGGCGTGCGCGGCGGCCAGCATCATCTCGGTGTTGACGGTGCGGGACTGGGCGTCCAGCAGACCGCGGAACACACCGGGGAAGACCAGCACGTTGTTGATCTGGTTCGGGAAGTCGGAGCGGCCCGTGGCGACGACCGCGGCCGTCTCGCGGGCGACCGCCGGGTCCACCTCGGGGTCCGGGTTCGCGAGCGCGAACACGATCGCGCCGTCGGCCATGGCGGCCACGTCGTCGCCGTCGAGGACGTTGGGGGCGGAGACGCCGATGAAGACGTCGGCGCCGTGCACGGCCTCCTTGAGGGTGCCGGTGAGGCCCTCGGGGTTGGTGTTGTCGGCGATCCAGCGCAGCGCGGACCGAGGGGCGGCGTCGACCAGGTCGGCGCGGCCGGCGTGCACGACGCCGTGGATGTCGGCGACCACGGCGTTCTTGACGCCCGCGGCCAGCAGCAGCTTCAGGATGGCCGTACCGGCCGCGCCGGCGCCGGACATGACGACCCGTACGTTCTCGATCGGCTTGTCCACCACGCGCAGGGCGTTGGTCAGCGCGGCGAGGACGACGATGGCGGTGCCGTGCTGGTCGTCGTGGAAGACGGGGATGTCGAGGGCCTCGCGCAGCCGGGCCTCGATCTCGAAGCAGCGGGGGGCGGAGATGTCCTCGAGGTTGATGCCGGCGAACCCGGGGGCGATGGCCTTGACGATCTCGACGATCGCGTCGGTGTCCTGGGTGTCGAGGCAGAGCGGCCAGGCGTCGATGCCGGCGAACCGCTTGAACAGGGCCGCCTTGCCCTCCATCACCGGCAGCGCGGCCTTCGGGCCGATGTTGCCGAGGCCGAGGACGGCGGAGCCGTCCGTCACGACCGCAACGGAGTTGCGCTTGATGGTCAGGCGGCGGGCGTCCTCGGGGTTCTCGGCGATGGCCATGCAGACGCGGGCCACGCCGGGCGTGTAGACCATGGACAGGTCGTCGCGGTTGCGGATGGGGTGCTTGGACGCCATCTCGATCTTGCCGCCGAGGTGCATGAGGAAGGTACGGTCGGAGACCTTGCCCAGGCTGACGCCCTCGATGCCGCGGAGCTGCTCCACGATCTCTTCGGCGTGGGAGGTCGAGCCGGCCGCGATGGTGACGTCGATACGCAGCTTGTCGTGGCCGGAGGCCGTGACGTCGAGGCCGGTGACCGAGCCGCCGGCGGACTCCACCGCGGTGGTGAGCTGCGAGACGGCGGTTCCGCCCGCGGGCACCTCCAGCCGGACCGTCATCGAGTAGGAGACGCTGGGCGCCGTTGCCATGGCCGACTTCCTCTGCTTTCACCGTGTAACTGGGTTGTGCCGTCCGATCGTCGCACCTACCACCGAGTACGCGGTAGCCGCCCCGGATTGCGAACTTTTTGTTCGCACCGATTTCGGAAAACGACTTCCACCATACGAGAAGTAGCCCGTCGGGGGAAGGGGTCGGCGGAAGTGGCGGCCCGGACGGGTCCGGGCGGTGAAAGGAACCCGCGGGACGGGAATTGTCTTGCGGGGATCGTTTGTTACCTTGGACGTGGCACCGGCTCGATCCAAGCCCCCGGGCCCAACCTTCGTCGCTACGAGCGACCACTTGCCGCGAGGCGAGCATGGCGGGTCGGTGCCACCTAAACGAAGAAGCGAAGAGCGAGAGGCCCGCGCCGTCCGACGGCGCGGGCCTCTCGCGTGCGCGGACCCGTCCTCCCGGCCGCGTCCGCGCGCGCTCAGTCTCGCAGCAGGTCCGGCACTCCCGAGGCGTCCGGCTCGTCCCGCTCGCAGGAGACGACCGTCAGCTGCTGCGTGGCCCGGGTCAGGGCGACGTACAGCACGCGCAGCCCGGCGGGCGACTCGTCGGCGATCTCGGCCGGGGAGACGACGACCGTGGCGTCGTACTCCAGGCCCTTGGCCTCCAGGCTGCCCAGCGGCACCACGCGGTCGCCGAGCCCGTCCAGCCAGCGCCGGGCCTCCTCGCGCCGGTTCATGGCGACGACGACGCCGACGGTGCCGTCGACGAGGCCGAGCAGCCGGGCCGCCTCCCCGCGGACCGTCTCGGCGAGGGAGTCCTCCACCACCGCGAAGCGCGGTTCCACGCCGGTCGAGCGCACGGCCGACGGGGACTGCGAGCCGGGCATGGCGAGGGCGAGGACCTTGGCCGCCAACTCGGCGATCTCGGCCGGGTTGCGGTAGTTCACGGTCAGCTCGAAGCGGCGGCGCGGGCGGGTGCCGAGGGCATCGTCACGGGCGGCGGCGGCCTCGTCGGGGTCGGACCAGGAGGACTGGGCCGGGTCGCCGACGACGGTCCAGGTGGCGTGCCGGCCGCGGCGGCCGACCATCCGCCACTGCATGGGCGTGAGGTCCTGCGCCTCGTCGACGATGACGTGCGCGTACTCGGTGCGTTCCTGGGCGAGGCGCTCGGCGCGCTCCCACTGGGTCTCCTCGCGCTGCGGCATCAGCTCCTCCAGCCCGGTGAGCTGGTCCAGCGGGTCCTGCTCGCGCCGCTTGCGGGGGCGGGCCGGGGTGCCGACGATCGCCTGGAGCTCGTCGAGCAGGGCGATGTCGTGCACGGAGTGGCCCTCGCGCCGCAGCGAGCGGGCCACCTTGCGGACCTCCCCCGCGTTCAGCACGCGCCGGGCCCAGCGGCCCAGGCGCCGCTCGTCCGCCATGGCGGCCAGCACGGCGCCCGGGGTCAGCTCGGGCCACCAGGCGTCGAGGAAGGCGACGAAGGAGTCCTCGGAGCTGACGTCCTCGTCGAAGGAGGAGCGCAGCTCGGCGGCGAGCTCGGGGTCGGTGTGCCGGGCCCCGGCGCCCGACTTCTGCCACAGGGCGTCCAGGAGCAGCCGGCGGGCGCGGGGGCGCAGCAGGTTGACGGGGGCGGTGCCGCCGAGGACGGTGCGGCGGATTCCGGCCAGTTCCCCGGCCTCCAGTTCGAGGCGGCGGCCGAAGGCGACGACCCTGAGCAGGGTCGGCGAGTCGGCGGGCTCCAGCGTCCCGCGCGCGGCCTTGCGCAGCACCCTCAGCATGCGGGCGGAGCCCTTGGCGCGGGCGGTGGCCGGGGAGTCGTACAGCGTGGCCTCCGCGCCGTCGACCAGGGAGCCGATCGCGCGGATGGCGACCTGGCCCTCTTCCCCGAGGGAGGGCAGTACGCCCTCGGTGTACGCCACGAGCAGCGGCGTCGGCGAGACGATGAGGATGCCGCCCGCGTACCGGCGCCGGTCCTGGTAGAGCAGGTAGGCGGCCCGGTGCAGGGCGACGGCGGTCTTGCCGGTGCCGGGGCCGCCCTCGACGTAGGTCACGGAGGCGGCGGGGGCACGGATCACCTGGTCCTGCTCGGCCTGGATGGAGGCCACGATGTCCCGCATGGAGTGGGTGCGGGCCTGTCCGAGGGCGGCCATCAGGGCGCCGTCGCCGACGACCGCCAGCTCCTCGCCTTCCAGGCGGGCCGTGATCTCGGGCCGCATCAGGTCGTCCTCGACGCCGAGGACGCGCCGCCCCTTGGAGCGGATCACCCGGCGGCGCACGACCCGGCCCGGGTCGACCGGCGTGGACCGGTAGAAGGGGGCGGCGGCGGGCGCCCGCCAGTCGATGACCAGCGGCGCGTAGTCCTCGTCGAGGACGCCGATGCGGCCGATGTGCAGGGTCTCGGCGATGTCCGCGGTGCCGTCGGGCCCGAGGGCGCCCTCGGCGGGCTCGACGGCCGTGTACGCGCCGTCCGGGCCCTTCTTGCCGTCCTTGCCGAGGAGCAGGTCGATGCGGCCGAAGAGGAAGTCCTCGAACTCGTTGTTCAGGCGGTTGAGGTGGATACCGGCCCGGAAGACCTGGGCGTCGCGCTCGGCGAGGGCGCCGGGCGTGCCGACGTGGCCGCGCTGGGCGGCGTCGTGCATGAGGAACTCCGCCTCGTGGATCTTCTCCTCGAGACGTCGGTACACCCGGTCCAGGTGTGCCTGTTCCACGCCGATCTCTCGGTCCCGTACGGAGTCCTCGCGTGTGGAGTCCTCCCGCGCGGAGTCGCCTCGTACGAGTCGTACGGGGTCGTGCTCCGAGTCGACCGCTGATTCCTGTTGAGCCTGTGCGGCCACCGGGCCCCCTTCTGACGTGCTGGGCAGCCGTCAAAAATACGCGAAGGGGGCCCGGGAAGCTACGGCGCGCCTGTGGCCCGCGCTACGCGTCGACCTCCACCAGTCGCTTCCCGTCGAAGGTCATGACCTCGAAGTGGGAGATCTGGTTGGGTTCGAAGGCGGCGCCGCCGTGCACGTAGAGCGGCTTCTTGGCCTTCTCGGTGGTGGCGTCCGGGATGCCGTAGCCCCAGTCGGGGACCGTCCAGGAGCTGAGCGTCTCCCGCTCGCCGTTCTTGCCGACGGCGATCAGGGAGCACTTCCGGGGGCCCTTGAGGTTCTTCAGCTCCAGGACCGTCTCGGTGCCCCAGGCCTTTTTCTCCAGCGCCACGGTGGCGCTGACCTGCGTGGCCGGGTCGGTGGCGGTGACCCGGTCCGGCATGGCGGCGAAGGCGGACTCGGCGGGGCTCGCGGCCTGCTGCGTCGCCTCCGTCCGGCGGCCGCCGTCGTCGCCGCCGCCCCCGCCGCCCGTGGTCGCCACGGCGGCGAACGGGCCGCCGATGATCAGCGCGGCGGCGGTGCCCACCAGGTAGAAGTTGCGGCGGCGTTTGCTCGCGCGGCGTTCGGCGACCTCGTCGACGAGCTTCTCCGAGAGCCGCGGGCCGGGCTTCGCGGTGAGCGACTCGGCGATCGCGGGCGTGCCGGTGCCCGGCAGGTCCGCGAGCGCGGCCATCATCGGCTCCAGGCCGGCCAGCTCGTCGAGCTGCTGGGCGCACCACTCGCAGGTGGCGAGGTGGGCCTCGAAGGCCGTCGCCTCGGCGTCGTCGAGGATCCCGAGGGCGTAGGCGCCGACGGTCTCGTGCTCGTTCGGCGCCGGTGATCCCTGCATGGGGACAGAGTTACCCGTGTCCCCCGGGCCGAATCCCTGAACTCCCCCGTACCCGCTCATCACGCCGTCACCCCCCGCTCCTCCAGTGCCAGCTTCATCGAACGCAGGGCGTAGAACACCCGGGAGCGAACGGTGCCGCTGGGTATGCCCAGTGTCTGCGCCGCCTCATTGACGGTACGCCCTTTGAAGTACGTCTCGACGAGTACCTCCCGGTGGGCCGGGGTCAGGTCGTCGAGCGCGTCCGACAGCGTCATCAGCCACAGCGCCTTGTCGATCTCGTCCTCCGCGGGGATGACCTCCAGCGGCGACGGATCGACCTCCTGCGGCCGGGCCTGCCGGCTGCGGTGGCCGTCGATGACGATGCGCCGGGCGACCGTCACCAGCCAGGGGCGTACCGATCCGGTCGCACGGTTGAGCTGACCGGCGTTCTTCCAGGCACGGATGAGCGTCTCCTGGACGACGTCCTCGGCGCGCTGGCGGTCCCCCGCGACCAGCCGCAGCACGTAGGCGAGCAAGGGGCCGGCGTGCTCGCGGTACAGCGCGCGCATCAGCTCCTCGTCGGGTTCCGAGGACGACTGCGACATGCGATGTCGGGCCCTCGCACCACGTTCATTGGCCACGACGGAATCCTTGCGCACGCCCACCTCCGATGTCCGGGGGTTCCCCCAGTCGGTCGCTCGCCCATTCGGTACGGACGCGAAGTGCGGCGTGTTCAAAAGGAGATGAGAGATTTTCCGGGGGCGGTGTGACGAACGGGACGCGGGGGAATCTACGGGGACTTACCGGGCCAGGGCGGCGCGGCGGCGGTGCCGGGCGACGCGCTCGCGGTTGCCGCAGATCTCGCTGGAGCACCAGCGCCGGCGGCGGCCGCGGGAGGTGTCCACGTACACGATGGGGCAGTTGTCGCCCGCGCACTGCCTGAGGCTCGCCCGCGCGACGGGGTCGGTGAGGAGTTCCACGGCGTCCCGGGCGAGGGCGCCGAGCAGCGCGGCGCACGGCGGCGGCCCGGTCAGCTCCCGCACCAGCGCGCCGTCCGCGCCGGGGACGGCGCGGGGTGCGGGGGGTGCGGCGAGGGCGAATTCGTTGACGCGGGCGAGTGCGAGGTCGTACGCGGTGGTTCGGGGTACCGGCCGGGTGCGCACCAACCTCGCGGTCTCGGCGCGCAGTTCGCGGAAGCCGGTCAGCCAGGTGGGGTCGGCGTGGGTCAGCGGGGTGCCGGGCGGGACGAGGCCGGAGCCGGTGATCCAGGCGCGCAGCGCGTCCAGGGAGCCGAGGCGTTCCACGGGGTGGGTGGTGGCGATGAGGTCCAGACAGGACCGCCCGGTGTCGAACCGCAGCTCGTACGGGTCGGTGGCCGTACCCAGTGCCATGTTCCTGTCACCGCCTTGGGTTGCCCGTACGTGGGGCGGGCCGGAGAGGGGAGCAGGGGGACCGCTCCCTCTACAGTGCCTGCCCGCCCGCGCGCCCGGAACCCCTCGTACCGCCCCCGCGTGGACGCTCGCGCATGCGCCCGCGCGTCCGGGCCATGTCCGGCGCACCGCGGCGCCCGTTGACTGGACGCATGGCAGAAATCAACGGGGTACGGCGGCTGCGCACCGCCGGTGGAGTACTGGTCGCGGCCACGGTCGCCACGGGCCTGATGGCCGGGACCTTCTACGTCTTCGCCTGTGCCGTGATGCCGGCGCTGGCGCGCAGCGACGACCGGGTGTACGTCGACGTGATGCGCGACATCAACGAGGTGATCGAGAACCCGGTGTTCCTGCCGGTCTTCCTGGGCGCATTGGTGCTCGCGGGCCTGGCGGGGTGGCAGTCGCGCCGGGCGCCGGGCCGCTGGTGGGTCTGGGCGGGCGCGACGGCGTACGCGCTCGCCTTCCTGGTCACCGTGGCCGGCAACGTCCCCCTGAACGACGCCCTGGCCCGACCCGGCGATCCGGCGGCGCTGCGGGAGCGGTTCGAGGACCCGTGGCTGGCCTGGAACGCGGTACGCGCCGTCCTGTCGACGCTGGCGACGGGCTGCCTGGCGGCGGGGGCGGCGGCTCGGGTACGGACCACGTCATGGACCGCTCCGGCGGCGGTACGGCGGGAGGCCGCGCACGGGACGCCCCGGTGAGCACCGCGGAAGGTGTCCCGGTCGCGGGTGCGGCGAGCGTCGGTGCGCGGGTGCGGCCTGTGCGGGTGCCTGCGACGTTGGTGCGGGACGCCTGCGGCGCCTGCGCGGGTCGGGTGGGGGTGCGCGTAGCGCCTCGGGGGGCGTGGTGGGTCGGGGCCGGGCCGGGGGGTGTCCGTCCTCGGAACGGCGCGGAATCGGTCGACCACAGATGTCCCCCGGCGCGGACGCGCCAACCGCTGCGGGCGGACACCCCTGACCCGACCCCTTCCCGCCGTACGCGGCCGACGGGTCAGTCGGTCGTGTACTTGGTGGTCGTCGTCGGGTCCAGGGCGAGGCGGTAGCCGCGTTTCACCACCGTCTGGATCAGTTTCGGAGTGCCGAGGGCGGTGCGCAGGCGGGCCATGGCCGTCTCGACGGCGTGCTCGTCGCGGCCGGTGCCCGGCAGGGCGCGCAGCAGCTCCGCACGGGGCACGACCCAGCCGGGGCGCCGGGCGAGGGCGCGCAGCAGGGACATGCCGGCGGGCGGCACCGCCCGCAGCTCCCCGGCGACCAGTACGGCGTGCCCCCGGATCTCCAGGCGGTGCCCGGCGACCGGCAGGGCACGGGCGCGGGCCGGCAGCTCCTGGCACAGCAGCTGGACGAGGGGCCCGAGCCGGAAGCGTTCGGGCTGGACCGTGGCGACGCCGTGCGCCTGGAGCGGCACCGCGGTCACCGGTCCGACGCAGGCGGGCAGCACGTCGTGGCCGAACGCGGCGAGCAGCTCCGGCAGCATGCCCCGCTCCTCGGCCCGCCCCAGCAGGGACACCGCGGCCGGCGCGCTGGTGAACGTCACGGCGTCCACGCCCCGCGACACGGCGGCGTCCAGCAGCCGGTCCACGGGCCCGAGGTCCTCCGGCGGCAGCCACCGGTACACGGGCACGCCCAGCACCTCGGCGCCGCCCTCCCGCAGCGCCTCCACGAACCCCGGCAGCGGTTCTCCGTGCAGCTGTACGGCGATCCGGCGGCCCGCCACGCCCTGCTCCAGGAGCCGGTCCAGGACCTCGGCCATGGATTCCGAGGCGGGCGACCACCGCTCCGTCAGTCCCGCGGCCCGGACCGCGCCCTTGACCTTGGGCCCGCGGGCCAGCAGCTCCACCGTGCGCAGCCGCTCCAGCAGGGCGTCCCCGAGGCCCCAGCCGTCGGCGGCCTCGACCCAGCCACGGAACCCGATGGCGGTGGTGGCGACGACGACGTCCGGTGCCCGGTCGACGATCCGCTTGGTCGCGGCCATCAGCTCGCCGTCGTCGGCGAGCGGCACGATCCGCAGCGCCGGAGCGTGCAGGACGGCGGCTCCGCGCCGCTGGAGCAGCGCGCCCAGTTCGTCGGCCCGGCGGGCGGCGGTCACACCCACGGTGAACCCGGCCAGCGGGCCGTGGTCGGGTCGCTGCGGCCCGTCGCCCACGCCGCCCACCTCGCTTACGTCGTCCATGGCTCGCCGCGCTCCGATCCGTTCACACCCACGTGCTCAGTCACGTGGACGACCGAGCCTGTCAACCGTGCGTAACAGGCTCGGTTCCGCTTCATGTCACCAGTGTTACGTCACACCTCGGCATAGCCGAGCTGTGCTTCCGTCTTCGCCGCTGACGCCTCGGTCCCACCGCGCACGGCGGGCCGACGAAGGTATACCGCCCACGTCACCACGATGCACACGGCGTAGAAGGCCAGGAAGGCGACGAAGGCACCGGTTCCGGATCCGGAGGACAGGAAGGACTGGCGGAAGGCGAGGTTGATCCCGACGCCCCCGAGGCCGCCCACCGCACCGATCAGCCCCATCGACGCACCGGACAGGCGTCGTCCGTGCCGCACGGCCTCCTCCCCCGTCAGGCCACGGGCCAGCGCCTTGGAGTGGAAGATGCCGGGAATCATCTTGAACGCGGAGCCGTTGCCGAGCCCGCTGAGCACGAACAGGGCCACGAACACGGTCACGAACAGCGCCAGCGACTTCTCCATACTGGCCAGGACGAGCACCGCGGTGGCGGCGGCCATGGCGACGAAGTTCCACAGGGTGATCCTCGAACCGCCGTACCGGTCGGCGAGCATGCCGCCCAGCGGCCGGACGAGGGAGCCGAGCAGCGGGCCGATGAACGTGAGGTACGCGGCCTGGAGCGGCGTCCGCCCGAACTGGGTGGTCAGCACCTGTCCGAAGGCGAAGCTGTAGCCGATGAACGAGCCGAAGGTACCGACGTACAGCACCGACATGATCCAGGTGTGGGCGTCCTTGGCCGCGTCCTTGGCGGCTCCGGTGTCGTTCTTCACCGTGGTGAGGTTGTCCATGAAGCGCGCGGCGAGGACGACGGCGACGAGGATCAGCGGAATGTAGACGCCGAGCAGCACCCGGGGTCCGCCGCTCGCCCCGATGATCGCCAGGGCGACGAGTTGGATGACCGGCACACCGACGTTCCCGCCGCCGGCGTTGAGGCCCAGCGCCCAGCCCTTCTCCCTGAGCGGGAAGAAGGCGTTGATGTTGGTCATGGACGAGGCGAAGTTGCCGCCTCCGATCCCGGCCAGCAGCCCGACCAACAGGAAGGTCGAGAAGGATGTCCCGGGCTCCATCACCACGAAGGCCGCGACCGTCGGGATGAGGAGCAGGCTCGCCGAGACGATCGTCCAGTTGCGGCCGCCGAAGACCGCGACGGCGAAGGTGTACGGCACCCGCACGACGGCACCGACCAGGGTCACCACGGACGTCAGCAGAAACTTGTCGGCCGGTGTCAGCCCGTACTCCGGGCCCATGAAGAGCACCAGCACGGACCACAGGGTCCAGACGGAGAACCCGATGTGCTCGGAGAGCACGGAGAAGAGCAGGTTCCGCCGGGCCGTTCGCCGGCCCGTCTCCTTCCAGAAGGTCTCGTTCTCCGGATCCCAGTGCTCGATCCAGTGTCCGCCACGGGCTTTCATCGCGCCTCCACGGTGCTCCACAGCTCGGTTGCGCCGACGCTAGGCAGAACGCGTTTCGGGCCGGTGGGGCTGTGGATGACCGGGAGGGAACGTCGCTCTCACCCGGCGCCGGTGGCCGGTGAGAGATCGCGGTCAGCCCTGCGGGGGCTGGGGCTGCCAGTGCGGGTTCTGCTGCGGGTAGCCCTGCGGCGGGTACGGCTGCGGGGGTGCGTAGGGCTGCTGCTGCGGCTGGGCGTACGCCTGCGGCGCCTGCTGCGGCGCGTACGGCTGCTGTCCCTGCGGGGGCACGTAGGGCTGCTGGGCCTGCGGCGCCTGCTGCGGCGCGTACGGCTGCGGGGCCTGCTGCGGCCCGCCGTACGGCTGCTGCTGCGGCTGTGGAGCGTACTGGCCGGGGGCCGACTGACCGTAGCCGCCGGGCGCGGTGCCGGCGAACGGGTTGCCGTGCCCCGGCAGCCGGCCGCCGGGCGGCAGGTACCGCACCCGGCCCGTCTCGTCGGTCATCGGCATGAACCCGGCCGCCTGGAGCCGGGCCGCGAACGTGGCGTTGCGCTTGCGGGTGACGAGGAAGCCGATGCCCAAGGCCGCCATGAGGACCAGCCAGATGATCCCGGAGATGAGGAAGTCGTCGGACGAGCCGCCCTCGCGGAAGGCGATGACCACACAGGCCACGGTGCCACCGAGCGCGCCGTAGCCCATGTTCTTCTGCGCGTTCTTGCCGGTGAGGTCGAAGTTGATGCGGGCCTTGAGGAGTTCGAAGGCGTCCGGCACGAGCGGCGGCAGCGACACGCCGTCGCCGGCGTTCGGGTACTGCGCCCAGTTCTGCGCGGCCCGGGTGCGGGCCTGCGGACTGGGGTCGGGGACGAGCAGCATGGTGAGCGCGGTGTTGTTCCCGCCGCTCTGGCGGACGTCGGCGTACTCGTACCCGAACTGCTGGGCGACGAAGGCCAGCTTGGCGAGCTTCTTCACGGACGACATCCGGCTGGTGAGCTGGACCGGCTCCCCGCTCGCCATCAACTGCAGCATCTTCTGTGTCTGCCGCTTGCTCATCGCGCTGCTCCCCCTGACCGGCTCACGCCACCCTGTTCACTTCCGCAACCGGGGCAGTCTCGCACGGAGGGCCGACACGCGTCAGCCCCGGTGCGCGTCAGCCCCGGTGCCCGGCGCGGGCGCCGGACCGCTTCGGTGCCGGGCGCTTGCCGCCGTCCGGCCACAGCTGGGGCCTGCGCTTGGCCGCCACGTCCTCCATCCAGCCGAACCAGACGATGCAGCTCCCGATGAGCAGCCAGGCGATGGCCAGGACCGGCCAGGGGCTCTCCAGCAGCCAGGGGACGTTCTCGTACATGACGTCGAAGCCCCACAGCTGGTCCCAGAGCGTGGCCGCGACGAGGATGCAGACGTTGTGCCACAGGTAGATCGTCACCGCGCGGGAGTTGAGCAGGGTGATCAGCCGGTCCCAGCGGCGCAGTCGGCGCGGCCACTCGGTCCACGACGGGCTGACGTGCAGGAGCAGCAGCACCGTCGCGAAGGACCAGACGGCCTGGGCGAAGGGGATGGAGTCCAGGTCGTACCCGGTCTTGAAGCCCTCCCGGAAGGCGTACCAGAGGCCCAGTGCGGCGATCACCGGCGCCACCGAGGGCACCACGTAGCGCGGCAGCCGTTTCAGGACGCCTTCCTGGTGGGCCATGCCGAGGATCCAGCAGGCGCCGAAGGTGCTGAAGTCGGTGAGCGCGGACGGGAAGCGCTCGCCCGGCAGGTTGAGGTAGCCGAACTGGAAGGCGGCCGACAGGGCGAGCGGCGCCAGGATCGTCAGCCAGGGCAGGGCGCGCAGCGCGCGCAGCAGGACCGGGGAGAGCAGGACGTACCAGAGGTAGGCGCGGATGTACCAGAGCGGTCCGCCGAGTTCCGCGGCCCAGTCCTCGCCCAGGATGCCGTGGATGCCCGGCACGCTCTCGGCGAACGGCGGGTCGCTCAGCGGCAGGATCCAGTAGAGGAGGTGGAACCACCACCAGCCCGGGTGCCCGTCCTCGCCGGGTCCCCAGCCCTGGAGCACCATGCCGGTCACGCCCACGGCACCCAGCAGCCACAGCGGCGGCAGCAGGCGGCGCATGCGGCTGCGGACGACCTGGACGGCCGGACGCTTGAGGCTGCGGGCCATCAGGTTGCCCGCGAGGGCGAACATGACACCCATGGACGGGAACACCACCGGCAGCCAGGCCCAGCCCATCAGGTGGTAGAGGACCACGCGGAAGAGGGCCACCGCCCGCAGCAGGTCGAAGTACCGGTCCCGGACGGGACCGCGCCGGGCCTGCTCCTGCCGGGGCGCGGCCGGGTCCACCGGAGCGGAGGACGCGGACTGGGCGGGCAGGGCGGCCGGGTCCGCGCCGGCGGGCGGGTACGGGGACGGTGGTGCGGTCACGTGCGGGGCTCTCCGGGTGGCGGCCGGCGCGGAGACGGCCGGGACGGGTGCTGGGGGCGGGACGGGCGCGGCGGGGTACGGCCGCGTCGGGTCGGAGGGCGGGGTGGTCATCCGACCGGCCGCCTCCCGTCCATGGCGCCGGAGCGCCGCTGGGGCGGTACGCCGTCGGCACCGGGCGGCGGCGCGGACACGCCGCCGCTGCGCCGCAGCTTCTGCCAGCGCAGCCGGCCGCCGGTGAGCGCCGTGATCCAGGACTGGAGCAGCACCACGTACATGATCTGGCGGTACAGGATCTGCTGGAGGGGCAGCGAGATGAGCGGGGTCAGCTTCTCCCGGTCGAGCCGGAAGGCGTACGCCGCGCACACCGCCTGGATGGCGAGGACGCCCAGCCACGCCACGATCGTCTTGTCGGTCGGGCCGAAGACGAGGCCGTAGAGCAGGAAGACGTCGATCAGCGGGGCCAGCAGCGGGGCCACGACCATGAACAGCGAGACGAAGGGCAGGCCCACCCGGCCGAAGCGGCCCGAAGGGCCCTTCTCGATCACCGCGCGGCGGTGCTTCCAGATGGCCTGCATCGTGCCGTACGACCAGCGGTAGCGCTGGGACCACAGCTGGCTGACGGATTCCGGGGCCTCGGTCCAGGCGCGGGCGTTCTCGGCGTAGACCACCCGCCAGCCGGCCCGGTGCAGCGCCATGGTGACGTCGGTGTCCTCGGCGAGCGTGTCGTCGCTCATGCCGCCGATGGGTTCCAGGGCGGAACGGCGGAAGGCACCGACCGCGCCGGGAATGGTGGGCATGCAGCCGAGGACGTCGTACATCCGGCGGTCCAGGTTGAAGCCCATCACGTACTCGATGTGCTGCCAGGCGCCGATGAGGCTGTCCTTGTTGCCGACCTTCGCGTTGCCGGCCACGGCGCCCACCTTCGGGTCGCCGAAGGGCTGGACGAGTTCGCGGACGGTGGAGGGCTCGAAGACGGTGTCGCCGTCCATCATCACGACGATGTCGTACCGGGCGTTGGCCAGGCCCCGGTTGAGCGCGGCCGGCTTGCCCGCGTTGAGCTGCCGGATCACCCGGACGCCCGGCAGGCCGAGCCCTTCCACGATGCGTGCGGTGCCGTCGCTGGAGCCGTCGTCGATGACGATGACCTCGACCGGGTGGTCGCTGGCCACCAGGGAACGCACCGTGTTCTCGATGCACTTGGCCTCGTTGTACGCCGGGACCAGCACCGTCACCGGTTCGGTGACCGCCGGGCCCCAGCGGAAGCGTCTGCGGCGCACCCGGCGGGCGTGGGCGCCGGACAGGAACAGCATCAGGCCGAAGCGCCCGATGACCAGCGTGCCGATGACCGCCAGGCCCACCACCAGGCCGTCGGTGACCTTCTCCGAGGCCTGGACCAGGAAGACCCACGCCTTGCCCTTCCACAGTTCGGCGCCGGTCACCGGGGTCATGGCGCTGGGCGCGTCCAGGGCCTCGGTGAGGTTGTCGAACTCGTAGCCCTTCTCCTTCAGGTCGGGCAGGAACCGGTCCAGGGCCTGCACGGTCTGGTGCCGGTCGCCGCCGGAGTCGTGCATCAGGACGATGGCGCCCTTGCCGTGCTTCGGGGTGGCCCGGCGGATGATCTCGTCGACGCCGGGCTGCTGCCAGTCCTCGCTGTCGGTGTTGTTGACGACGACGAGATAGCCGCGGCCGCCGATGTACTCGGTGACCGGCCACGACTTGTTGTCCATGGCGTCGGCGAAGGAGGAGTACGGCGGACGGAACAGCGAGGTGCGCACGCCGGCCGCGCCGGTGATGGCCAGCTGGTTCTGCGACAGCTCCCAGTCGATGCGCTTGTCGGACTGGAAGGAGAGGTCGGGGTGGTTGAAGGTGTGCAGGCCCACCTCGTGGCCCTCGTCGACCATGCGCTGGACCAGGTCGGGGTAGCGGGAGGCCATGGTGCCGGTGACGAAGAAGACCGCGTGCGCGTCGTGCTTCTTCAGCACGTCGAGGACGCGCGGCGTCCAGGTCGGGTCCGGGCCGTCGTCGAAGGTGAGGACGAGCCGGTGGTCGGGCACGCTGAGGCTCTCGGTGCGGCCGCCGCGCGTGTCGATGACCGGACCGCCCTCGAGGATCCTCTCGGGTACGTCGGTGGTGGCGGCGGGCGGCTGGACACGGTGGTCGGCGAGGATCTCGCTGTGCACGTATCCGCGCAGCATGAGCATCGCCACGAGGGCGACCAGGACGAGCAGCGGAAGCAGCAGGCGCAACGGCAGGCGACGGCGGGAGCCCTCACGGGCGCTGCGCGCGGCCCCGTGACGGCGGGTGCGGGATGCCATCAGAGGGTGTTCTCCGGGGACAGGGAAAGGGAATCGGAAGAAGCGGCGGAATCGGAGGAGTCGGAGGAATCAGAAGAGGACGACGCGGTGCCGGCTGGGCCGGCGGCCACGACGGGTGCGCCGGCCGGACCCGCGACCGGGTCCGCGCCGCCCGCGCCGTTGGGGTCGGTGCCGCCCTCGCCCGGGCCGGCGTCCGTGGTGGAGCCCCCGGTGGGCTCGGTCGGACCGGCGGGGGTGTCGCTGCCGCCCGCCGGGGTCGACGCGCCGGTGGTGGCGGGGGTCGACGCCTGCGTCGACTGTGCCGGGTCGGGGCCGGTCGCGCCGGAACCGCCCGGGTTCCCGCCCGTGCCGGACGCCGAGGACTGCGGGCCGGTGCTCGCACCGGGCTGCTCCGCGCTGCCGCCGGCGACACCGGACGTACCGGACGCCGGCGCCTCGGCACCCGGTGCCGTCGCCGTGCCGGCGTCGGCCGAGGGGCTGGTCCGCGGGGCGGCGGCACCGGAGGGCTGCGCCGACTCCGAGGGCAGCGGGGTGGTGTCGACCTGGCCGGCCGGGGCGCCCTCCTCCTGGCCCGGTACGGGCATCCAGGGCGCGTCGGAGTTGCCGGAGAGCAGCGTGGAGACGATGACGACGGCGTAGACCGCGCAGGCGATGGCGACGATGATGCCGAGGCGGCGGTACAGGCGGCTGCGGCGGCCCGAGGCGTCGACGAACACCGGGCCTTCGGAGGGCTCGGGGCCGCTCTTGCGGTGTCCGCCGTCGGCGCGCAGGAGTTGGCCGTCGCCGAGGTGGACGGCGTCGAGCTGGACCGTGACCTCGTGCGGATCGTGGGTGTGACCGCCGGTGCCGGTGCCCGCGTCGCCGTCCGTGTCCGGCAGCTCCTGCCACGGGTCGCGGAGTGCGGCGGTGGCGGGGCCGGACGGGGGTGCGGCTGCGGGTGTCGGCGCGGGGAAGGCGCGGGTGGGAGCGGCCGACGGGAGGATGTCCGTCCGGTCGGGGTCCTGGGTGGCGCCGGTGCCGTGGCCGACGCCGTGGGCGTGGTGGGCGGCGCCGGGCGCGGCGGCCGCGTGCGGGGCCTTGCCGAACAGGTCGGGCGCCGGGGCCGCGTTGCCGGGAACGGCGTCGTTCGGGCCGTGGGCGGCGCCGGGCGCGGCGGCCGCGTGCGGGGCCTTGCCGAACAGGTCGGGCGCCGGGGCCGCGTTGCCGGGAACGGCGTCGTTCGGGCCGTG
>NZ_JBFBJX010000006.1:0-69853 GCF_040686295.1 Streptomyces sp. NPDC085944 | reverse complement strand
GGGCGGGGGCGGAGTTGGCGGGGTTCGCCCCGGCGGGGTCGGTTCTGCCCCAGGTTATCCGGCCCTGGGCGGACGGGTCCTGGCCCGGGACACGGCGACCGTGGCCGCCTATTCGGGCACCGAGGATCTCCGTCCGGTCCGCGGCGGAACTCCCCTGGCCGCGCGGGCTCTCACGGGACTCCCCGAACCATCCCGGACCCGACGCGGCCCCGGCGAACCCGGCGGAACCGGAAGAACCGGCAGAACCCGAAGAGCCGGAGGAACCGCTGGAATCGGCCTCGCCGGGCCCCCTCGTGCTCATCGGGGACCTCCCTGCCGGACGGAAGACCCGGGTCGGGGGCAACACCTCGGTGGCGTCAGCATGTCGTCCTGCCTCCGAGAGATCACGAGCCCCGGACTCGACATCGGGCCGCTCCGGTTGGGCGTCTTTTTGCCAATTCTTCACGCGCGCGCACTTCCCCCCACGGGACACTTCCGGGTGCGCATACGACTCCGAGCACTCGTCGGCCGAACCGGCCCCCACCAGGTTCGAGCGCCCCCTGTATCACACCGTGCTCAGGCAAAGAATGTAGCGCACGCGGAGGATGTGTGGTGGCCACGTGTCACTTGCGGACGGACATCACCGCAGCGTCGGCGGCCGGAATCCATCCCCCGTCGACAACCTCCAACCAACCCTTTTCGGTCGCGACCTGGGACGCTGCCCGGCGCAGGGCGTCGAGCGCGGGATGCACCAGTCCCTTTCGCCAGACGAGCGACACGGGCGAGAGCGGCACGGGGTCGACGAGCGGGCGTACCACCGTCGAAGGCATGGCCGGAAAGCTCCGCACGGCGAGGATCGGATTGCGCGTCTTGTCCATGATGCGCTGGAACTCCTCCTCGCCGATCGCCAGCGGCGCGGGGGACGCCACCCGGATGCCGCGCCCCTCGAACAGGAGGTGGGCGAGGTCGGTCCACTCCGGTGTACGCGGGTTGCCGGCCCCGGCGTAGACGCTCTCCCCGGCGAGCGCGGTCAGCGGCACCTCCGTCAGCCGGGCCAGCGGATGGTCCTCGGGCAGTACGACCGCCATGGGCTCGTAGCGCACCGGCTGATGGGCGAGCCCCGCCCGCAACGCCGCGGGCAGCCCCGCGAACCGGCCGAAGGAGGCGTCGAGGCGACCCGCGACCAGTTCCCCGGCGGCATGGGTCAGCCCGCTCTCGTAACGCGCCATCAGCTCCTGCTCCGGTGCGAGCGAGCGGGCCCGCTCCAGGACGAGGCGGCCGGTGACCAGCCCCGGGGAGTTGAGGTCGACCAGCAGCGGGCGGGCCTGTCCGAAGGCGGCGAGCAGGTCGTCCTGCGCCTGGAGGACCCGGCGGGCGTACGGCAGCAGCCGCTCGCCGTCGGCCGTCGGCGTCACCTGCCGGGTGGTGCGGACGAACAGCTCGGCCCCCAACTCCCGCTCCAGGCGCCGCACGTCCCTGCTGAGCGCCTGCTGGGCGACGTAGAGCCGGGCGGCGGCGCGGGTGAAGTGCAGCTCCTCGGCGACGGCGACGAAGGCGCGCAGGAGGCGGGGGTCGAGGTGGGCGGGTGCGGGCATCCGGGCAATTTACAACGGGGGTGCGTCAATGGCCACGGAGAAGGTGTTGGACCGCCCGATCACCGCCGGGCGACGGTGGACCCATGCCGCAACCGACCTCCGCGCACCCGTCCCGCCCCACCTCTCCCGCCCCCTTCCTGGCCGTTACCGCGGACACCGTGGTCGCGGCCGACTTCCGCCCCCGCACCCGGCGCCGTCCGCCGGGCCCGTACCGCCGCCTCCTGTCCACCCCCGGTGCACGCGCCTTCACGACCGGGAACCTCGTCGCCCGGCTGCCCATGGGCATGTTCAGCGTGAGCGCGGTCGTGATGATCGCCGGCACCCGTGGTTCGTACGCCCTCGCCGGCGCCGTCACCGCGACGGGGCTGGCGGCCACGGCACTGGTCGCCCCGTGGACCGCACGGCTCGTGGACCGGTACGGCCAGGCGCGGGTGGCCGTACCCGCCACCCTGTTCGCCGCGCTGGGCTCCGTCGCCCTGCTGCTGTGCGTGCGGTACGGGGCGCCGGCCTGGACCCTGTTCGCCGCGTACGCCGCCACGGCGACGACCCCCAACACCGGCGGCATGGCCCGCGCCCGCTGGTCCCACCTGCTCAGGGGCGACGCGGACGCGCTGCACACCGCCAACTCCTTCGAGCAGGCCACGGACGAGTTGTGCTTCATGCTGGGCCCGGTCCTCGCGGCGTTCCTGTGCACGGCGCTGTTCCCCGAGGCGGGCACGCTCGTGGGCGTGGTGCTGCTGGTGACCGGCATGCTGCTGTTCGCCGCCCAGCGTTCGACCGAGCCGCCGGCCCGCCCGCGCCCGACGGCGAAGGCACCCTTCCGGGCGCCGGGCATCCCGCCGCTGCTGGTGGTGTGCCTGGCGATGGGCGGGATCTTCGGCGCGATGGAGGTCGTCACGATCGCGTTCGCGGACGCACAGGGTCACCGCGCGGCGGCCGGTGCGGTCCTCGCCCTGCAGGCGGCCGGTTCCTGCGCCGCGGGTCTGCTCTACGGCGCACTCAAGCCGGCCGGACCGGCCGAGCACCGCCTGCCGTGGTGCGTGGCCGCGATGACGGCCCTGCTGGTCCTGCCCCTGCTCGCGGCCTCCCTCAGCGGCTCCCTGCCCCTGCTGGCGCTCACGCTGCTGGTCGGCGGGATGGCGACGGCCCCGACGATGGTCACCACGATGACCCTGGTCCAGCACCGCACGCCGGAGGGCCGCCTGAACGAGGGCATGACCCTCGCGGTGACCGGCCTCCTCGGCGGCATCGCCTGCGGCAGCGCGGCGGGCGGCTGGACGGTGGAACACGTCTCCCCCACCGCCGCCTACGCCGTCCCGGTCACGGCGGCGGCCATCGCCCTGCTGCTGACCCTGCGGCCGGCCAAGCGGACCTGGTGAGGGGGTGCGGGTGGCGGAGCCCCCGCATCGCGCGGCGAAGCCGCGCAAAACGACGAGGGCGACGGATGCTCGCGCTTACCGCGAGCACCCGTCGCCCTCGACCTCGTGGAGATGGCGGGAATCGAACCCGCGTCCAACGGTGCGGAACCAGGGCTTCTCCGTGTGCAGTCCGCTTCGATTTTCTCGGCCCCGGAGATCACGCGAACAAGTCTCCGACGGGCCCAGTCACTGTTTGGTTTCCCTCTTCACCCCGTGACCGGGATCAAGGTTTAGTCCCCTAGCTGATGCCAGGATCCGGGTCGGGAACAGCCCCGGGCTGACACTCCCTTAGTAGGAGGCTCGCTCTGCTACCTGAGATCAGGCAGCGAGGGCGAAGGCCTGCTGGGAGGAATCGCGCTTGGTGTTGGCGATTATTTTTTTCGGCCTGTGGTTTACGAGATCATGGCCGCTTCCTCGACACGCTTCCCCTGCTTCGACAGCCGCTGTCGAAACCGATCATCCCCATGTTGATTTTTCAAACCCTCCGAAGAGGTTCCTCCGGAGAGGACGCGCACCCGCTGTGCGGTGCAGGTGCCATCGTACGTGAACAACACGCACGCGTGCCAGCCTATTCCGGGGCGCTCAGGCCCGCTGCTTGCGCCGGATCGCCGAGATCGTCCGCTCCGCCTCGCGCCGGTCCTGCTTCTCCCTCAGGGTCTGCCGCTTGTCGTACTCCTTCTTGCCCCGTGCCAGCGCGATCTCGACCTTGGCCCGGCCGTCCTTGAAGTAGAGCGCCAGCGGCACGATCGTGTGACCGGTCTCCTGGGACTTCGACTCCAGCTTGTCGATCTCCACGCGGTGCAGCAGCAGCTTCCGCTTGCGGCGCGCGCTGTGGTTGGTCCAGGTGCCCTGGCTGTACTCCGGCACGTGCACGTTGTGCAGCCACGCTTCGTGTCCGTCCAGCTGCACGAAGCCGTCGACCAGCGAGGCCCGCCCCTGACGCAGCGACTTCACCTCGGTACCCGACAGCACGAGGCCGGCCTCGTAGGTGTCGAGGATCTGGTAGTCGTGCCGCGCCTTCTTGTTCTGCGCGATCAGCTTGCGCCCTTTTTCCTTAGCCATAGTGCGGTCCATTTTGGCACTACGGAGGGGTCTCGCGGAAAGCCGATTACGCGGGGTCGTTCGCCTCGCGCCCCAGTCCGCTCAGCACGGTCCGGGCCCGTCCCAGGGCGGCCGGGTCCGCCGGGTCGACCTCCAGGTCGGGCGTGATGCCCGTGCCGTCGACGCCGCGGCCGGAGGGGGTGCGGTAGTGGCCGACGGTCAGCTCGGCCACCGAGCCGCCGGGCAGCCGGCTCGGCATCTGCACCGAGCCCTTGCCGAAGGTGCGGGAGCCCAGGACGACCGCCCGGCCGCGGTCCTGGAGGGCCCCGGTCAGGAGTTCGGCCGCGCTCATCGTGCCGCCGTCGACGAGCGCGACCAGGGGTCGGGTGGTGTCCCCGCCGGGTTCGGCGTGCAGGGCGCGCTGGTCGCCGTCGACGTCGTACGTGGCGACCAGGCCGCCGTCGAGGAAGGCGGAGGCGGCGGTGACGGCCTCGGCGACCAGACCGCCGGAGTTGCCGCGCAGGTCGAGGACGACACCGGCGCCGGACGGCACCCGTGCCGCGGCCTCGCGCACCTGCTCGCCGACGCCCTTGGTGAACGAGGTGACCTTGACGACGGTGAGGCCGTCGGCGAGCGTGCGGACGGTCACGGGATCCGTGGACAGCCGGGCGCGTCGTACGGTCTCGGTCCACGCGCGCGTGCCGCGCTCCAGGCCCAGCCGTACGGCAGTGCCCGCGGGCTCGGCCTCGGCGTCGCCGCGGAGTATGGAGACGACCTCGGTGACGGGCCGCCCGTCGACCCGCTCGCCGTCGACGCTGCGCAGGCGGTCGCCCTCGCGGATCCCGGCCGCTGCGGCGGGCGAGTCGGAGCGCACCCCGGTCACCTGGATACGGCCGTCCCGTTCGCGACGCGCGGAGAGCCCGACGCCGGTGTACCGGCCGTCGAGGGCGTCCGCCAACTCCTCGTACTCGCCCTGGGAGTAGATGGCGCCCCAGCGGTCCCCGCTGCGGCTGACCGCGCGTTCGGCGGCCTCCACGGGGGACTTGCCGTGGGCCATGGCCTCGGCCGCCGCGCGGGCCACGTCGTCGGGCCGGGCCCGCTGACCGGCCGGGGCGGCCGCGGCGGGCTCGGACTCCCGGTCCGTCCCGGGGAGCGAGCCGGTGGCCGCGCCCGCGACGAGCACGCTCGCGAACACCAAGGTCAGGGCGGCCCCGTGGCGTGCGCGACGGGGCTGACAGAACAGGGCACGACCTGACATGCCGGTGAGTCTAGGACAACGCAAGGGGGTCGTACGGTCGCTCGACCGTACGACCCCCTTGGTATGTGTCACACCTTCAGGTACTTGCGCAGCGCGAAGAACGCGGCCAACGCGGGCATCAGGAGACTCACGGCCAGGATGAGCGGGAGCTTGGTCAACACGGCGTCCCAGCCGATGAAGTTGATCAGGTTCAGCTTCTCGGACAGGGCGAGTCCGTGGTCGATGATGAAGTACCGGGCGATCACCAGGAATCCGCAGGCGACACCACCGCCGATGAGTCCGGCGACCGCGGCTTCCATGATGAACGGCGCCTGGATGTAGAAGCCCGACGCGCCCACGAGGCGCATGATGCCGGTCTCGCGACGCCGGCTGAACGCCGAGACGCGCACGGTGTTGACGATCAGCATCAGCGCGACGACGAGCATGAGGGCCATCACCGCGCGGGCGGCCCAGTTCATGCCGTTGAGGAGACCGAAGAGGTTGTCCAGGATGCCCTTCTGGTCCTGCACGGACTGCACGCCCTCGCGCCCGTCGAAGGCGGTGGCGATGACCTGGTACTTCTCCGGATCCTTCAGCTTGATCCGGTACGACTCCTGCATCTGGTCCGGCGTGAGGGAGCTGGCCAGCGGCGAGTCGCCGAACTGCTCCTTGTAGTGCTTGTACGCCTCGTCCTGCGACTCGTACGTCACCTTCTCGACGACGGCCATCTCGTCGAGGTCGGCCATGATCTGCTTCTTCTGGTCCTCGGTCACCGCGCCCTTGGCGCAGTTGGGGTCGGACTCGGCGTCGCTCTTGTTGCAGAGGAAGACCGAGACGTTGACCTTGTCGTACCAGTAGCCCTTCATGGTGCTGACCTGGTCGCTCATCAGCAGTGACCCGCCGAACAGGGCCAGGGACAGGGCGACCGAGACGATGACCGCGAAGGTCATCGTCAGATTGCGGCGAAGACCGACACCGATCTCCGAGACTACGAACTGGGCGCGCATGGCGTCTCGTTAAGCCTTTCGTTCCTCGTCGTCAGCGGCTCGTCAGTGCTGGTAGCCGTAGACACCGCGTGCCTGGTCCCGGACGAGGCGGCCCTTTTCCAGCTCGATGACGCGCTTGCGCATCTGGTCCACGATGTTCTGGTCGTGCGTGGCCATCACCACGGTGGTGCCCGTCCGGTTGATGCGGTCGAGCAGCTTCATGATGCCGACGGAGGTCTGCGGGTCGAGGTTGCCCGTGGGCTCGTCGGCGATCAGCAGCTTGGGCCGGTTGACGAAGGCGCGGGCGATGGCGACGCGCTGCTGCTCACCGCCGGACAGCTCGCCGGGCCTGCGGTCCTCCTTGCCGCCGAGTCCGACCAGGTCGAGCACCTGGGGCACGGACTTGCGGATCTCGCCGCGGGACTTGCCGATGACCTCCTGGGCGAAGGCGACGTTCTCGCCGACCGTCTTGTTCGGCAGCAGGCGGAAGTCCTGGAAGACCGTCCCCAGCTGGCGCCGCATCTGCGGCACCTTCCAGTTGGACAGGCGGGCGAGGTCCTTGCCCAGCACGTGCACCTGTCCGTGGCTGCACCGCTCCTCGCGGAGGATGAGCCGCAGGAAGGTGGACTTTCCCGAGCCGGAGGATCCCACGAGGAAGACGAACTCGCCCTTCTCGACCTCCAGGGAGACATCCCTGAGGGCTGGGTGGCTCTGTTTGGGGTAGACCTTGGAGACGTTGTCGAATCGGATCACGGATGCACCACGGGTCGCCGGGGGTAGATGTGCGTGACCATACGCGAACCGGGGAGCCGACCGCAGTCGCCGGTCGGGGTTGCGTATCAGTTGCGCGTTTTGTCCCCACGGGAGGGCGCGCGGGGGCCCACGGAACCTGGCACAGTGGAAGGGGAACGTTCGCACCGTCGCGGGCGTTGTTCCGGACAGAGCCGGTGGCAAGGAGGGCGAGCGCATGACGTACGACCGGTTGGTGTGCGCGAACTGCGCGGCGCCCGTGAGTGAGGGCAGGTGCCCGGTGTGCCGGGCCAACCGCGAGCGGCTGCAGCAGGAGAGCAATCCCTTCTCGGGACTGAATCCGATGGCACTGATCGCGCTGCTGGTGGTGCTGGTCGCCGCGGTGGCCCTGCTGGCCCAGCAGACCGTCTGACGGACCTGGAGCGGCCCTCAGGGCCGCCGGGACGCGGACACACGAGCACGACACGGACACGCAGAGTACAGAAGGGGCCCGGAGCGGCGGTGATGCTCCGGGCCTCTTCAGGTGCGTGCGCGGTGCGTACGCGGGCGGCTACCGTCAGGCAGCAGCGCCGCCGCGGCCGTTCACCAGGCGCGGGAGGAGGCGGAAGCCGATGCCGCCCGCGATCATCGTCGCGGCGCCGACCAGCAGGAACGTGGTCTCGGCGGCACCGGTCTCGGCGAGCTCCTTGCCGTCACCCTGGGCGGCGTTGTTGGAGGAGGCCGGGGCCTGCTCGCCCGTGTCGGTCAGGGCCGAGGAGCCCTGGTCCTGGGTGACGTTGTCGTTGCCGCCGCCGTCGGGGGAGGTGTTGTCGCCGCCACCTCCGTTGCCGTTGCCGTTGCCCGAGCCGCCGTTGCCGTTGTCGCCGCCGCCCGGCTCCTCGGTGTTGCCGCCACCGGGCTGCTCGGTGTTGCCGCCACCGGGCTCCTCCGTGTTGCCGCCGCCCGGCTGCTCGGTGTTGCCGCCACCGGGCTCCTCCGTGTTGCCGCCGCCCGGCTCCTCGGTGTTGCCGCCACCGGGCTCCTCCGTGTTGCCGCCGCCCGGCTCCTCGGTGTTGCCACCGCCAGGAATCTCGGTGTTGCCGCCACCGGGCTGCTCGGTGTTGCCGCCACCGGGCTCCTCCGTGTTGCCACCGCCCGGGGTCTCGCCACCCTCCTCGCAGTCCGGCGTGACGACGATGTCACAGATGGGATTCTCGTCATCGGCCTGTGCGACGCCCGCAACCATCAGCGACGCTCCCGCGGCGACCACTGCACCGGCCGCGATACGCGCGACGCGGACCCGCGTCTTCTTCATCATGTGTGTGCTACCCCCAGTAGCCGATTAGTCGGTGAGGCCGCGCTCGGGGCCGTGATCGACGGGGGGCGGCTGCATGTGTGCTCAAGCCCCCCGGTTCACATGCGCCCCAGAAATACGCATGCCGCGCCTCACCATTCCGAATGTTCAAAGCAACGTCAAGGCCATTGCGTACGCGATGTCCAGGTAAGGGACGTATGCCGGACACAAAGGGTGTGAGTGTGATGCAAAACCCAGACATCACCGGCGAACGGCGGGCAGACAAAAGGCAACTGCCGCCCGAGGAGCGGCAGTTGCCTTGTCGACAAAGCGGCGATTCCGCTTCGATTTACTTCTCCTGCTGCTTGCGCCAGCGAATGCCGGCCTCGAGGAAGCCGTCGATCTCGCCGTTGAACACGGCCTCGGGGTTGCCCACTTCGTGCTCCGTGCGCAGGTCCTTGACCATCTGGTACGGGTGCAGCACGTACGAACGCATCTGGTTGCCCCAGGAGTTGCCCCCGTCGCCCTTGAGGGCGTCCATCTTGGCCTGCTCCTCCTGGCGGCGCCGCTCCAGAAGCTTGGCCTGGAGGACGTTCATGGCGGTGGCCTTGTTCTGGATCTGCGAGCGCTCGTTCTGGCAGGAGACGACGATGCCGGTGGGGATGTGGGTCAGGCGCACCGCCGAGTCGGTGGTGTTCACGCCCTGGCCGCCGGGGCCGGAGGACCGGTACACGTCCACGCGCAGCTCGGACTCGTCGATCTCGATGTGGTCGGTCTGCTCGACCACGGGGAGGATCTCGACGCCCGCGAAGGAGGTCTGGCGGCGCCCCTGGTTGTCGAAGGGCGAGATGCGCACGAGGCGGTGGGTGCCCTGCTCGACGGAGAGGGTGCCGTACGCGTACGGCACCTGCACGGCGAAGGTGGTCGACTTGATGCCGGCCTCCTCCGCGTACGACGTCTCGTAGACCTCGGTCTTGTAGCCGTGCTGCTCGGCCCAGCGCAGGTACATGCGCTGGAGCTTCTCGGCGAAGTCGGCGGCGTCCACGCCACCCGCCTCGGCGCGGATGTTGACGAGCGCCTCGCGCGCGTCGTACTCGCCGGAGAGCAGGGTGCGGACCTCCATCTCGTCCAGCGCCTTGCGGACGGCCGCGAGCTCGGACTCGGCCTCGGCACGGGTGTCCGGGTCGTCCTCCTCCTCGGCCATCTCGAAGAGCACGCCGAGATCGTCGATCCGGCCGCGCAGGGCCTCGGCCTTCCGCACCTCGGCCTGCAGGTGCGAGAGCTTGCTGGTGATCTTCTGCGCCGCCTCCGGGTCGTCCCACAGGGAGGGCGCGGCCGCCTGCTCCTCGAGCACGGCGATGTCTGCCCTCAGCCTGTCGAGGTCCAGGACGGCCTCGATCGACTCCATGGTCGAGGAGAGGGACTTCAGCTCTTCGGATACATCGACGACTGCCACGCATCCAGCGTAACGGCTCCGGCCGGCGGTCCACGCCCGGCGGGGGTGCGGGGCGTGGACCGCGGTGGCGGTGCGGGGCTCAGGGAGCGGCCGGCGCCGAGTTCCGCGTGTCCTGGGGGCCGGTGCCGTCCTCGTCGCCGCCCGTGGCCAGCCGGGTGCCGACGCCGATCGCCGCCACCAGGGCCAGCGCGCCCGCACCCACCGCGAGCCGGCGCCGCCGCGCGGTGGCGCGGTTGCGGGCCGAGCCGGGGCGCGGGGAGCCCGCCGCGCGCGGGGCGCGGGCGGTGCCGCGGGCGCCGCCGGCCAGCTCGTCCGGGGCGGGGACGCGCATCGACGTGTGGGTGTCGCGGTTGGAGTCGGCGGGCTTGGCCCCCGGCACCAGCGGCACCGCTCCCCGGCGCCGTACGGGCTCGGCGGCGGACGCGGGGGCGGCCGGGGACGCGGCGGACGCCGCGGACCCGTCGGGGGCGTCCTCCTGCTGCTCGGCGTCGGGCTCGTCCACGTCCAGCGGGGCCATGCCGGCGAGCATCGGCAGCAGCTCGCGCAGCCGGGCGCTCAGCTCGGAGGCGCGCAGCCGGGAGGCGGGGGCCTTGGCGAGGCACTGGACCAGGAGCTGCCACAGCTCGTCGGGGATGCCGGGGAGCGGGACGACGGTCTCGGTCACGTGGCGGCGCAGCACGGCGCCGGGGTGGCCGCCGCCGAACGGCGTGAAGCCGGCCAGCAGCTCGTACAGGACCGTGGCGAGCGCGTAGATGTCGACCGCCGCGCGCGGGGGCAGGCCCTCGACGATCTCCGGGGCGAGGTAGTCGGGCGTACCGATGATCTTCGTGGCGCGGGTGCGGCGCGGGGTGTCGATGAGCTTGGCCACCCCGAAGTCCGTCAGCAGCGCCGGGTGCGAGCCGCCGGGGCCGAGCGGGCCCTGCATGTCGAGCAGCACGTTCTCGGGCTTGACGTCGCGGTGCACGACGCCGGAGGCGTGGGCCGCGGCCAGTCCGTCGGCGACGTCGGCGACGACGGCCACCGCGGCCTCGGGCGCCAGGCGCCGCTCGCGGTCGAGGCGGGTGCGCAGGTCGGTGCCGCGGACCAGGTCCATGACCAGCGCGAGGTCGTTGCCGTCGACCACCAGGTCGCGCACGGAGACGACGTGCGGGTGCTCCAGGCCGAGCAGGGCGGTGCGCTCCTGCACGAAGCGGGAGACGAGTTCCTGGTCGGACGCCAGGTCCTCGCGCAGCAGCTTGATCGCGACGGGTCCGTCGGGACCCTCGCCCAGCCACACCGTGCCGGCGCTGCCCCGCCCGAGGATCTGATGGGCGGTGTACCGGCTGCCGATCTTCCGTGCCAAGACTGCTCCTACCGACGCGTGTTGCGCCTAAAAGTACGCGTCCCGGGAGCCGGCCTTCACCGCGGAGGCGGAAATCACCCTCCGGATGTCGACAAGTCTCCAGACTCGGCCCGCGGGGTTCGGCTCGGCGGCCGTTCGACTCAGGCGCCGGTGGAGCCTGAGTCGCCCGACCCGCCCAGGTCCCCGATCCAGTCGGTCACGGTGGTGAACCAGTCGCTGAGCTGGTCCCAGTAGCCCTTGCCGGTGCCGATCCAGTCCTGCAGCGGGCTCAGCTCCCACACGAGCCAGCCGGCCACGAAGAGGACGACGATGGTGACCAGGCATCCCTTGAGGCAGCCCAGTCCCGGGATGCGCATGGGGTTGGCGCTGCGCTGCCGCGGCGGCCTGGGCTCACGCCGGGGCGGCTGCGGCTCGGGGGCGGGCGGCGGGGCGTACCGCTGCGGCGGCTGGGGCTGCGGGGTGGCGTAGCGCTGCGGCGGTTGCTGCTGCGGGTAGCCGTAGCCGGGCTGCTGGGGCGGCGGGCCCTGGGGGGTCTGACGCGGCTGCTGGGGCGCGCGGGAGACCTGCCGCTGGGGGCGGCGGCGCAGCGGGTCCTGGTTGGGGTCGAGATACTGGACCTGCGTCTGCTCGTTGCGGTCGCGGGCGGCGCGCAGCTGGTTCTGCCAGGGGTGCGGGTCCTCGGGCCCGCCCTGACCCGGCGTGCCCGGCTCTCCCGCCTGCCCCGGGCCCACCGGCGGCATGACGGCGGTCGGGTCGGCGGCCCCGGTGTTCGGGAGTACGGCGGTGGGGTCGGCGGCGCCCGCCGGCCCCCCGGTGTGCGGCAGGACGCTGGTCGCGCCGTTCGGGTCGTAGGCGGCGTCGGGGGTGCCGGGAGTTCCGGGAACCTGCGCGGGTGCCGGGTCGGGGGCGAGGAGCGCGCCCACGCCCTCGGCGGCGCCGATCTGTGCGCTGTTCGCGTGCACGCCGATGCCCTCGGCGACGACGCGCAGGCCGCGGGCGAGGTTCTCGGCGCTGGGGCGTTCGTCCGGGTTCTTGCGCAGGCAGCGCTCGATGACCGTCCACAGCGGGTCGGGGACGGTGGAGGGGCGGCGCGGTTCGGCGCTCAGGTGCTGGTGCAGCACCTCGAGGGCGGAGCCGCCGCCGAACGGGGGACGGCCGGTGACCAGCTCGTACAGCAGGATGCCGGCGCCGTAGACGTCGACGGCGGAGGTCTGCGGGCGGCCCTCGGCGGACTCCGGCGCGACGTACGCGGGCGTGCCGACGAACTCGTGGGTGCGGGTGAGGCCGGGTGAGTCGGCGAGGCGGGCGATGCCGAAGTCGGTGAGCATCGGGTGCATCTCGCCGCCGGTCTGCTTCAGCAGGACGTTGGCCGGCTTCAGGTCGCGGTGGACGACGCCGTCGGCGTGGCTCGCGGCGAGCGCGTCGGCGATCTGCGCGGTGAGCAGGGCCGCCGCAACCGGGGTGAGCGGCCCGTTTTCGCGCAGATAGCGGTGGAGGTCGGGGCCGTCGACGAGATCCATGACGAGGGCCAGCAGCTCGCCCTCGACGACCAGGTCGCGGACCCGGACGATGTTGGGGTGGGTGAGCCGGAGCAGGACGGAACGTTCGCGCAGAAAGCGCATCACGATGTCGGCGTCGCTCGCGAGCTCTTCCTTGAGCACCTTGATCGCGACGGTCTCGCCGGGCTGTCCGGCCACGGCCGCCTCGGCGCCCGCGGTCTCGCGCTGGCGGGCACGCCAGACGGTGCCCGTGGCGCCGCGGCCGAGGGGCTCCTCGAGGAGGTACTTGCTGCCGACGGGCCGCACGTCATGCGCTCCTAGTTGCTTGCTGGCTGTTCGGACCCACTGTCGCAGAAGCGGTCGGTCGACGGTGGGTCCCAGTCGGACCCAACTGTAGTGCCGCCCCCGGGCCACGTTCGAAGGAAAGACGCTCGACCCGGTCCCTTGGTTGCCGCCGCCCGGACGTGACCGATCTCAAGCGGGCGGCTTTCGATCATCCGCGGAGCAGCTGTCAGGCATTTTTGGGGGCAGAGCCGACCAATCAAGATCATTTGACGGCGGGCGGCGGGCGCGTTGTCGGTGGCAGGTGCGAGGATGCGTGCAGTACTGGCCGACGTGCTCGTGTGACGGTGGGGGAAGTCCGCGGTGGGGGACCGTGGTGGCGGCTTCCGTCCCGGCGTGCGGGCGCCCGCGCGAAGGGACCGCTTGCGGCGATGCAGATCCGGCTGACCGTCGTGGACCCGCTGGGCCCGCATGCACCGGCCGTCCCAGCCGCCCCGGCCGCTTCGGCGGGGGGCCGCGCCGCGCGTTGCGACGTGCTCGTCACCGCGCCGGCCGGCACGGCGCTGGCCGCGGTCGCCTCCGCGCTGGCCGCCACGCTCCCCGGCGAGGGCGCGGGCTCCGGCCAGGTGGTCCTGTACTCCGGCGCACAGCGCCTCGACGCCCAGCGCAGCACCCTGGGCGAGCCTCCGCTGGTCGACGGCGCCGTGCTCTGCCTCGGCGCGCCGGGCGAGCCCGACCCGCACACCGAGCCGGCGGACGTCCCCGTCCAGCTCCACGTGGTCGCGGGGCCCGACGCGGGCGGCGTCCACCTCCTGCACGGCGGCCAGATCCGGCTCGGCCGCTCCGCCGACGCCGACGTCGCGCTCGACGACCCGGACGTCTCCCGCATGCACTGCGCGGTCACCGTCCGTCCGGACGGCCGCGTCTCGGTCGCCGACCTCGGCTCCACCAACGGCACCACTCTGGACGGCACCCGTGTGGGCGACCGCCCGGTCCGCTTCGCGCCGGGTGCGCTGCTGCGGATCGGCGAGTCCGCCCTGCGGCTCGTGCCGGTGCCGCCGGCGGCGCAGGTGCGGGTGGCGACGGCGCCGGACGGGGAGGGACACGTACGGCTGTCCGGGTACCGGACGCCCGCACCGGGCGGCGGGGTCGGCGACGCGATGTCCCACGCGCGCGTGGCCGACGGGGCGGAGGGACCCGGCGCCGCGGGCGACCGCTCCCGCGCGACGGGACCGTCCGGAGCCGCGCGGGCGGCCGATGCCGCCGCTCCCGCCACCCGCGGGTCGTCGGACGGGGCGGGCACCGCGCCGCACTCCGGCGCCCACGGCACCCGGGACACGGAGGTCGACGGCACCCCCGCGGCCGGAGGGCGGACCCACCACGCGTACGGCACCTCGGCGTACGGCACGGACGGGACACCCCCCGAGCCGCCGCAGGTCCCCGGGCAGGGCGGCGCCCCCCGCATCGAGAGTCATGGCACCGGCCCCACGCCGGGCCTGCCCCGGCAGTCCCCCGCCGCGGGCGAGACACACGGCGGCGCGCAGGGCGCGGGGTCGTACGCGGCCGACGGCCAGCGCGCGCCCGGGCACCGCCCTCCCGCACCGGCCACACCCGGCGAGCACGGGAGCGGCCGGGGTCCCTCCACGCCGGGCGGGTACGGGGCCGACGCAGTCGGCGGTGACGGGTACGGGGCCGACGCGCCCGGCGGTGCCGCGCCCCGCACCGGCACACGCGGCGGGGGCGCGTACGGCACCGGCACAACCGACGAGGACACATACCGCACCGATCCCTCCGCACAGCACGCCTACGGGCCGGGTAAGCCCGGCGAAAGCGCGGCCCGCACCGGCACAACCGACGAGGACGCGTACCGCACCGGCACCTCCGGACCGACCCCGTACCGGCCGGGCAGTCCCGGCACGAGCGCGTACGGCGACGTCGGCGTGGGCGGGCCCGGCGGCGGCTCCGCCGGTGCGCGTGCTTCCCGCACGGGTGGCGCCGGTGAGGCCCCCCGCCGTTCCTCCGACGCACGCGGGTGGACAGACGGCGCAGGCCCGGACGACCACACCGGCCGGGAGCCCGGCACCGGACAGCGCGCCGACGACCGCCCCGGCCGCGAGGCCCGCACCGGCCGCAAGGGCACCCCTCTGCGCGGCACCGATGTGCCGCAGGAGGTGCGCAGGCGCGGTGGGATAGGGGCGTGGGCCCGGCGGCTGACCGGCGGCCGCGCAGGCGCTCCGGAGACCGGCGTGTCCGGCGCGCGGGCGTACGACGAGACGACGGCCGCCGGAGCGGCGCCGGACGCCCCGCCCGGCACCCCGCGCGCCCAGGAGACCTGGCCGGACCCCGCCTCGCTGCTGCTGACGGCGCTGGGCCCGGGGCCGCGGCTGTGGGAGCGCGGCCCGGATCACCCGGAGGCGCTCACCGTGCGGCTCGGCACGGCCGACCGGATGGCGCCGGGCGGTGCCGCCCCGCTGCCCGCGGTCCCGGTCACCGCCGACCTGCGCGAGGTCGGCGCGCTCGGCCTCGCGGGCCCGCGCGAGCGGCTCAGCGGGCTGGCCCGCTCGGTGCTGGCCCAGCTCGCCGCGCTGCACTCCGCCGACACCCTGGAAATCGTCCTGATCAGCGCGGACCGCTCCCGTCCGCTCGCCGAGCGGAACGCCGAGTGGTCCTGGCTCGGCTGGCTGCCGCAGGTGCGCCCGGGACACGGCCAGGACTGCCGCCTGCTGCTCGCCCACGACGGCGAACAGGCCACGGCCCGCGCGCAGGAGCTCCTCCGCCGCCTCGACGACCACCACGCGGACCGGGCCCGGTCCGGAGCACGCGTCCAGGACGCGGCTTTGGACGCGACCGGCGGAACCGCCCGTCACCAGCCCTCCTGGGCCCGCCCCGCCGACGGAAGCAGCGACGGGACCGACCCGGCCGGCGGCTTCACCGGCCCGTACACCGTGGTCGTCGTCGACGGGGACCCCGGCGGTGCCGATGTGCGCGAGGCGGTGGCGCGGCTGGCCCTGGAGGGGTCGCGGGCCGGCATCCACGTCGTGTGCCTCGCCGAGACGGCCGCCGCCTCCCCCACGTCCCCGGTGACGCGGACGTACGAGGCGGCCTGCGCGGTGTCGCCGGTGTTCCGGGAGTGCGGCGCCGTCGCGCTGCTCAGCGGCGACGTGGCAACGACCCTGCGCCTGCTGCGCGTCGCCCGCACGGGGACGAGCACCGGCACGAACACCGGACCCGGCGCCGGACCGGGCTCGGACCCGGGCACCCCGGCCGCACCCGCCGGCCCGGTCGGGCACGGCACCCTCGGCACGCTGGACGCCGTCTCCCTTCCGTGGGCCGAGCGCTTCGCGCGTGCCCTGGCCCCGCTGCGCACGGACACCGCCACCGGCGGCGAGCACCACGCGCGCGTGTCCGCACCGCTCCCCCGGACGGCCCGGCTCCTCGACGAGCTGGGCCTGGCCCGCGCCACCCCCGCCTCCCTGATGGCCCGCTGGGCCGCCGCCGCCGACGACACCGAGTCCCTCGGGGGACGCGCACAGGCGGTGCTGGGCGCCGGTCCGCGCGGCCCCGTCCCGGTCGACCTGGCCGCCGAGGGACCGCACCTGCTGATCGAGGGCCCGCCCGGCAGCGGTCGCACCGAGCTGCTGCGGGCGCTCGTCGCCTCGCTCGCCTCGGCCGAACGACCCGACCGGCTCGGCGTCGTCCTCGTGGACGGCCGCGACGGCGTGAGTTCGGGCGGCGCCCACGGCGAGGGCCTGCGCGTGTGCACGGACGTACCGCACGTCACCACCCATCTGACCGCCAACGACCCCGTGCGGATGCGGGAGTTCGCCCAGTCCCTGAGCGCCGAGCTGAAGCGGCGCGCCGAGCTGCTCGGACGGTCGCACTTCGCCGAGTGGCACACGGGGCGCGAGGTGTCGGGCCGGCTGGTGGCCCAGCGCACGGCGGCCACGGCGGGGACCGCGCCGGCCTCCGACTCCGGGGACGTCGAGTCCCCGCCCAGCTCCACCCTGCGCCTGCGGCCCGCCGCCAAGCACCGCACCGACCCCGTCCCGCCCCTGCCCCGCCTGGTCGTGGTCGTCGACGACCTCGACGCCCTCGTCACTCCCCCGCTCGGTTCCCCGGGACGCCCCGCCGCGGGGTCGGTGATGCGGGCCCTGGAGGCCGTCGCGCGGGAGGGCGAGCGGCTCGGCGTCCACCTGGTGGCGGCGACCGCTCCCGGCGGCCGTACGGAGAACACGGAGCCCGCCCTGCGCGCGACCCTGCGCGTCACGCTGGACGCGCCGGTGCCGGGCCCGGACGAACCGGCTCCCGGACGCGGCCGGTTGGCCCGCCCCGACGGACGCACCACCGCCTTCCAGGGCGGCCGGGTCACGGGCCGCATCCCGCGCACGGCGACGCTGCGCCCCACGGTGGTCCCCCTGGAGTGGCACCGCATGGGCGACCCGCCCACCCGCCGCCCGGTGCGCGAACTGGGCAACGGACCGACCGACTTGGCCCTCCTGGCCAGCGCCCTGGAACGCGCGGCCCGCGAGGTCTCGGCGGCGGAGGTCCCGTCACTCCTGTAGTGCCGGAGCAGCCCACGACGCCCACACCCGTGCCGGGGGCCCGATCACGGTCACGACGCGGTCACGAAACCCCGTTCGGCGGCCGACGCGCCCTTGCCGCCCTCACCCCCCTGGCGTACACCAGAGCGCACGGGACAGCGCCGAGCGTTCGACGATGAACGAAGAACGGGGCAGTGATGCGCATGAGCAGCACCATCCGGACAGGCAGAACCGTCAAGAGGACCACCCGCGTGGCCGCCACCCTCGCCGTGGCGGCACTCGCCCTCTCGCTCACCGCGTGCGGCGGCGACGACGACAACGGCGGCGGTGACAAGGGCGACAAGGGCGGCGGCACCAAGGCACCGGCCTCCTCCGTCACCCTCCCGAAGCTGGACGGCGAGAGCCTGGAGGTCGCCGCCGTCTGGACCGGCACCGAGCAGGAGAACTTCAAGAAGGTCCTCGCCGAGTTCGAGAAGCGCACCGGCGCCAAGGTGACCTTCGTGCCGGCCCAGGACCCGATCATCAACTTCCTCGGCTCGAAGATCGCGGGCGGCGCCCCGCCGGACGTGGCGATGCTCCCGCAGCCCGGCGCCATCAGGCAGGCCGTGGACAAGGGCTGGGCCAAGCCGCTGGGCGCCGAGGCGACCAAGGAACTGGGCGAGAACTACTCGCAGGGCTGGCAGGACATCGGCAAGGTCGACGGCAAGCAGTACGGCGTGTACTACAAGGCCGCCAACAAGTCGCTGATCTGGTACAACGCGCAGGTCTTCGAGAACGCGGGGGCGTCCGAGCCCAAGACCTGGGACGAGCTGCTCAACACGGCCCAGATGGTCTACGACTCGGGCGTCACCCCGTTCTCCGTGGGCGGCGCGGACGGCTGGACGCTCACGGACTGGTTCGAGAACGTCTACCTCTCGCAGGCGGGCCCGGAGAAGTACGACCAGCTGGCCAAGCACGAGATCAAGTGGACGGAACCGTCCGTGAAGCAGGCGCTGACCACCCTCGCGGAGATCTGGGGCAAGAAGGACTTCGTCGCGGGCGGTGCGTCCGGGGCGCTGCAGACGGAGTTCCCGGCCTCGGTGACGCAGACCTTCACCGGCGGCGCCCAGCCCAAGGCGGGCATGGTCTACGAGGGCGACTTCGTGCAGGTCAACATCGGTGAGACGAAGGCGAAGGTCGGCACGGACGCGAAGGTGTTCCCGTTCCCGGCCGTGGGCGACACCGCGCCGGTGGTGTCCGGCGGCGACGCGGCCGTGGTCTTCAAGGACTCCAAGGCGGCGCAGGCGCTGGCCACCTGGCTGGCCTCGCCGGACGCGGCGGCGATCCAGGCGAAGCTCGGCGGGTTCCTCTCGCCCAACAAGAGCGTGGACGCCTCCGTGTACCCGAACGAGGTGCAGAAGAAGATCGCCGAGGCGCTGGTCGCGGCCGGTGACGACTTCCGCTTCGACATGTCGGACCAGGCCCCGCAGGCCTTCGGCGGCACCCCCGGCAAGGGCGAGTGGAAGACGTTGCAGGACTTCCTGAAGAACCCGAAGGACGTCGCGGGCGCCCAGGCGAAGCTGGAGGCGGACGCGGCCGCCGCCTACGGAGGCTGACGCGATGACGTCGGCGACGGCGGCGGGAGCACCACGGGGCCCCGCCGCCCCCAAGTCACCCACGTCGCGCAGGAGCGTGACCGGCACCCGAAGGTCCGTGGCGGCGCTGTTCCTGCTGCCCGCCCTGGTGCTGCTCGGCGCGCTCGTGGTCTACCCGATCGGGTACTCGCTGATCCGCAGCTTCTACGACCAGTCCGGCGACTCCTTCGCCGGATTCGACAACTACGAGACGCTGTTCACCGACGACGGCATCCGCACCGCCCTGAAGAACAACGTCATCTGGGTGGTGTTCGCGCCGACGGTCGCCACCGCGCTCGGTCTGATCTTCGCGGTGCTGACCGAACGCATCCGCTGGGGCACGGCGTTCAAACTGGTCGTCTTCATGCCGATGGCGATCTCGATGCTCGCGGCCGGCATCATCTTCCGCCTGGTGTACGACCAGGACCCGGACAAGGGCGTCGCCAACGCGGTGTGGGTCGGGGTGCACGACACCTTCGCCGAGTCGTCCGCGTTCCCGAAGGCGCACCCGGGCCGCGACTCGCCGCTGAAACCGGCCGGTGGCGGTGCGTTCATCACGAGGCAGCCGGTCAGCGCGGGCACCCCGGTCGCCCTCCCCCTCGTCGGCGTCGCCCCCGACCTGATGCCCGACGGCGCACAGAAGGCGGCGTCCGCCGAGCCCGAGGACGGGAAGGTCACCGGCACCACCTGGCAGGACTTCACCCGCGGCAAGGGCGTCGGAAAGCCGGGCGGCGTCGACGCGGCCGAGCTGGGCTATGCCGGGATGAAGATCGAGGCGGTCAAGGACGGCGAGGTCGTCGCGACGACCACGGCGGCCGGGGACGGCACCTTCACTTTGCCCGCGGCGGCCGACGGGGCACTGCTGAGACTGCCCGCCGGCAACTTCAAGGAGCCGTACAACGGCCTGAACTGGCTCGGCCCCTCCCTCGTCACCCCGGCGATCATCGGATCGTACGTGTGGATGTGGGCGGGCTTCGCGATGGTGCTGATCGCGGCGGGGCTGGCAGGCATGCCCCGAGAGCTGCTGGAGGCCGCCCGGGTCGACGGCGCCAACGAGTGGCAGGTCTTCAGACGGGTCACGGTGCCCCTGCTGGCGCCGGTCCTCGCGGTCGTCGTCGTCACCCTGATGATCAACGTGCTCAAGGTCTTCGACCTGGTCTTCATCATCGCCCCGGGCTCCTCCCAGGACGACGCCAACGTGCTCGCCCTGGAGCTGTACCGCAAGGGCTTCGCCTCGGACCAGCCGGGCGTCGCCAGCGCCATCGCGGTGTTCCTGCTGCTCCTGGTCATCCCGGTGATGTGGTTCAACGTACGGCGACTGCGGCGGGAGGTGCGGCGATGACCGCGGACGCGGGTTCCCTGACCCCGGCGGCCACCCGGCCGCCCGAGACGGCCGTCAAGGCCAGGCAGCCGCTCGCATCCCGGCTCGCCGAGGCCGCCGGCGGCGGGCTCGTCCGGGTGTTCCTGATCGTGGTGGGCCTGTTCTGGCTGGTCCCGACGATCGGGCTGCTGCTGTCCTCGCTGCGCACGCCCGAGGACATGGCGGCCGGCGGCTGGTGGAGGGTCTTCACCGAGCCCTCGCGGCTCACCTTCCAGAGCTACGAGGAGCTGCTGAAGAACGGCGACATCACCTCGTCCCTCCTCAACACCGCGCTGATCACCGTCCCGGCGACCGTCCTGGTCGTGGTCGTCGGGGCGCTGGCCGGGTACGCGTTCGCGTGGATGGACTTCCCGGGCCGCGACTGGTGGTTCCTGGCCGTGGTCGGGCTGCTCGTCGTGCCCGTGCAGGTGGCCCTGATCCCGATCGCCGAACTCTTCGGGAAGATCGGCCTGTTCGGTTCGATGCTCGGCGTGATCCTCTTCCACGTCGGTTTCGGCCTGCCCTTCGCGGTGTTCCTGCTGCGGAACTTCTTCGCGGAGATCCCGAGGGAGCTGCTGGAGGCGGCCCGGCTGGACGGCGCGGGCGAACTGCGGCTGTTCGTAAGGGTGGTGATGCCGCTCGGCGGGCCCGCGATCGCGAGCCTGGGCATCTTCCAGTTCCTGTGGGTGTGGAACGACATGCTGGTCGCGCTGATCTTCTCGGACTCCGGGAGCCAGCCGATCACGGTCGCCCTGCAGACCCAGGTGCGGCAGTTCGGCAACAACATCGACGTGCTGGCACCGGGAGCGTTCATCTCCATGGTGGTCCCGCTGGCCGTGTTCTTCGCGTTCCAGCGGCAGTTCGTCTCCGGAGTGATGGCCGGCGCCGTCAAGTAGGCACTGCGACAGCATCCTTGAGGGGCGGGCCGGTCTCCGGTCCGCCCCTCATCCGTACGGGCACAACGTCCCCCGAATGCCCCGGGGACCGTAACCAAGTCGCGTCGGCGGCCGTTGCCGGGCAGAACGCCCGCGCCGATCCCGCCGACCCATGGATGTCCCCGTGCCCCGGTTCAGTGTCATCGTTCCCGCGTACCAGGTGCAGGCGTATCTGCACGCGTGCCTGGAGTCGGTGCTGGCCCAGTCGTACCCGGACTTCGAGGTGATCGTCGTCGACGACTGCTCGCCGGACGCCTGCGGTGCGATCGCCGACGAGTTCGCGGCCCTCGACCAGCGCGTCCGCGTCGTGCGCCTGACGCGCAACGAGGGCCTGGGCCCCGCGCGCAACGCCGGGATGGAACGGGCGGGCGGCGACTACCTGGTCTTCCTCGACGGCGACGACACCCTCACCCCGCACGCGCTGCGCGGCATCGCCGACCGGATCGAGGAGACCGGCGAGCCGGACGTCCTGGTCTACGACTACGCGCGCACGTACTGGACCGGCGAGACGGTCCGCAACCAGGCCGCCGCGCACCTCACCGAGCAGGGCCCGGCGCCGTTCCGGCTCGCCGACCGGCCGGAGCTGCTGAAGCTGCTGATGGTGGCCTGGAACAAGGCGGTGCGGCGGGAGTTCGCCGAGCGCGAGGGCCTCGCCTTCCCGCCGGGCTACTACGAGGACACCCCGTGGACCTACCCGGTCCTGCTCACGGCGGGGTCCGTCGCCACCCTGGACCGGGTCTGCGTGCACTACCGGCAACGCCGCCGGGGCAGCATCCTCGGCACGCCGGGCGAGCGGCACCTGGACGTCTTCGCGCAGTACGACCGCGTCTTCGCGTTCCTGGACGCGCGCGCCGAGACGCACCCGGCCTCGCGCCGGGAGCTGGACCGCTGGCGCCCCCTGCTGTACCGCCGGATGGCCGACCACCTGACGACGGTGTACACCCGCCCCGACCGCCTCCCGCGCTCCCTGCGCGCCGAGTTCCTGCGCCGGGCCCGCGTCCACTGCCGCCGCTACCGGGTCCCGGGCGCCCCCGCCCCGCTGCCCGTCCGCATCCGCCACGCCCTGCTCCGCCTGGGCCTGCGCCGCACCTACGCCGCCCTGCGCCTGGCGTCGGCCCTGCGCCGCCGTACGGCGAACGTCACCGCGGGGCTGCTGCGCGCCGCCCGGACCGGCGCCCTGCGCCTGCACTACCGCGTCCAGCGCTGCCTCCCGCTCCGCGCCGACCGCGCCGTCTTCGCCGTCGAGGGCCACCGGGGGTACGGCCGCGACCCGGGGGCGCTGGAGGAGGCGTTCCGCCGGCTCGCCCCGCACGTGCGCACGGCGTGGGCCGCCGCCCCCGCCCACCACCACACCGTGCCGCCCGGCACCCGCCGCCTGACGCCGGGCACGGCCGCCCACTGGACCGCCCTGGCCCGCTCCCGCTACCTGGTGTCCGACGCCGCCTTCGACGCGGGCCTGGTCCGGCGCCGGGGCCAGGTCCTGGTGCAGACGCAGGCCGGGACGCCGCTGGGGCACATGGGCCTGGACCTCCAGGAGCGCCCGGGCGCCGCGCGCGGCACCGACTTCGCCCGGCTGCTGCGCGAGGTCGACACGTGGGACTACGTGGTCTCCGCCAACCGCCACTCCACCCTGACCTGGGAACGCGTCCACCCCGGCGGCTGGACCGCCCTGGAGCACGGGCAGCCGCGCACCGACGTCCTCCAGCGGGCGACGGCGGCGGACGTGGCCCGACTGCGCGAGACCCTCGGCATCCCCGAGGGCACGGTCGCGATCCTGTACGCGCCCACCCACCGCGACTACCGGCGTACCCAGCGCTCCGCCCTGGACCTGGAGCGCGTCGTGCGCCGGCTCGGCCCGCGCTTCATGGTGCTGGCCCGCGCCCACCCCGCCCACGGCGGCCCGCTCACCGCCTCCGCCGGCCGGGTGCTGGACGTCAGCGACCATCCGCACGTGGAGTCGCTCTGCCTGGCCTCGGACGCCCTGGTCACCGACTACTCGTCCCTGATGTTCGACTGTGCGGGCCTGGACCGCCCGATCGTGCTCCACGCCGACGAGCCCCAGGCGTACGAGGCGGTCCGCGGCACCTACGTCGATCTGCGGTCCTTCCCGCCCGGCGCGATCGCCCGGGACGAGGACGAGCTGATCGGCGTCTTCGCGAGCGGCGACTGGCACGGCGCCCGGACGGCGCGGCTGCGGGCCGCCTTCCGCGAGCGGTTCTGCCCGTACGACGACGGCCGCGCCGCCGACCGCGTCGTACGCCGGGTCGTCCTGGGCGAGAGCGACCTGCCGCCGGTCGTGCCGCTCGCCGAGCGCCGCCCGGCTCCCTCGGCCGCATCCGCCCCAGGCCCTGTCGTCACGCTCCCGTCTGCCTCGCGACGCCCTCCACGCACCCTCGCCGCACCGGGCCCTGACCCACGTACATCCAGTACGAGGGCTCAGGGCCCGGCACGCCGAGAGCACGCGCCTGACGCCGCAAGGCCCGCTCTGCGGTCGGACGACGGGAGCATGACGACAGGGCCTGCCCGCACCCCGCCGGCGACGGTGCCGCAACCGGCGGGGCCCCGGACCGTCACCGACAGCCTCTGACCGCCGTTTGTCCACCGGGAGTTCCCATGTCCCGCGGTTCGTCGCGGCCCACTCCGTCCCGGCCGCCCACGTGGCGGCCGGCGGGGCGGCCGGGGCCGCCGTCGCGGCCTGCCGGGACCACGAACGAAAGAAGAGAAAGAGCAGCATGCCCCGCTTCAGCATCATCGTCCCGTCCCATGGGGTCGCGGGGCGGCTCTCCCAGGCCCTGGACTCGGTCCTCGCCCAGTCCTTCGGCGACTTCGAGCTGATCCCGGTCTGCGACGGCCCGGACCGCGCCGCGGCGGACGTCGCCGGGGAGCACGCCGAGCAGGACTGCCGGGTGACGCCGGTGCACTCGCCGCCGTCGGCCGGTCTGGCCGGCGCGCGCAACGCCGGGATGCGGGCGGCGACCGGCGCGTACCTGCTGTTCCTCGACGGCGACGACCTCCTCGTGCCGGGCGCACTGGCGGCGCTGGACGCGCGCCTCGCCGACACCGGCGGCGTCGACGTCCTGTACTGCGAGTACGAGCGCGTGCCCTGGTGGGAGGGCGAGACCACCAACCCGGCCGCCCCGCTGCTGGCGAAGGCCCCGGACGGCGCCTTCGCCCCCGACCGCGCCCCGCACCTGACCGGCGTCCACCTGCCCGCGTGGAGCGCGGTGCACCGGCGCACCTTCCTCGCCGAGCGCGGACTGGACTTCACCGACGGACACTTCACGGACGTCGGCTTCGGTGCCCGCGTCGCGGTGCGCGCCGAGCGGGTGGCGGTGCTGCGCTCCGTGGTCGTACGACATCGGGTGCGGCGCCAGGGCAACCGGCTGAACCTGCCCGGCGAGCACCACGCGGACCTGCTCGACCAGGCCGAACTGGCGCTCACCTACGCCGCCGAGCGGGGTCTGCCGCCCGAGCGGCTCGGCCCGCTGTTCGAGCAGCTCTTCGCGCAGGTCCTCAAGACGGCCGCCCACCCCCGGCGGCTGCCCCGGCGGGGGCGCCGCGCCTTCTACCGCCGGGCGAGCCGTCTGTACCGGCGCCATCGCCCCGCGGGCTTCCGGCCGCCGGGCGGGCGGCTCGGCGTGCAGCACCGGCTGCTGGCGTCGGGCTCGTACGCCGGCTTCCGCGCCCTGCGCGCCGCCAACCGGGCCGCGACCGGCGTCCTCGGCCGCCTGCCGTGGCCGCGGGGACTGCGCACCCGGCTGCGCTACCGCCGGCACCTGCGCCGCCCGCTGGATCCGAACCTCGTCGTGTACTGCGCCTACTGGGGCCGCGGCTACGCCTGCAACCCGGCCGCGATCCACGCCAAGGCCCGCGAACTCGCCCCGCACCTGAAGTCGGTGTTCCTGGTCGAGCCGGACCAGGCACACACGCTCCCGGCGGGCGTCGACCACGCCGTCATCGGCAGCCACCGGTACTGGGAGGTGCTGGCCCGCGCCACGTACCTGGTGAACAACGCCAACTTCGCCGAGGGCGTCGTCAAGCGCCCCGGCAGCGTGCACGTGCAGACGCAGCACGGCACGCCGCTGAAGACGATGGGCGTGGACCAGTCGCCGTACCCGGTGGTGGCGGCGGCCACCGGCAGCTTCACCAAGCTGCTGGGCCGCGTGGACCGCTGGGACTACAACCTGTCCGCCAACCGGCACTCCACCCACATGTGGGAGCGGGCCTTCCCCGGCTCCTACGAGCACCTGGAGTACGGCTACCCGCGCAACGACGTCTACTGCACGGCCACCGCCGAGGACGTCGCCCGCGTGCGGCGCGAACTGGGCGTCCCGGAAGGGAAGACGGCGGTCCTGTACGCGCCGACGCACCGGGACTACGAGACCGGGTTCGGCGCGGGCGGCCTGGACCTGGAGGCGTTCTGCGAGGCGGCCGGCGAGGACGTGGTCGTGCTGCTGCGCGCCCACTACTTCTACGACCGGGGCGGGAAGCGGGAACGCACCGGCCGGATCCTCGACGTGACCGCGCACCGCTCCTCGGAGGACGTGTGCCTGGCCGCGGACGCGCTGGTCAGCGACTACTCGTCCATCATGTTCGACTACGCCAACCTGGACCGTCCGATCGTCGTGTACGCCGACGACTGGGACGTCTACCGGGAGACCCGCGGCGTCTACTTCGACCTCACGGCGGCCCCGCCCGGACCGGTGGCGCGCACCCCGGAGGAGCTGGCCCGCGTGTTCGCCGACGGCACCTACGCGGGCCCGGAGTCGACGGCGCTGCGGGCGGCGTTCCGGGAGCGGTTCTGCGAGTTCGACGACGGCCGGGCCGCCGAGCGCGTCGTGCGCCGGGTGCTGCTCGGCGAGCCGCCCGAGGCGCTGCCGCCCGTGGTCCCGCTCGACCGGCGCGTCCCGGCGCCCGCCGCCGCCACCCACGAGAGCCTCGCAAGGAGCTGACCCAGCCGTGCCCCGCTTCAGCGTCATCGTCCCGTGCTTCAAGGTGCAGGGTTTCCTGCGCGAGTGCCTCGACTCGGTCCTGGACCAGTCCTTCCGGGACATCGAGGTGATCGCCGTCGACGACTGCTCCCCGGACGGTTCGGGAGCGATCCTGGACGAGTACGCGGCCCGCGACGAGCGGGTGCGCGTGCTGCACCTGGAGGAGAACGTCGGCCTCGGCCGGGCCCGCAACGCCGGGATGCCGCACGCCACCGGCGACTACCTCTTCTTCCTCGACAGCGACGACTCCCTCACCCCGGGCGCCCTGCGCGCGATGGCCGACCAGCTCGCGGAGACGGACGACCCGGACGTGCTGGTCTTCGACTACGCGCGCACCTACTGGTGGGGCGGCACCCGGCGCAACGTCCTGGCCCGGGTGCTCGCGGAGGCCGGCGGCGGCACGTTCACGGCGGCCGGGCACCCGGAGATCCTCGACCTGCTGATGGTGGTGTGGAACAAGCTCTACCGCCGCGACTTCGTGGACCGCGAGGGCTTCACCTTCCCGCCGGGCTACTACGAGGACACGCCCTGGACCTTCCCGGTCATGTTCAGCGCGGAGCGGATCGCCGCGCTGGACCGGATCTGCCTGAACTACCGCCAGCGCCGCCAGGGCAACATCCTGTCCACCACCAGCCGCAAGCACTTCGACGTCCACGCGCAGTACGAGCGGGTCTTCGCCTTCCTCGACGCCCGCCCGGAGCTGGCGGACCGGTGGCGGGCGTTCCTGCACGCCAAGATGGGCGAGCACTGCCTGGACATCCTGTCCAAGCCGGACCGCCTGCCGCCGTCCGACCGGGCCGAGTTCTTCCACCGCACGGCGGAGATGTTCCGCGCGTACCGGCCGAGGGACGCGGCGGTCCCGGCCGAACTCCGGGTGCTGGAGGGTCCGTACGCCGCCTACCGGCTGCGTCGGCAGTCCGGGCGGGCGGTCCGGGAGCTGGAACGCCGGACGCGGCAGGCACGCGGCACGGCCGCCCATCGGGCCCGCCGGGCCGCGGCCGCCGTGCTCCCCCGCCGGGCGCTGGACCCGGACCTCGTCGTGTACTCGGCCTTCTCCCACCGGGGCGTGCTCGGCGACCCCGCGGCGATCCACCGCGCGGCCCGGGAGCACGCCCCGCACCTGCGCGGGGTGTGGGTGCTGCGCGACGAGGGGTGCGCGGCGGACCCCGCCCTGCTGCCGCCGGGCATCGAGCACGTGATGCTGGGCAGCGCCGCCTACCGGCGGGTGACCGAGCGGGCGGCGTTCCTCGTCAACAACGTCAACTGGCCGGGCACGGTGGCGAAGCGGGAGGGCAGCGTCCACCTCCACACCCACCAGGGCACGCCGCTCAAGTACATGGGCGTCGACCTGCTGGGCAGGCCGGGTGCCCGGCTCGGAGTGGACGTGCCGCAGATGCTGCGCCGGGCCGACCGCTGGGACCACAGCCTGGTCGCGGGCCGGTACGCGGAACGGATCTGGGAGCGGGCCTACCCCTGCCACTTCACGTCCGCGCGCACCGGCAGCCCGCGCAACGACGTCCTGGTCAACGCCGGTCCAAAGGACGGCCGCCGGGTCCGCGAGCGGCTCGGCGTCCCCGACGGCCACACCGTCGTGCTGTACGCGCCGACCCGCCGCGAGTACCGGCGCGGGGGGCTCGTCGAGCGCCTGGACGTGGCCCGGCTCGCCGCCGACCTCGGCGCGGACCACACGCTGCTGGTCCGGCTGCACCCCTCTCTCGCCACCGGCCCGGCGCGGGGCCTCGGCCTGTCCGAGCTGCACCGGCGGGGCGTGGTGGTCGACGTGACGGACGAACCGCACGTCGAGGACCTGATGCTCGCCTCCGACCTGTTGATCACCGACTACTCCGCCCTGATGTTCGACTACGTCCTCCTCGACCGGCCGATCCTGATCCACGCCGACGACTGGGGGCCGTACGCCGCGACGCGCGGCGCGTACTTCGACATCACCGAGGAGGCGCCCGGCCACGTCTCGCGCTCCTACCGAGAGCTGACCTGGCTGCTGGCGTCCGGGGCGTGGCGGGACGAGGAGGCGGCGCGGCTGCGGGCGGCCTTCCGGGCGCGCTACTGCGAGTACGAGGACGGCCGGGCCGCCGAGCGGGTGGTGCGGACGCTGTTCCTGGGCGAGCCGATGCCCGGTCCCGAGCCCTCGGGTGTCCCCGGCGCCCGGGGCGTCCCGTCCGGACGCGACCTGCTGCCCTCCACATGAGATCCGGCAGCCGGCTGGGCGGCCGGTTCCTGGGGGTGCTGGTCCTGGCCGCCGTGTTCGCCGCGCTCCAGCTCGCGAACGTCACCGGCCGGGACACCCCCGACACCAAGAACTACCTGTCGTACGCGCTGAGCCTGACCGGCCTGGACAAGCACGCGGCGGCGACGGCCACCATCGACTACGTGTGCGCGAGCCGGGCGGAGCGGGCCCGCCGGGACCAGAGCGTGCACGTGGTCCGCTTCCACCGCGCCGACCCCACCGACGAGGTGCTGGCCGAGTGCCGCGAGCAGGAGTGGGCGGTGGTCCGGCCGAGGCTGGCGGCAGGGCAGACCGGCGGGCACACCGTGCCGTACATGCCGGAGCGCTTCACGGCGATCTTCGAGGCGCGGCCCGGCTACCCGGCGTTCCTGGTGCCGTTCGTCCTGGCCTTCGGAGTGACGTGGGGCCTGTGGGCGGCGGGAGTCGTGATCGCGTGCGTGGGCGGGGTCCTGGTCTTCCTGGTCCTGCGCACCCTGGCGGTGCCGGTACCGCTCGCCCTGACGGGCCAGGCGCTGTACTACGTGCTGCCGTGCGGGACGACGGCGATGCGCCCGATGACCGAGGGCCTGCTGATGGCGCTGACCCTGGCGGCGGTGTGGGGCTGCGCGCTGGTGCTGCGGGCCGGGCGGCCGAGGGCAGGGCTGGCGCTGGCCGCCGGTTCGCTGCTCGCCCTGTTCACGGTGAAGCACTCTCAGGCGCTGTTCCTGGGCGTGTGCTTCGCGGCGGCGGGCGCGGCGATCGCCCTGCGGCGACACCGGCGACGGGCACGGGGGCGGGGCGGCGCGGCGCCCCGGGAGGTGCTCGCGCTCGCGGCCGTGGGCCTGGCGGGCGTGGCCGTCACCCTGCTGCTGGCGCGGCTGCTGCACTACCCCTCCGAGTCGGACAGCCTCCAGGACCTGCTCACCGACCACTTCGCCCGCCCCGACCGGAAGCACCCGTGGCCGGAGTTCTGGCAGTTGCAGGGCAACTTCTGGGTGGAGTGGCTGCGCCGGCAGGCCTGGCAGCCGCTGTTCGTGGCGGCGCTGGGTGCCGGGTTGTGGGGCGCGTTGCGGCGCGGGGGCGCGGCCGGCGGCTTCCTGGTCGCGGCGGCGTGCACCGGGATCCTCACGCAGGCCGGGCATCCGGACATCAACATCTGGGGCGAGCGACTGATCGTACTGGCGTGGCTGCTGCCGGTGGTGGGGGTGCCGCTGCTGCTGGAGCCGGTGGTGCGGGGCGGCGGCCGGGTGCCGCTGCCGGCGCGGGGGGAGCGGGAGGAGCGGGACCGGGCGGAGGCGGTGGGCTGACCGGACGGATCGGACGGACCGGGCCGAGCGTCACCCGTTGAGGTGACTTGGGTTCATGGGGCCGATCCCCTCGGGGACATCGGGAACATACGGCAAATGTCCCGAATGCACTTCTCCCTGTCCGTCCTGTGAGCGCCGGCGTCCTCGTCCGGCGGCCGGGGCGTGGCGCGACGGCGCTGCGCGGCGGCCGCATCTGGCGCCCCACCCCGTACCAGGTCGCCGGTTTCTGCTTCTTCCTTGTGATGACGCTGGCGTACTGGGCGGTACCGCTGTGCTGCGACGCCGGCCAGCACGCGGCCGTGGTCGAGCGCCTGAAGGCCGACCTCCTCCACCCCCGCCACCCGATGGCCGACCTGCCGGGCGAGGGCAGCGCGTACTACTCGCCGTACGCGGTGGCCGAGGGCGTGCTCGCCCGGCTGACGGGGCTGGGCGGCTGGGAGGTGGTACGACTCGCCGGGCCGCTGAACCTGCTGGCGCTGCTGACCGGCCTGAACCGCTTCGTGCGGGTGCTGACCCCGAGGCCGTGGGCACCGGTCCTCGCGCTGGGTGCGATGACGCTGCTGTGGGGCACGGAGCGGGCCTGGTGGAGCGGCTATCTCGGGCTGATGTCGATGACGGGCAACCTCGGATACCCGTCGACGTTCGCGATCGGGCTCACCTTCTGGGCCTGGGCGCTGACGGGCGCGCGGGCGAGGGACACGCGCCGGGTGCGCTACGTGGGCCCGAGCGGGCTGCGGGGCATGCCGGGATACGCGGCGCTGGGCGGCCTCTACGCGCTGATCCTCCTCGTCCACCCGATCACCTCGGTGGCGGCGGTGCTCGGCGCGGTGGCACTGGTGACCGGATGGCAGCGCGGGTGGCGCGGGCCGGTCGCGGGGCGGTGGGCGCTGACCGGCGCCGTGGCGGTGGGGGCCGCGGCGGCCTGGCCGTACTTCGACGTGTTCGCGCTGGCCGGCGACGACAGCGTGGACGCCATGCACCGGGTCCTGTACCTCGACCTGCCCGGGGAGTTCTGGCTGGCGCTGCTCGGCCTGCCGGCCCTGTGGGCGCGCGGACGCCGCTCGCGCCGGGACCCGCTGGTGCTGATGTTCGCGCTGGACTGCGCGGTGGTGGCGTACGGCTGGTTCAGCGGCCACTACACCTACGGGCGAATCCTCGGGCTCACCCTGGTGCCGCTGCAGTTCGCGCCGGCGGTGGAGCTGGCGGCGCCCCGGCCGTGGGGGCGGTGGCGGGCGGTGCTGGGCCGGACGGCGACGGCCGGTGCGCTGCTCGGGTTCCTCACGGTCCACGCGGGGGCGGTGGTGCCGCGCGCGCTGGACCCGGTCGGCTTCGAGCAGCCGCCGCGGTGGCCGACGTACGCGTGGGCGGCCCGGCACATCGCCCCCGGCGAGGTCGTGATCACCGACGGCTACTACGCCGGGCACGCCGTCGCCGGGTACGGCCCGAACCTCGCGGCGCCCGCCTGGCCGGACCGGTCGCTGGACGAGCGGGAGCGCGGGCGGCGGGTGGCCGACGTCCAGGCGTACCTCGCGCCGGACTCGACCCGCGCCGAGCGCGCCGCCGTCGTCCGCCGCTACCACGTCCGCTGGCTGCTGCTGACCCGCTGGCACCCCGTGCCCGAGGAGGCGGTGGTGGTGGCGTGGAGCGAACGGACGGGGGAAGTACTGGCCCGGGTCGGCTGAGCACCGCTCCCCGGCGGGGGACTACTCGATGACGAGGTCGACCGGGATGTTGCCGCGGGTCGCGTTGGAGTAGGGACAGACCTGGTGGGCCTGCTCGACCAGCTTGCGGCCGGTCTCCTCGTCGAGGCCGTCGGGCAGCTCGACCCGGAGGGTGACGGCGAGCGCGAAGCCCTCGCCCTGCTTGCCGATGCCGACCTCGGCGGTCACCGCGGCGTCGCTGACGTCGACCTTCGCCGCGCGGCCGACCACACCGAGGGCGCTGCCGAAGCAGGCGGCGTAACCGGCGGCGAACAACTGCTCGGGGTTGGTGCCCTGCCCGTTGCCGCCCATCTCGACGGGGATGCCGAGCGCGAGGTCGAGCGTGCCGTCGGAGCTGACGGCGCGGCCGTCACGGCCGTGGGTGGCGGTGGCGGCGGCGGTGTAGATCGCGTCCATGGGAGAGACCGTCCCTTTCGGAAGGAGACTGCGTGGCTTGACGCCCACAAGTAGAGCACGCAATTTAATTGCGCACAACTAAATGGTGCACAAATCCCGTCCGCTACCCTGGGAGGCATGACCACGCCGCCCGCAACCGACTGGCTCCGCCTGGACCAGCAGATCTGCTTCTCCCTGAACGCCGCGTCGCGCGCCTTCGGCGGCGTCTACCGCGTGGTCCTCAAGGAGCTGGGGCTCACGTACCCGCAGTACCTGGTGATGCTGGTGCTGTGGGAGCACGGTGAGCTGCCCGTGAAGAAGCTCGGCGAGCACCTCCGCCTGGACTCCGGCACCCTGTCGCCCCTGCTCAAGCGGCTGGAGGCGGCCGGTCTGGTCCGGCGTGAGCGCAGCGCGCGCGACGAGCGCTCGGTGGAGGTGCGGCTGACCGGGGAGGGCGCCGCGCTGCGCGAGCGGGCCGTCGAGGTGCCGCGCCGGATCGCCGTGGCGACCGGCCTGGACCTCACCGAGGTCCGCGACCTGCGCGCCCGCCTCGACCGGCTCACGGCGGCCCTGGACGCGTACGGTACCGATCCGGCACCCGCACGGTCCGTACCGTCCTGACGGGTGCGGACGCCCGGCGGCTGCCGGGATGACGGATCATGGGACCAAGAACCACCGAACGTAAGGGGACGGCCGCAATGACCTGGCTGATCACCGGCGGCGCCGGATACATCGGGGCGCACGTCGTAAGGGCGATGACCGAGGCGGGCGAGAAGGCCGTCGTCTACGACGACCTGTCCACCGGCATCGCCGAGCGCGTGCCCGACGGCGTCCCCCTGGTGGTGGGCTCGGTCCTCGACGGCGAGCGGGTCGCGCGCGCCCTGGCCGACCACTCGGTCACCGGCGTCGTGCACCTGGCCGCCAAGAAGCAGGTCGGCGAGTCGGTGGACCTGCCGCTGCACTACTACCGGCAGAACGTCGAGGGCCTGCGCGTCCTGCTGGACGCGGTCACGGAGGCGGAGGTCCCGTCCTTCGTCTTCTCCTCCTCGGCCGCCGTGTACGGCATGCCCGACGTCGACCTGGTGACCGAGGAGACGCCGTGCGTGCCGATGTCGCCGTACGGCGAGACCAAGCTGGCCGGCGAGTGGCTGGTCCGGGCCACCGGCAAGGCCTCGGGTCTGGCCACGGCGTCCCTGCGCTACTTCAACGTCGCGGGTGCGGCGAGCCCCGAGCTGGCCGACACCGGCGTCTACAACCTCGTCCCGATGGTCTTCGAGAAGCTGACGGAGTCGGCGGCTCCGCGCATCTTCGGCGACGACTACGCGACCCCGGACGGCACCTGCGTGCGCGACTACATCCACGTCGTCGACCTGGCCGAGGCCCACGTGGCGGCGGCCCGCGCCCTGCAGTCCTCCCCCGGCCGCACCCTCACCGTCAACATCGGCCGGGGCGAGGGCGTCTCCGTCCGGGAGATGATCGACCGCATCAACGCCCTCACCGGCTACGACCAGCCCCCGACGGTCACCCCGCGCCGCCCCGGCGACCCGGCCCGCGTCGTCGCCTCGGCCGACCGCGCCGCCGTCGAACTGGGCTGGAAGGCCAAGTACGACGTCGAGGACATGATCACGTCGGCCTGGGCGGGCTGGGTACGCCTCCACCCGGAGGCGGCCCGGGACTGACCCGGGGGGGCACGGGGCACGGGGCGTCCACGCCCGGGACACCCGGCGCCCCGGTGACGGGTCATCACCCGTCACCGGGGCGCCGGGTCACCGCGCCGAGGAGACCTGCTCACGCACCCACGCGGGGTCGGGATTGGTGTACGCCCGGCCCGCCACGAGCAGCGTGGGCACGGTCTCGTTGCCGTCGTTGGCCTCCCGCACCAGCTCCGCCCCGGCCTCGTCCCGCCAGATGTCGACCCAGTGCAACCGCCGCGCCCTCCGGCCCAGCCGGACGCGCAGCCGCATGCAGTAGGCACACCCGGGCCGCCAGAACACGACCGGCCGCCCGTCCACGGCACTGCGCCGCCGCGCCTCCACCGCACCGACCGACCGGGGGAACACCAGCGGCGAGACCACCAACGCCAGCAACACGAACACCACCAGCAGCACGACACCCGTCCCGGTGCGCCCCCGCACGAACGGCCCGGTCACGGCACCCGCCCCGGCGATCAGCAACAGCACCGGCGCCGTCCACGCCCGTCTCATGTCCACCCTCCCGTCGTACCCCGTCCCGTCGTACCCCCGTCGGTCCCGCCTACAGCGGTCGTACGAACTGCGCCCGCCACTCGGGCGACGGGTCCGAGCCCAGGGCCGTCCAGTACTCCCGGCCGCCGGTTATCCGCCCCTCCCGGACCGTCCACAGGGACACGGCCCGGTGGACGCCCATCGTCTCGTGCGGGACCTGGACCTCGGAGACCACGGTCTCGCCGTCGGCCACGACGCGCAGCACCTCGATCGACCAGCCCTCCGGGTACTGTGCGTTGACGCTCACGAAGTCGGCGCGGCCCTCGATCCGCTCGGCGCTGGCCGGCCACTCCACCACCAGGTCGTCGGCGAGCAGCGCGCCGAGGCCCGCCCAGTCGCGGGCCTGCATGCGGGTCCAGAACTCCCGCACGGTCGCCGCGGGGTCCGGCACGTCCCCCGGGGTCGTCGGGTCTTTCGGTTCCGTCGGCTTCATGGAGGCATCGTGACAGGCACCACTGACAGTCCGCCCCGGACTCAGATCGCCTTGAGGCCCTGCGCCGTCGCCCGGGCCAGCGAGCCCAGGTAGCCCTTCGGCAGCTTCGGGCTGCGGACGACCACCGCACGCCAGTACAGCGGGCCCGAGATCAGGTCGAGGGCCAGGTCGGTGTCGAGGGCGGAATGCAGCTCGCCGCGCTCGGTCGCCGCCGCGAGGATCCGGCTGGCGACGCCGTCCTGGCCCTCGCGCAGGGTCTTCTGCAGCGCCTCGGCGATGTCGGGATTGCGGGCCGCCTCCGCCTGGAGGTCGGGGATGATCTGCGAGGCCACCGGGTGGCGCAGGGCACGGGAGGTCACCTCGTACAGCAGCCGCAGGTCGCCCTCCAGGGAGCCGGTGTCCGGCGCGGGCAGGCCCTGGACGGCGAGGGCGGAGACGATGTCGAGCACCAGGTGCAGCTTGGAGCGCCAGCGCCGGTAGACGGCCGTCTTGCCGACGCCCGCGCGGCGCGCGATGCCCTCGATGGACATCCGGGCGTAGCCGACCGCCGCCAGTTCCTCGAAGACCGCCGCCCGGATGGCCTCCGTCACGTCCTCGCGCAGCACCGCCGCCCCGGCGGGGGCCCGGCGGCGCGGGCGCGGCGTCGGCTCGTCGGCGGCGGCGTTGGTCGTCATGCGCGTCAAGCATAGGGCGTCACGACGAAACGGTTGCGTTCCGGCGTCGCCACGCCCTACGCTCACGTCACGACGATACGGTGCCGTCCCGACGTAAGTGAACACACACGGTCACCCGGGTGAACGACGGGCGGCGCCCTCTCGCCCCCTCCCCCGAGTGAAAGCACCGGATGTGAGCCAGGTCCTCGACCCCCCGCCCCCGACCCAGGCGTCGGCCCAGGCCGCCCCCGCACCCGCCCCCGACCCGGACGACCTCGCGGCACTCGCCGCCCGGCACGGGCTGTCGGTCAGCGGCGCCCGCCCCTCCCTGCCCGAGTACGTCCGCCAGCTGTGGGCACGCCGGCACTTCATCGGCGCCTTCTCCACCGCCAAGCTCACCGCCCAGTACAGCCAGGCCAAGCTGGGCCAGGTCTGGCAGGTGATGACGCCCCTGCTCAACGCGGCGGTGTACTACTTCATCTTCGGCATGCTGATGAACACCAGCCGCGGCGTGGAGGACTTCGTCCCGTTCCTGGTGACCGGCGTGTTCGTGTGGACGTTCACGCAGAGCTCGATCATGGCGGGCACCCGGGCCATCTCCGGCAACCTCGGCCTGGTCCGCGCCCTGCACTTCCCGCGGGCGGCGCTGCCGGTGTCCTTCTGCCTCCAGCAGCTCCAGCAGCTGCTGTTCTCGATGGGCGCCCTCGTCGTGATCCTGCTGGCGTTCGGCGTGCCGCCCGGCCCCTCCTGGCTGCTCGCCGTCCCGGCGCTGGCGCTGCAGTTCGTGTTCAACACGGGCCTGGCGATGGTCATGGCCCGGGTGGGCTCGAAGATCCCCGACATGGCCCAGCTGATGCCGTTCCTGCTGCGCACCTGGATGTACGCCTCGGGCGTCATGTTCAGCATCCACCACATGACCGGCCCGGACAGCGGCCTGCCGTCCTGGGTCGGCCCGCTGCTCCAGGTCAACCCCGCCGTCGTCTACATCGACCTGATGCGGTTCGCGCTGATCGACAGCTTCGGCGGCGGCATGCTGCCCGACCACGTCTGGGCGCTGGCCCTGGGCTGGGCCCTGGTCGCCGGGATCGGCGGCTTCATCTACTTCTGGAAGGCCGAGGAGACGTACGGTCGTGGCTGACACCCCCGCTGACAACACCCCCGCCGAGCGCGTGCCCACCGTCGTCGCCGACGGTGTCGACATCGTCTACCGGGTCAACGGCACCGGCGCCGGCCGCGGCTCCGCGACCGCCGCCCTCAACCGCATCCTGCGCCGCAGGAAGACCGAGAAGGCGGCCGGTGTACGCCGGGTGCATGCCGTGAAGAACGTGTCCTTCGTGGCGTACCGCGGCGAGGCCATCGGCCTGATAGGCACCAACGGTTCGGGCAAGTCGACGCTGCTCAAGGCGGTCGCCGGCCTGCTCCCGGTCGAGAACGGCCGGATCTACACCGACGGGCAGCCCTCCCTGCTCGGCGTCAACGCCGCCCTGATGAACGACCTCACCGGCGAGCGCAACGTGTACCTCGGCGGTCTGGCGATGGGCATGTCCCGGGCGCAGGTCAAGGAGCGGTACCAGGAGATCGTCGACTTCTCCGGGATCAACGACAAGGGCGACTTCATCACCCTGCCGATGCGCACGTACTCCTCCGGCATGGCGGCCCGGCTGCGGTTCTCCATCGCCGCCGCCAAGGACCACGACGTGCTCCTCGTCGACGAGGCCCTGGCCACCGGCGACCGCTCCTTCCAGAAGCGCTCCGAGGAACGCATCCGGGAGCTGCGCGAGCACGCCGGCACGGTCTTCCTGGTCAGCCACAGCAACAAGTCCATCCGCGACACCTGCGACCGGGTGCTGTGGCTGGAGCGCGGCGAGCTGCGGATGGACGGGCCGACGGACGAGGTCCTGAAGGAGTACGAGAAGTTCACCGGCGGCCCGGCCAAGGCGGCTCCCAAGGCGGCTCCCAAACCGCAGGCCCAGCCCGCCGCGCCGGCGCCGAAGGCACCGGCGGCCGTGTGAGCCCGCGCCCCCCCCGCACGGGGGCGGCTCCCTCGGAAGGCGTACTCACCGCCCTCCCGATTAATCCTTTTGCTCGATTAATGCCACTATGACCGAATAGAAACCGACCCACAGGAGTGCTCCGGAAGCGACGCAGCGAAGGCCGAGGCGAAGGAGTCCCGCGATGCCCGAGACGGTCCCCGATCCGTTCCCCGAAACGGCCCCCGACCTCAGCGTCGTGGTCCACGGCCGCAACGTCCAGGACCACCTGCCCGCCCTCCTCGACTCCCTGGACGCCCACCCCCTCACCGGCATCGAGGTGATCGTCGCCGCCGTCGGGGACTGGGCGCGGGAGACGGCCGAGCGGCACGCCCCCGCCTTCACCGTGCTGCCGCTCCCGGACGGTGCGGGGGACGCGGCGGCCCGCTCCGCCGGGGCGGCCCGGGCGCGGGGCCGGTGGCTGCACTTCGTGCACGCCAAGGACGGGCTGCCGGCCGGCGCCCCGTCCGCCGTCGCCCGGCACACCGCGGGTCTGCCCGACCCGGTGGACGTCCTGCTGTTCGACCACGTCCGCAGCTCCTGGCAGGCCTCCGGCCTGCCCTCCCCCGACGGGCCCCGCCTCGCCCGCGCGGGCCGCGCCGAGGAGGGCCTCGCCCTCGACGACCGCGCGGGGCTGCTCCGGCTCGCCCCGCTGCTCGGCAACCGGGCCGTGCGCGCCGGGTTCTGGCGGGCCCACGAACGCCTCCTGACCACCGAGGACGAGCCGTTCGCCGCCTACGCCGCCCTGCTGCTCGCCGACCGCGTCGCCTGCCTGCCGCACCCGGCGTACGAGGACCGCAGGCTGCGCCCGGAGAGCCTCCCGCCGCCCACGCCGGCGCAGCGGTACGCCCTGGTCGACCGCTACGAGGCGCTGCTCGGTCTCACCGCCGGCCGGCCCGCCGTCCACCGCGCCCTGTACGACCTGATGGTCCGCGACTGCCTGCGCACCTTCGCCCGCGCCGGGATGCCCGACGACGTGGCCCGGGAGTTCTTCCACCGGGCGTCCGAGACCGCCCGGCGCCACCGCCCCGACGGCCACCGGCAGCCCGCCGGTCTGGAAGGGACGCGCCGGTCGCTCCTCGAGGAGGGCGCCTACGGCAAGTACCGCGCCCTGCAGACCGCCAACCACGCCCGCCGCGGGCTGCGCTCCGCCGTACGCACCGGCAGGCGGCGGGCCGGCACGCGGCTGCGCTCTCTCCAGTACCGCGGCGCCCTGGCCCGCCCGGTCGATCCACATCTCGCGGTCTTCTCGGCGTACTGGAACCGCGGGATGGCCTGCAACCCGGCCGCCGTCGCCGCCGAGCTCGCGGAACTCGCCCCGAGCATCCACCCCGTGTGGGTGGTCACGGCGCAGGGCGCGGCCCTGCTGCCGCCCGGCACCGACCACGTCGTGCCCGGCACCCGCCGCTACTGGGAGGTGCTGGCCCGCGCGAAGTACCTCGTCAACAACGTCAACTTCCCCGACGCGGTGGTCAAGCGCCCCGGCACCGTCCACCTCCAGACCCATCACGGCACCCCGCTCAAACGCATGGGCGTGGACCAGCTGCCCTACCCCGCCGCCGCCCACGGCCTGGACTTCCAGGCCCTGCTCGAGCGGGTCGACAAGTGGGACTACAGCGTCTCCGCCAACAGCCACTCCACCCGCATGTGGCAGCGGGCCTACCCCTCCCATCACGTCTCCCTGGACCACGGCTATCCGCGCAACGACGTCTACTACACCGCCGGCGCCGCCGAGGTCCGAGCGGCCCGCGCGCGCCTCGGCATCGCGCCCGGCCGCCGCGCGATCCTCTATGCGCCCACCCACCGCGACTACGAGGCCGGCTGGACCCCGCGCCTCGACCTCGCCGCCCTCGCCGACCGGCTCGGCGAGGAAACGGTCCTGCTGGTGCGAGCGCACTACTTCTACGACGGCACCGCCTCCCCCCTGGGGAGTTTGCGCCGCACCGGCCGCCTCGTCGACGTCTCCTCCTACGAACCCGTCGAGGAGCTGTGCCTGGCCGCCGACGCACTGGTCACCGACTACTCGTCGATCATGTTCGACTACGCCAACCTCGACCGCCCGATCGTCGTCCACGCCGACGACTGGGAGACGTACCGCACCACGCGCGGCGTCTACTTCGACCTGATGGCCGAGGCTCCGGGACCGGTCGCCCGCACCCAGGCGGAGCTGACGGAGATCCTCACCACCGACGCCTGGGACGACGCACGCGCGACCAAGGCACGGGCCGCCTTCCGGCGCCGCTTTTGCGAGTACGACGACGGCCACGCCGCCGAACGCGTCGTGCGCCGGGTCTTCCTCGGCGAGGACGAGCGGACGCTGCCCCCGGTCGTGCCGGTCGACGACCGCATCCCGGCCCCGAGCCCCGAGGAGGCCACCGCGTCATGAGGACAGCCACCACGAGCCCGGCCGCGGGCACCGCCCCCCTCCCCCTGCGGGTCCCGGACGTCACCGTCACGGTCATCGTCTACAACGACGCCGAACGCCTCCCCCGCGCCGTCGCGTCCGTTCTCCGCCAGACCCACACCAACATCGAGGTCGTGATCAGCGACGACCACTCGACCGACGCGACCGAGGAGGTGGCCCGCGAACTGGCCGCCCACGACCCGCGGATCGTGTACCTCCGGCTGCCGGAGAACAGCGGCGGGTGCAGTGCCCCGCGCAACCGCGCCCTGGAGATCGCCCGGGCGCCGTACCTGATGTTCCTGGACAGTGACGACGAACTCCCCGAACGCGCCGTCGAGGTCCTGCTCGCCGCCCACCGCGAACGCGACCTCGACTTCGCCATGGGCGCCGTGCACCGCATCCGCGTGGACGGCGGACGCCGTACGACCTGGATGCCGCACCTGGTCGCCGAGCGCCGCACCCTGGACGGCATCGAGGCCGACCCGCGGCTGTTCTTCGAGCACCTCTCCACCAGCAAGATGTACGCCCGCGCCTTCCTCGACCGGCACGGCCTGCGCTTCCCCGAGGGCATCCACTACGAGGACCAGCTCTTCTCGGCCCAGGCGTACTGCCTGGCCAAGACGTTCACCGTCGTCCCCGACCCGGTCTACCGCTGGTACATCGCCCCCTACGCCGCCTCCGAGGCCGCCTCCATCTCCAACCAGCGGCACAAGCTCACCAACGTCCGCGACCGCGTCCACGTGCAGCGCCTCATCGACGCGTTCCTGGCCGAGAGCGGGCACGAGGGGCTGCGCGAGGACAAGGACTTCAAGTTCCTCAAGCACGACTTCCGGATGTACGCCGGTGACCTCCCCTACCGGGACGACACCTGGCTGGCCTCCTTCGCGGACCTGATGAACCCCTACCTCGACACGCTCGCCGAGGGCGCCTGCGCCCGGCTGCCCCGTTCCGAACGGGTCGTCCTGCGCCTGCTGCGCGACCGGCGCCTGTCCGACGTCCGGACGGCGGCCCGGGGCCTCGGCCACGACGTGGCACCGCGCTGTGTGACACCGGACGAGGAGAGCGGCCGCGTGTACTGGGGCGAGGTGGTTCCCCAGTCCCCTCAGGCCCGCCGCGAGCTGGACCTGACCGACCTGGAGCTGGACACCCGGCCGTTCTTCACCGCCCTGCTCCGGCACGAGATCACGCGGATCGCGCGCGGCCCGGGTGCGTCGGTCGACCTCACCGTCCGCACCTACGACCCCGCCCTGCGCCTCCCCGTCGGCCCCCAGCGCGCGGTGCTCCACCTCTCCCCCGGCCGCCGGCGCCTCACGGTGCCCTTCCGCCTGTCGCCCGTCCGCCCCGGGGTGTTCGAGGGCCGGGTCCGCCTGGACCTGGCGGCGGCCCGTCTCCCGCTCCACGGCTTCGAGGGCACCCGCCATCCCGTCCTCCGCCTCCGGCACCGCGGCCGCACCCACACGGGCATCCTGCTGGCGCCGCTGACCTTCCCGCCCCTCACGGCCCGCGTCCCCCACCGCGCCGGCCTCACCCCCCACCGCGTCACCCTCCGCCCGGAGGGCCACAACCCGGGCCGCCTCCAGATCACCTGGCAGCCGACGGGACCGACCGCCGCAGTCCTCCGTCCAGCAGCCCGCCGCCTGTCCACCCCCCGAACCCGAAGAGCAGCCCGCTTGGCCGCCAACATCCTCCACTGACCGATGTAGCCGCGGACGGTCGCGGACGCACGTAGCCGCGGCCGGCCGCCAAGCCGCCGCAGCCGCGGACAGTCGCCCAAGCCGCCGCAGCCGCGGCCGGCCGCCAAGCCACCGCAGTTGCGGGCAGTCGTGCCGCTGGGGCGGCACGGGTGGGCGCTGGGGGCACCTCCCAGGCCGTTCAGACACCGTTCAGGCACTGGGGGAGGCACCCCGTCGGCGCCGGGCCGCACACCCACCCCCGCGCCCAGCCCCACCCGCCCGCACACGCCAAGGCGCCCCGGACCGAACCCGGCCCGGGGCGCCTCACACAGCGAGCGGCGCGACACCGCACCGCCTCCTACGCGTGCGTGCGCAGCAACGTCCGCATCGTCCGCATGGCCACCGACAGATTCGACAGGTCGAACTCGTCCGACGACCGGATCTCCTCCAGCGTCGTCCGCGCCCGCCCGAGAATCGCCGCGTTCTTCTCCTCCCACGCCTTGAACCGCTGCTCCGGCGTGGACGTACCGTTCCCCACCGCCAGGACATCCGCGGTCAGCGACGCGTGCGCCGAGTACAGGTCCTCGCGGATCGCCGCGCGGGCCATGGACTGCCACCGGTCGTTCCGCGGCAGATCGCTGATGCGGTCCATCAGCTGGGTGACGCCGAGCCGGTCGGCGAGGTCGTAGTACACCTCGGCGACGTCCAGCGGCTCCTTGCCCATGCGGTCGGCCACCGACACGATGTCCAGCGTCGCGAAGGCCGAGGAGAACCCCGCCACCCGCGTGGCCGGCTCGTCCGGGACGCCGGCGGCGGTCAGCTCGTCGTAGATGTGCTGGTACCACTCCGCGTCCGCACCGCGCAGCAGCTTCGGCAGCTGCGACCACACCTGCTCGACCCGCTCGGCGAAGAAGTCCACCGTCTCGGCCAGCTCCAGCGGCTGCGGCCGGTTGTTGAGCAGCCAGCGCGTGCCGCGCTCGACCAGGCGGCGCGAGTGCAGCCGGATCCGGGTCTGCACGGCGGCGTCGGCCTTGGTGTCCAGCTCCTCCACCGCGTCCCACACCGAGGAGGAGCGGAAGATCGCCCGGGCCACGGTCTGCGCCCGCACGATCTCCTCGAGCGACGCGCCGGTCTCCTCGCGCATCCGGTGCAGATACGTCGTACCGCCCGTGTTGACCGTGTCGTTGACCAGGACGGTCGTCGTGATCTCGCGGCGCAGCGGGTGGCCGTCGACCTGCTCGGCGAACTGCTCGCGCAGCGCCGTCGGGAAGTAGGCGTGCAGCAGGCCCTTGAGGTACGGGTCGTCCGGCAGCGAGGTGTGCAGCAGCTCCTCGGCGACCGTGATCTTCGTGTACGCCAGCAGCACGGCCGTCTCCGGGCCGGTCAGGCCGTGTCCGCCGCTCAGCCGCTCGCGGATCTGGCGGTCCGTGGGCAGGAACTCCAGGGCGCGGTCGAGGTGGCCCTCCCTGACCAGGTGGCGCATGAAGCGCTGCTGGGCGTGGAGCATGTCCTTGGACTGCGCGAGCGCGTTGGCGATCGCCGTGTTCTGCGCGTAGTTGTTGCGCAGGACCAGCGCACCGACCTCGTCGGTCATCTGGGCGAGCAGCTTGTTGCGCTGCTTGACGGTCATGTCGCCGTCCTTGACGAGACCGTTGAGCAGGATCTTGATGTTCACCTCATGGTCGGAGGTGTCCACGCCCGCGCTGTTGTCGATGGCGTCGGTGTTGATCCGGCCGCCCCGCAGCGCGAACTCGATCCGGCCCAGCTGGGTCAGGCCCAGGTTGCCGCCCTCGCCGACGACCTGGACGCGAAGGTCCTTGCCGTCGACGCGGATGGCGTCGTTGCCCTTGTCGCCGACGTCGGCGTTGGACTCGGTGGACGCCTTGACGTACGTGCCGATGCCGCCGTTCCACAGCAGGTCGACCGGGGAGCTGAGGACCGCCTTCATCAGGTCGGCCGGGGTCATCTTGGTAACGCCCGCCTCGATGCCGAGAGCCTCGCGGACGTGCGCGTTGACCGGGATGGACTTGGCCGTGCGCGGGAAGATCCCGCCGCCCGCCGAGAGCAGCTCGGTGTTGTAGTCCTCCCAGGACGAGCGCGGCAGCTCGAACAGCCGGCGGCGCTCGGCGTACGAGGTGGCCGCGTCCGGCGTCGGGTCGATGAAGATGTGCCGGTGGTCGAAGGCGGCGACCAGGCGGATGTGCTCGCTGAGCAGCATGCCGTTGCCGAAGACGTCGCCGGACATGTCGCCGATGCCGACGACGGTGAAGTCCTGGGTCTGGGTGTCCACGCCCAGCTCCCGGAAGTGCCGCTTGACGGACTCCCAGGCGCCGCGGGCGGTGATGCCCATGCCCTTGTGGTCGTAGCCCGCGCTGCCGCCGGAGGCGAAGGCGTCGCCGAGCCAGAAGTTGTAGGACTCGGCGACCTCGTTGGCGATGTCGGAGAACTTCGCGGTGCCCTTGTCGGCGGCGACGACGAGGTAGGTGTCGTCCTCGTCGTGCCGGACGACGTCCGCGGGGTGCACGACCTCGCCGGCCACCATGTTGTCGGTGATGTCGAGCAGCGCCGAGATGAACGTCTTGTAGCTGGCGATGCCCTCCGCCATCCAGGCGTCGCGGTCGACGCTCGGGTCGGGCAGCTGCTTGGCGACGAAGCCGCCCTTGGCGCCCACCGGCACGATGACGGTGTTCTTCACCATCTGCGCCTTGACCAGGCCGAGGATCTCGGTGCGGAAGTCCTCGCGCCGGTCCGACCAGCGCAGACCGCCGCGGGCGACCTTGCCGAAGCGCAGGTGCACACCCTCGACGCGCGGCGAGTACACCCAGATCTCGAACGCCGGGCGCGGCGCCGGGAGGTCGGGGATGGCCTGCGGGTCGAACTTCATGGAGACGTAGTCGTGCGGCTTGCCGCCCGCCGCCTCCTGGAAGAAGTTCGTGCGCAGCGTCGCCTTGATGACGGTGAGGAAGGACCGCAGGATCCGGTCCTCGTCGAGGCTGGCGACCTGGTCGAGGGCCGCGTCGACCTCTTCGAGCAGGGCGTCGACGATCTCCCGCCCGGCGCGCTGCCGCTCCGGCGCCATCCGCGCCTCGAACAGGTTGATCAGCAGGCGCGTGGTGTGGACGTTGTTGCGGAGGGTGTCCTCCATGTAGTCCTGGCTGAAGGTCGAACCGGCCTGGCGCAGGTACTTGGCGTAGGCGCGCAGCACCATCGCCTCGCGCCAGGTCAGGCCGGCGCTGAGGACGAGGGCGTTGAAGCCGTCGTTCTCCGCCTTGCCGGTCCAGGTGGCGGCGAAGGCGTCCTGGACGCGCTCGCGGGCGTCGTCGCCGAGGTAGTCGACGCCGCCGGACGGGGCCTTGGGCATCCGCAGGCCGAAGTCGTAGATCCAGGCCGTGGTGCGGTTCGCGCAGCGCAGCTCGTAGGGCCGCTCGTCGGTGACCTCGACGCCGAGCCGGCTGAGCACCGGCAGGACGGCGGACAGGGAGACCGAGCCGCCCTTCTGGTAGATCTTGAAGCGCCGCTCCTGGGGCGCGGCGCCGACCGGCTCGTACAGGCTCAGCGCGAAGGTCTTCTGCTCGTCGAGCTGCTCCAGGTGGCCGAGGTCGGCGACGGCGGAGCGCGGGCCGTGGTCGGCCTTGTAGCCCTCGGGGAAGGCGGAGCCGTAGTGGCGCAGCAGCTCGGCGGCGCGCTCCTCGCCGAACTCGGCGGTGAGCGCCTCGCCGAATCCGTCGGCCCAGGAGCGGGCGGCCTCGACGAGACGGGCCTCGACGCGCTCCTTGTCCGAGTCGGACAGGTGCGGCAGCTCGGTGCCCTGCGGGACCCGGACCACGAAGTGCAGCCGGGACAGGATCGACTCGGTGTTCCAGGCCGTGAAGTCGACGCTGGTGCCGCCGAGCTCCTCCTTGAGGATGTCGATGATCCGCAGCCGGACACCGGTGGTGTAGCGGTCGCGGGGGAGGTAGACGAGAGCCGAGTAGTAGCGGCCGTACTCGTCCTGGCGCAGGTAGAGACGCAGGCGGCGGCGCTCCTGGAGGTAGAGCACGGAGGTGACGATCGGCTCCAGCTCCTCGACGGAGGTCTGGAACATCTCGTCGCGCGGATACGTCTCCAGGATCTGCAGCAGGTCCCGGCCGTCGTGGCTGTTGGGCGAGAACCCGGCGCGCTCCAGCACCTCCTCCACCTTGCGCCGCACGACCGGCACCCGGCGGACGGACTCGGTGTAGGCGGCGGAGGAGAACAGGCCGAGGAAGCGCCGCTCGCCGACGACGTTGCCGTTCTCGTCGAACTTCTTGACGCCGACGTAGTCGAGGTACGACGGCCGGTGCACGGTGGCACGGCTGTTCGCCTTGGTCAGCACCAGCAGCCGGTGCTCGCGGGCCTTGGCCCGGGCGTCGGCGGGCAGCCGCTCGAAGGAGGGGCTGACGGGGTGGCTCTCGTCGGTCGCGTGGTGCGGGTCGGAGCGCAGGATGCCGAGGCCGGTGCCGGCGACGGCGGCGAGGGAGTCGTCCTCGCGCAGCTGGTACTCGCGGTAGCCGAGGAAGGTGAAGTGGTCGTCGGCCAGCCAGCGCAGCAGCTCGCGGGCCTCCTCCAGCTCCCGCGCGGGGAGGTCCTCGGGGGTGGTCTCGGTCGACAGCTGGTCGGCGACACTGACGGCCGCGTCCCGCATCTTGCCCCAGTCCTCGACGGTCTCGCGGACGTCGTTGAGGACGCGGAGCAGGTCGGCGGTGATCTGCTTGAGGTCGCCGCGGTCGGTCTCGCGGTCGATCTCGACGTGGATCCAGGACTCGGTGTGCGTGTCGTGCGGCAGATCGGCGGTGGGCGGACCGGCCAGCACCTCGACGAGCTTGCCGGCGATGTCGCGCCGCACCACGATCTGCGGGTGGACGACGACGTGGATGCCGCGGCCCTGACGGGTCAGCTCGTTGGTCACGGAGTCGACGAGGAAGGGCATGTCGTCGGTGACCACCTCGACGACGGAGTGGCTGCACGTCCAGCCGTTCTCCTCGACCGTCGGGGTGTGGACCCGGACGTTCGCCGTGCCCTGCGGGCGGTTTTCCGCCAGCCGGTAGTGCGAGACGGCGGCTCCGAAGACGTCGACCGGGTCGCGGTCGGCCAGGTCCTCCGGGGCGGTGTGCCGGTAGTAGCGCTGGAGGAACGCGAACACGGATGCGTAGTCCGGGGCGCCGTCCGGGCCGTCCGGCGTGCCCGGGGTGCCCGGAGTGCCCTCGCCCGTCGTCCCAGTCGGTAGGTGGCCCCCGACCGGGCTGTTCTCAGCTACCCGCGCAGCCCTTTCGAGCAGCTCGGCCTTGGCGTCGTCCAGCTTGGTCTGCATTGTCCTCTGACTCCTGTCGCGCGCCGTTGCGTGACGTAGAAGGAAGTACGGTCTCCTGCCTTCCGGCATGACGTCGGGACACGGGGTGTCCGGTCCACTTCGACGCTATGCCGCAAGACGAGAGGAGCGGGGGCATATCCGCCAATGTCGCCGCTCCCACCGGGTGTGACTTCGCTCTCGCCGTCACCGTCCGGGGAGTGTGCGGCGGCCTGCCGGGGGTCTGTGCCACCCCGTCCCGCCCGCGAGGATCAGCGACCGCCGCCCGGGCACGGATGTCGTCCGTGTGTGCCGGGCGCGGGGCGGGGGCACCAGCGCCCCCGCGAGCTATCGCGCTGATCACGCCACAAGGCTATCGCTCCCCGTGGGCTTCCCGTCATGAGCCGCATGTGTACAAAACCGGGCCCTCGACTTGGACGTTCCGCACAGCTACCTACCGGTAACGGCGCGGCTGCGGCACCGGCCGCCGCCGTCGTCATCCCGCCAGCCGCTCCGCCACCACGACGGCCTCCCCCAGCGTGTCCACCACCGGCACCCCGATCCCCTCGAGACTGGCCCGGCTGTGGGACCCGCCGGTGTACAGCACCGCCCCCGCCCCCACGTGGTGCGCCGCCAGAGCGTCGTCCGCGGCGTCTCCGATCACCACGGTGCGGGTGGGCTCCACCCCGGACAGCGCCAGCTGCGCGAGATGCCGCACCATGTGCTCGGCCTTGCTGCCCCCGGACGGCCCGGTGCGCCCGTCGACGCGTATGAAGTGCGCCTCGATCCCGAGTCCCTTGACCAGGGGCACCAGCTCGTCGTGGCCGTACATGCTGAGGATCGACTGGCTGCGCCCCGCGGACCGCCACCCCGCGAGCAGCTCGGCGGCACCGTCGGCGAGCCGGCAACGGCCCCGGTGCGCGCCGTAGTGCCGCTGGAAGGCCGCGTCCATGAGCTGCCACTCGGCGTCGGTGGGCAGCCTTCCCATCAGCCGCTCGTAGAACTTCGGCACCGGCACGCAGTACAGCGCCCGGTACTGCTCCAGTGTGATCGGCGCCAGCCCCAGCTCGGCGAACGCCGCGTTCGTCGCCCCGATGATCGCGTCGTTGTCGTGGAACAGCGTGCCGTTCCAGTCCCACACGATGTGTGCGCCCGTCTGCGTCCCCATGCTCGAAAACGTACCCGCCACTACTGACAATCGGGACGTTGAGGCGCGAACTTCCTGGTCAGACCAGGTTCGGGAGCTCCTGCGTCGCGTACCAGAGCAGTTCGTGGTCCTCCGCGCCGTCCACGACGAACTGAGCGTCGTCGTCCCCGCCGTCCGCCGCCGCGAGCGCCTCGGCCGCGGCGCTCACGTCCGCCTCCGCGTCGGCGGAGTCGACGTGCACCGCGGCCGCCTTGGCCAGCGGCAGCGGCCCGGTGACCCGGACCTCGCCCGGCGCCGCCGGGGCGAGTCCCCGGTCCGGGTCGGCCGCGGCGGCGCCGTCGGACACGTCGGCCGCGACCACGACCCGGCGCCGCGCCGCGGCGGGGTCGGCCGCCAGCAGGCGCAGGGAGGCCAGCGCGGCGCGGTTCAGGGCGGCGTACTCCAGCTCCTCGATGTCGTCCGACAGGTACCACTCGCGCAGCGCCGGCGTGACGGCGTAGGCGACGAGCGGCCCGGCCCCCAGCTCCCCCGCCCGGTGCGCCTCGGCGAGGCCGGACAGGGTCAGGGGGACGTAGACGCGCATGAGTCTGCCGCTTTCGTGGTCGGGGACGCCGCCGGGGCGCTCGGTGGACCCGGCGGGAGAGCCTTCAGGATACGTGCGGGGGTCCCCTTTCGGGTCCCCACCCGGGGCGTCGGACACGTCCACCCCGGTCCCGGAATTCACCCTGTTCCCCCTTGCCGTCCGGGCCCTTGAACCCCTTCAACCACTCGGATAGGTGAATCTCCCGCCCTCGCGACGCGGTCGTCCGCCTCCTTGCCGCGCCACCCCTCCAGCCCGTACAAGATCCCCGACCGCGAAGTTACTGCCCGGTATCTCCGGGCCCGCCGAACGGGGACCCCCATGCGCAAGGTCATGACCAGGAACCGGCTCCGCCCCACCACCCCACTCAGCCCGACATTCGGCCCGACCCCAACGGGCCCACTCCCCCGATCCGCACGGCCCGCCCCGCCCGGCGAGCCCGGCGACGCCCCGTCCCGAGGCCCGGGAGGCACCACCCCGCCCGGCCACGCGCCCCTGAGCGCCGCCTCCGCCCACGTCCCGGCCGACGGGTCCGTCTGCCTCCCGTCCGGCGCCCCCGAGGGTGCGCCGCCCCGTGCGCCCGGCGGGGTGCCGCCCCGCAGGCCGGGCGCGCGCGGGGCTCGTGCCGCCGCACCTGGCGGGCGGCCGCCGGGCTCTCCGGGCCGGTCCCAGCGGTCCCGTACGCGCCCGGCGGACACCCGTCCGCCCACAGCCGGCCCCGGACCGGGCGCCAAGCCCGGGGCCGTCGCCGTGCCGGGCTCACCCGCCCCTGGGCCGGTGTCGGACCCGGCCACCGGTCCCGGTCCCGGCCCAGTGGCGGCCCTCGTTCCGACGCGCACCGGGAACCCCGCCGCGGCCCGCACGGCCGGGGTGCCCGCACCGGCGGTCCACCGGGCCGCGCGGTCCGATGCAGCACCTCTCGTCCCCGCGCAGACCCCGCGCCGCCCCGTTCCGCAGCTACGCCCCACCGACCACTTCGCCGAGCTCCTCCTCGGCGTGCTCAGCGGGCGGCGTCCCGTCCACTCGATGCTCCGGCACACCATCGGCCGTGCCTACGACGACCTGGCCCACCTGGCCGAACGCGGACCGCTGCGCACCCGCGGCGCGTCTCCCGTCGTCCGCGACATCGGGTACTTCGAGCCCCGGCCCGGCGCCCTGGAGGTCTTCGCCCGCATCGGCGCGGGCGACCGGCTGCGTGCCCTGGCCTTCCGGCTGGAGCAGGGCCGTGACCTGCGCTGGCGCTGTACGGCGGTGGAAGTGGGCGGCCCCCGCAGGCACCGCGCCGACGACGACTGAGGCGCCGCCCGCACCCGCCCACCGGCCCGCGGAACAGGCCGAAGGGCCGGTCACCCCCGGGTGACCGGCCCTTCCACCCCCACGGTGCCCGCAGGGCACCGCGTCGTCACTTCTTGCGGCGGCGTCCGCCCTTGGCCTGCTTGCGGCGCTCCGCACGCGTGAGCCCGTCGGACTGGGCCTGGGCGGCCTCGCCGTCGGTGAACTCGCCCTCGACGACGCCGCCCTCACCGTCCACGGTCGGCGCGGAGAAGTGCAGGTCCCGACGCTGCGGCGCGTCGAGGCCCTTGGCCCGGATCTCCGGACGGGCGCCCGCCTGGGCCGGGACCGCGTCCTGCGCGCCCTTGTCCAGCGACGGCGCCTTGTCCTCGACGGGGACCTCCTCGACCTGCTGCTCGACCTGGACCTCCAGGTTGAACAGGTAGCCGACGGACTCCTCCTTGATGCCCTCCATCATGGCCTGGAACATGTCGAAGCCCTCGCGCTGGTACTCGACCAGCGGGTCCTTCTGCGCCATCGCGCGCAGGCCGATGCCCTCCTGGAGGTAGTCCATCTCGTAGAGGTGCTCGCGCCACTTGCGGTCCAGGACCGACAGGACGACCCGGCGCTCCAGCTCGCGCATGATCTCGGAGCCGAGCTGCTTCTCCCGCGCCTCGTACTGCTCCATGATGTCGTCCTTGATGGACTCCGCGATGTAGTCCGCGGTCAGACCGGCCCGGTCGCCGGCCGCCTCCTCCAGCTCCTCGACGGTGACCTTCACCGGGTAGAGCTGCTTGAAGGCGCCCCACAGCCGGTCGAGGTCCCAGTCCTCGGGGAAGCCCTCGGCGGTCTCGGCCTGCACGTAGGCGTCGATCGTGTCGTTCATGAAGTGCTGGATCTGCTCCTGCAGGTCCTCGCCCTCCAGGACGCGGCGCCGCTCGCCGTAGATGACCTCACGCTGGCGGTTGAGGACCTCGTCGTACTTCAGGACGTTCTTACGGGTCTCGAAGTTCTGCGTCTCGACCTGCGACTGGGCGGACGCGATCGCGCGCGTGACCATCTTGTTCTCGATCGGCACGTCGTCCGGCACGTTGGCCATGGACATCACGCGCTCGACCATCTGGGCCTTGAACAGCCGCATCAGGTCGTCGCCCAGGGAGAGGTAGAAGCGGGACTCGCCGGGGTCGCCCTGACGGCCGGAACGACCGCGCAGCTGGTTGTCGATGCGGCGCGACTCGTGCCGCTCGGTGCCCAGGACGTAGAGGCCGCCCAGCTCCTTGACCTCTTCGAACTCGGCCTTGACCGCCTGCTCGGCCCGCTCCAGGGCGGCGGGCAGGGCCGCGGCCCACTCCTCGATGTGCTCCTCGGGGTCGAGGCCGCGCTGGCGCAGCTCCGCCTCGGCGAGGTCCTCGGGGTTGCCGCCGAGCTTGATGTCCGTACCGCGGCCGGCCATGTTGGTGGCCACCGTCACCGCGCCCTTGCGACCGGCCTGGGCGACGATCGTCGCCTCCCGGTCGTGCTGCTTGGCGTTGAGCACCTCGTGCTGGACGCCGCGCTTGCTGAGCTGCTGCGAGAGGTACTCGGACTTCTCGACCGAGGTGGTGCCGACGAGGATCGGCTGCCCCTTGCGGTGCTTCTCCTCGATGTCGTCGACGACCGCCTCGAACTTGGCGACCTCGGTGCGGTAGATCAGGTCCGACTGGTCCTTGCGGACCATCGGGCGGTTGGTCGGGATGGGCACCACGCCGAGCTTGTAGATCTGGTGGAACTCGGCGGCCTCGGTCATCGCCGTACCGGTCATGCCGGACAGACCGGGCTGTTCCTTGCCGTTGTGGTCGTGGCGCTTGTAGAGGCGGAAGAAGTTCTGGAGGGTGATCGTGGCGAGCGTCTGGTTCTCGTCCTTGATGTCCACCCCTTCCTTCGCCTCGATCGCCTGGTGCATGCCCTCGTTGTAACGGCGGCCGGCGAGGATACGGCCGGTGTGCTCGTCGACGATCATGACTTCGCCGTCGAGGACGACGTAGTCCTTGTCCTTCTTGAAGAGTTCCTTGGCCTTGATGGCGTTGTTGAGGTAGCCGACCAGCGGGGTGTTCACCGACTCGTAGAGGTTGTCGATGCCCAGCCAGTCCTCGACCTTGGACACGCCCGACTCGTGGATGGCGACGGTGCGCTTCTTCTCGTCGACCTCGTAGTCGCCTGTCTCCTCGATGCCCTTGAGGGTGTTGCCGGCCTCGCCCTTCTTCAGGCGGGTGACCAGCTTGGCGAAGTCGCCGTACCACTTGGTGGCCTGGTCGGCCGGGCCGGAGATGATCAGCGGAGTACGGGCCTCGTCGACGAGGATGGAGTCGACCTCGTCGACGATGGCGAAGTTGTGACCGCGCTGGACGAGTTCGTCCTTGGACCACGCCATGTTGTCGCGCAGGTAGTCGAAGCCGAACTCGTTGTTCGTGCCGTAGGTGATGTCGCAGCCGTACATCTCGCGGCGCTGGGCCGGCGTCTGGTTGGCGAGGATGCAGCCGACGGTCAGGCCCAGGAACTTGTGGACGCGGCCCATCAGCTCCGAGTCGCGCTCGGCCAGGTAGTCGTTGACCGTGACGATGTGCACGCCCTCGCCGGACAGGGCGTTGAGATAGGCGGGCAGTGTGCCGACGAGGGTCTTGCCCTCACCGGTCTTCATCTCGGCCACGTACCCCATGTGCAGGGCGGCGCCGCCCATGATCTGCACGTCGTAGTGGCGCTGGCCCAGGACGCGCTTGGCGGCCTCGCGGACGGTGGCGAAGGCTTCGGGCAGCAGGTCGTCCAGGCTCTCACCGTCGGCGTAGCGCTGCTTGTACTCGTCGGTGAGGGCCCGCAGCTCGGCGTCGGAGAGGTCAGCGAAGTCCTCTTCGATGGAGTTGACCTGGTCCGCGATGCGGTGCAGCTTGCGCAGGATCTTGCCTTCGCCTGCACGCATGATCTTCGAGAGGACGGACACGGGGGTTGGTCTCCTTGCCGGTCGGGCCTGGGACGGTCGGTTTCCTGAGACGGATCGGGCAACGGCCATCGTATGCGAGGACCCCGCCGCACCGGGAGGCCTGCCGTAACGGGGACCGTCCACTCCGTTGCATCCAGCATCCCTGTCTGCTGTCACCCCTTTCAACGTCCGGGCCCCGCGGATGGTGCCGCGCCCCGCCGACGAATCGCACCTGAGGTAACCGGGTGTTCACGGAGGGCAAAACATTGGCGCCGCCACGGGACGCCGAGCAGAATCGGCCGATGGAACCCGTCACGCTCACCACCGACCGCCTGGTCCTGCGCGCGGTCGGCCCGCAGGACACCGAGGCCGTGTACGCCGCCTGCCAGGACGCCGACATCCAGCGCTGGACGACGATCCCCTCGCCCTACCTCCCGGAGCACGCGCGGGGCTTCACGGAGCAGATGGTCCCCGACGGCTGGGCGAACGACTCGATGTTCACCTTCGGCCTCTTCCTCCCCGCCGGGGATCTGGTGGGCATGCTCGGCGTCACGATGATCTCCCTGGGGGTCGGTGAGATCGGGTTCTGGGGCGCCAAGGAGCACCGCGGCCGGGGCCACGTCACCGAGGCCGCCGTCGCCGTCGCCCGCTGGGCCTTCACCGACCGGGCCGTCGACCGCCTGGAGTGGCGTGCCGAGGTCGGCAACACGGCCTCCCGCGCGGTGGCCCAGCGCGCGGGCTTCACCATGGAGGGCACGTTGCGCTCCGGGATCAACAACCAGGGCACACGCCGCGACTGCTGGATCGGCTCCCTCCTCCCCTCGGACCTCGCCCTCCCCTCGACGTCCCCGTACTTGCCCGCGCAGATGTAGCTGCGGGCAAGTCGCGCAGCCGCGCGCGCTCGCACCGCCGCAGCCGAGGGCAGTCGCGCCGCCGCAGCCGCGGGCCGTCACATGCCGCCACAGCTGCGGGCAGTCGTGCCGCTGAGGCGGCACGGGTGGGCGCGGCGGCACCCGGCCAGCGCCGGCCCGCGCCCCCGCCCACCCCGCGCCGGGCGCCACCCGAACCCCGGCCCACCGCACCCGCCTCCCCACACCCCACCCACTGTCAGACCCACCCCCTATCGTGCGGACGCATGACGACCCTCCCGCCCCCCGCCACGGAACTGTCCGCAGCCGAGGCCCGCCGCCTCGCCCTCCGCGCACAGGGCTTCCTCGGCGCCCCCGACCGCCGCGCCGGCGTCCGCGGCGTCCTCCGTCACCTGGGCGCGGTGCAACTCGACACCATCTCGGTCCTGGCCCGCTCCCACGAGCTCATCCCGTACGCCCGCCTGGGCGCCGTCGGCCGCAAAACCGTCGACGACGCCTACTGGAAGGACACCCACGCCTTCGAGTACTGGTCGCACGCCGCCTGCATCCTCCCCATCGAGGAGTGGCCCCACTTCGCCTTCCGCCGCCGCGCGCTCCGCAACCGCCCGCACTGGAACCACCACCTCCCGGAGGGCGACTACGACCGCGTCATCAAACAGCTCCGCGCCGAAGGCCCCCTCACCGCGACCGACCTGGGCGGTGCGAAGAAGACCAGCGAGTGGTGGGACTGGTCGGGCACGAAGGTCGCCGTCGAGCGCGCGCTGATGTACGGCGAGGTGGTGTGCGTGGAGCGCCGCGGCTGGAAGCGGGTGTACGACCTGGCGGAGCGCGCGATCCCGGCCGCGCTGCTCCACGACGACCTGGACGACACGGAGTGCCTGCGCCGCCTGGTCCGCCTCGCCGGTCAGTCCCTGGGCGTCGGCACGCGCGCGGACATCGCGGACTACCACCGCCTCAAGGCAGAGCAGGTCGACGCGGTGATCGCCGACTCGGGCCTGGTGCCGGTCACGGTGCAGGGCTGGGGGCGGCCGGCCTGGGCGGACCCCGCGGCCCTGGAGGCTCCCCCGCGCGGCCGTCACCGCACGACGCTGCTCTCGCCCTTCGACTCCCTCATCTGGGAGCGGGCGCGCACGGAGCGGATCTTCGGCTTCACCCATCGCCTGGAGGCCTACGTGCCCAAGCGGAAGCGGGTGCACGGCTACTTCGCGATGCCGGTCCTGGCCGGAGGGCGGCTCGTCGGCCGGGTGGACCCGGCGCGCGAGGGACGCACCCTGGTCGCCAAGCAGGTCACGCTCGAGGGCCGGAAGGCGGCCCCGGCGGTGGCCCAGGCCCTGGTCGAGGCGGCGAGCTGGGTGGACTGCACGGACGTACGCGTGGAGCGGGTGGAGGCACCCGGCCTGCGCGAGCCCCTCACCCGGGAGCTGGCCCTCCTGCTCCACTGACCGGGGCCCGGCTCACCGGCCCTGGCCCACCGGCTCAGCGGATCTCGAGAATTTTCTCCCGCATCGCGTACACCACGGCCTCCATCCTGGAGTGCAGCTGGAGTTTCTCCAGGATGTTGCGGACGTGGTTCTTCACGGTGTTCTCGGAAATGAACAGTTCCTTGGCGATGTCCCGGTTGTTCATTCCCGTGGCGACGAGCTTGAGGACCTCCAGCTCGCGATCCGTGAGCCGGGGCGCGGGCACCAGCCGGCGTTCGTCGGTCCGCTGGATCATCGACTTGAACTCGGTGAGCAGTTTCGACGCCATGGACGGACTGATCTGGGACTGCCCGTCGGCCACCGCGCGAATGGCGGTGGCCACCTCGTCCGTGGAGATCTCCTTGAGCAGATAACCGGTCGCGCCCGCCTTGATCGCGTCGTAGAGATCGGCCTCTTCGTCACTGATCGTGAGCATGATGATCTTGGCACTGGGGGCCACCTCCTTGATGGAGGTGCAGGCCTCGATACCGCCCCGCTTGGGCATCCGCACGTCCATCAGGACGATGTCCGGCAGCAGGTCGGCAGCCTTCTCCACCGCTTCGGCGCCGTCCCCGGCCTCTCCGACGACCTGGATGTCCTCCTCGGCCGCGAGCACGATCTCCAGGCCGCGGCGGAAAAGGGCGTGGTCGTCCACGACCAGCACCCTGATCGGCTCCTCGCGTGTGGGGCCCGCGTCCGCGTCCGGGCCCATGCCGACCGCCGCGTCGTCGATCCCGTGGTCGACGCCCGCGCCCCGCATCGGTCCGAAACTGTCCGCCATCGTTCCTCCCCCTGAAGGCTGTGGCACGTGGTCCTGAGCCATCGCCAACCCAGAGCAACGACCCACCCGTTGGGCCGTTGTCGCCATGATTCCATGCCCGGCCCACAGCAGGGTGACCGAACGGGCAGCGATGGGGTCGCACACCCACGCGCACCGTCGCACACCGGTGCCCCTGGGGGCGCACACGCGCCCCCAGGGGCACCGGACCACTGTCACCGGCGGAGTATGTCAGCCGCCGAGCGCGTCGCCCGCGTCCGGAGCGTGCGCCTGGGTGACCATCGTGTCCGTGGTGAGGTGGATGACCCCGTAGTCGTAGGCGTGCCGCCGGTAGACGACGCTGGGCTCCTTCGTCTCGGAATCGACGAACAGGTAGAAGTCGTGCCCGACCAGTTCCATCTCGTAGAGCGCCTGGTCGAGGGACATCGGGGCGGCCACGTGGGTCTTCTCCCGGACGACGAGCGGCCCGTCGCCCTGGACCTCCAGCGAGCCGATCTTCTTGGTGGGAACGCCGTCCTGCTCCTCGGTCGGGACGACCGCGCCGTTCCCGTCGAGCGTCGCCGCGCCGGGTACGTGGTCGGCGACCTCGGCCGCCGGGATCCGGCGCGCTCCGCGGCGCGAGAAGCGCTTGTCGTGCTGCTTGCGCAGTCGTGCGCCGAGCTTCTCCGCCGCCAGGTCGAGCGCCGCGTAGGGGTCGCTCGCCGCCGCCTCCGCCCGAATCACCGGACCGCGGGAGCGGAGCGTGATCTCCACTCGGTCACAGCGGTCGGCCTGCCGGGGGTTCGGCTCCTTGGACACCTCGACGTCGAGGCTGATCACCTTGCCATCGAGCTTCTGGATCTTCTCCAGCTTCAGCTTCTCGGCCACGTGCTTCCGGAACCGCTCGGGCACCTCGGTCTTGCGGCCCTTGACGACGATGTCCACGCAGAACTCCGTTCCCGGATCGCTCCACTTCGACGGCGGAGCATCTCCTTTTTGCACCAGGTTCCGGTCTCTCCCGAAACCTCGGACTCGGTGACGTCCACCTCCTCCCCCGTGGGCGGGATCTCCACTCCACCGGTACGGGTGATGACGGTAAGACCCGCAGCACGGCATTCTGATGTGAGAGGTGTGGCCTGCGGCTTTGCCTCACAACCGAACATATCTCGCCCGGACGGATGTCGTCACCCTCTACTGCGGCGTACCTCCGTTCCGGTGAATTGAACCTCTCATTACCTGCAACGACGAAAGTTCTCAGTCAGTTCCGGTTTATTTCGAAGGAATCTGGTGAAGCCGCGACCACTGCCCCGCAGATCTCCTCACTGATCACGCCACCGCCTCCGTACCGGCCCGCCATTCGGGGCACGGTCTTCCGTTCCTCTCTGCCTTCCCCTGCCTCCGCCGGATACACAGCCGATCTCACCCTCCCGTACGTGCCCGGCCCCACCCGCGACTCAACGGCGGCGGCCGTCGCCACGCGCACCGCACGTGCCGCCTCGGCCAGCGACGCGCCCGTCGTCATCAGGTCGTCGACGAGGACGAGCGCCCCTCCGCCGCGCAGCAACCCGCCGGCGCCGGGCGTCACCGTCAGGGCACCGGTGAGGTTGGCCAGCCTCTGCGGGGCGTCGAGTCCCGACTGGTCGGCCACGGCGTAGCGCTGCCGCAACACGGCCAGCACCCGGGCGGACGTCCCGGTGCGCCGCAACTCCCCGGCGGCCGTGAGGGCGATCCGCCGCGCCGGATCGTGTCCGCGGATTCGCACGGATCTGCGCGCCGAGGGCACGGGCACGAGCAGCACCGGTCCCCGCCTCCGTACGGCCCCCGCCCCACCGGAACCCATGTCACCGGCGCCGGCGTCACCAGAATCCCCACCACCGGCTCCCGCACCGTCGGCTCCCTTGCGCGACTCCCGGAGTCCCGCCCGCACCGCCCCCGCCAGTGCCACGCCGAGCGGTCCCCTGAGGGCCAGCACCCCCCGCTCCTTGTGTGCCAGCAGCGTCGCCCGGACCTCGTCCGCGTACGGCGCCGCCGCGTGCACCGCCGGCAGGCCGGGCGGCTCCGGGTCCGGACGCACCCGACACGGCGGGGCTCCGCTCAGCACCGTACGGCACCGGGTACACAGCACCTCTCGAGCCTTGCCGCAGCCTCCGCACTCGGCCGGCAGCACCAGGTCCGTGAGGTCGGTCCACCAGCTCCGCACTGTCGGCGTTCCCCACATGGCCACCCTCTCCGCAACGTCCGCGATCCCGATGGCCACCACTGTGCCGACGCCCGCGGAACCCTGCCAGGCCTGTGGAAAACACCGCTACGCGCCCTGTGGAAAACTCCGTCGCTGCACGGAAACGGCCGTTCCGCCCCACCTTCGACGGGCCGGACGCCTCGCCCCGGAAGGACCTCACCCCGGATAGACCGGCGCGGTACCCTCCGTCACCTTCTGCCACTGGAGCCCTGACGGCAGCCGCACGATCAGGTCCTCCGAGTACGCCACCAGCGGCAGCCGCTCGTCCTCGGTGGCAGCGATCTCCTTGACGCCGGTCAGCGCGGCGGGCACCGTGACCTCCGGCGTCGAGCCGTCGACCTGGACGTAACCGATCTGCTGGACGCCGCCGCGCTCCCGCCCGACCACCACGAGCCGGGCGTCACCGGCCCACGACATGGCCGTGACCTCCTCCAGTTCCGGGGTCGCGGAGCGCAGTTCGAGCACGGTGACCACGGGCGGCTCGCCGGCCCTCTTTTCGCGCTCGATCCGTCCGATGAGCAGCGACCGCTTGCCGTCCTTCTCCACGACGAGCGCGATCCGCACTCCGTCGGCGGCGACCCGTACGGCCCGAACGCGTCCGTCGAGGCCCGGCGTGCGGACCTCCATCGGATCGCCCGCGCCCTTCTCCAGCAGCAGCAGCCTCGGGTCGGCCGGGTCACGGTCGGCGATCCACAGATCGCCCCGCGTGTCCCAGCTGGGCGGGGTCAGCCGGTCCGTCTCCGCCTCGCCCCCGCTGGTCAGCACGGGATCGCCCAGCGAACCGCCCGACACCAGGGAGCCGACGTAGAGCGACTTGCTGTCGAGGCCGATCCCGGCCGCGCTGTGTTCGTCGCGCGACACGGCCACCGACCGCATGGCCCGGTGCCCCTCGCCCAGTGGGCCGGGCACCGGTTCGGCCCGGGTCCCGTTGCTGCCGGCGGCGATCCGCACCAGGCGGTCCTGGTCGTCGAGGAAATACAGGTAGTCGGGCCGTTGCGCCGAGCCGCGCGTCGCGACCGTCTCGGCCCGGTCCTCGGAGAGCGAACACATCTGCTCCCCGTTCGAGCGCAGCTCGACCTCCTCCACCGCCGGGGTGAGGTTCTGCAGCGTGAACAGGAGCTGCGCGGCCATCTCGTCGCACTTGTCGTCGCCCGCCGCGGCCGCCTTGTCGTTCAGCGGCACGGTCAGCTTGTTGCGGTCGTCGGGCGTCAGCGAGACGACGTCGTCCGCCAGCGCCGTCCCGGTCGGGAAGCTGGACCTGACCACGGGGTCCAGCAGACTCGTCGGACCGCTGAGCAGGGAGCGCACCACCTGGGTCAGCGGATCCACACGCCGGCGCACGTAGACGGGGTCGGCGACGGCCGCCGGCTCCCGGACCGCGCCGGTGTCGGCGTCCGCCCGCGTCACTGCGTTCGACGCGAAGTAGTACCGGTTGACCGACATGTAGTTGCGCTGGAAGTCCGACTTGCCCATGACGACGCCCTGCGGCAGCACGTCGATGCGCCACTGCTTGGTCTTGGGGTTGCGGGTGAGGTGCACCGACTCGCGGTACCGCCCCTCGGCCGGCGAGTACGACTGCTGTCCGTCCACCGTGGCGACCTTGGTACCGGTCAGGTTGACCGAGTAGTCGTTGGCCTCCTCGCGGTTGCCCGAGTGGTCCGACACCGCCCCCGGTCCGTCCGCGAGCACCGTCGTCGACCGGTCCGGCCGCCAGTTTTTCGCGGCGTCGCCGGTCAGGTACTTCCGCGCCGTCTCGTAGTGCGGATCGTCGCTGGTCAGCGCCTCCAGGAAGCCCTGCACGATGTCGGCGGGCGGGTCGTCCTCCTGCGGCGGCATCGCGAACACCCGCACCTGAGGGTCCTGGCGGGGCGTGGACTCCACTCCGCGCAGGTCCCCGCTGTCGGGCATGGACGCACATCCCGCCAGCAGCACGAAACCGCAGGCGGTGTACGCCATCACGCGTGCCGGCCCGCGCCGACCGCTCCGCTCGCGGTCAGCGCCCACGAGATGCCTCCCCTTGCCTGCTCGACTCCTCGGAACCGGCCTCCGGACGGCTCGCCGCCGCCCCCGACGCCGACCCGTCGTCCTGTCTCCGCGCGGCACCCGACGTCGGTCTCGGCACCACGCGCGCCCCGTTGCCGGGCAGCGCCGTCGGGTCCGCCGTGGGGGCGGCCGTGGCCTGCCGCGGCGTTATCGGCCCCCGTGCGGAGACCGTGGACGCCTGCCCGGCGGGCGCCTGGGCCGGGACGCCGACCGCCTTGTCCATGCCGTGCGGCCGTGCGGTGCCGCCCAGGCCCGCGTCCTGGAGCCCGTGGTTGCGGCGCGAGTCGGCCGGCTCCAGCGGTATCGGCGAGCCCCGCAGCGGCTCGTCCGCCGTCCTGGGCAGCGTCAGCCGGAACTGCGAGCCACCGCCGGGTTCCCCCCAGGCCTGCAGCCAGCCGCCGTGCAGGCGCGCGTCCTCCAGGGCGATCGACAGGCCCAGCCCCGTACCGCCGGTGGTACGCGCACGTGCCGGGTCGGCCCGCCAGAAGCGGCTGAACACCCGGGTGGCCTCGCCCGGCTTGAGTCCGACGCCGTAGTCGCGCACCGCGACGGCGACCGCGCCGCCGGCGGCAGCGAGCTTGACGACGACGTCCCGGCCCTCGCCGTGCTCGACGGCGTTGACGACGAGGTTGCGCAGTACGCGTTCGACCCGCCGGGCGTCCGCCTCGGCGACGACGGGCTGCTGGTCGCCGGAGAGCCGTATCCGCGTGCCCTTGCGCTCGGCGAGCGGCTCCGCACCGCTGACGACCCGCCGTACGACCTCCCTGAGGTCTATCGGCTCGGCCTCGAGGGCGGCGGCGCCCGCGTCGAAGCGGCTGATCTCCAGCAGGTCCGCGAGCAGCGTCTCGAACCGGTCCAGCTGATCGGCGAGCAGCTCGGCCGACCGCGCGGTCACCGGATCGAAGTCCACGCGCGCGTCGTGGATGACGTCGGCGGCCATCCGCACCGTGGTCAGCGGCGTCCGCAGCTCGTGCGAGACGTCGGAGACGAACCGCCGCTGCATCCGCGACAGGTCCTCCAGCTGGCTGATCTTGAGCTGGAGGTTCTGCGCCATCTTGTTGAAGGCCTCACCGAGCCGGGCGATGTCGTCCTCGCCGGTGACCTTCATCCGTTCCTGCAGCCGCCCCGCCGACAGCCGCTCGACGATGCTCGCCGCCATCCGTACGGGCGTGACGACCTGGCGCACCACGAGCCATGCGATGGCGCCGAGCAGCACGACGACGAAGAGGCCGGCCGTCGCCAGGGTGCCCCTGACCAGGCTGAGCGACTTCTCCTCCTGGGTGAACGGGAAGAGGTAGTACAGCTGGTAGGGCTCGCCGTTCGGGTCGTTGACCTGCTTGCCGATGACCAGTCCGGGCTGGGATGCCTGGTCGGAGTTGTAGACGATCCGGGTGTAGCTCTGGGCGGCCGCGGTGTCGCCGTCGATGCGCTCCCGCAGGGACTCGGGGACGCTGGCCGCCCAGTCGACCGTCCCGGAGGCGCGTGGACCGCGTCCGCTGCCGCTCTCCCCGCCCATGGGGAGGGTGACCACGTCGAACGCGCTCTGACCGCCGCTGGAGAGCGACTTCACCAGCTCGCTCATCCACTGGATGACGTTCTGCGAGGGGCGGCCGTCCGCGGGAGTGGTGTCGTCGCCGTTGGTGCTCGCCGCCTCCTCTGCCTTCTGTTTGGCCGCCGTGAAACCACCGGTGGCCTGGCTCTGGGAGGCCTTCACCTTGGCGTCGAGCAGCCCGTTGCGGACCTGCCCGATCACCACGAAGCCGAGGAGCAGCACCACGCCCAGCGACATCAGCAAGGTGGTGGCGACGATCCTGAGCTGGATGTTGCGCCGCCACAGCCGCATGACCGGCAGCAGGGGGCGGCGCACCCAGCGCATGAACAGCCGGAGCACCGGGCTGCCCTGCACCCCGCCGTGCAGCAGCCCGCCCTCCAGCACGCGGCCGAAGCGCGAACCGGAGGGCTTGCGGCCGGCGAGCTCGGGGCCGACAGGCCGCCCGGCGCGGGCCCCGGACCCGGGCGCCGAAGCGGCACTGTCCCTGGTCATGTCAGCTCGGTCCGGCCTTGTAACCGACACCGCGGACGGTCACCACGATCTCCGGCTTCTCCGGGTCCTTCTCGACCTTGGAGCGCAGCCGCTGGACGTGCACGTTGACCAAGCGGGTGTCGGCGGCATGCCGGTAGCCCCAGACCTGCTCGAGGAGCACCTCGCGCGTGAACACCTGCCACGGCTTGCGGGCCAGCGCCACCAGCAGGTCGAACTCCAGCGGCGTCAGCGCGATCGACTGCCCGTCCCGCTTCACCGAGTGACCGGCCACGTCGATGACCAGGTCGCCTATGGCGAGCTGTTCCGGCGCCGGTTCCTCGGACCTGCGCAGCCGTGCCCGGATACGGGCCACCAGCTCCTTCGGCTTGAACGGCTTCACGATGTAGTCGTCGGCACCGGACTCGAGACCGACCACGACGTCGACGGTGTCACTCTTCGCCGTCAGCATCACGATCGGCACACCCGACTCCGCCCTGATCAGGCGGCACACCTCGATGCCGTCCCGGCCGGGCAGCATGAGGTCGAGCAGCACCAGATCGGGCTTGGTCTCCCGGAAGGCGGCCAGCGCCTTGTCGCCGTCGGCTACGAAAGATGGCTCAAAACCTTCACCACGCAGCACAATGCCGAGCATCTCGGCCAGTGCGGTGTCGTCGTCGACGACAAGGACTCGTCCCTTCATAAACGACATCATCCCATTAGCTAATCGTTACCTGGCGTGACCTGGCACACAGCGCGGCCAGGGCCTCGGCCGTCACGGGCGAAACCACGCCCTCCTCGGTGACGATCGCCGTCACCAGTTCGGGCGGAGTCACGTCGAACGCCGGGTTGTACGCCTGGCTCCCCAGGGGTGCCACCGGAATCCCGCCTCCCGCTCCCGCCACCGGCACCTGGGGTGCTGTGACCTCGGTCACTTCATGTCCGGGGCGCTGCTCCACCTCGATGGACGCCCCGTCCGGTGTGCCCGGATCCACCGTCGTGACCGGAGCCACCACGATGAACGGCACATGGTGGTACCGCGCGAGCACCGCGAGCGGATAGCTCCCCACCTTGTTCGCCACCGAACCGTCGGCCGCGATGCGGTCCGCGCCGATCAGCACCGCGTCGACCTCACCCGCCGCGAACAGCGAACCCGCCGCATTGTCGGTGAGCAAGGTGTACGCCATGTCGTTGCGGGCCGCCTCGTATGCCGTCAGGCGAGCACCTTGCAGCAAGGGACGCGTTTCGTCCACCCACAGGCGGCGCAGCCGCCCCGCCCGGTGCGCCGCGAGCGCGACCGCGAACGCGGTCCCTTCACCGCCCGACACCAGCGAACCCGTGTTGCAGTGCGTGAGGACGCGGTGCCCTCCGGCGGGCAGCAGCTCGTCGAGCAGCGCCAGTCCGTGCGCGGCCATCCGGGCGCTGGCCTCGGCGTCCTCCCGGTGCAGCGCCCGTGCCGCGGCCAGCGCCGCGGCGGCGGCCTGCCGGGGGTCACCGGTTCTGACGAGCGCCTCCTGATGGGCGGCCCGCGCCCGGCGTACGCCCACGGCGAGGTTCACCGCGGTGGGGCGGGCGCCCTCCAGCGCGGCCGCGGCCTCGGTCACCTCGAAGCCCCGCACGGCGGCGAGCGCGACCCCGTAGGCGCCGGCGATGCCCAGCAGCGGTGCACCGCGTACGGCGAGCGAGCGGATCGCCTCGACCAGGGCGGCCGGGTCCGTGCAGACCAGCTCGACCTCTTCGGCCGGCAGCCTGGTCTGGTCCAGCAGCACCAGCACCGGGCCCTCGGGGGGTTCCTCCCACCGAAGGACCGGTATCCCGGTCGGCCTCTTGTCCTCGCCGCTTCGCGCGTCCTGATCAGCCATGCGGTCAGTGTGCCCCCTGTACGACGGACAATTGAAGGTGCGCAGCCCCTACCGCGCCCGGTCCGCACCCGACGCCCCCATGGCACGATGGCTGCCAACCTGCCGCCGCGACCGCGGAAGGGCACCGTGAAGGAGCGACGATGAACGACACTCCGGGCTGGGCATCGCCCGGATCCGCCCCGTCCGACGGGCCGGGGCCCGGCTCGTCCGGCCCCGCCGACCGCCCCGCCGGCCCCGATCAGCCCGCGCCGTCCGCGGACCGGCCGGGTGCGGAACCGACGAGCCCCGGCACGAAGTGGTCCAAGGAGCAGCCGCCCACCGGCCAGTGGTCCGCACCCACCGGATCCGCCGCACCGGGCCAGGCCCCGCCTCCTCCGCCGCCCGGCCCCGGCTGGGGCGCCCCACCTCCCGGGCCTCCTGGAGGCGGCTACGGCGGCTACCGAGGCCCCGGCGGCTACGGCGGCCCGGGCGGCGGCTACGGCGGCTACGGCGCCCCTGGTGGACACGGCGGCTGGGGCGGCGGCTGGGGCGGTCCCCCGCCTGCGGCCAAGCCCGGCGTGATCCCGCTCCGGCCGCTCGGCGTCGGCGAGATCCTCGACGGTGCCGTCTCGACCATGCGCACCCACTGGCGCACCGTCCTCGGCATCTCGCTGACCGTCGCCATCTTCACCGAGGTCATCGTCGTACTGCTCCAGGGCCTCGTCCTGGACAACACCGGCACCGAGGCCCTCAACGACCCCGACGCCACCCTGAGCGAACTCGGCGACGCGCTGGCCGACACCACGATCAACTCAGGTGTCATCTTCCTGTTCTCCCTGATCGGCACCGTCCTGGCCACCGCCCTGCTCACCACCGTCACCAGCCGCGCCGTGCTCGGTCGGCGGGTGACCACCGGCGAGGCATGGCGGGACGCCCGCCCCCAGGTGCTGAAGCTCTTCGGTCTGATCCTCCTGCTGATCCTCATCGCCGCCGGCCTCCTCACCGCCGGCATGACGCCCGGTCTGATCATCTCGGCCACCGCGGGCGGCGAGGCCGGGGTCGCCCTGTCCGCCCTGGGCTTCATGGCGGGCGGCGTCGTCGCGATCTGGCTCTGGGTCCGCTTCTCGCTCGCGTCCCCCGCGCTGATGCTGGAGAAGCAGGGCATCAAGAAGGCGATGGGCCGCTCGGTGAAGCTGGTGCGCGGCTCCTGGTGGCGGGTCTTCGGCATCCAACTGCTCGCCACGGTCATCGCCAACGTCGTCGCGTCGATCATCGTCATCCCGTTCACCTTCCTCGCCGCGGCCCTCGGTGGCGACGGGATCGGCGGCTTCCTGGAGGGCACCGGAGACCTCGGCTGGACGTTCCTCGTCGTCAGCGGCATCGGCTCGGTGATCGGCTCCATGATCACGTTCCCGATCACGGCGGGCGTGACCGTCCTGCTGTACATCGACCAGCGCATTCGCCGCGAGGCCCTCGACCTCGAACTGTCCCGCGCCGCCGGCGCCCCTGGCCCCGGCGCCTCCGGCGCCGTCCCGGGGAGCTGATGCGGTGAGCACGTCGGGGGGAGTTCTCACGGAGGTGCTGTCATGCGCCGCCGCACGAACGGTGTCGCACGCCGGCGACACCTCCGTGCTGTCGGCACCGTCGCTGACGCGCTCCGGCGACGAGCCGCCGGTGACGATCCCGCGCGACCCCGCGCGGGAGGCGGCACGGCGCGAGCTGTCCAAGCGCATGTACCACGAGCACGACCCCAGCTGGTTCCAGCGGGCCCTGAACGCCTTCTGGGACTGGATCGGAGAGCTGTTCAGCAGGGCTTCCACCGCGACACCCGGCGGGACACTCGGCCTGGTCGTCGTCATCCTGGCCGTGGTGGCGTTGCTGGGCGCCCTCTGGTGGCGCCTGGGCACCCCCCGCCGCAGTCCCGTCTCCGCCCCCGCCCTCTTCGACGACCGCCCCCGCAGCGCCGCCGACCACCGCGCCGCCGCCGAGGCGCACGCCGCCCAAGGACACTGGAGCCAGGCCGTCCAGGAACGCATGCGGGCCGTCGTCCGCGCCCTCGAGGAACGCGCCCTGCTCGACACCCGCCCCGGCCGCACCGCCGACGAGGCGGCCACCGAGGCCGGCCACGCCATGCCTGACCACAGGGACCGCCTGCGCACCGCCGCCCGGGACTTCGACGACGTCGCATACGGCGGCCGACCCGGCAGCGAACAGTCATACCGGCGCCTCGCCGAACTCGACCACGACCTGGAACGCAGCAAACCGCACCTGGCGAACAGCACCGCCGGAGCCACGGGCGACGCGGACCGGGACACCGCCCGGGGAGCCGCCGAATGACCACCGAGGCCACGCTCCCCACCACCGCGGCCTCGCCCACCGCCCGCCAGGTGTGGACCCGCACGCGCGGCATCGCGCTCGCGCTCGTCCTGCTGCTCGTCGGAGCCGTCGCGATCGCGGCCGTCCGCTCCGACGCCCGGCACGGCGAACTCGACCCGCGTTCCGCCGACCCCTACGGCAGCCGTGCCGTCGCCGAACTCCTCGCCGACCGGGGGGTCTCCACGCGCGTGGTCACCACCCTGGACGAAGCGCGAGCCGCGGCAGGTCCGGACACCACCCTGCTGGTCGCCGTGCCCGACCTCCTGACGGAACGCCAGCAGACGGGACTCCGCTCCGCGACGACGGGCTCCGGCGGACGCACCGTCCTGGTCGCCCCCGGCGGCGGCGCCGTCGAGCGCCTCGCTCCCGGCGTCACGGCCGACCCCGCGCTCAGCCTCGACTCGACCCTGGCCCCCGCCTGCGCCCTGCCCGCCGCCCGACGCGCCGGCAACGCCGACACGGGCGGCATCCGCTACAGCACCCATCTGGAAGCCGACGCCTGCTACCCCAGCCGACGCCTGGCCACCCTGCTCCGCATCCCCGACCCGACGGCGAAGGCCTCTCCGGAAGACCTCCCGGGCGACACCGTCGTCCTCGGCGCCCGCGACATCCTCTTCAACAACCACCTCGACGAACACGGCAACGCCTCGCTCGCCCTCCAACTCCTCGGCTCCCGCGACCATCTGGTCTGGTACCTCCCCTCCCTCTCCGACATCCCGGACCCCGACGACGAGCGCGGCTTCTTCGACCTGATCCCGTCCGGCTGGCTCTGGGGCACCCTGCAGCTCTTCATCGCCGCCGCCCTCGCCGCCCTGTGGCGGGCACGCCGACTCGGCCCCCTGGTGCCCGAAAAACTCCCCGTCGCGATCCGCGCCTCCGAAACCGTCGAAGGCCGCGCCCGCCTCTACCGCAAGGCGAACGCCCGCGACCGCGCCGCCACCGCTCTTCGCTCCGCCACCCGCACCCGCCTCGCCCCCCTCACCGGCGTCCCCGTCTCCCAGGCGCACGCACCCGAGTCCCTGCTCCCCGCCCTGTCCGCCCACCTCCGCGGCACCCCCGGCGACGGACAGTCCCTGCACGCTCTCCTCTTCGGCCCGCCGCCCGGCGACGACGCGGCCCTGATCGCCCTCGCCGACCAACTCGACGCCCTCGAAAGAGAGGTACGCCGTCCATGATGGACCCGACCACTGACAACGCCGGGCAGACCGCGGTCCCGGGCAACGCCCGCGCCGCTCTCGAAGCCCTGCGCGCCGAGATCGCCAAGGCCGTGGTCGGCCAGGACGCCGCCGTGACCGGGCTGGTCGTAGCCCTGCTCTGCCGGGGCCACGTCCTGCTCGAAGGCGTCCCCGGAGTCGCCAAGACGCTCCTCGTCCGCACCCTCGCCGAGGCCACCGAACTCGACACCAAACGCGTCCAGTTCACCCCCGACCTGATGCCGAGCGACGTCACCGGCTCCCTGGTCTACGACGCCCGCACCGCCGAGTTCTCCTTCCAGCCCGGCCCGGTCTTCACCAACCTCCTCCTCGCCGACGAGATCAACCGCACGCCCCCGAAGACGCAGTCGTCCCTCCTGGAAGCCATGGAGGAACGCCAGGTCACGGTGGACGGCACGCCCCGCCCCCTCCCCGAGCCCTTCCTCGTCGCGGCCACCCAGAACCCGGTCGAGTACGAGGGCACCTATCCCCTCCCGGAAGCCCAGCTGGACCGCTTCCTCCTCAAGCTCACCGTCCCCCTCCCGACCCGCCAGGATGAGATCGACGTCCTCACCCGCCACGCGGCCGGCTTCAACCCGCGCGACCTGCGCGCCGCCGGCGTACGCCCCGTCGCGAGCGCCGCCGACCTGGAGGCCGCCCGCGCGGAGGCCGCGAAGACGACCGTCTCCCCGGAGATCACCGCCTACGTCGTCGACATCTGCCGCGCCACCCGCGAGTCGCCGTCCCTCGCTCTCGGCGTCTCCCCGCGCGGAGCCACCGCACTGCTGTCGACCGCCCGCGCGTGGGCCTGGCTCACGGGCCGCGACTACGTCACCCCGGACGACGTGAAGGCCTTGGCCCTCCCCACCCTCCGGCACCGTGTCCAGCTCCGCCCGGAGGCCGAAATGGAAGGCGTGACCGCGGACTCGGTCATCAACGCGATCCTCGCCCACCTTCCCGTTCCCCGCTGATGGCACTCACCGGACGCGCCGCGCTCATCGCGGCCCTGGGTTCCGTTCCCATCGGCATCTGGGACCCCGGCTGGACGGGCATCCTCGCGGTGAACGCCCCGCTGGCGGCCGCCTGCGCCTGCGACTTCGCCCTGGCCGCCCCCGTGCGCCGCCTCGGTCTGACCCGCTCCGGCGACACGTCCGCGCGCCTCGGCGACACCGCCGACGTCACCCTGACGGTGACCAACCCGTCGGGCCGGCCACTCCGGGCCCGGCTGCGCGACGCCTGGCCGCCCAGCAGCTGGCAGGCCGGCACGGAAACGGCGGCCTCCCGTCACACCCTGGCGGTGCCCGCCGGCGAACGCCGCCGCGTGACCACCCGCCTGCGCCCCACCCGCCGCGGCGACCGCCACGCCGACCGCGTAACGATCCGCTCGTACGGACCCCTGGGCCTGTTCACCCGCCAGGGCACCCACCGAGTTCCCTGGACAGTACGCGTCCTCCCCCCGTTCACCAGCCGCAAGCACCTCCCCTCCAAACTGTCCCGCCTGCGCGAACTCGACGGCCGCACCAGCGTCCTCACCCGCGGAGAGGGCACGGAGTTCGACAGCCTGCGTGAGTACGTCCCCGGCGACGACACCCGTTCCATCGACTGGCGCGCGACAGCCCGCCAGTCCACCGTCGCCGTACGCACCTGGCGCCCCGAACGCGACCGGCACATCCTGCTCGTCCTCGACACCGGCCGCACCTCGGCCGGCCGCGTGGGCGACGCCCCGCGCCTCGACGCCTCCATGGACGCCGCTCTGCTCCTGGCCGCCCTGGCCTCCCGCGCCGGCGACCGCGTCGACCTCCTCGCCTACGACCGGCGAGTACGCGCCCTGCTCCAGGGGCGCACGGCGGGCGACATCCTTCCTACCCTGGTCAATGCCATGGCGACTCTGGAGCCGGAGCTCGTGGAGACCGACGCGCGCGGCCTTACCGCCACGGCCCTGCGGTCGGCCCCTCGCCGCTCCCTGATCGTCCTCTTCACGACTCTCGACACGGCCCCGATCGAGGAAGGCCTGCTCCCCGTCCTGCCGCAGATGACCCAGCGCCACACGGTCCTCGTGGCCTCGGTGGCCGACCCGCACGTGGCTGCGATGGCCCAGGCCCGCGGCCATACGGACGCCGTCTACGAAGCCGCGGCGGCCGCACAGGCCCAGTCGGAACGCCGTCGCACCGCCGACCAACTCCGTCGGCAGGGCGTCACCGTCGTCGACGCGACCCCGGAAGAGCTGCCGCCGTCCCTCGCGGACGCCTATCTGGAACTCAAAGCAGCCGGCCGCCTGTAAACGGCGGGGCGAGGCACGGGGGCCGAAAGGCCCCGCCCCTTCATCACTTCAACGACCCGTGAACGCAGAAAGCCCCGCACCGTTCCCGGTGCGGGGCTTCCTCGCAATAATTGTTCGGCGGCGTCCTACTCTCCCACAGGGTCCCCCCTGCAGTAC
>NZ_JBFBJX010000005.1:151481-487273 GCF_040686295.1 Streptomyces sp. NPDC085944 | reverse complement strand
GCGCGGAATCGGTCGGCCACAGATCTTCCCCGGTGTTGACGCGCCAACCGCTGCGGGCGGACACCCCCCGACCCGACCCCTCCTCGCCGTACGCGGCTGCCGGCCGCCCCACGTCACTGCCCCGTCCCCGCCGTACGCGGCTCCCCGCCGCCCCAGCTGCAGGCAGGCCGCCACACCGCCGCCGCTGCTGCTGCTGCGGGCAGTCGCCATGCCTGCCGCCCTCGCTGCGGGCAGTCGTGCCGCTGGGGCGGCACGGGTGGGCGGTGGGGGTAACTCCCAGGCCGTTCAGGCACTGGGGGAGGCACCCGGCCAGCGCCGGCCCGCGTCCCCCACCCCGCGCCCACACCCGCGCCGGGCACTCCGCAACGCCGGGCCGCGTGACCCGCCCCGCCCCCCACCCCCGCGGGGGTGACCGGGCGGCCCCGGGCCCGCGGACCCACCCCGCGCCCCCACGGAGTGCCTCGTACAATCGCCAGGTGAACCACCCCGCCGACACCCTCCGCGCCACCCTCGCCGACCTCGTCGACGGGCTCCCGCCCCGCCAGGCCGCGCAGGCCGTGGAGCGGCTGATCGCCAACTACCGCGGGGACACCCCGACCGACGCCCCCATCCTCCGTGACCGCGCCGACGTCGTCGCCTACGCCGCGTACCGCATGCCTGCCACCTTCGCCGCCGTACGCTCCGCGCTGGCCGAGTTCGCCGCGGCCGTGCCGGACTGGGCACCCGGCAGCCACCTGGACGTGGGCGGCGGTACCGGCGCCGCGACCTGGGCCGTCAGCGACACCTGGGACGGCCCGCGCCCGGTGACCGTGCTCGACTGGGCCGAGCCCGCGCTCGCCCTCGGGCGGGAGATCGCCGCCTCGCTCCCCGCCCTGCGCGACGCCCGCTGGCAGCGCGCCCGGATCGGAGCCGGGCTCAGCGTCGGGAGTGCTGATCTCGTCACGGTGTCCTACGTGCTCAACGAGCTGACCGAGTCCGACCGCGCCGCCCTCGTCGACGCCGCCGCCGGCGCCGCGCAGGCCGTCGTGATCGTCGAGGCCGGCACCCCCGCCGGGTACGCCCGCGTCATCGAGGCCCGCGACCGGCTGATCGCCGCCGGGTTCCGGGTCGCCGCGCCCTGTCCGCACAGTGCCGCCTGCCCCATCGTGCCCGGCACGGACTGGTGCCACTTCGCGGCCCGCGTCAGCCGGTCCAGCCTGCACCGGCAGGTCAAGAGCGGTTCCCTCGCCTACGAGGACGAGAAGTTCAGCTATGTCGCCGCCACCCGGCTCCCCGCCGAACCCGCCCCCTCCCGCGTGGTCCGGCGCCCGCAGATCCGCAAGGGCCAGGTCCTGCTCGACCTGTGCGAACCCGACGAGCGGATCCGGCGGCAGACGGTCACCAAACGCCACGGCGACCTGTACAAGGCGGCCCGGGACGCGGCCTGGGGCGACCCCTGGCCGGCCGGGGACGGGTGACGGGCGTCGTCAACCGCACCACCGAGTAAGGTCGTTGCGCCCGACGACCTGGAAGTGGACCTCCCCGTGGAACGTGTGCACCATGCCCTGCGGATCGTGATCGCCGAGGACGACCCGCTGCTGCGCGAGGGGCTCGCCCTGCTGCTGCGGGCCGAGGGGATGGACGTGGTGGCCACCGCGGACAGCGCCGAGTCGGTACTGGACGCCATCGACGCGCACGAGCCCGACGTGGCCATCCTGGACGTGCGCATGCCGCCCACGCACACCGACGAAGGCGTCCGCGCGGCCGTCGAGGCGCGGCGGCGGCGTCCCGGACTCGCCGTTCTGGTGCTGTCCGCGTACGTGGAGCAGTCCTTCGCCACCGACCTGCTGACCGGCGGGGTCGGCGGCCTCGGCTATCTGCTCAAGGAGCGGGTCGGCCGGGTCGAGGAGTTCATGGACGCGCTCGGGCGGGTGGCGGGTGGTGGTACCGCCATCGATCCGGAGGTCGTCGCCCAGCTGTTCACCCGGACGCGGCAGGACACCCGGCTGGAACGGCTCAGTCCGCGGGAGCGGGAGGTGCTCGGTCTGATGGCCGAAGGGTTGGGGAACAGCGCCATCGCCGGGCGGCTCGTGGTCACCGACGGGGCCGTCCACAAGCACATCCGGAGCATCTTCGCCAAGCTCGACCTGTCCCCGGCAGACCAGGTCGACCGGCGGGTGGCGGCCGTTCTGCACTACCTGGAGAACGCGCGGGCGCCGCGCCGCTGAGCCCGACCGTCGGCGAGACGCGGCGTCTTGTCAACCTGGTAGCTTCGGAGCATGGCCACACACAAGTCCACCCGAACCCCCGCCGCCGCCGCCGAGCGGCCGCACCCCGACGCCACCCGGCGCAGCCAGCGGTCCCGCCAGGCCATCTACGACGCCGCCCTGGAGCTGGTCGGCGAGGTCGGCTACCCCAAGACCACCATCGAGGGCATCGCCGCCCGCGCCGGCGTCGGCAAGCAGACGATCTACCGTTGGTGGTCCTCGAAGGCGGACGTCCTGCTGGAGGCCTTCCTCGACCTCGGTGACCGGCTCGTGGAGGCCGCCGGCGAGGAGGCGTACGCCATTCCGGACACCGGTGACGTGGCCGCCGACCTCAAGGCCGTACTGCGTGCCACCGTCGATGAACTGCGGGACCCGAGGTTCGAGGCCCCCTACCGTGCCCTGGCCGCGGAGGGCGTCGTCAACGAGGAACTGGGCCGGACCTTCGTGGCGCGGCTCCTGGAGCCGTCGCTGCAGCTCCACGCCGACCGGCTGCGCTCCGCGCAGCAGGCCGGCCAGGTGCGGCAGGACATCGACCCGCGGATCGCCCTGGAGCTCTTCGTCTCCCCGCTCGCCCAGCGCTGGCTCCAGCACACGGGGCCGTTCTCCCACGCCTACACCGACACCCTCGTCGACTACGCGCTGCACGGGCTCGCCCCTCGCTGAGCGGGTCAGCCTGACCAGGGAAGTTTGTCCCTTCGCGACCCCGAAGCGCTAAATGGTGGAACGATAGGGCATGCTGGTGCGCACGACGGTGAGGGCAAGGGGATAGATGAGCGCGGAGTTCGGCGGTCGGAGCGGTCTGCAGGGCAAACTCTCCTCGTGGCTGCGCGGACGCCGTCCCAAGGAGGCCGCCGGAGACGGTGGCCGGGAGGATCTGCTGCTCGCCGCCGCCGGTGCGGGACTGCCCCTGGCGCCCGCCGCGCACCCCGCCGGATACCGTTGCTCCTGCGACCGCGTGGGCTGTCCCACCCCGGCCCGGCACCCGGTGTCGTTCGCCTGGCAGACGCAGTCCACCACCGACCGTGCCCAGATCGAGCGCTGGGTCCGGCACCAGCCCGAGGCCAACTTCATCACCGCGACCGGCATGGTGCACGACGTCCTCGACGTGCCGCTCCGGGCCGGTCGCGAGGCGCTGGGGCGGCTGCTCGACGCCGGTGTCGAGGTCGGGCCGGTCGCCGAGAGCGACGACGGGCGCATGATGTTCTTCACCCTCACCCGCGGTACGCCCGAGGACGAGGACGAGTGGTGGCCCTGCGAGCTGGACTGCCACCCCGAGACCATGGACGAGCATCCCGGACTGCGCTGGCACTGCCGCGGGTCCTACGTGCTGGTGCCGCCGGCCCGGCTGCCCGGCGAAGGCCGGACCGTGCACTGGGTACGCGGCCCCGAGCACCCGCTGCCCGACCCGCTGACCCTCCTGGAGACCCTCACCGACGCCTGCGCCCGGCACGCCGGCGAGGAGAGCGACCAGGCGGGTGCCGCCTGGCCGCTGCGCCGCTGAGGATCCGCGGCAGACGCGGCGGCTACTCGCCCTTCGCCGATGTCAGGCCCTGGACGCGGCCCAGTACCGACACCGGCCCGTCCGCCGGGTCGAGCGCCACCTCGTTGGAGACGAACTCCATCGTCAGCGACTGCTTGATCTCGCCGTCCGTCAGCGCCAGCACGTCCTTGTTCGGCGTCGGCACCGACGCGCCCCGCGCGGCGGTCTGCTTCTCGAAGTGCCGGGTGGTGAAGAACACCAGCGCCCCGCCGTCCTTCGTCCGCAGCGCCAGCGGCGCGTAGTCGCCGTTCGCCAGCGGCTCGTCGATGTACTGCGTGGCCAGTCCGGGGCGGGTCGACCGCTTCTCGCGCAGCGCGCGCCAGGAACTGGTGTGCGTCCCGTCCGCGAAGGTCTTCCCGCCGTCCTGCAGATACGTCGTGTAGCCCTTGCTCAGCTCGGCCGGCGGCATGCTCACGTCGGTCGCGTTCGCGGGCACGGCCTCCGCCCAGCCGTCCGCGTCGGTCTTGAACTCGGGCACCTTGCCCGGGGCGACCAGCGTCAGGTACGCCGCCTCCCAGGTGTCCTCCAGGCCGTCGCGGGTGAACACCAGCAACCAGCGGGCGTCGCCGCCCTTGTTGGCCTTGGTGTCCGCGAGGAACCAGCGCGGCCAGCCCGCCTTCTTCGGGATGGTGAACTCGGCGTCGGTCAGCTCCAGCGGCGTGTGCTTCGGATTGCCGTCCGGGTGGTTGGCCGCCCCCGCCTCCAGCCGTGCGGAGTCGATCGCGGCGAGGGCGCCCGTCGTGCGGTCGGCGTCCAGATCGGCGTCGAACGCCTTGTCGGCCTCGTTGTACGCGGTGGTGAACTGCTCCAGCGCCTTCGCGGCCTCGGCCCGGGTGGCCGAGGGGAGCACCTCGCGCTCACCGTGCACCACCACGCATCCGCTCGCCGCCAACGACAAAGCGGTCGCCGAGGCGGATATGAGCGCGCACTTCTCAAGCCTGCGGGGCCTTCGAGGGCCGCGGTCCTGGCTCATCAGGTTCCTTCACCTTCCCCTTCCCGGAGGCGAACCCTACCGGGGCGAGGAAGAGCGCGAGCGTCGGGACCAGGTACAGCAGCCACACCGTGACCTGGAGGACGGTGGGATCGGGCTGGAAGTTGAACACGCCCTTGAGCAGGGTGCCGTACCAGCTGGACGGGTCGACCGTGTCGCTGATGTCGAAGGCCAGTTTCGTCAGGCCCGGCAGCAGGTCGGCCTCCTGCAGGTCGTGCACGCCGTACGCGAGGACGCCCGCGGCCACGACGACCAGCATGCCGCCGGTCCAGGTGAAGAACCGGGCCAGGTTGATGCGCAGCGCGCCCCGGTAGAACAGCCAGCCGAGCAGCACCGCCGTCGCCAGTCCCAGGGCCACGCCGATCAGCGGCCGCGGGGTGCCGTCACTGGCCGCGTGCACCGACGCCCACACGAACAGGGCCGTCTCCAGGCCTTCCCGGCCGACCGCCAGGAACGCGGTGGCCACCAGTGCGCCGGTGCCCATCGCCAGGGCCGCGTCCAGCCGGCCGTGCAGCTCCGCCTTCAGATGCCGGGCGGTGCGGCGCATCCAGAAGACCATCCACGTCACCAGGACCACGGCCAGGATGGAGAGCGAACCGCCCAGCGCCTCCTGCGCCTTGAACGTCAGCTCCTGCGAGCCGAACTCCAGCGCGCAGCCGAAGCCGAGTGCGATGGCGATCGCGACGCCGATGCCCGCCCAGATGGGCTTCAGGGCGTCCCGGCGGCCCGTCTTGACCAGATAGGCGATCAGGATGCAGACGACGAGCGAGGCCTCCAGGCCCTCGCGCAGTCCGATCAGGTAGTTGGAGAACACGGTTACGCCTCCTTGCCGAACAGCGTGCTGCCCCACCAGTCGTCCGCGTCGCGGACCCCGGGCGGCACGGCGAAGACCGCCGAACCCACGTGCTGGATGTACTCGTTGAGCGCGTCGGTCGCCAGGTTGCGCTGGACGCGGATGAAGCCCGTGCGCACGTCGCGCTGGTAGGCGAGGAAGAACAGACCGGCGTCCAGGCGGCCCAGGCCGTCCGTGCCGTCGGTGAAGGAGTAGCCGCGGCGCAGCAGCGTCGCCCCGCCGTTGGAGTCGGGGTGGGCGAGACGGACGTGCGCGTCGGGCTTCATCGCCTTCAGGAACGGCTCGTCGCGTTCCTTGGCCTTGCCGACCGGCGCGCCCTCGCCCTTGTCGCGGCCGAACACGTCCTCCTGCTCCTGCAGGGAGGTCCGGTCCCAGGTCTCGATGTGCATGCGGATGCGGCGGGCGACGAGATACGAACCGCCCGCCATCCAGGCCGGTCCGTCCTTCTCGGCGACCCAGACGAACTTCTCCAGGCGGTCCTTCTCCGTGCCCGCGATGTTGCGGGTGCCGTCCTTGAAGCCGAGCAGGTTGCGGGGCGTCTGCTGGTCGGGCGTCGTGGACGAGGTCTTGCCGAAGCCGAGCTGCGACCAGCGCACGACGACCTTGCCGAAGCCGATCCGGGCGAGGTTGCGGATCGCGTGCACGGCGACCTGCGGGTCGTCGGCGCAGGCCTGGACGCACAGGTCGCCGCCGCTGCGCGCCTTGTCGAGGTTGTCCCCGGGGAACTTCGGCAGGTCGGCCAGGGCCTCGGGACGCCGGTCGGCAAGGCCGAACTTCGCGAACAGGGACGGGCCGAAGCCGATGGTGAGGGTCAGCCGGGACGGCTTGAGGCCCAGCGCCTCGCCGGTGTCGTCCGGCGGGGCCTCGGGCAGGCCGCCGTAGGCGCCCTCGCCCACCGCGTGACCGGCGGTCATCGCACGGGCCGCCGCCGTCCACTCCTTGAGCAGCGCGACGAACGCGGCCCGGTCCTCGGTCGTCACGTCGAACGCCGCGAAGTGCAGCCGGTCCTGCACCGGCGTGGCGATGCCCGCCTGGTGCGCGCCGTGGAAGGCAACGGCGGAGCCCGCGTCGGCACCGGCCGGGTCCACGTCGTCGCCGGTGCGGTCCATCGCCACCGCACCGCCGGCCGCCGCGGCGGCGCCGAGCGCGAGGCCCGCGCCGCCCCAGCCGATCAGCGCCCGCCGCGATGGGGCGGGGGCCTTGCCGGGGCCGGGGGAGGAGGGCTCGGTGTCCGTCATCGTCGTCTCCCCGCGCCTACTTGGTGACCACGGCCGCGGCGAGCTTGGACAGCGGCTCCGCCAGCGCGTTGACCGCGTCCGACAGCTCCTTGCGGTCCGCCTTGCCGACCTTGTCGTAGGAGGTGAACTCGTAGGAGGAGGTGCTCGGGCGGTACTGGTCGAGCAGCTTGTTCAGCGCCCCGAACTGGCGGTCCAGCTCGGTCGTCAGGGCCGCGTCGTTCTCCTTGGCGACCGGCTTCAGCAGCTCGTACGACTTCTGCGCGCCCTCCACGTTGGCCTTGAAGTCGACCAGGTCGGTGTGCGAGTAGCGCTCCTCCTCGCCGGTGACCTTGCCGGTGGCGACCTCGTCGAGCAGTTCCTTGGCGCCGTTGGCCATGGAGGTGGGGGTGATGTCCGCCGTGCCGACCCGCTTCTGCCAGTCCTTCAGGTCGGTGACCAGGGTGGCGGCCAGCTCCTTCTCCCGGTCGCCGATCTTCCCGTCCTGCCACAGCGCCTTCTCCAGGCGGTGCCAGCCGGTCCAGTCCGTCGCCGGGTCCTGGCCCTCCTCCAGGCCGTCCTCGCGGACGTCCACCTTCGGGTCGATGTCGCCGAAGGACTCCGCGACCGGCTCCGTGCGCTCCCAGCCGATGCGGGAGGTGGCGTACGCCTTCTTCGCGGCCTCCAGGTCGCCCGTCTCGACCGCCTTCGCGAACGCCTCGGCCTTCGGCAGGGTCTCGTCGGCCTGCGCCTGCACGTACTGGCGGTAGGCGGCCACGGCCTTGTCGAGCCGCGGGTCGCGCTCGGCCGCCTTGCCGCCGGTGGCCGTCACCTCCTGGCGGATGCCCTTGCCCTTCATGCCGGGCTTGCAGGCGATCCGGTAGTCGCCGGCCTTCACCTCTGCGGTGACCCGCTGCTTGGTGCCGGGGCCGATGTTCTCCCGCTCGGTGACCACCCGGTCGTCGGGGAAGAGGAGATAGACCTCGGTGACCTTGGAACCCTTGTTCTCTATGGCCAGTTCGACGTGCCCGGCCGGGAACTCCGGCTTCGAGACCTCGCACGTGTCGTCCGTCGCCGTCACCGTGATCACGTGCTCGCCGTCCTCGGCACCGCTCTTCTCCGTGCAGCCCGTGACGGCGGTCAGGGCCGCGACGGTGGCGACGGCGGTGACGGCGGTGAGTCTGGCGGCTCGCATGCGGGGCTCCAAGGGCTGGCCGAAAAGTGCGCGTGACGGGCCTCTGAGGGAAGGTGAGGCTGCCCTAACATACCTAAGGATTTCCTAGGCAAAACCCGTCCGTGCGGTGATCCGAATCTCATGGACGGTGTATGAGCACGGGCCGGTCACGATGGCTCAATGAGGTGCCCATGGGAAGGTCAAGGGTTCGTCAAGGGCGAAGCTGGTGCCGCTGCCGCTGCCCGTGGAGCCCCCGGAGCAGCCGCTCCCACCGCCACGCCGACGGAAACGTGCGCGGATAGGCGGCGCTGAAGGCCCCACGCCGCTCCGGCGGTCCCCCGGTGGTGCTTGAATGCCCCGGTGACCGACTACGACGTACTGCGGGTCTTCTGCGCGCCGAACGGCGGATACGGCAACGAACTGGGCGTCGTCCGGGACGGATCCGTACTGCCCGAGCCCGAGCGGCGGCAGGAGCTGGCCGCCAAACTCGGCTTCAGCGAGACCGTGTTCGTCGACGACCCCGAGCGCGGCGCCGTCGACATCTACACGCCCACCCTGCGCCTGCCCTTCGCCGGCCACCCCTGCGTCGGCACCGCCTGGCTGCTCGACGTGCCCGAACTCGTCACGCCGGCCGGGGTGGTGGGCGCCCGGCTGGACGGGGAGTTCAGCTGGATCGAGGCCCGGCCCGAGTGGGCCCCGCCGCGCGCGCTGCGGCAGTACGCCACCGTCGCCGAGGTCGACGACCTCGCGGTGCCGCCGAAGGGCGAGTGGGTCTACGCCTGGGCGTGGGAGGACGAGGCGGCGGGCCGGGTGCGCGCCCGCGCCTTCCCGGGCCGGGACGACGGCATCGACGAGGACGAGGCGACGGGCGCGGCGGCGCTGCTGCTGACCGCAGGGCTGGGCCGCGCACTCAACATCACCCAGGGCGTCGGCTCCCAGATCCTCACCGCACCGCAGCCCGAGGGCTGGGTCGAGATCGGCGGGCGGGTGCGCCTGGAGCGGTGACCCGGGCGGACGGCGGGTGGCTCAGGCGGACAGCGGGTACTCCTCGCCGAGCGCTCGGAAGACCGCCGTGTTCAGGGCGAAGGCGCGCTTGCACTCGGAGACCACCCGCTGCTTCTCCAGGTCGTCGGCGCGGATGCCGTCCAGCAGGTCGCGGTACTCCCGCTTGAAGGCGGCCGGGTTGGGGATCTCCTCGAAGACGTAGAACCGGACCCCGTCGCCCTTCCTGGCGAAGCCCCAGGTCCGCTCGGCCTTGTCGCGGATGATCTGCCCGCCGGACAGGTCGCCCAGGTAGCGCGTGTAGTGGTGCGCGACGTACCCCGCCGGCCACTCCTCGGCGCACTCGCGCACCCGGGCCGCGTACGCCTCGGTGGCGGGCAGGGCGGTCAGGCCCGCGCGCCAGTCGGTGCCGCGCAGGTGCGCCAGGTCCCGCTCCAGGGAGGCAAGCCGCAGCAGCTCCGGCCGGACGAACGGCCCGGCCACCGGGTCCGACGCCAGCCGTCCGGCGGTGGTCTCCAGGGCCTCGTAGACGAACCACAGCTGCTCGGTGTAGCGCGCGTACGCGTCGACGCCGAGCCGGCCGCCGAGCAGGTCGCTCATGAACGTCGAGGTCTCCGCCTCCACGTGCTGCTCGTGGGAAGCGGTGCGGATGAGCGTCGAGAAGGAGTCCATGAGCATGATTTTCTGTGGTTAGGCTTACCTAAGGCAATAGCCTTGCCGACGGGATGTCGGTAAAAGCGTACCCACCCGGACGCGAAACGGCCCGCCCTCCGGGGAGGGCGGGCCGTCGGACGACGTGCGGACGTGTATCGGCGTCAGTCAGGGCAGCGTCAGGATGTCCGCGCCCGAGTCCGTCACCACCAGCGTGTGCTCGAACTGCGCCGTGCGCCTGCGGTCCTTCGTCACGACCGTCCAGCCGTCGTCCCACATGTCGTACTCGTGGGTCCCCAGCGTCAGCATCGGCTCGATCGTGAAGGTCATCCCGGGCTGGATGACGGTCGTCGCGTGCGGGCTGTCGTAGTGCGGGACGATGAGCCCCGAGTGGAACGACGTGTTGATGCCGTGGCCGGTGAAGTCCCGCACCACCCCGTACCCGAACCGCTTCGCGTACGACTCGATGACCCGGCCGATGATGTTGATCTGCCGGCCCGGCTTGACCGCCTTGATCGCGCGGGCCAGCGACTCGCGGGTCCGCTCGACCAGCAGCCGGCTCTCCTCGTCCACGTCGCCGACCAGGTAGGTCGCGTTGTTGTCGCCGTGCACCCCGCCGATGTACGCCGTCACGTCCAGGTTCACGATGTCGCCGTCGCGCAGCACCGTGGAGTCGGGGATGCCGTGGCAGATGACCTCGTTGACCGAGCTGCACAGGGACTTGGGGTAGCCCCGGTAGCCGAGCGTGGACGGGTAGGCGCCGTGGTCGCACATGTACTCGTGCGCCACCCGGTCCAGTTCGTCCGTCGTCACGCCGGGCGCGATGTGCTTCGCGGCCTCCTCCATCGCCCGCGCCGCGATCCGCCCGGCCACGCGCATCGCCTCGACGGTCTCGGGCGTCTGCACCTCCGGACCGGTGTACGGCGTCGGCGCGGGTTTGCCGACGTACTCGGGCCTGCGGATGTTTCCGGGCACGGAACGGGTGGGGGACAGCTCCCCCGGGACGAGCAGCGACTGGCCAGACATGCAGCGAGTCTAACCAGCACGCATGGGGGAACATGTCGGTGGCGAGAGGAGCTGTCCATGGCCCTGTTCAAGAAGCGCACGGTCGGCAAACCGGGCGAGTGGTACTACTGCCTGGAGCACCAGAAGGTCGAGGAGGGCCCGGACTGCCCGGGCCGGGACCGCTTCGGGCCGTACGCCTCCCGCACGGAGGCCGAGCACGCGATGCAGACGGCCCACGAGCGCAACCTCGAGTGGGAGAACGACCCCAAGTGGCACGACGCCTCCTCGACGGGGAGCGCCGACGGCGACCGGGACGACTGAGCACGCGCGGAGCCGGTCGGTCACGCGCGGGCCGGTCACCCGCCCGCGTCGGCTGCGCGCCTCTCGCGCAGCCGCACCGCGTGCTCGTTCGTCCGCGCGTCGTACGTCATCATCGTCGGCAGGCACAGCGCCAGCAGCCCCACCGCACCCGCGCACAGCAGCCCGCCCGACCACACCGAGGCCCGCACCCCGGCGAGCGCGGCCGTGCCGCCCGCCCGGACCTGGCCGAGCTGCGGGCCCACCGAGTACGACAGCAGCTCGATCCCGGCGAGCCGGCCGCGCAGCTCGTCCGGGATGGTCTGGTTCCACATCGCGCTGCGGAAGACGCCGCTGACCATGTCGCAGGCCCCGGCGAGGACGAAGCACAGCAGCACCAGCCACACGTTCCCGGCGAAGCCCGCGGCGGCGATCGCCAGGCCCCACCCGGCCGCCGCCAGCACCACCATCCGCCCGTGCCGGTGCACCCGCGACGTCCAACCGCTGCTCACGCTCACCAGCAGCGACCCCGCCGGAATTGCCGCGTACATCAGCCCCAGCGACCACTCGGCGTCCAACTCGTCGGCCAGGAACGGCAGTACCGCGAGCGGCATCGCCAGCAGCATCGCCGCGACGTCGACCGCGTACGTCCCCAGCAGTTCCTTGCGGCTCCACGCGTACCGGGCGCCCTCGGCGATCGCCGCCCACGACGGCCTGCCCGCCTCGTGCGAGGCCGGTGAGGAGGCGAGGCCCGCCACCAGGGCCACGGAGGCGGCGAAGGTGGCCAGGTCCACCGCGTACGCCCAGCCGAGACCCGCGTATGCCACCACCACGCCGGCCAGCGCCGGTCCGGCGATGCCGCCGACCTGCCAGCGCAGCGCGTTCAGCGAGGCGGCGGCGGGCAGGTGCTCGTGGGCCACGATCCGCGGGATCAGCGAGTCCAGGGCCGGGCGCTGGACCGCGCCCAGCGCCGAGGTGAACGCGGCGATCACGTACAGCGGCCACACGGCCGGGCTCGGCAGCAGCGCGTTGACCAGCAGCGCCGCGCACAGCACGCCCTGACCGGCCTCCGTCCACAGGATCAGCTTCCGCTTGTCCCAGGCGTCGGCCAGCGCGCCGCCGTACAGCCCGAAGACCACCAGCGGCACCAGCTCCACGGCCCCGATCGCGCCCACCGCCGCCGCCGAACCCGTCAGCTCCTTGATCTGCACGGGGAGCGCGACGAACGTCAGGAAGCTCCCGAAGTTCGTGATCAGACCGGAGACCCACAGCCGCCGGAAGTCCCGGGACGCCCGCCAGGGAGAGAGGTCGGGCAACAGGGCACGCAGGCCGGCCGGCTGCTCGGCGGGCGTCCCCGCGGGCACGTCGGTGGGGGAGGTCTCGGTCACGAGGGGCCATCGTCCGGCGGCACACGACCACGGGCAACCGGTTTTCGCGGCGACGGCCACCGGGCGACCTCCACCGGTCGGAGGGCACCGGTCGCCGGGTGGACGGCGGCGGCGTGGTCAGCGGCTCGGCCGGGCGGGACGGGCGGCTCCGGAACCGGCGGCGGGGCGGGGCAGGGCGGGACGGGGAGCGGAGGTTGACCGGCGCTTGCGGCTGCGGTGCCGTGAGGAGGGCGGCCGGGGCGGGGCGAGTCGGTCGGGGGGCGGTTCGTTTTTCGGTGGGGGTCACCATCCCGACGGCGGTGGTGCCGTCAGGTGGTCGGCCAGGCGGGAGAGGCGGTCCCGGAAACGGCGGCGGCCCCGGGGCGGCGGCACCGCGTTCTCCCCGGCCGACGCGCTGACCAGGTGCTGCACCGTGTCCAGGTCCAGCTCGGCGCCGTCCGGGACGGTCAGCGTCTCGTGCGCCATCGCCGTCAGCTCCCGCTCGCCCGGCTCCCGGTCGGTGCCCAGCGCCAGCACCGTCGCACCCGCCCGGCGCGCGTCGTGCACCCGCTCCAGGAGCCCGGCGCCGGGACCGTCGGGTGTCACCACCAGCAGCGTCTCCCCGCGCCGGGCCGCCGCCAGCCGCCCCAGACCGACCGCCAGATGTGCCGGGTCCGAGGGACGCGCGCCGTGTCGCACCAGCGTGGGCGCCAGCTCCGGCGTCCCCGACCAGGCGGCCTCGTCCACCAGGTGCGCCGCCAGGTGCCAGGGCTCGTACCCGGGGGTGCCCACCAGCAGCAGACCGCCCCCGTGCGGCACCACCGACCCGCGCAACGCCCCCGCGAAGGACCGGGTGGCCCCCAGCCACTCGGTCCCGGCGAGCACTTCCCGCAACAGCGCGACCCGTACGGCGTCCATGCGGCCGCATCCTGCCGCAGCCCCCTCCGCGCGGTCCGGCGTTCGCCCCGGATTCACCCGGCCGGGGGCCGGCTGCCACCGAGCGGCACCCGTGCTCCCGGGCGGGCCGTCGCGGACGTAGGGTCGCCCCCATGACCTCTACCGACAGTGCGGACAGCGCCGCACAGAAGGCCCCCGCCAAGGCTCCGGCCAAGGACCCCTGGGACCTGCCCGACGTCTCCGGGCTGGTCGTCGGCGTACTCGGTGGCACCGGGCCCCAGGGCAAGGGCCTCGCGTACCGCCTCGCCAAGGCCGGCCAGAAGGTGGTCGTCGGCTCCCGCGCCGCCGAGCGCGCCGTGGCCGCCGCCGAGGAGATCGGCTACGGCGTGGAGGGTGCCGACAACGCCGAGACCGCCCGCCGCAGCGACGTCGTGATCGTCGCCGTGCCGTGGGACGGCCACGCCGAAACCCTCGAATCCCTGCGCGCGGAACTGGCCGGCAAGCTCGTCGTCGACTGCGTCAACCCGCTCGGCTTCGACAAGAAGGGCGCCTACGCGCTCAAGCCCGAGGAGGGCAGCGCCGCCGAGCAGGCCGCCGCCCTGCTGCCGGACAGCCGGGTCGCCGCCGCCTTCCACCACCTCTCCGCGGTCCTCCTCCAGGACCCGGAGATCGACGAGATCGACACCGACGTGATGGTGCTCGGCGAGGCGCGCGCCGACGTGGAGATCGTGCAGGCCCTCGCCGGGCGCATCGCCGGCATGCGCGGCGTCTTCGCCGGGCGGCTGCGAGGCGCCCACCAGGTCGAGTCGCTGGTCGCCAACCTGATCTCCGTCAACCGCCGCTACAAGGCACACGCCGGGCTCCGCGTCACGGACGTATGAGGCGATGGGGGACACTGGTGGGCATCAGTGTCCCCCCGACAGGAGCCGTTCCCATGCCCCGCCTCGCCCGCTACGCCCTGGCCGTCTGCGTCCTCGCCGTGGCCGCCGCCGTCGTCTCCTTCGTGCGGGGCGGCATCGTGATCGGCGTCGTGTGGGTGCTGCTGTCGGGGCTCTCGTCCAACATGTGCTGGTACTACGTCAAGCGCGGCCGCGACGCCCGCCGCACCTCCACCTCCTCCTGAGCGGCGTCAGCCGCCCGGCGTGCACAGCGGGTCGGTCTGCCAGAAGCGGTACAGCTCGAAGCCGCAGTACGTGTCGATCTCGCCGATCCCGAGGCCCCGCAGCAGCGCGTCGACCGCGTCGAAGAACACGCCGTTGAGCGCCGGGATCCACAGCAGCGCGAACACCAGCAGCAACCCGAACGGCGCGAGCGGCTCCACCTGCCGCCGCACGTTGTACGACAGCCACGGCTCGATCACGCCGTAGCCGTCCAGGCCCGGCACCGGCAGGAAGTTCAAGATCGCGGCCGTGACCTGGAGCAGCGCGAGGAAGGCCAGCGCGAGCCGGAAGTCGCGCGGCACGCCGTCCAGCGCGTCCAGCCAGAACGGCGCCGTGCACACGACGGCGAACAGCACGTTCGTCAGCGGCCCGGCCGCCGAGACGAGGCTGTGCCGCCACCGCCCCCTGATCCGCCCGCGCTCGATGAAGACGGCACCGCCGGGCAGCCCGATCCCGCCCATGATCACGAAGAGCACGGGGAGGACGATGCTGAGCAGGGCGTGGGTGTACTTCACCGGGTTGAGCGTGAGGTAGCCCTTCGCGCCGACCGAGATGTCGCCGCTGTGCAGCGCGGTGCGGGCGTGCGCGTACTCGTGCAGGCACAGCGACACGACCCACGCGGCCGTCACGAACAGGAACACGGCGAGCCCCGGCTGCTCGGCGAACCCGGTCCAGGTGGCCCAGCCCGTGACCGCGGCGACGGCGACGATCCCGAGGAAGACGGGACTGATCCTCCGGTCACTGGGGCGGGCGGTGGCGGTGGACATGGAACTCCCTGACTGTCGGGCACGCGTGACGGCACCCGCGAGGGTGCGGGACTGCCCGACCGTACCGGGCGCACGGGGGAAACGTCTCGCGGGCGGCGGTCGTTCCGGAGAGGAGGGGAGGGGAGAGGAGGGGGACGGGGGGAGGGGGAGGCCGGGCACGCCGCGCGCAGGAAACCCCGTGACCGGCTCCGAGGGCAGCAGGGACAATGGGCCCGTGCGCTATCGCATCCTCGGCACCACACAGGCACTCCGCTCCGACGGCACCGCCGTTCCGCTCGGCGGGGCGCGGCTGCGTGCCCTGCTGACCGTGCTCGCCCTCCGGGCCGGCCGCGCCGTCCCGGCCGGGCTGCTGGTGGAGGAGGTGTGGAACGGCGACCCGCCCGCCGACGCACCGGGCGCCCTGCAGGCACTGGTCGGGCGGCTGCGCCGGGCGCTGGGCGCGCAGGCGGTCGCCTCGGCCGACGGCGGCTACCGGCTCACCGCCGCACCGGACGACGTCGACCTGCACCGCTTCGACCGGCTCGCCGGTGAGGGCACCCGCGCCCTCGCCGACGGCGATCCCGCGAAGGCGGCCGTCGTGCTCGACGACGCCCTCGCGCTGTGGCACGGCCCCGTCCTCGCCGACCTGCCCGACCGCACCGCGGAGGCGGCCCGCTGGGAGACCCGGCACGTCGACGCCCTGCGCGCCCGCCACACCGCCGCCTTGGACCTCGGCCGGGCCGAGCACTCCCTGCCCGAGCTGACCGCCCTGTGCGACGGCCACCCCTTGGACGAGCCCCTCCAGGTCCTGCGGCTGCGCGCCCTGCGCGACACCGGCCGCACCGCCGAGGCCCTGGCCGCCTACGAGGCCGTACGCCGCCTCCTCGCCGACCGCCTCGGCACGGACCCGGGGCCGGAGCTGCGGGCCCTGCACACGGAACTCCTGGGTGCCGCCGATCCCGCGGCCACCGCGCCGGGCGTGACGCCCGCCGTCCCGGCCGGGCCCGCCGGAACGGCCGCCCCCGCCCCGCCCCGGCCGCCGCGTGCCGCGGCGACCCGCGTGCGGGGCAACCTGCGCGCCCGGCTCACCTCCTTCGTCGGCCGGGACGGTGACCTGGAGACCCTGCGCGCCGACCTGGCGAGCACCCGGCTCGTCACCCTCCTCGGGCCCGGCGGGGCCGGCAAGACGCGGCTGTCGCAGGAGGCCGCCGAGGGGGCCGGGGACACCGCGCCCGACGGCGTGTGGCTGGCCGAGCTGGCGCCCGTCGACGACCCCGCCGACGTACCGGAGGCCGTCCTGACCGCCGTCGGCGCCCGCGAGACCGTGCTCTACCGCGCCGGCGCCGAGGAGATGCGGGCCGTCACCGCCTCCGAGGGACAGGACACCGCCGTCGAGCGGCTCGTCGAGCACTGCGGCCGGCGCCGCATGCTGATCGTCCTCGACAACTGCGAGCACGTCGTCGACGCCGCCGCCCGCCTCACCGAGGAACTCCTCGCCCGCTGCCCCCACCTCACCGTCCTGGCCACCAGCCGCGAACCCCTCGGCGTACCGGGGGAGTCGCTGCGCCCCGTGGAGCCGCTGCCCGAACCCGCCGCGCTGCGGCTGCTCGCGGACCGGGGCGCCGCCGCCCGCCCCGGCTTCCGCGTCGACGCCGACGAGGAGACCGCCGCCGCCTGCGCCGAGATCTGCCGCCGCCTCGACGGGCTGCCGCTCGCCATCGAACTGGCCGCCGCCCGGCTCCGGATCCTCACCCCGCGCCAGATCGCCGACCGCCTCGACGACCGCTTCCGGCTGCTCACCTCCGGCAGTCGCACCGTCCTGCCCCGCCAGCAGACCCTGCGCGCGGTCGTCGACTGGTCCTGGGACCTGCTCGACGCGGACGAACGCGACGTCCTGGGACGGCTGTCCGTCTTCGCGGGCGGCTGCGACCTCGCCGCCGCCGAGGCCGTGTGCGGGCCCGCCGCGCTGGACGCCCTCGGCTCCCTCGTCGACAAGTCCCTCGTCGTGGCCGCCCCCGTGACCGACCGCGGCACCGGCGACGGCATGCGCTACCGCCTCCTGGAGACCGTCGCCGAGTACGCCGGCGAGCGCCTCGACGAGGCCGGTGCCCGCCCCGCGGCCGCCCGCGCCCACCTCACGTACTATCGCGAACTCGCCCGCACCACCGACCCGTTGCTCCGCGGTCCGCAGCAACTCGCCGCCATCGAGCGGCTGGAGCGCGAGTACGAGAACCTGCGCACCGCCCTGCGCCACGCCGTCGCCGAGCGCGACGAGCAGGAGGCACTGTGCCTGGCGCTGTCGCTGGTCTGGTACTGGTTCACGCGGGACCTGCGGGTCGAGGCCCGGAACTGGTTCGCCGAGGTCATGGCGCTCGGCCCGGACCCCTTCACCGAACCGGTCCGCCCCGCCCAGCCGCTGTGGGAGCGCTGCACCTCCGCCCCGCCCCCGATGACCGGAGAGGTCCTCGCCGAGGCCCGCCGCGGGGTCCACCTGGCCCACCTGGCCTGCATGGACACCGAACTCGACGCGTGGCAGAACCCGGCGTCCCAGCGCAAGCTGCGCGTCATCGCGGCCACGTACGAGCCGGGGATGCCGCAGACCTGCTCCAGCCCGGGCCTGCTCTGGTTCTTCGCCGTCATGCTCACCGGCGACATGACCCGGCTGCGTGAGATCATGGACGCCACCCTGCGCACGTGTCGCGACACCCCGGGCTACGAGTGGGAGCTGGCCGGCGGCCTGCAGATGCGCGCCCAGATGCTCGCCAACCGCACCGACTGGGCGGGCGACGCGCTCCGCGACGCCGACGAGTCGCTGGAGATCTACCGCCGTCTCGGCGACGCCTGGGGCATGGCCGAGGCCCTCTCCGGACGCGCCGAGGCCCGGGAGCGCGTCGGCGAGTACGGTCTCGCCGCCGACGACTACCGGGCCGCCGCGCAGCACGCCGAGCGGCTCGGCGCCCACGCCCAGGTGGACGTCCTCGACGCCCGCCTCGGCAGTGTGCTGCTGGAGTCGGGCGAGTACGAGGAGGGCGAGCGCATCCTGCGCGACGTCATCGAACGCACCCGGGGGACGGGCCACAACGGCGCGATGCCCGCGGCCCGCCTGTTCCTCGCCGGGCGGCTCGGCACGACCGGGCGGACCGCCGAGGCAGGCGAGCAGCTGCGGCTGCTGCGCGAGGAGTTCTCCATCGCCCACTTCGTGGTCTTCGACGCCTTCATCCTCGCCGCGGAGGCCTGGATCGCCACGCTGGAGGGCCGGCACGAGGAGTGCCTGACCAAGGTCCGCCGGTCGCTCGAACGGGCCGAGGACCCGCTGGCGACGGCCATCGCCCCGCACATGCGCTCCGCCTACCTGACCATCGCCGCGATGGCGATGGCCCGCGCGGGCGACCGGCGCCTGGCCGCGGACGGGGCGCGCTGCCTGGGCGCCGCCGACGCCCTGCTGTCGCCGGGCCACGTGTCGACGGGCATGGAGCGCGACGCGCGCGAACGCGCCGTCGAGCGGGTCCGCGAGGCGCTCGGTCCCGAGGCGTACGACGCCGCGTACGCCGAGGGCGGCCGGCTCTCCGCACAGGAGGCCGCCGCCCTCGTCTGACCCGCACGAGCGGTACGCCGCCCGCGCCACGCTCAGGTCTTCGTACGGAACTTGTGGATGGCGACCGGCGCCATCACCGCCGTGATCGCCACCGACCAGCCGAGCGTGATCCACAGGTCGTGCGCGACCGGCCCGCCCACCATCAGCCCGCGCGCCGCGTCGGCGAGCGTGGACAACGGGTTGTAGTCGGTGAAGGACTGCAGCCAGCCCGGCATCGACTGCGTCGGCGCGAAGATCGACGAGCCGAACTGCAGCGGGAACAGCACCATGAAGCCCATCGCCTGCACGGACTGCGCGTTCTTCAGGACCACGCCCAGGGTGAGGAACACCCACATGATCGACGAGGCGAACACCGCGGACAGGCCGACCGCCGCGAACAGCCCGGCCCAGTGGTCGATGTCGAAGCCGACCAGGACGGCGACGATCATCAGCACCGTGGTGGCGAACAGCATCCGCGCCATCTCGACCGCGATCTTCGCGAAGAGCACCGAGCCGCGCCCGATCGGCAGCGACCGGAAACGGTCCATGACACCGGAGTTGAAGTCCTGGCTGAAGCCGGTGCCGACGCCCTGGGACAGCGTCATGCTCATCATCGCGATCATGCCGGGGATCACGTACTGCACATAGCCGTCCTGCCCGCCGCCCAGGGCCTGGCCGATCGACCCGCCGAAGACGTACACGAACAGCAGGGTGAAGACGATCGGCATCAGCAGCGCGTCGAACATCGACTCCGGGTCCTGCCGGATCCACAGCAGGTTGCGGCGGACCAGGGCCCCGGTGTGCCGGACGTGCGCGCGCAGCGAGATCCGCGCGTCGGGGGTGACGGCGGGTGCGGGTGCGGGTGCGGGGGCGGTGGTGGTGGCGCTCATACGGCGACCTCCTCGCGGGCGTCGTCGGTGGCGGGCGCGGGATCCTGCGGGGCACTGGCGCGGTGGCCGGTGAGGGACAGGAAGACCTCGTCCAGGCTGGGCAGTTCGGTGGTGACGGCACGGACGGTGATGCCGCGCGCGGTGACCGCGCCGACCACGGCCGTCAGCTGCTCGTCGCTGAGGATCGGCACCAGGACGGCACCGCGCTCGGTGTCCACCGTGGTGCTGGCGAGCCCGGTGATGCCGAGTTCGTCCAGGTAGGCGGCGAGCGGGCGCAGCTGGAGCGGATCGGCCGGGCGGACCCGCAGGGTGCGGCCGCCGACCTTGGCCTTCAGCTCCTCGATGCCGCCGTGCGCGATGACCTTGCCGCGGTCCACGACAGTCAGCTCGGAGGCGAGCTGCTCGGCCTCCTCCATGTACTGCGTGGTGAGCAGCACGGTCACGCCGTCGCCGACCATGCGCTTGACCTCGTCCCACACCTCGTTGCGGGTGCGCGGGTCGAGGCCGGTGGTGGGCTCGTCCAGGAACAGCACGGCCGGGTGCCCGATCATGGAGGCGGCCAGGTCGAGCCGGCGCCGCATGCCGCCGGAGTAGGTGGACGCGGGCCGCTTGCCGGCCTCGGTGAGCGAGAACCGCTCCAGCAGCTCGTCGGCGCGGGTGCGGGCGTCCCGGCGGGACAGGTCGAGCAGCCGGCCGATCATGTAGAGGTTCTCCCAGCCGGGGAGCTTCTCGTCCACGGACGCGTACTGCCCGGTCAACCCGATGACCCGGCGCAGCTGCCGCGGCTGCCGTACGACGTCGTACCCGGCGACGTGCGCCTGGCCGGAGTCGGGGGTGATGAGGGTGGACAGGATGCGTACGAGGGTGGTCTTGCCGGCGCCGTTCGGCCCGAGCACGCCCATCACGGTGCCCTCGCGCACGTCCAGGTCGACGCCGTCCAGCGCCTTGGTCTCGCCGTAGTGCTTGACCAGCCCCCGCACGGCGACCGCGCTGTCCGCGGCCCGGGGGATGTCGTCGATTCGCTTCATGCCCCAGACGATGGCAGCGGCCACCGACAAAGCACCGACATCCCACCGACAGCACGGCCCGCGGCACCGACATCTCACCAACAGGTACCGCAACCATCAATGGAGGAACCACGACGGCGAGCAACCAGGTCCGCGAGAGCGGCGCCGGTTCAGGCGCAAGGAGGGCCCCGCCGACGGGGGATGATCGGCGGGGCCGGTGTCGTACCGCGATGGTCTGCTAGTGGACGGAGTGCTCGTCCTCGGGGAACGTCCCACCGACGACGTCCTCGGCGTACGCCTTCGCCGCGTCGCCCATGACCTTGCGCAGGTCGGCGTACTGCTTGACGAACTTCGGCACCCGGCCGCCGGTCAGCCCGAGCATGTCGGTCCACACCAGCACCTGGGCGTCGGTGTCCGGGCCCGCGCCGATCCCGACGGTCGGGATGTGCAGCGTCCGGGTCACCTCGGCGGCCAGCTCGGCCGGCACCAGCTCCAGGACGACCGCGAAGGCGCCCGCGTCCTGCACCGCCTTGGCGTCGCGCAGCAGCTGCTGGGCCGCCTCCTCGCCGCGGCCCTGCACCCGGTACCCCATGGAGTTGACGGACTGCGGGGTGAGACCGATGTGCGCCATCACGGGGATGCCGGACTCGACGAGCAGCCGGATCTGCTCGTGCGACCGCTCACCGCCCTCCAGCTTGACCGCCCCGACCCCGGCCTCCTTGATCAGCCGGGTCGCCGAGCGCAGCGCCTGCACCGGGCCCTCCTGGTAGGAGCCGAAGGGCAGGTCGCCCACGATCAGGGCGCGGCTGGTGCCCCGCACGACCGCGGCCGAGAGCATCGTCATCTCGTCCAGGGTGACGGGCACGGTGGTCTCGTAGCCGAGGTGGCAGTTGCCCGCGGAGTCGCCGACGAGCATCACCGGGATGCCGGACTCGTCGAAGACGGAGGCGGTCATGGCGTCGTACGCGGTGAGCATGGGCCACTTCTCGCCGCGCTCCTTGGCGGCGGTGATGTCCCGGACGGTGATACGGCGGTTGATCTTGCCCCCGTACAGCGCCCTGCTCCCGTCGGCGGGGGTGCGCTGCGGCGTCTGGGCAGCCGAAAGCTGCGTCATGGCAACGGCTCCTTCATGTCATCTCGAGGCGCCCTGACGGCGTCCCCGGATCCCTTCCATGGTGGCACCTGTGGCGTGCCGACGGCTAGGGGACCCCCGCCGGGACCTCCGTCACGCGCCATCGCCTGCCATCCCGTGTCATGGGTGGCACATGGGGTGAAATGTGCCCGTCGTGTCACAGAGCGGCCCGACCGGGCGCCGGACGGAACTGCCCGTACGGGCCCGTACGTCCTCGTGCCCGTACGGCCGTCGAGGGACGGCGGGATCGGAACCGATCATCCCCTATGGTGCTGAGTCACAGGGGGCGACGGTGTGCACGGCAGGCAGTGAGGCGACGGTATGGCGCAGCAGGCGTACATGACGGAGACGGACGGCGGCGGCTCGGACCCCGAGCGCCGGGAGACCCGGATTCGGCGCCTGTTCGACCGGGCCGTCAGCGGCTGGCGCGGCGACCGCCGCATCTGGCGCCGGGGCCTGGTCACCGCCGCCGTCGCGCTCCTCCTGTCGGGCGTCATGGCGGCCCACTCGCACATCCCGAACACCATCGGCAACCTCGGCAGCCTCTCGGAGACCTTCCTGCCGTGGTTCGGCCTGCTGATCCCCGTCCTGCTGGTGATCGCCCTGGTCCGCAAGTCGGCGACGGCGCTGATCGCGCTGGTGCTGCCGGTGAGCGTGTGGCTCAACCTCTTCGGCGGCCTGCTCTTCGACAAGACCGGCTCCGGCGGCGACCTCACGGTGGCCACGCACAACGTCAACGCCGACAACGCCGACCCGGCGGGCACCGCCCGCGCCGTCGCCGCCGCCGGGGCGGACGTACTGGCCCTGGAGGAACTCAAGGCGTCCGCCGTGCCGACGTACGAGAAGGCGCTGGGGGCCAAGTACCCCCACCACGAGGTCGTCGGCACCGTCGGGCTGTGGAGCAAGTACCCGATCAGCGGGGTGAAGCCGGTCGACATCGAGCTGGGCTGGAAGCGCGCGATGCGCGCCACCGTCGCCACCCCGTCCGGGCCGATCGCCGTCTACGTCGCCCACCTGCCCTCCGTACGGGTGAAGCTGGAGGCCGGTTTCACCGCGCGGCAGCGGGACAAGAGCGCCGAGGCCCTCGGCGAGGCCATCGCCGACGAGAAGCTGCCCCGCAAGATCCTCCTCGGCGACCTCAACGGCACCATGAACGACCGCTCGCTCACCGCGATCACCTCGCAGCTGCGCTCCCCGCAGGGCGCGGTGGGCAACGGCTTCGGCTTCAGCTGGCCGGCGTCCTTCCCGATGGCCCGCATCGACCAGATCCTGGTCACCGGCGTGGAACCCATGACCAGCTGGACCCTCCCGGCGACCGGCAGCGACCACCTCCCGATCGCCGCGCGTGTGAAGGTCGACACAACGGCCTCCTGAAATTCGCCTGCGGAATACCTGCCCTGAGAGCCTTTGTTCCGTACGGGAACATACAGGCGTCCCCCTGTGTCCCGTCCCCCCGTACGGAACCCGCTCTCGAAAGGCGAGACCCTTCATGCCCCTGGCCCTGCTCGCCCTTGCCGTGGGCGCCTTCGGCATCGGCACCACCGAGTTCGTGATGATGGGCCTGCTGCCCGACGTCGCGGACGACCTGGGCATCTCCATCCCCACCGCAGGCCACCTCGTCTCCGCGTACGCTCTCGGCGTCGTCATCGGCGCCCCGCTGCTCGCGGCGGCGACCACCCGGATGTCCCGCCGCGCCGTCCTGATCGCCCTCATGGCGCTCTTCGTGGTGGGCAACGGCCTCTCCGCCGTGGCACCCGGCGAGCTCTCCCTGCTGGCCGCACGCTTCGTCAGCGGCCTGCCGCACGGCGCCTTCTTCGGCGTCGGCGCGGTCGTCGCGACCGGCATGGTCGCGCCGGAACGCAAGGCCCGCTCCGTCTCGCTGATGTTCCTGGGCCTCACCGTCGCCAACATCGTCGGCGTCCCCGCCGCCACCGCCATGGGCCAGCAGCTCGGCTGGCGGGCCACCTTCCTCGGCGTGAGCGCGATCGGCGTGGCGGCGATCGCGGCGCTGGCCCTCCTCGTCCCGCGCGACAGCGCCCCCGCCCCCACGACCGGCCTGCGCGGCGAACTGGCCGCCCTGCGCTCCCTGCCCGTCTGGCTGGCGCTCGGCACGACGGTCGCCGGCTTCGGCGCGCTCTTCGCCGCGTACAGCTACATCACGCCGATGCTGACCGACGCCGCCGGGTTCGCCGAGACCAGCGTGACGCTGCTGCTCGCCCTGTTCGGCGTCGGCGCCACCGCGGGCAACCTGCTGGGCGGCCGCCTGGCCGACCATTCCCTGCGCGGCACGTTGTTCGGCGGCCTGGCCTCCCTGGTCGTGGTCCTCGCCCTGTTCCCCCTCCTGATGCGTACGCCGGTCACGGCGGCCGCGTCGGTGGCCCTGCTCGGCATGGCCGCCTTCGTCACCGGGTCCCCGCTCCAGCTGATGGTGATGGAGAAGGCCGCGGCCGCCCCTTCCCTCGCCTCCTCCGCCAACCAGGCCGCCTTCAACCTCGCCAACGCCGGCGGCGCCTGGATCGGCGGCCTCGCACTGGCCGCCGGGTTCGGCGTCACCTCCCCGGCGACGGCGGGCGCGGCGCTGGCCGTCCTCGGCCTGGCGGTCGCGGGCACGGCTTGGGCGGTGGACCGACGCCACGCCACCCACGCCCCGGCTCCCGGCCGCGAGCGCGTGGTCGCGGGGCACGTGCCGGAGGCGGCGGAGGCGGTACGGCGGTGACGGGCCACCGCCCGGCGCGCGTCGGCGGAAAGCCCCGTGCGGCGCGGCCCGCCGACGCCGCCGGGAACGGTGCCGCACGTCCGAGTGACATGATGCCCGTATCCCGTCACCCTGCGTTGCCTCTCCGTCTAACGTGACGCCCATCGCGATAGGACGCGTACGGCGGAGGGGTGTGGATGTCGACGAACGGCGGGGCGGACGAACCGGGTTGGGAGGTCGACCCGGACGACGAGTGGGGCGTGGCCGTCCTCACCACCGTGGGCAGGCAGCTGAAGCTGCGCCGCGAGGCGGTGGGCATGCGGGCGGGCGACTTCGGGGTGGCGGTCGGTTACGGGGAGGACCTCGTCTACAAGGTCGAGGGCGGGAAGCGGATCCCCCGCCGGGAGTACCTGGAGAAGGCGGACCAGGTTCTCGACGCGGGTGGGCTCATCGCCGCGGCCTGGGAGGACGTGAAGAAGGTCCGGTACCCCAAGCAGGTGCGGGAGCTCGCGAAGCTGGAGGCCACGGCGGTCGAGATCTCGCTGTACGCCAACCACAACATCCACGGCCTTCTCCAGACCGAGGAGCACATGCGGTCGCTCTTCGACACATGGCTGCCCGCGTACACGGAGGAGGAGACCGAGCGCATGGTTGCGGCACGGTTGGCTCGCCGATCGGTGTTCGAGCGATCCCCGGCGCCGACGTTCAGCTTCGTCCAGGAGGAGGCGACGCTGCGGCGGCCCGTAGGGGGCAGAATGGCGTGGCGTGGGCAGCTCGAACGACTGCTGGAGTTGAGTGAGTTGCGAAGCGTCTCGATTCAGGTGATGCCGACCGCCTGCGACGAACACTTCGGCACGGGCGGCCTGATCGAGGTGCTGAAGTTCCCCGACGGTACGGCGGTCGGGCGCTCCGAAGGGGCGTTCAGCGGGCGGCCCGTGTCCGACCCCAAACAGCTCCGGATCCTCGAACTGCGCTATGGCATGATCCGGGCCCAGGCTCTCACGCCCCGAGAGTCGCGGGCCGTCATCGAGCAGATGCTTGGAGAGTCATGATCCCCGTCACCGCCCCCTCGGATGCCCCCGGTCCCGTCTGGTTCAAGAGCAGCTACAGCAGCAGCGGAGACGGCAACGACTGCGTCGAGGTCGCGATAACCCCCGCCACCATCCACATCCGCGACTCCAAGCGCCCCCACGGCCCCCGCCTGGCCGTCACCAGGACGGCGTGGGCGGGGTTCGTGGGGGCGGCGGCGACTTCGGCGCCCTGACGGGGATCAGACCATCGTCGTGTGCGCCTCGCCCTGGGCCGAGGCGCCGCCGAAGGGTGCCGAGACGCCGAGGCCGCCGGTGAGGGCGAACGGGCCGGACTCCGCGTGGAGGCCGGCCGCGAGGGCGCCGTCGCCCGCGACGAGGGCCGCGCTCGCGGTGAGGCTGATGCCGCCGGACACCTGGTCCAGGTCCGTGTCGGAGAGCTCGGCCGTGGCGACCTGGGGGACAGTGTTCATGGCAGGTCTGTTCCTTTCGTGGGGAAGGGGAGCGGTGCGGCGCCCATGCCCGGCATCCGGAGTTTGGGGCCTCCGAAGGAGCCGCCGGCGTGCCGCGCACCGATCAAAGCACGGGGGTGAACGCCCGACCATCTGCGAGCCGTTGACCGCCGCCGCCCGGCGTCGCCGCGTTCATCAGTGTGTGAATGCGGTCAGGGAAAGCGCCCGGATCTTCACGCCGCCCGCTCAGGCCGTGAGGCTGTTGGGCGCCGCGAGGCCCACAGGCCGCCCCGGAGGGCATCCATCGCATCCCCCACGTGAGACCGGTCGGTGAACCCCGTGGAGATTCACGGGTTGTTCGGCGCCGATCCGCACCCCGCAGCTTGCCGCCCGGGGTGTGACACATCGAGGGCCGGCGGTTCGTGACCGCCGGCCCTCACGTCTGTCGCTCCTGGACACCCGCAGGTCAGCCCTACAGCACCGGCAACGACTTCTTCAGCTCGAACGCCGTGACCTGGGACCGGTACTCCTCCCACTCCTGGCGCTTGTTGCGGAGGAAGAAATCGAACACGTGCTCGCCGAGGGTCTCGGCGACCAGGTCGCTGCGTTCCATCAGGGCGAGGGCCTCGCCCAGGTTCTGGGGGAGGGGTTCGATGCCCAGGGCGCGGCGCTCGGCGTCGGAGAGGGCCCAGACGTCGTCCTCGGCGCCCGGCGGGAGCTCGTAGCCCTCCTCGATGCCCTTGAGGCCGGCGGCGAGGAGGACGGCGTAGGTCAGGTACGGGTTGGCGCCGGCGTCGATGGAGCGGACCTCGACGCGGGCCGAGCCGGTCTTGCCGGGCTTGTACATCGGGACCCGGACCAGGGCCGAGCGGTTGTTGTGGCCCCAGCAGATGTAGGACGGGGCCTCGCCGCCCGCGCCCGCCGTGCGCTCCGTGCCGCCCCAGATGCGCTTGTAGGAGTTCACCCACTGGTTGGTGACCGCCGACGTCTCCGCCGCGTGCCGCAGCAGGCCCGCGATGAAGGAGCGGCCGACCTTGGAGAGCTGGTACTCGGCGCCCGACTCGTAGAACGCGTTGCGGTCGCCCTCGAAGAGGGACAGGTGCGAGTGCATGCCCGAGCCGGGGTACTCCGAGAACGGCTTCGGCATGAAGGTGGCCTGGAGACCCTGCTCCAGGGCCACCTGCTTCATGACCAGGCGGAACGTCATGATGTTGTCGGCCGTGGAGAGCGCGTCGGCGTAGCGCAGGTCGATCTCCTGCTGGCCGGGGGCGCCCTCGTGGTGGGAGAACTCCACCGAGATGCCCATCGACTCCAGCATCGTGATCGCCTGGCGGCGGAAGTCCATGCCGATGTTCTGCGGGGTGTGGTCGAAGTAGCCGGAGTTGTCGGCGGGGGTCGGCACCGAGCCGTCGACCGGCTTGTCCTTCAGCAGGAAGAACTCGATCTCCGGATGGGTGTAGAAGGTGAAGCCCAGGTCGGAGGTGCGGGCCAGGGCGCGCTTGAGGACGTAGCGCGGGTCCGCGAAGGACGGCGAGCCGTCCGGCATGAGGATGTCGCAGAACATGCGGGCCGTGCCGGGGGCCTCCGCGCGCCAGGGCAGGACCTGGAAGGTGGAGGGGTCCGGCTTGGCGATCATGTCGGACTCGTAGACCCGGGCGAAACCCTCGATCGCGGAGCCGTCGAAGCCGATGCCCTCGTCGAAGGCCTGCTCCAGCTCGGCCGGGGCCACGGCGACGGACTTGAGGAAGCCCAGCACGTCCGTGAACCACAGGCGTACGAACCGGATGTCGCGCTCCTCCAGCGTCCGGATCACGAACTCCTGCTGCTTGTCCATCTTCCGCTTCCCCATCCTTGCTGGTCAGGCCGCCTGTTTCCGATGCGGCGGGAGGTGGCCCTGCACCTGAGCATCACACCACAGCGCCGTTACGTACGCGTTGCCGACCTCGCCGGGCCGGCCCACCCCGTGACCGCAGCGTAGAGGCCACCTGTTCGATCGGGCCATTCCTGCGATCCGGCCGGGACAGATCCTGTGCCCGCCCTACGAAGGACCGGCCTCGCCCCATTACGATCAGCGGACCTCACGCTCCTCCGTCCCGAGATGTCTTCCCAGAAGGGCAACACCCCATGGGTTCCGCCAAGAAGAGCAGCAACACGGCGCGACAGGCCCGCATAGCCGAGATGCGGCGTGCCGAGGAGGCCCGCAACCGCCGCAACCGGATCCTCACGATCACGCTCAGCACCGTGGTCGTCGCCGCTCTCGTCGTCGGCGGCGTCCTCGTGGTCCGCTCGCAGTCCGACGACTCGGACGGCATGGAGTCGAAGGGCGACGGGACGAAGACCTCCGGCAAGCTCGTCACCGGCGCCGACGGGCTGCGCACCTGGGAGGGCGACCTCGGCCGCAACCACGTCACCGAGAAGGTGACCTACCCCGTCGAACCCCCCGTCGGCGGCGACCACAACCAGGTCTGGATGAACTGCAACGGCGACGTCTACACCAAGCCGCTGAACAACGAGAACGCCGTGCACTCGCTGGAGCACGGAGCCGTCTGGGTGACGTACTCCGACAAGGCGCCCGAGGCCGACGTGGAGAAGCTGGCAGCCAAGGTCAAGAAGACGCCGTACTCGCTGATGAGCCCCGACGGCAAGCAGAAGGACCCGATCGTGCTGTCCGCCTGGGGGCACCAGCGCACGGTGACCGGCGCCGACGACCCGAACGTGGACAAGTTCTTCGAGAAGTTCGTCCAGGGCGAGCAGACCCCCGAGCCGGGGGCCGCGTGCACCAACGGACTCTCCCAGTGACGGCGCAACGGACCGGCTGGATCGCCGGTGCCGCGGCGGCGGCGCTCGTCGCGGCCGGCGGCATCACCTACGCGGTCGCCGGGGACGACGGCGGCAGCCGGGTCCCGTCCGCCGACTCCGCGGACGCCGGGTTCGCGCGGGACATGTCGGTCCACCACCAGCAGGCCGTGGAGATGTCGTACATCGTGCGCGACCGCACCGACGACGAGGAGGTGCGGCGGCTCGCGTACGACATCGCGCAGACCCAGGCCAACCAGCGCGGCATGATGATCGGCTGGCTCGACCTGTGGGCGCTGCCCAAGGTGTCGTCCGACCCGCCGATGACCTGGATGGGCATGGGCGACGCGCCCTCCGCCGGCGAGGGCTCGCTGATGCCGGGCATGGCCACCGACGCGGAGATGAAGAAGCTCGGCACGCTGAACGGCGAGCAGGCCGAGATCTTCTACCTCCAGCTGATGACCGAGCACCACAAGGGCGGCGTCCACATGGCGAAGGGGTGCGTCGAGCGGTGCACGGTCGGCGTGGAGAAGCGGCTGGCCCAGGGCATGGTGGAGTCCCAGGAGTCGGAGATCCGGCTGATGGCCGACCTGCTGGCCGAGCGGGGCGCGAAGCCGCGGACGTGAGATCCCGGCAGGCGGGGCCGGGGAGCCGAAACCTCCGCCGGGGGCGCGCCCCCGGCCGGCCGGGCGGGCCCGCGGCGGCCGCGCGCCGCCCGGTCAGTCCTCGCGCTTGAGGTCGGCCAGCACCTTGTGCAGCGGTTCCGCCACCCGGCGCCGGTACTCCTGGATCGCCCAGCCGTTGCCGTCCGGGTCCTTGAAGTACATGAAGGTCGCGCCGTCGTCCGGGGCGTACTGCACCGGCTCCGACACCTCCAGGCCCCGCGCGGTCAGCTCCGCGTGGGCCGCCTTGATGTCGGCGACGCAGAGCTGGAGGCCCTGGTACGAGCCCGGTTCCGGCCGGGTCTGTCCCTGTGCCATGTCCCAGATGGCGTCGCCGAGGGCGACCGAGCAGCCGGAGCCCGGGGGCGTCAGCTGGACGATGCGCATGCCCGGCATGACCTCCTGGTCGATGTCGACGTGGAAGCCGACCTTGTCCCGGTAGAAGTCCCGGGCGCGGTCGATGTCGGAGACGGGAAGCGGGATGACTTCGAGCGTGAAGTCCATGGCATGACTCCTCGGGTTTCGTCGGTCGCGGTGTCAGTAGTGGTAGCGCGCCTGGACGATGATCAGGACATCGTCGGTGGGCTTGTACACAAGACGGTGCGTGTCGTCGATGCGCCGTGACCAGTAGCCCGACAGGTCGCCCTTGAGCGGCTCCGGCTTGCCGATGCCCTTGAACGGGTCACGGGTGATGTCGCTGATCAGTCTGTTGATCCGCTTGGTCACCTTCCGGTCGCTCTCGGCCCAGTGGACGTAGTCCTCCCAGCCGTGGGACGTGAAAGTGATCCTCACGCCCGCTCCGCGTCCGGGTCGATCAGCTCGCGCTCCCGGGCCTCGCCCGCCTCGGCCTCCGCGATGGAGTCGAGCAGGCGCCGGGCGTTCCGCGGCGAGCGCAGGAGATGCACCGTTTCCGTCCACGCCGTGAAGTCCTCCTCGGACATGAGCACGGCGTTCCCCTTGCGGGAGGTGATGTGCACCGGGGCGTGGTCCTCGTTGACCTGCTCTATCAGCGGGAACAGGTTCTGACGGGCTTCGCTGGCGGTGATGGACATACCAGTGCCTCCCTTCCTCGGCTTGTACAAGATATCGTACGAGTCCGGAGCGGGCCACTGGAAGAGCGAAAGCGCAGCCCCGGCGCCCGCGCGCCGTTCCCCGGTTACGCTCGGCCCGTACGACCTTGATCCCGCGGAGCCCTTGGCCCGCACGGTGCGACAGGAGGCCGAGATGACGGCGCCGGGGCGCAGGAGCAGTACCTTCACGCGACTGCTGCGGCACGGTTTCACCGACCCCTCCGCCGCCGAACGGCTCCTCGACGGCGTCGAGCTGGCCGAGCTGCGCGCGGACCCCGTCCTCCTGGAGGCCCTGGGCGCCACCGCCGACCCGGACCTCGCCCTGCACGGGCTGGTACGGCTCCTGGAGGCGCAGCCCGACCCCACGGCCCGGCAGGAGCTGCTGGACACCCTGATAGCGGCCAAGCCGCTGCGCGACCGTCTCCTCGGAGTGCTCGGCGCCAGCGAGGCGCTCGGCGACCACCTCGCCCGGCACGCCGGGGACTGGCAGGCCCTGGTGACGTACGAGCCGCGGGACCTGCACCGCGGGGTCGAGGAGTTCGAGCGGGGGCTCGCCGAGGCCACCGACCCGGTCTCCCTGCGTGTCGCCTACCGGCGCTGCCTGCTGTCCATCGCCGCCCGCGACGTGTGCGGCACGATCGACGTCGCCGAGACCGCCGCCGAGCTGGCCGACCTCGCCACCGCCACCCTGCGCGCCGCCCTGGCCCTCGCCGAGGCCGCCGCGCCCGAGGACGCGGCGCGGTGCCGGCTCGCGGTGATCGCGATGGGCAAGTGCGGCGGACACGAGCTGAACTACGTCTCCGACGTCGACGTGATCTTCGTGGGCGAGCCCGCCGACGGCGTGGACGTCGACGAGACCAAGGCGCTGCGGGCCGCCACCGCGCTCGCCTCGCACATGATGCGGATCTGCTCCGAGACCACCGTCGAGGGCTCCATCTGGCCGGTCGACGCCAACCTCCGCCCCGAGGGCCGCAACGGCCCGCTGGTGCGCACCCTCACCAGCCACGTCGCCTACTACCAGCGCTGGGCCAAGACCTGGGAGTTCCAGGCGCTGCTCAAGGCCCGCCCGGTGGCCGGCGACCCCGGCCTCGGCGCCGAGTACGTCGCCGCCCTCCAGCCCCTGGTGTGGCAGGCCGCCGACCGCGAGAACTTCGTCCCCGACGTGCAGAAGATGCGCCGCCGGGTGGTGGAGAACATCCCCGTCGCCGAGGTCGACCGACAGCTGAAGCTGGGCCCCGGCGGCCTCAGGGACGTCGAGTTCGCCGTGCAGCTCCTCCAGCTGGTGCACGGACGGGCCGACACCTCCCTGCACAGCGGCACCACCCTGGACGCGCTGGAGGCGCTCGCCGCGGGCGGCTACGTGGGCCGCACCGACGCCGCCCAGCTCGAGGAGGCGTACCGCTTCCTGCGCTCCATGGAGCACCGCATCCAGCTGCACCGGCTGCGCCGCACCCACCTCGTGCCCGAGGACGAGGCCGACCTGCGCCGCCTCGGCCGCTCGCTGGGCCTGCGCACCGACCCGGTGACGGGGCTGCTGAGGGCGTGGAAACGGTACGCCTCCGTCGTACGCCGGCTGCACGAGAAGCTGTTCTACCGGCCGCTGCTCGACGCCGTCGCCCAGCTCGCCCCCGGCGAGGCCCGGCTCAGCCCCGAGGCTGCCCGGGAGCGCCTGGTCGCCCTCGGCTACGCCGACCCGGCCGCCGCCCTGCGGCACCTGGAGGCGCTGGCGTCCGGCGTCACCCGCAAGGCCGCCATCCAGCGCACCCTGCTGCCGGTGCTGCTCGGCTGGTTCGCCGACTCCGCCGACCCGGACACCGGGCTGCTCAACTTCCGCAAGGTCTCCGACGCGCTCGGCACCACCCCCTGGTACCTCAGGCTGCTGCGCGACGAGGGCGCCGCCGCCGAGAACCTCGCCCGCGTCCTGTCCGCCGGGCGGCTCGCGCCCGACCTGCTGATGCGGGCCCCGGAGGCCGTCGCGCTGCTCGGCGACGGGGTCGCCGGGGGACTGCGGCCGCGCGGGCGGGCCCAGCTGGAGCAGGAGACCCTGGCCGCGGTCCGCCGCGCCGACGACGCCGTACAGGCCGTCACCGCGGTGCGCGGCGTACGGCGCCGGGAGCTGTTCCGCACCGCCGCCGCCGACATCGTCGGCTCCTACGGCACCGAGGCCCAGCCCGTCGAGGCCGACCAGGGCGCCCTGGTGGACCTGGTCGGCGGCGCGGTGTCCGACCTGACGGCGGCGACGCTGGCGGGGACGCTGCGGGCGGTCGTACGGGACAAGTGGGGCGACGTCCTGCCCACCCGGTTCGCGGTCATCGGCATGGGCCGCTTCGGCGGGCACGAGCTGGGCTACGGCTCCGACGCCGACGTGCTCTTCGTGCACGAGCCCCGCGACGGGGTGGACGAGCGGGAGGCGGGGGACGCCGCCAACAAGGTCGTCGCCGAGATGCGCCGCCTGCTTCAGGTGCCGAGCGCCGACCCGCCCCTGCTGATCGACGCCGACCTGCGGCCCGAGGGCCGGTCGGGGCCCCTGGTGCGGACCCTCAAGTCGTACGAGGCCTACTACCGGCGCTGGTCCCTCGGGTGGGAGTCGCACGCGCTGCTGCGGGCCGAGTTCGTCGCCGGCGACGAGGACCTGGGGCGGCGCTTCGTCGAGCTGATCGACCCGCTGCGCTATCCGGCGGGCGGGCTCACCGAGGACGCCGTCCGGGAGATCCGGCGGCTCAAGGCCCGGATGGAGTCCGAGCGGCTGCCGCGCGGTGCCGACCCCAAGCTGCACGCCAAACTGGGTCCCGGCGGCCTGTCCGACGTGGAGTGGACGGTGCAGCTGCTCCAGCTGCGGCACGGGCACGAGGTCGCCGGGCTGCGGACCACCAGGACGCGCCCGGCGCTGGCCGCCGCGCGCGACGCGGGGTTCGTGTCGGCGGAGCACGCCGAGACCCTCGACGAGGCGTGGGTGCTGGCCACGCGGGTGCGCAACGCGGTGATGCTGGTCCGGGGGCGGGCCGGCGACACCTTCCCGACCGACCCGCGCGAGCTGGCGGCCGTGGGCCGCTACCTGGGCCACGGGCCGGGCCACGCGGGGGACATGCTCGACGAGTACCGCCGCACGGCCCGCCGGGCGCGGACGGTGGTGGAGGACCTGTTCTACGCGTGAGGGCTGCCGCCTCGGCCGCGCCCCCGCGTCACCGCCGCTGGTGCTTGTGGGTCGCGCGGTCCGGCGCTTGCCCGGTGCCGCTGCGCCCACCCGTGCCGCCCCTGGGGGTACCTCCCAGGCCGTTCAGGCACTTGGGGATGCGCGACTGCCCGCAGCTGGGACGGCAAGGCATACGGCAGGCTCCCGTACCAGAGGTAAGCCACCCCGTACCCGAACGCCAGACACGCCAAGCCTCCCACCGCGTCCAGCCAGAAGTGGTTCGCCGTGGCCACGATCACCACCAGGGTCAGCGCCGGGTACACCAGCCCCAGCACCCGCACCCACGGCACCGAGGCCAGCGCGAAGATCGTCAGGCCGCACCACACCGACCACCCGATGTGCATCGACGGCATCGCGGCGTACTGGTTGGACATGTTCTTCAGGTCCCCGGACGCCATCGACCCCCACGTCTCGTGGACCATCACCGTGTCGATGAAGTGCCCGCCGGTCATCAGCCGGGGCGGGGCGAGCGGATACAGGTAGTAGCCGACCAGGGCGACGCCCGTCGTCGCGAAGAGCACCAGACGGGTCGCCGCGTAGCGCCCCGGATGACTGCGGTAGAGCCACACCAGGACACCGAGGGTCACCACGAAGTGCAGCGTGGCGTAGTAGTAGTTCATGCCGACCACGAGCCAAGTCACCGAGTTCACGGCGTGGTTGACGGTCTCCTCGACGGCGATGCCGAGCTGTTGCTCGACGCGCCAGATCCAGTCGGCGTTGCGCAGAGCCGCGGTCCGCTGTTCCGGCACCGCGTTGCGGACGAGGGAGTAGGTCCAGTAACTGAGCGCGATCAGCAGGATCTCGAACCAGAGGCGGGGCCGGCGCGGGGTGCGGAGCCGGCGCAGGAGGCCCTTCCCCGTCGTCTCGGTGACGGGGTGCGGAACACCGTTCTCGAGGCGTTCCCCAGTCCTCACGGTCACGTCACCCATAGGCATGAAGTCTGCCAGAAAAGCCTTCTCCCACCGATCATCCCCCAGGCCGGTCCGGCCCGCATCCGGCGTCCCGGGGCCGGGGGATCAGGGCCGGCCGCGCTCGCTCGGCGCCGACGCCGTCGAGCCGCGCACCACCAGCTCCGGCATGAACACGAACTCGCTGTGCGGCGCGGGTGTCCCGCCGATCTCCTCCAGCAGGGTGCGCACCGCCGCCTGCCCCATCGCGGGGACCGGTTTGCGGACGGTGGTCAGCGGCGGGTCGGTGAAGGCGATCAGCGGCGAGTCGTCGAAGCCGACGACCGAGACGTCCTTGGGCACGTCCAGGCCCAGCCGGCGGGCCGCCCGTATCGCGCCCAGCGCCATCATGTCGCTGGCGCACACCACCGCCGTGCAGTCCCGCCCGATGAGCGCGGAGGCCGCCGCCTGGCCGCCCTCCAGGGTGTACAGCGAGTGCTGGACCAGCTCCTTCTCCACCGTCTCCGCGTCCAGGCCCAACTGCTCCTGGACGGTGCGCACGAACCCCTCGATCTTGCGCTGCACCGGCACGAACCGCTTCGGCCCGAGGGCCAGCCCGATCCGGGTGTGGCCGAGCGAGACGAGGTGGGTGACCGCGAGGCTCATCGCGGCCCGGTCGTCGGGGGAGATGAACGGCGCCTGCACCTGCGACGAGAAGCCGTCGACGAGGACGAACGGCACGCCCTGGGCGCGCAGCCGCTCGTAGCGCTGCATGTCGGCGTTGGTGTCGGCGTGCAGTCCGGAGACGTAGATGATGCCGGCGACCCCGCGGTCGACCAGCATCTCGGTCAGTTCGTCCTCCGTGGAACCGCCCGGCGTCTGGGTGGCGAGGACCGGGGTGTAGCCCTGGCGGGTCAGCGCCTGGCCGATGACCTGGGCCAGCGCCGGGAATATCGGGTTCTCCAGCTCCGGGGTGATCAGGCCGACCAGGCCCTCGCTGCGCTGCCGCAGCCGCACGGGCCGCTCGTACCCCAGCACGTCGAGGGCGGCGAGCACGGACTGGCGGGTGGTGGCGGCGACGCCGGGCTTCCCGTTGAGGACGCGGCTGACGGTCGCTTCGCTCACTCCCGCCTGGGCGGCGATGTCGGCAAGCCGTGTGGTCACAGGGGTGGACTGTACCTGTCGGCCGCCTCCTTGCACACCGATCGGGCGCCGTGGGCGGCCTGTTGGGCGGCCCGTCGGACGGCCCGGCGCGGGCTGCTGCGTCATCGCGCTCCCTCGTGAAAGTGGTGGCAAGAGCTTGCAGAGTCTTGCACAACCGGCCCGATACCGCTCGGGCCCCGTAAACAAGCGTCTCACGACGGTCGCCGAGAGGTCACGCCCGGATAACTTCGGAGATCTCTTGCACATTTTTGCTGCAAGACCTTTCGCCGGGCTTTCAACGCTGTTACGTTCACGTCGCCCGACGGCGGCAAGGACGCGGTCGGTGTCGGCAGGAGCGGCGGACGGGCCCGCACCCTGCACCACACGGGCTTTCACCCTCAAGGAGAACTCATGCGGCGTGGCATAGCGGCCACCGCTCTGGTGGCGTCCCTCGCCCTCGCGGCGACGGCGTGCGGCGGGGACGGCGACAGTGACAGCGAGTCCGGCGGACCGGTCACCATCACTTACTGGGACACCTCCAACGCGACCAACGAGGCGCCGACCTACAAGGCCCTGGTCAAGGAGTTCGAGGCCGCCAACAAGGGCATCAAGGTCAACTTCGTCAACGTGCCCTTCGACCAGGCGCAGAACAAGTTCGACACCGCCGCCGGTTCCAAGGGCGCCCCGGACGTGCTGCGCTCCGAGGTCGGCTGGACGCCCGCCTTCGCCAAGAAGGGCTTCTTCCTGCCGCTGGACGGCACCGAGGCCCTCGCCGAGCAGGACAAGTTCCAGCCCAACCTGATCGAGCAGGCCAAGTACGAGGGCAAGACCTACGGCGTCCCGCTGGTCACCGACACCCTTGCCTTCGTCTACAACAAGGAACTGTTCGAGAAGGCCGGCGTCGAGGCCCCCAAGACCTGGGACGACCTGAAGAAGGCCGCCGCCACCATCAAGGACAAGACCGGCGTCGACGGCTACTGGGCCTCCACGGCCGGCTACTACGCGCAGCCCTTCCTCTACGGCGAGGGCACCGACACGGTCGACGCCGACGCCAAGAAGGTCACCGTCAACTCGCCCGAGGCCAAGAAGGCCTACGGCACCTGGCTGAGCCTGTTCGACGGCAAGGGCCTGCACAAGGCCGACACCACGGCGGACGCCTACGCCCACATCCAGGAGGCGTTCGTCAGCGGCAAGGTCGCCTCGATCGTCCAGGGCCCGTGGGAGATCACCAACTTCTACAAGGGCTCCGCCTTCAAGGACAAGAACAACCTCGGCATCGCCACCGTCCCGGCCGGCTCCACCGGCAAGGCGGGCGCCCCGACCGGCGGCCACAACCTGTCGGTCTACGCCGGCTCGGACAAGGCCCACCAGGAGGCGGCGCTGAAGCTCGTGAAGTTCATGACCTCGGCGAAGTCCCAGGAGACCGTCGCCCTGAAGAACTCCACGCTGCCGACCCGCGACGACGCCTACACCGCCAAGGTCAAGGCCGACCCGGGCATCGCCGGCTTCCAGACGGTCCTGCCCGCCGCCCAGCCGCGCCCCGCGCTGCCCGAGTACAGCTCCCTGTGGACGCCGCTCGACGACGAACTGCCCCAGATCGCCGGTGGCAAGAAGTCCCTGGACGAGGGTCTGGGCGACGCCGAGACCGCGATCGCCAAGCTGGTGCCGGACTTCAGCAAGTGAGTCCGCGTGGCCGCCGGGTCCCCACCGTCAGGGAGGGACCCGGCGGCCACCGGCCTGCGCCGCACCCCTGATCCGTCGATCCTCCCGATGATCGCTCCCGAAGGTGTCGAACCATGACAGTCACCATCGACCGCGCGACCGGCAAGCGCCGCGGTGACCGCGCCCCGCGGCCCGGCCTCGGCCGGCGTCTGAAAGACGGCTACCAGAAGCACTGGTACGCCTACGCCATGATCGCGCCGGTGGCCGTCGTGATCGGCGTCCTCGTGCTGTACCCGCTCGGGTACGGCCTCTACCTCACCCTCACCGACGCCAACAGCCTCAACAGCGCGCGCACCATCGGCGTCAACGAGATCGAGGCCACCTACAAGTTCGTCGGCCTGGACAACTACGCCGACATCCTGTGGGGCCCGACCGCCTACGACCGCTTCTGGTCGCACTTCGTCTGGACCATCGTGTGGACGGCCGTCTGCGTCGGCCTGCACTTCTTCATCGGCCTCGGGCTCGCCCTGCTGCTCAACCAGAAGCTGCGCGGCCGCACCCTGTACCGGCTGATCCTGGTCCTGCCCTGGGCCGTGCCCACCTTCGTCACCGTCTTCGGCTGGCGCTTCATGCTCGCCGACGCCGGCATCGTCAACTCCGCCCTGGACTGGCTGCACCTGCCGACGCCCGCCTGGCTCGAGGACACCTTCTGGCAGCGGTTCTCCGCGATCATGGTCAACACCTGGTGCGGTGTGCCGTTCATGATGGTCTCGCTCCTGGGCGGCCTGCAGTCCATCGACAACAGCCTCTACGAGGCCTCCGAGATGGACGGGGCGGGCGCCTGGCAGCGCTTCCGCTACGTCACCCTGCCCGGTCTGCGCTCGGTCAGCTCCACCGTCGTGCTGCTCGGCATCATCTGGACCTTCAACCAGTTCGCCGTGATCTTCCTGCTGTTCGGCAACACCGCCCCCGACGCGCAGATCCTCGTCACCTGGGCGTACCAGCTCGGCTTCGGACAGCAGCCGCGCGACTTCGCGCAGTCCGCGGCCTACGGCATCCTGCTGCTGGCCATCCTGATCGTCTTCACCTCCTTCTACCGCCGCTGGCTGAACCGCAATGAGCAGCAGCTCGCGAACTGAGGCAGGAGCCGCCATGAGTACAAGCACCGCACCCACCAAGGCGCCCGCCGAGCAGGTCACCGCGTCCACCGCGCCGCCGCGCAAGGTGCGCCGCCGCGGCGAACGCAGCCGCGCCGCGTCCCTCGCCTCCCACGGCGTGCTGACCCTCGCGAGCCTCGTCGCGCTCTTCCCGGTCGCCTGGCTGGTCTACCTCTCCCTCGGCCCGGACAAGAACGACTACCTGCACCCCGGGCGCATCTGGTCGAAGATGACCTTCGACAACTACGCGTTCGTGCTCCAGGACACCAACTTCTTCCACTGGCTGAAGAGCTCGCTGCTCGTCTCGCTGGGCACCACCGTCATCGGTGTGCTGGTCGCCGCGACGACCGGCTACGCGGTCTCGCGCATGCGCTTCCCCGGCTACAAGAAGCTCATGTGGGTCCTGCTGGTCACCCAGATGTTCCCCATCGCGGTCCTGATCGTGCCGATGTACCAGCTCCTGTCGAAGCTCCAGCTCATCGACAGCTACCTCGGCCTGATCCTCGTCTACTGCTCCACCGCGGTGCCGTACTGCGCCTGGCTGCTCAAGGGCTACTTCGACACCATCCCGTTCGAGATCGACGAGGCCGGGCGGGTGGACGGGCTGAACCCGTTCGGCACCTTCTTCCGGCTGATCCTGCCGCTGGCCCGGCCGGGCCTCGCGGTCGCCGGCTTCTACAGCTTCATCACCGCCTTCGGCGAGGTCGCCTTCGCCTCGACGTTCATGCTCAGCGACACGAAGTACACCTTCGCCGTCGGCCTGCAGAGTTTCATCAGCGAGCACGACGCGCAGCGCAACCTGATGGCGGCCACCGCCGTGCTCGTCGCGATACCCGTCTCCGCGTTCTTCTACCTGGTGCAGAAGAACCTGGTGACCGGCCTCACCGCGGGCGGCACGAAGGGCTGATCGCCCGACCGTCCAGGGCCGAGAGCCCGACCCGGAAACGTCCGGCCGCGGTGCCCATCCGACCCCGCTGCACCGCGGCCGGCCGCCTCTTCCGCCACCGACGCCTCCACTCCGTTCCGCTCCGTTTCGCTACGTACCAAGGACGACATGAGCCAGCAGCCTTCCGCCGCACCGGCCCCCACCTCCGCCGTCGCCACCGTCTCCGAGCGCCACGACTGGTGGCGGGACGCCGTCATCTACCAGGTGTACCCGCGCAGCTTCGCCGACAGCAACGGCGACGGCATGGGCGACCTGGAGGGTGTGCGCACCCGCCTGCCCTACCTGCGCGACCTGGGCGTGGACGCCGTGTGGCTCAGTCCCTTCTACGCCTCCCCGCAGGCCGACGCCGGCTACGACGTCGCCGACTACCGGGCCGTCGACCCCATGTTCGGCACCCTGCTGGACGCCGACGCGCTGATCCGCGACGCCCACGCGCTGGGCCTGCGCATCATCGTCGACCTGGTGCCCAACCACTCCTCCGACCAGTACGACTGGTTCAAGCGCGCGCTGGCCGAGGGCCCCGGCTCCCCGCTGCGGGACCGCTACCACTTCCGCCCGGGCAAGGGGAAGAACGGCGAACTGCCGCCCAACGACTGGGAGTCCATCTTCGGCGGCCCCGCCTGGACCCGGGTCACCGAGCCCGACGGCACGCCGGGGGAGTGGTACCTGCACCTCTTCGCGCCCGAGCAGCCCGACTTCAACTGGGAGCACCCGGCCGTCGGCGACGAGTTCCGCTCCATCCTGCGGTTCTGGCTGGACATGGGCGTGGACGGCTTCCGCATCGACGTCGCCCACGGCATGGTGAAGGCCGAGGGGCTGCCCGACCTGGGCTCCCACGAGCAGTTGAAGCTGCTGGGCAACGATGTCATGCCGTTCTTCGACCAGGACGGCGTGCACGCCATCTACCGGCAGTGGCGCCGCATCCTCGACGAGTACTCCGGTGAGCGGATCTTCGTCGCCGAGGCCTGGACCCCGACCGTCGAGCGCACCGCCAACTACGTCCGCCCCGACGAACTGCACCAGGCCTTCAACTTCCAGTACCTGGGCACCCACTGGGACGCCGAGGAACTGCGCACGGTCATCGACCGCACCCTGGACGCCATGCGCCCGGTCGGCGCCCCCGCCACCTGGGTGCTGTCCAACCACGACGTCACCCGGCACGCCACCCGCTTCGCCAACCCGGCGGGCCTCGGCACCCAGATCCGCCTGGCCGGCGACCGCGCCCTGGGCCTGCGCCGGGCCCGCGCCGCGACCCTGCTCATGCTGGCCCTGCCCGGATCGGCCTACGTCTACCAGGGCGAGGAACTGGGCCTCCCGGACGTCGTCGACCTGCCCGACGAGGTACGCCAGGACCCGGCGTACTTCCGCGGCGCCGGCCAGGACGGTTTCCGCGACGGCTGCCGCGTCCCGATCCCGTGGACCCGCGAGGGCTCCTCGTACGGCTTCGGCACCGGCGGCAGCTGGCTGCCGCAGCCGGCGGGCTGGGGCGAGCTGAGCGTCGAGGCGCAGACCGGCGAGCCCGGCTCCACCCTGGAGCTGTACCGCGAGGCCCTGGCCGTCCGCCGCTCCACCGCCGACCTCGGCGCGGGCGACGCGGTGGAGTGGCTGCGCGCCCCCGAGGGCGTCGTCGCCTTCCGCCGCGGCGACTTCGTCTGCGTCGCCAACACCACCGGCGAGTCGGTCGCGATGCCCGCCTACGGCCGCGTCCTGCTGGCCAGCGGCGAGATCACCGAGACGGCCGGCGAGGCGAAGGTCCCGGCGGACACCACGGTGTGGTGGACCCGCGCCTGACAACCCCTCGGACCGTCGAAGGGCCCGCCGCTTCCCACGGGGAGGCGGCGGGCCCTTCGCACGTCCGCCGCTGCCGGGTGAGGCGGGCAAGTCCTGTGAAAATCCTTTCCGTTACTTTCGCAAGTCTTGCTGCAAGCCTTGCGGCAGCGCTACGGTCTCGCCGGGGTCGGACCCGAACGAGCCGTACTCGCAAGGAGCTCACGCCTGTGATACCGAGATGGCCGGTGCCTGTCGCGCGCCGTACCGCACGAGTGAGACGGGTCGCGGCCGTCACCGTGACCGCGCTCGCCGCCGCACTGCTTCCCCCGCTCGCCGCGCGTGCCGACGCCCCGCCCGCGCCCCCGTCCGACGCGAAGCTGGCGAAGACCGCCGCGCGTCACGACCTGACGCGTGAGCAGTTCTACTTCGTCCTGCCGGACCGTTTCGCCAACGGCGATACGCGCAACGACAAGGGCGGTCTGACCGGCACCCGGCTCGCCACCGGCTACGACCCCACCGACAAGGGCTTCTACCAGGGCGGCGACCTCAAGGGCCTGACCGAGAAGCTCGACTACATCAAGGGCCTGGGCACCACCGCGATCTGGATGGCGCCCATCTTCAAGAACCAGCCCGTCCAGGGCACCGGCAAGGACGCCTCGGCCGGATACCACGGGTACTGGATCACCGACTTCACCCAGGTCGACCCGCACTTCGGCACCAACCAGGACCTCAAGAACCTCATCTCCAAGGCCCACGCCAAGGGCATGAAGGTCTTCTTCGACGTCATCACCAACCACACCGCCGACGTCGTCGACTACGAGGAGAAGTCCTACGACTACCTCTCCAAGGACGCCTTCCCCTACCTGACCAAGGACGGAAAGCCCTTCGACGACGCCGACTACGCGGACGGCGAGCGCCGCTTCCCCCACGTGGACTCCGGCTCCTTCCCGCGCACCCCGACGGTCCCGGCCGCGAGGAAGAACCTCAAGGTCCCGTCCTGGCTCAACGACCCGGCGATGTACCACAACCGGGGCGACTCCACCTGGGCCGGCGAGTCCGCCACCTACGGCGACTTCAACGGCCTGGACGACCTGTGGACCGAGCGTCCCGAGGTCGTCAGCGGCATGGAGAAGATCTACCAGCGGTGGGTCAAGGACTTCGCCATCGACGGCTTCCGCATCGACACCGTGAAGCACGTCAACATGGAGTTCTGGACCCAGTGGGCGACCGCGCTGGACGCCTACGCCGCCAAGAAGGGCCGCGACGACTTCTTCATGTTCGGCGAGGTCTACTCCGCCGACACCTCCGTCACCGCGCCCTACGTCACCCGGGGCCGCCTGGACTCCACCCTGGACTTCCCCTTCCAGGACGCGGCCCGCGCCTACGCCTCCCAGGGCGGCAGCGCCCGTAAGCTCGCCGCGGTCTTCGGCGACGACTACAAGTACACGACCGACAAGGCCAACGCCTACGAGCAGGTCACCTTCCTCGGCAACCACGACATGGGCCGCATCGGGACCTTCCTGAAGCAGGACGACCCGAAGGCCACCGATGCCGAACTGCTGCGGAAGGACCGGCTCGCCAACGAGCTGATGTTCCTCAGCCGCGGCAACCCGGTGATCTACTACGGCGACGAGCAGGGCTTCACCGGCGCGGGCGGCGACAAGGACGCCCGCCAGCCGATGTTCGCCTCCCGCACCGCCGACTACCTCGACGACGACCAGCTCGGCACCGACCGCACCCACGCCGAGGCCGCCTACGACACGAGCGCCCCGCTCTACCGGCGGATCAGCGCCCTCGCCGAGCTCCGCAAGGCCAACCCGGCCCTCGCCGACGGCGTCCAGACCGAGCGCTACGCGGCCGACGGCGCCGGCGTCTACGCCGTCTCCCGCACCGACGCGAAGACCGGCACCGAGTACGTCGTCGCCTTCAACAACGCCGGCACCGAGAAGAGCGCCACCTTCGCCACCGGCTCCGCGGGCATGACCTTCCGCGGCATCTACGGCACCGACGCCGCCGTGAAGTCGGGCGCCGACAAGAAGGTCACCGTCACCGTCCCGGCCCGGTCGGCCGTCGTCCTCAAGGCCGCGGGCAGGCTCGCCCAGCCCGCCGCCAAGCCGACGATCACCCTGCACGCCCCGGACCCCGGCGCCACCGGCACCGTCGAGCTGAGCGCCGACGTCGCGGGCGGCCAGCTCAACCGCGTCGTCTTCGCCGCCCAGGCCGGGAACGGCAAGTGGCGCACCCTGGGCACCGCCGACCACGCCCCCTACAAGGTCACCCAGGCCATCGACGCGGACACCCCGGCCGGCACCGCCCTGCGCTACAAGGCGGTCGTCGTGGACTCGGCCGGCCGCACCGCGAGCGCCACGGCCGCCTCCACCACCGCCGCGCCGCCCGCCGAGGAGGCGCCCACCGCCGTCTCCCGCGACTACGCGGTCGTCCACTACAAGCGTGCGGACGGGAACTACGGCGACTGGGGCCTGTACGCCTGGGGCGACCTCGCCGACGGCGAGGCCACCACCTGGCCCGAGACCCACCCCTTCACCGGCCGCGACGCCTACGGCGCCTTCGCCTACGTCAGGCTCAAGCCGGGCGCGTCGAACGTCGGCTTCCTCGTCATCGACAAGGACGGAAACAAGGACGTCGCCGCAGACCGCACCATCGACGTCACCGAGACCGGCGAGGTGTGGATCGAGCAGGGCGAGGAGCAGGTCGCCACCGAACGGCCCGAGTACCCCGCCCAGGACACCACCAAGGCCGTACTGCACTACCACCGCGCCGACGGGAACTACGACGGCTGGGGCCTGCACGTCTGGGGCGACGCCGCGAACCCCACCGACTGGGCCGAGCCGCTCCAGCCGGTCCGGACCGACCCCTACGGCGCGGTCTTCGAGGTGCCGCTCACCGAGGGCGCGAGCAGCCTCGGCTACATCGTCCACAAGGGCGACGAGAAGGACCTGCCCACCGACCAGGCCCTCGACCTCAAGGCCGACGGCCACGAGGTGTGGCTGCTGAGCGGTCAGGAGGAGTACCTGCTGCCGCAGCCCGCGGGCTCGGCCGCGGCCGTCGACCTCACCACCTCCAAGGCGGTGTGGATCGACCGGGACACCGTCGCCTGGAACGGCTCCGAGGGCGCCGCCTCCACCCAGCTGCTCGCCTCCCGCACCGGCTCCATCACCGCCGAGGGCGGCAGACTCACCGGCGACGACCAGCGGTGGCTCCGCCTCACCAAGAGCGCCCTCACCGACGCCCAGAAGGCGAAGTTCCCGCACCTGAAGGAGTACACGGCCTGGTCGGTCGACCCACGCGACCGCGACCGGGTCCGCGAGGCCCTGCGCGGCCAGGTCGTCGCCTCCCAGCGCACCGCCACCGGCGCCCTGCTCGCCGCGACGGGCGTACAGACCGCCGGCGCCCTGGACGACCTGTACGCGGACCGGGCGACCGGGGCCGGCCTCGGTCCGGTCTTCCGGCACGGCCGCCCCACCCTCTCCGTGTGGGCGCCGACCGCGCAGGACGTGAAGCTGGAGATCGGCGACCGCACCGTGCGGATGCGCCGCGACGACGCCTCCGGCGTCTGGTCCGTCACCGGCCCGAAGTCCTGGAAGGGCAAGGCCTACCGCTACGCCGTCAAGGTCTGGGCGCCCACCGCGGGCGAGGTCGTCACCAACAAGGTCACCGACCCGTACTCCCTCGCCCTGACCACCGACTCCGAGCGCAGCCTCGTCGTCGACCTGGACGACCGCTCCCTCGCCCCGCGCGGCTGGGAGCACTACCGCAAGCCCGAGGCGGTGCCGCTCAGGGACGCCCGGATCCAGGAGCTGCACATCCGCGACTTCTCCGTCGCCGACCCGACGGCGGACGCGGACCACCGGGGCACCTACCTCGCCTTCACCGACGAGAAGAGCGACGGCTCGAAGCACCTGCGCGAGCTGGCCGAGGCCGGCACGTCCTACGTGCACCTGCTGCCCGCCTTCGACATCGCCACCATCCCCGAGAAGAAGTCCGAGCGGACGACGCCCGACTGCGACCTCGCCGCCTACCCGGCCGACTCCGACAAGCAGCAGGAGTGCGTGACCAAGACCGCCGCCCAGGACGCCTTCAACTGGGGCTACGACCCGTACCACTACACGGTCCCCGAGGGCTCCTACGCCACCGACCCGGACGGCACCGAGCGCACCGTCGAGTTCCGCGAGATGGTCAAGGCCCTCAACGACGACGGGCTGCGCGTCGTCATGGACGTCGTCTACAACCACACGGCCGCGAGCGGACAGGCCAAGACCAGCGTCCTCGACCGGATCGTGCCCGGCTACTACCAGCGGCTGCTGGCCGACGGCTCGGTCGCCAACAGCACCTGCTGCTCGAACACGGCCACCGAGAACGCCATGATGGGCAAGCTCGTCGTCGACTCGGTCGTCACCTGGGCCAAGGAGTACAAGATCGACGGCTTCCGCTTCGACCTCATGGGCCATCACCCCAAGGCCAACATCCTCGCGGTCCGCAAGGCGCTGGACGAGCTGACCCTCCAGAAGGACGGCGTCGACGGCAAGAAGATCATCCTGTACGGCGAGGGCTGGAACTTCGGCGAGGTCGCCGACGACGCCCGCTTCGTCCAGGCCACCCAGGAGAACATGGCCGGCACCGGCATCGCCACCTTCTCCGACCGGGCCCGCGACGCCGTGCGCGGCGGCGGCCCCTTCGACGAGGATCCCGGCGTGCAGGGCTTCGCCTCCGGCCTCTACACCGACCCCAACTCCTCGAAGGCCAACGGCACCGAGGCCGAGCAGAGGGCCCGCCTCCTGCACTACCAGGACCTGATCAAGGTCGGCCTGACCGGCAACCTCGCCGACTACGCCTTCACCGACACCGACGGCAAGGAGGTCAAGGGCTCGGAGGTCGACTACAACGGTGCCCCCGCCGGATACGCGGCGGCACCCGGCGACGCCCTCGCCTACGCCGACGCGCACGACAACGAGTCCCTGTTCGACGCGCTCGCCTTCAAGCTGCCGAAGGACACGTCCGCCGACGACCGGGCCCGCATGCAGGTCCTCGCCATGGCGACCGCCACCCTCTCGCAGGGCCCGGCGCTCTCCCAGGCGGGCACCGACCTGCTGCGCTCCAAGTCGCTGGACCGCAACTCCTACGACAGCGGCGACTGGTTCAACGCCCTGCACTGGAACTGCGCCGACGGCAACGGGTTCGGCCGCGGTCTGCCACCGGCCGCCGACAACCAGGACAAGTGGCCCTACGCCAAGCCCCTGCTGGACACCGTGCGGGTCGGCTGCCCGCAGATCACCGGCGCCTCGGCGGCGTACCGGGACCTGCTGAGGATCCGCGGTGGCGAGCAGGACTTCTCCCTCGCCACGGCCGCGCAGGTGCAGTCCCGGCTCTCCTTCCCGCTCTCCGGCACGGACGAGACACCCGGGGTGATCACCATGAGCCTCGGCGACCTCGTCGTGGTCTTCAACGCCACGCCCGAGAAGCGGGAACAGCGCGTCGGCGCGGCGGCCGGGACCGGCTACCGGCTGCACCCGGTGCAGGCGGCGGGCGCGGACCCGGTGGTGAAGGAGTCGGCCTACGCGGCGAAGACCGGCACCTTCACCGTGCCGGCCCGCACCGTCGCGGTCTTCGAGCGGACCGGCTGAGGGCGGGGGATCTGCGGTTAGGGTGAGCCCTGCTGTTGACGTGCCGAACGCAAACGGGAGGGCTCATGCCGCAGATCACCGTCGACTACTCCGGTCGGCTCGCGGACGACTTCGACCGGCCCGCCTTCGCGCGGGCCCTGCACGAGGCCGTCGTCGAGATCGCGTCCGCCAGGCCGCCGGCGTGCAAGACGCAGTTCCGCCGCACCGAGGACACCGTGGTCGGCCCCGACACCGAGGGGCACGCCGTCGTGCACGTCACGCTCGGGCTGCTCGCGGGCCGCACCGACGAGACCAAGGTGCGGCTGACCGAGGCCGTCCTGGAACTGCTGCGGCAGTACGCCAAGCCGGGCGACGGCCTCGCCCTGCACGCCTCCGCCGAGGTCCGCGACCTGGACCCGTCGTACCGCAAGTTCGAGACCGAGTAGCCGCACGGGCCGGCCCGGGCCTCACGAAAGGTCGCGGCGTCCCAGCCAGGCCGGCCGCACCGGCACCCCGTCCGCGTCCAGCTCCGGCTCCCGCGCGGCGGAGGGCGCGGGCGGGGCCGCCTCGGCCACCGGCTCCGGGGCCGTTCCGGCCTCCGGTTCCGGCACCGCTTCCCGTTCCGGCTCGGGTGCCTGAGGCGCCGCGGAGTCCGTCAGCAGCTCCGCCACCGTGAACCGGGTGACGAACGACTGCCAGGCCCCGTCCACCACGAGCAGGAACCCGTCGCCGACCCGCAGCAGGCGACGCCGCCGGGGGCTGAGGGGGTGGGTGGGGGAGTAGTTCCGCGCCCGTCGCTCCAACTCGGCGAGCGCCTCCTCGCGGGACCCGGTGACGTGCGCCACGACCTGGGCCTCCGTGTGCTTGCGCTCCCCGGTGCCCAGGGTCGTCTCCACGACCAGCCCCCACGTCGGCGCGGCGCTCACCGGGCGGTCAGGGCGAGCAGCCGCTCCACCAGGTCCCCGAAGGGGCCGTCGTCCGGCTCATCGGCGAGGACCCGGCGGACGAGCGCGCCCATCTCCTCGTCGTGGGCGGCGCTCACCGCGAGCAGCGCCGCGAAGTCGTGCACGAGCTGGACCTCCAGCTCGGCGCGCGGGATGCGGCGGCCGTCCAGCCAGATCAGCGCCGTCGACTCGGCGAGCGAGATCCAGGAGCGGACGACCAGTTCCAGCCGAGCGGGCGGCTCGGTGACGTCCAGGTGCGAAAGGATCTGGACATACGCGGCCTGCCGTACGGAGTCCACCAGCGCGTTGGTCGTCGAGGAGCCGACGGCCGGGCCGCCGCGCATCAGGGCGGAGAAACCCGGGCCGTGCTCGTCCACGAAGTCGAAGTACCGGCCCATCACGCGCAGCAGCCGCGCGCCCAGCGGGCCCTGGCGCGGTTCCGCGAACCGGGCCGCCAGATCGTCCGAGGCGCGCTGCAACGCGGCCTCGTACAGGCTGAGTTTGCCGGGGAAGTAGTGGTAGACCAGCGGGCGCGAGATGCCCGCGGCCGACGCTATCTCGTCGATGGAGACCTCGTCGGGCGAGCGGCGGCTGAACAGTTCGAGCGCGACGCCGATCAACTGCCGCCGCCGCTCCTCGACGCCCATCCTGCGGCGTACCCCGGTAGTCATACGAACACCTTACCGATCGAATCCGGCCCCCGAACGGGCCGGACCGGGCCTCGGTGTTCACATGTCGAGCACGAGCCGCGTACCCCGGCACCGGGACACGCAGATGAGCATCGAGTCACTTCGCTCCGAGTCGGTCAGCAGGTCGTCGCGGTGATCGATCTCGCCCTCCAGCACCGTCTGCTGGCAGGTCCCGCACCACCCCTGCTCGCACGAGTACGGGGTGTTCGGCAGCTCGGCGCGCACGGCGGCCAGCACCGAGGAGTCGCCGGGCACGGTCAGCGTGCGCCCGCTGCGGTGCAGTTCGACCTCGAACTCCCCGTCGCCGTCGGCCGTCGTACGGGGCGCGAATCGCTCCAGGTGCAGTGCGGCGCCCTCGGGCAGGCGCTCCTCCACGGCCGCCATCAGGCCCTGCGGACCGCAGCAGTACACGGCCGCGCCCGCCGGGAGGTCCGCCAGGAAGGCGTCGAGATCGGGCCGCCCGTCCTCGTCCTCGGGGACGACGGTGACGCTCCCCCGGCCTTCGGCCGGGGGTACCCCTGTCTCGCTTCGCCCGCCCTCCGGGGCCAGCTTCTCGACCTCCTCCAGGAACGGCATCGACGCGCGTGTCCGCCCGCCGTACAGCAGCCGCCACTCGGCTCCCTCGGGCAGCGCCCGCAGCATGGGCAGCACGGGCGTGATGCCGATGCCCCCGGCGACGAACGCGTAGGCGGGGGCATCGACGAGGGGGAAACGGTTGCGCGGGCCGCGCACCTCCAGCTCCGTGCCCTCCTGCACCTGCTCGTGCACCTCGCGCGAACCGCCCCGCCCGTCCTCGACCAGCCGCGCGGCCACCGTGTACGACGAGGTGTCCTCCGGATCGCCGCACAGCGAGTACTGCCTCACCAGGCCCGACGGCAGAACCAGGTCCAGGTGGGCGCCCGGCTCCCAGCGGGGCAGGCCGGTCCCCTCCAGGCGCAGCCGCACCACCCCGTCGGCCAGCCGCTCGTGCGCGGTCACCAGCAGCGTCAGCGCGCGGGGGCGGGGCGGCCCGGAGGCCGACGGGCGCGGGGCGGGCCTCGTCCGGGGCGGCGAGCCCGGCCTCCTGCGCCGCACCGCGCCCGCGCCCACGACGAGCGCGGCGCCGGCCGCGAGGAGCAGGGTCGTCGGCTTCCGCAGCCGTGCCATGAACGGGACAGGCTTGTTAGACATGGCGTCAATGTACTGAGCGGTAAGTCCGCGGGGAACCCTTCTGCCGAGACTTGTTGACGTTGATGTCAGCAAGGGGGTCCGGGCTGCCGTGGACGGTGGCTAGCGCAGTCCGCCGATCGTCCGACCGCTCTCCAGCGTGCCCTTCAGCTCGGCCCGCGCGCCCTGCTCGGCCTTCGCCGTCAGCAGGTTCCCGTCGGCAAAGTCGCTGATACCGCCGGTGGCCTCGATCGACGTCGTGCCACGACTGGCCGCGGCGAGCAGGTACCAGTGCCCGCCCTCCGACTTCCACAGCACCCCGGCCAGCACGTGCGGATCGCGCTCACCACAGGCCGGCACGTCCTGCGCCTTCGCCGCCACCGCGCCCTGCGCCCCGCCCGGCGTCCGGAACTGCGCCAGCACCCGCGCCCCCTCGCCCCGCCAGGTCTCCGCGCGGGTGCACACCCAGTCGCCCGGCCCCGTCCCGTCGGGCAGCGGCTGCTCCGCGAACTCCCAGGCGTTCACCGACCGGACCCCCTGCCCGCGCACCGCGCCCAGCGAGCAGGCGTACGGCGCCCAGGCGTCCAGCGCCTTCGCACCCGAGGCGTCCTTGGCGGCGCCGGGGCGCCCGGCGGTGAGGCGGGCCGGCACCAGCTCGCCCAGGTCGGTCACCACCCGGGTGTCCGAACCGTCGGTCAGCTCCAGCGCGTTCCACGACGTACAGGCGCCGGACTGCTGCTGCACGGGGCTGGCCAGCGGGGACGTCACACCGTCGGTGAGCGTCAGCTCCTTGGGGCCGGAGCCCGGCTCGACCAGATCGCGCGCGGCCGCCTCCGTCACCCAGGGGGCCGTCAGATAGCGGACGTTCCCGTCGGCCCGGCCCAGCACCACCGCGGTCGCCGTGGCCCGGCCGGCCCCGTCGGTCCGCGCGAAGTCCAGGGCGGCACCGGCGGAACCGTTCTTCGGCTCGGCGTACCGGACCAGGCGCAGACCGTCGTGCAGGATCACCACCCGCGCGTTGTCCACGTTCCCGGCGTACAGCAGCTGCGGCGGACCGGCCGGAGCGCCGGTCTGGGTCCCCGGCGTCGCCGACACCCCCACGCTCTCGCCGGGCCGGGCCCAGACGGCCAGGGCGCGGCGCAGCAGCTCCTCGTCGCCGGTGAGGTCGCCGCGCGCCGGCCACACCGAGAAGTCCGTGCGCGCGGACGTCTCCCAGGCGGCGGGCGCGACCCTGGTGAGCCTGCCGGGATCGAGCGCGGCTTCGGCCGCCGGGTTGCGTGCGTAGGGCGGAGCGGCGGCACCGTCCGGCCCCCAGCCGTCCCCGGGCAGGCCGAGCAGCGCCCCGCACACCACCAGCGCCGCCCCGGCGACCAGCGCGGCCTTCGTGTGCTGGCGCCGGCGCAGCAGATCGGTCGGGCGGGCCTGCAGCGAGCAGGGGTCGAATTCGGGGGAGTCCAGCAGTCCGTACTTCCCCGGCACCCCGTCGGCCTCCCGCAGCGCCGCGTCCGCGTCGGCCACCCCGGCGGCCTCCAGCACCTGCCGCACCCCGTCGTCGGGGAGCCGCTCCAGACCGCGCAGCACGTACGCCGCCCGGCCCGCACCGGAGAGCGCGGACAGCCGCTGGTCCAGGGCGAGTTCGTCGGCGCCGCCCGAGCGCGGGAAGAGCTTGAGGCCCCGCACGTGGGGCAGCAGCGGCGGCAGCTGGGACCGCCTCGGCCACGCCCGCCGCCGCAGCGGCAGCCCCGCCTCCAGCGCCGTACGCACCACCCTGAGCCGGACCAACGCGTACCCGGGATCGACCTCCCGGCCGGTGGACTGGGCCGGGATGACCGCGGTCGTCGTCCGGTTGCGGGGCAGGGCGCGCTGCGTGAGGGCGTGTGCGGTCAGGACGCGGCGGCCCCGGCCGAGGCCCGGCGGCAGCACCAGATAGGCCAGCCGGGCCAGGCGCGGATAGTGCTCGACGAGCGCGGCCTCGGCCTGCTCGACGTCGACGACCGGGCCGGACGAGGAGGCGGAGGACGGTGCGGGGCGCGGGGCGACATCCTGTGGCTGCACGTTCAGCAGAACGAGCGAACCGGCGGATGGTCACCGTTCCCCCGCGCCCCCGGCGAGCCGGGTCACTCCTCTTCGGGGTCCACCTCCACCAGCTGCCGCGCGTAGTTGGCCATCGACCGCTGGTACCGGGGGAGATGGGGCGCCAGTGCGCCGAGCACCAGGGACAGGCCCTCGCGGTCGCGGCCCATGCTCGACAGGCAGAGTGCGAGACACGCGCGCACCGCGTCGTCCAACTCGTCCGGCGGTGCGACCAGTTCCGGCGAGAGCAGCTTCACTCCCTCCTCCGGGTGCCCGGTGTTCCGCAGGGAGCTGGAGAGCTGGATCTTCGCCCGGCGCCCCTTGTACGGACTGGTCTCGCCGAGACCGCGCTCCAGCGCCTCGCGGTACAGCGGCACGGCTCGGTCGGAGTGGCCCGTGGAGTCCCAGGCGCAGGCCCGCTCGAACAGGCCGAGGGGACTGTCCGCGGGCAGCTCGTCGGCGAGGGCGTCGATCATCGCCCGGAAGTCGGCGGCGTCCTCCTCGGCGTAGTCGTCGAATGCCGCCCAGGCGGCCGTCACGCGCTCTTCCCAGTCCTGGTCCACCCCGCCACTCTCGCACGGTCCCGGCCCCACGGGCACTCGGGTTCCTGAGTACTTCGCGCGCCGCGCCCGTATCGACGGTGAGAGCCCCTCTTCGGGGGCTCCGTGCGGCATGTCGCACCGGCGGACCGGAGGAACACATGAGGCTGACCCGACCGATGCTCGCGCCGGCCGCCCTGGCGGCGGCCCTGGCCCTGACGGGCTGCGGCGCCGACGGGGGCGGCGGGGCCGCCGTGCCCGAGACGGCGGCCGGCAGCCTGGAACACCTGGCCGCCGAGGCGAAGTGCGCGCCGGACCTGCAGACCGACGCGGACACCATCCGCCAGGCCCTGTGCGGGAAGGGCGACGGGAAGTACGTCCTGGCCACCTTCGCCACCGACCGCGGCCAGCGCGAGTGGATCAACACCGCGAAGGACTACGGCGGTTACTACCTCGTCGGCCGCAAATGGGTCGCCGTCGGCCACGAGGACGTGGTGGCGGACCTGCGCGGCCGGCTCGGCGGAACCCTGGAACAGGGCGTCCAGCACGGCGGCGGGCACTCCGGGCACTCCCCGGGGGCCGGCGAACATGCCGTTCACGGCGGCTGACCGCAGGCACGGGAACACGAAGAGGGCCGCTGGCGGATCTCCGCCACCGGCCCTCTCGCGGCCGAGGGACCTCGCGCTGCTACTGGCAGTCCTCGCCGCGGTTGATGCAGTCGACCACCTTGTTCATCAGGTCCTCGTCCATGACGTTGATGAAGTCGTTGTGGTCGGTGATCGGCTTGTGCAGCTGCTCGGGGAAGCCGTCGACCGCGTACGGGTTCTGGACCTGCCCGTTCTCGACCGTCGGTGCCGGTACGTCGTACACCAGGCGCACCTGGAGCTGAGGGATGGCCTGGAAGCCGTTCGGGCAGCCGCCGTCACGCTGTACGAAGGCTACGTGGTCGCGGTGGTTGGTGCTGTCGATGTTCTGGCCGTCCCAGCAGCTCTGGAAGTGGGAGGTGCGCACGACCTGGCTGCCCTCGGGGCAGAGCACGTACTTGTCGGTCACCTGCCTGTCCTCGAAGCCGGTGCAGCTGAACGAGCTGTTGGCGTTGGCGACGCCGTTGGTGAAGGCCTTGGCGTCGCCGGTGATGATGCGCAGGAACTTCGGCATCGCGACGACGTCGCTGCGCCGGTTGCCCACGAACCTGATCTCCGCCTGGGAGGCCTTGAGGATCTTCCCGACGTTGCCCTCGGCGCCACCGCCCTGGTCGTTCGCGTCGAACTCCTGGGTGCCGTCCTGGAGACGCAGCACGGGCCAGTAGTACGTGGACTTGTCGCCCTGGTTCTGGCAGGAGGTGTCCGCGTTCGCCAGGTCCTCGTCGCTGGAGAAGGCGTTGTTGTCCTGGTTCCCGACGTAGTCGTGCGTGTGGTGCGCGCCGTTGTCGACGCCGGGTGCCACGATCAGGTTGTCGCTGTTGAACAGGTTGTTCTCGTTGACACCGCAGATCGCGGTGAACGAGCCCGTGGAGCCGCCGTCGCCGTTGGCGGCGAAGCCGTTCTCCAGGTCCCGGGAGTTCGGCTCGACGTCGTTGATGTCGACGAAGTCGTCGGCGAACGGACCTGCGGCGCCGTTGCCGTTGTCGTCCTGGTTCCCGCCGTCGCCGTCCTGGCCGTTGCCGCCCTGGTTCTGGCCGTCGCCGTTCTGCATCTGGTCCGCGGGGCGGCCCTGGCACTGGGCCAGGTCGTCCAGATTGTCGTCCGCCTTGCCGCCGGCCCGGTTGATCTCCAGCTGGATCCGGTCGATGATCGCCTTCCGCCGGTCCTTGAGCGGGCCGAGGATGGCGTTCTGGACGAACTGCGCGTCACCCGCCTGCGCCCGCCGTGTGGTGGCCAGGCGCTGGTAGGCGTCGGTGATCTGGCTGTCCATCGTGGCCAGTTCGCCGTCCACCTCCCCGCGCGCCCGGTCCGGCACGTCCCGGATCTCCTGGCCGACGTCGGGGCAGTCGATCGTCGCCACCTGCGCGGCGGCCGACCTGGTCCGGTTGTGGCCGGAATGCTCCTCGTGCGCCGAAGCGTAGAAGTTGGCCCAGACGAGTCCGCCCCCGCCGACCGCCAGGGCCGCCGCCCCGGCAACGATCTTGGTGGCCAGCGGCGTACGGCGTTTTCTTGTGTTGCGTCCCATGGAACTCCTCAAACTTCCTTGCGGAGGCATCGCTTGCGGGGCATCGAGGGCGCCCGACAGGGGTGAAGCGGCTCCCATCCATACGGAAGCCGCTTCGGAGGTGTTCACCCGTGAGGGGAATTGCCGGGTCCCGTGGGACGTGTGGGACGCGCGAGAGGGTCAGCGGCCGCGGTCCAGATACGCCAGCACCGCCAGTACACGGCGGTTGTCGTCGTCCGAGACCTCCAGGCTCAGCTTCGCGAAGATGTTCGCCGTGTGCTTGGCGATCGCCCGCTCCGTGACGACCAGCTTCCCGGCGATCGCCGCGTTGGTCCGGCCCTGCGCCATCAGCTCCAGCACCTCCAGCTCGCGGGGGGTGAGCCGCTCCAACGGGCGGTCCTCCGCCGCCCGTCGGCTGAGCAGCTGCTGGATGACCTGCGGGTCCATCGCCGTACCGCCCGCCGCCACCCGCCGTACGGCGTCCACGAACTGCTCCGCGTCGAACACCCGGTCCTTGAGCAGGTACCCCACCCCGCCGCTGCCGTCGGCCAGCAACTCGCGTGCGTACAACTGCTCCACGTGCTGGGACAGGACCAGCACCGGCAGTCCGGGCCGGTTGCGGCGGGCCTCCAGCGCGCACTGCAGGCCCTCGTCGGTGAGCGTGGGCGGCAGCCGGACGTCGACCACGGCGACGTCCGGCTTCAGCTCGGCCAGGGCCCGGGACAGCTCGGGGCCCGTCTCGACGGCGGCGGCGATCTCGAAGTCGTGGGCTTCCAGGAGCCGGACCAGCCCGTCGCGCAGCAGGAACAGGTCTTCGGCTAGGACAACGCGCAAGGGATCTCCACGGTGACCATGGTGGGGCCGCCCGCGGGCGAGCTGACGGCCAGGACGCCGTCGAATGTACCGAGTCGCCGCTCCACCCCGGCCAGGCCCGAGCCCGCCCCGATCGCGGCGCCGCCCTTCCCGTTGTCCGTGACACAGACGCGCAGCAGGCCCTCGCCGTGGTGGATGTCGATCCAGATCCGGTCGGCGCCGGAGTGCTTCACGGCGTTGGTGAGCACCTCGCTGACCGCGAAGTAGGCGGCCGACTCCACGGGGGCGTCGGCCCGGCCGGACAGGTCCACGTCGACCTCGACGGTGACGGGCAGCCGCAGCGCCAGCGCGCGCACCGCGTCGCCCAGGCCGCGCTCGGCGAGCACCGGCGGGTGGATGCCGCGCACGAGCTCGCGCAGCTCGGTCAGGGCGTCGGCGGAGGAGCGGCGGGCCTGGACGAGCAGCTCCCGGGCCTTCGCCGGGTCCTTCTCCAGCAGCGCCTCGATGGTGCCCAGGTCCATGCCCATGGCGACCAGCCGGGCCTGCGCCCCGTCGTGCAGGTCGCGCTCGATGCGGCGCAGTTCGGCGGCGGAGGTGTCGACGGCGTCCCGCCGGGTCTCGGTCAGGACCCGTACCCGCTCGGCGAGTTCGGTCTGGCCCGAACCGAGGATCGCCCCGGTGAGCCGGAAGTGGGTTTTCAGCAGCAGCGGGGTGAGCCGGTGGGAGGCGACGAGGAGCACGGCGCCCAGTACGGCGGCGAAGAGGGCGGAGGCCTGGCCGGTGACCTTGACGAAGCCGTACCAGTACCCGTCGGGCAGCACCCGCCACAGCCCGGCCGCGATGGCGAAGCCCTCCAGCGGGTAGAGGGCCAGCGCGAAGGCCAGCAGTGCGGTGACGGCGCCGGCCGTCATGTCGACGGGCAGCCACAGAACGTCCCGCCAGGTCGCCGGGTCACGGAGCATCCCGAAGGTGCGGGCCCACGGGTTGGCGTCCGCGGGCAGCGGCCGGTAGGCCCGCCGGATCCGCACCCCGCCCCATTCGGCGGCGAGCAGCCGCCGCCAGTCCGCGAACTTCCGCACGCCGGTGAGCACCCACGGCGTGGTGACGATGCCGATCCCGATCGGGACGAGGGCGACGGACACGAGGCTCAGGCAGAAGCAGACCACCGCGCCGGGCAGGGCGATGAACGCCAGTGCCAGTCCCCGCACGGCCGCCAGCGCGACAGCCCGTGTCCGTGTACGGGCCGGGTGCCGTGTCCGCCGGGTGCCGCTCTTCGCCTCGATGCTCATGGCATCAGTCTCGCCGAGGCGCCGGCGCGGGGCACTGGGCCGGGCACCCCGGTCAGGGGGTGGTGCCAGGTACACCCGCGCCCGCCGAAGGGCCGTCGGCCGGGGCGAGGGCCTTCGCCTCCGTGTCCGGGTCCAGCCCGACCGGGGGCCGGTCCGGGCGCCGGGGTGCGGTGCCGCCGATGTCCCGCAGCCAGGTCCAGGTGTCGGCCACCGTGTCCTCGACGGGCCGGCAGGTCAGGCCCGTCGCCCGGGCCCGGGTGACGTCAGCCGTGTGCAGGGCGTCGTACAGGTCGCTGCCCGGGGGCGTCCACACCGGCAGCTGCACCCACGGCTCGATCCCGGCGGCGAGGACGGTCGCGGGGTCGGTCCAGCGCAGCTCCGCCGCGCCGCCCGTGACCCTCGCGCAGGCGTCGAGCAGGCGGCCCATGGTGGTGTGCCCCGGCGGGGAGACCAGGTTGTACGGTCCGCTCAGCCCCCGCTCCACCGCGCCGAGCGTCCAGTCGGCGAGATCGCGGACGTCGATGTACTGCAGGGGCAGGTCGCGCGGGCCCGGTGCGAGGACGGGCCCGCCGCGGGCGACGCGGTCCAGCCACCACGGCAGCCGGCCGACGTTCTCGTACGGGCCGAGGATCAGCCCGGCCCGCACGAGCACGGAGCGGTCCGCGCCGAAGACGTCCGCGGCGGCCAGCTCCCCGCCCCGCTTGTCCCGGGCGTAGTCGCTCTGTCCGGCGTCCGCCGAGGCGCCCCCGACGAGCGGGGCGTCCTCGGCGCACCCGGCGGGCGGGGGCCAGGCGTACACCGAGCGGCTCGACACGTACACGTACCGTCCGGCGCGGTCCCGCAGCAGCCGCGCCGCGTCCCCGACCGCGCGGGGCGCCGCCGACCAGGTGTCGACGACGGCGTCCCACGTGCCCTCGGCCCCTGCCAGGGCGGCGAGCCCGTCGGGCGCGGTGCGGTCGCCGTGCAGCGCCCGCGCTCCGGCCGGCGGGGCGTGCCGTCCGCGGTGCAGGACGGTCACCTCCCAGCCCCGGCCGAGCGCCGCCTCGACCACGGCCCGTCCCACGAACTCCGTACCGCCCAGCACCAGTAGCCTCATACCGGTCACTGTGCCGGGTGCGGCGGCCGGAGGGAACGCGCCTCTGCCGTCAGCAGAGGGACGCCCGGCGTTCGGTGCCCGCAGTTGCTGAGCCGCTCAGCGGCCCGCGGGCGGGGTGTACTTGTAGCCGACGCGTCGCACGGTCTGGATCGTCTGCCGGTGCTCCGTGCCGAGCTTGCGGCGCAGCCGGGCCACGTGCACGTCGACGGTGCGGCCGTCGCCCACGTGCCCGTAGCCCCACACCGCGGTGACCAGCTGGTCGCGGGTGTGCACCCGGTTCGGGTGGGCGACGAGGTGGGCGAGCACACCACCAGGAAGCGGTCGCCGGTCTGGCCGATGCGCGTCACCAGCTCCCGCAGCCCGGCCGCCCGGATCCGGGCGTGCGTCTGCCAGTTCTCCGTCTCGACCTGATGGCGAGGTCCCCGTCGGTCTCCATGACGCCACCGTCGCACGGGCCACTGACAACTCCGGCCCGGACCGCGGCGGCCGGGGCCGGAGCCGGCCGGTCTCGGACGCGACCGGTCTCAGACCTGGCCGGCCTTCTCCAGCGCCGTGCAGCAGGTGTCGACGAGCAGGCGCGTCACGACGTACGGGTCGACGTTGGCGTTGGGACGGCGGTCCTCGATGTAGCCCTTGCCGTCCTTCTCGACCTGCCACGGGATGCGCACCGAGGCGCCGCGGTCGGAGACGCCGTAGGAGTACTCGTTCCACGGGGCGGTCTCGTGCAGGCCGGTGAGGCGGTCGTCGATGCCGGCGCCGTAGTTCTTGACGTGGTCCATCGGCTTGGAGCCCTCACCGAGGGACTCGGCGGCGGTGATGATCGCGTCGTAACCCTCGCGCATCGCCTTGGTGGAGAAGTTGGTGTGCGCGCCGGCGCCGTTCCAGTCGCCCTTGACCGGCTTGGGGTCGAGGGTGGCGGAGACCTCGAAGTCCTCGGCGGTGCGGTAGAGCAGCCAGCGGGCCACCCACAGCTGGTCGGAGACCTCCAGCGGGGACAGCGGGCCGACCTGGAACTCCCACTGGCCGGGCATGACCTCGGCGTTGATGCCGGAGATGCCGAGACCGGCCTTCAGGCAGTTGTCCAGGTGCGCCTCGACGACGTCGCGGCCGAAGATCTCGTCCGAGCCGACACCGCAGTAGTAGCCGCCCTGCGCGGCCGGGAAGCCGCCCTCGGGGAAGCCGAGCGGACGGGAGCCCTTGAAGAAGGTGTACTCCTGCTCGATGCCGAAGATCGGCTCCTGCGCGGCGAAGCGCTCGGCCACCCCGGCCAGTTCGGCGCGGGTGTTGCTCGGGTGCGGCGTCAGGTCCGTGTCGAGGACCTCGCACAGCACCAGGATGTCGTCGCCGCCGCGGATCGGGTCGGGGCAGGAGAAGACAGGCCGGAGCACGCAGTCCGAGGAGTTGCCCTCGGCCTGGTTGGTCGAGGAGCCGTCGAAGCCCCACAGCGGCAGGGCGGCCAGGCCGGCGGGGGCGTCCGTGATGATCTTCGTCTTGGAACGGAGCTTGGCCGTCGGCTCGGTGCCGTCGATCCAGATGTACTCGGCCTTGAAGGTCACGGGGGCCACATCCTTCGGGGTGGGTCTCGCCGCACTCGCGGTGCTGGGGCGGCAGGGGCGCCGCGTCTGCTGCCGTGCAGCGTGCCAACGGGCGATTTCCCGACCGTTGCCCGTATGTGAACGCCGCGTTACCTGGGGTCCTTGTGGTGCGGCTCACGACCGTCGTCCCCGGCCGCCTCCCGTACGCCGGTCAGGAAGCCCCTGATCGCCGCCAGTTCCCGCTCGTCGTACCCGCGCAGCAGCTCCACCGCCCGCCCGATCAGCGGTCCGAAGTGGGCCCGGCCCAGCGCGACGGCCCGCTCGTCCACCTCCACCGTGACCCTGCGCCGGTCCCGTTCGTCGCGTACCCGCCGCACGTGCCCGGCCTGCTCCAGCCGGTCGACCAGCGCCGTGGTCCCCGCGGAGTTCAGCCCGAGCGCGGTGCCCAGGCGCCCGGCGGTCATCGCCTCGCCCGCGCGCGCGGCGTCCATGAGCGCGATGAGCGCGCGGACGTCGGTGGGGTGCATGCCGTTGCGCTGCGCGAACCGCGCGCTGTGCGCTCCCAGTTCGACGGTGACCGCGCGCAGCAGATGGACGACCTCCATCTCCGGTCCCTGGTCGGGCATGCCGCTCCTCCCGCATTGCCTCGCTCGACAAGTATCTCGCCCAACGAGAGAATACCGGTGACGCACGAGAAGCGGGAACAGGGAACAAGCGAAACAGGGGACACCATCATGAGCGCTCACGGCCCATGCGACGCCGGCCGGTTCCACGACGCCTACGACAAGGTCATGGCCAAGTGGCCCGGGGGGACCGGGTCGGTGACCGTGCCCACCCCCTTCGGCGAGACGCACGTCAACGTGACCGGCCCGGCCGGCGCCCGTCCCCTCGTGCTGCTGCCGGGCGGCGGGGCGGCGACCTCCGCGTCCTGGTACGCCCAGGCCGCCGAACTGTCCCGCACCCATCGGGTCCATGCCGTCGACCTGGTCGGCGCCCCCGGCCGCAGCACACCGGCCGGCGACCGCCACCCCCGTACGGTCGCCGACCTCACCGGCTGGCTGGACGCCCTCCTCGACGGCCTCGGCATCGCGGAGGCCGACCTCGGCGGGCACTCCTACGGTGCCTGGATCGCCCTGCACCACGCCCTGCACGCACCCGACCGGGTACGCCGCCTGTTCCTCCTGGACCCGACGCAGTGCTTCGCCGGGTTCAAGGCGGCCTACCTGCTGCGCGCACTGCCGATGCTGCTGCGGCCCACGCCCCGCCGCGTCCGCGCCTTCCTGGACTGGGAGACCGGCGCGACGCCGCTCGACGCCGACTGGCTCGCCCTCCAGGAGGCAGCCGTCGGCTTCCCGGAGCGCAGGCCGGTCACCGGACCGCGCCCGGTCCCCGAGGCGCTGCGCGCCCTGGACGTGCCGGTGCTGCTGCTCCTGGCCGCGAACAGCAGGACGCACGACCCGGCCGGGGTGGCGGCCCGGGCGCGGACCCTGCTGCCGCACGTGGAGACGGTCGTACTGCCGGACGTCTCCCACCACGCGCTGCCGCAGTCGGCGCCGCCCGGGCTGGGCCGCCGCCTCGCCGACTTCCTCGCGGCGCCGGACCGGCCCTAGCCTCGGCCGGCCTCGGACACTCAGCCGACCTTCTCGATCAGCGCCCGCCGGATCAGGAACTTGCCCTCCTCCCGGACCTGTTCGAACGCCGCGTCGTTGAGCAGCGCGCAGCTGCCCGAGACCGAGTTCACCTCGACGGTCGTGGACCTGCCGTTGTCGAGGTTGGTCACCTTCAGCCTGGTGCCCACGGGGAACTGGTCGCTGGAGGCGGCGGGTGCCCCGCCCTCGCCGGAGAGGGTGACGGTGGAGCCGGCGCAGACCTGCTCGCCGGTCTGCGCGGCCTCTCCGGCCCCGTCGCCCGCCTGGTCCCCGGCCGCACCCCCGGCCTGTTCGCCGGCGTCCTGGCCCGCGGCCGGTCCGCCCTCCTGCGTGGCCTGGGAGTCCTGAGCCGACTCCCCGACCGCGCACCCGGACGCCGCCTGCTTGCGCTCGATCTCCGCGACGACCGCCTCGCGGTTCTCGATCCGCGCCGCGGACTGCGCGTCCGGATCGGCCCGCTGGCCCTCGATGAACCGCTGGTTGTTGCCGAGCGCGGTGGCCAGGCCCCGGCAGACGCCCGAGTCCTGGGCGGCCTTCGTCCGCGCCTGCTGGGCGGGCTGCGCGGCGTTCGACGCGTTCGCCATGACGAAGGCGCCGCCGCCCGCCACGGTCGCGGCGCCCACCAGGAGCGCGATCTTCTTCTTCGTACCGAGAGTTCTCCTGCGCGACATGCGCGCCTCCTGAAGAGGTAGGGGAGCGTACGCCGCTATGTACGAGATACCGAACGGAGTTACTCAGCGGTCACGTCGACGTGCGTACGTAACCTGAGTCACACGTCCCGGGTCCGCCCCGCCCGTCCTCAGCCCTCCTCGTAGGCCACCACGTTGTCGTCGACGTACTGGAGCAGGTCCTCGGTCTGCCGGGTGAGGTCCGCCTCCCCGGTCTCCGCACCGTCGCCCCACTGGCCGTTCGCGAACACCACCGACCGTACGGTCATCAGCCGCCGGAACACGCCGGGCGACCCGGGCGGCACCGTCGGCAGTCCCGCCCCGGGCGGCGGATCGAGCGACACCGTCTGGTACGTCACCGGGTCCATGGAGGCCATGCCGAACACCGCCCCGGCGTCCTCCGCGCGCACGAAGCTCGCCACCGTCACGGACACCTGCGAGCGCCGCTCGGCGTCCGTGAACAGGGCCGTGGTGAGCTGAGAGCAGCCCTCGCCCTGGTCGGCCAGGGCGGCCAGCTCCTGCGACATGCCCCGGGCGCAGTCGGTGGTCGTGGCGAGGTCGACGCGCTCGTACCGGGAACCGTCGTCCAGGCGCACCGCCGCCTCCGGGAATGCCTGCTCGGGGCGTACGACCGGCCGCGCGAGCAGGGACGCCAGGGCGGAGGGGGCGTCGGAGGGCAGGCTCCCGGTCACCGAGGGGGCGGCGGCGGGCGGCACGGTCGCCGAGGCGTCCGGCGAGGCGGTGGGGGCGTCGTCGCCGCCCGTGTACATCAGGGCGCCGCCGGCGACGGCCGCGGCGAGGACGACGCCCGTCGCCGCCAGTACCGCCGGCCGGATGCGGCCGCGTCGGCGGTGCTGCTCGGCGGGCCAGGGGGCGGGGGCGGCGGAGGGGGCGTACGGGCCGTACTGCTCGGGCTGCTGCCCGTACGACTGCGACTGCCCGTACGGCTGCGGCTGCGACTGCCCGTACGGCGGCTGCTGTCCCTGCGGTATGTGCTGTCCGTGGGACGGCCCTTGATCATCGTGGGTCATGGCCGCGCAGGGTAACAGCGAGGACCACCCCGAGTCGCGGCGCGAGACAAGTCCTGATCTACCGGGACAGAGCGTCCCTGACCGCCTCATCGGTGCGGCCCACCACGGCCGTTCCGTCGTCCGCCGTGATGATCGGGCGCTGGATCAGCTTGGGGTGTTCGGCGAGTGCGGCCACCCAGCGGTCGCGTGACGCCTCGTCACGGGGCCAGTCCTTCAGGCCCAGTTCCTTGGCGGCCGCCTCCTGGGTGCGGGTGATCTCCCACGGTTCGAGTCCGAGCCGGGTGAGCACCTCGCGGATCTCCTCCGTGCTCGGTACGTCCTCCAGATAGCGGCGGACGGTGTAGTCGGCCCCTTCCGCGTCGAGCAGGCTGATCGCGCTGCGGCACTTCGAGCAGGCCGGATTGATCCAGATCTCCATGCCGCACACGGTAGCCGGAGGGCGGCGAAACTCGTTCACCACCTGAGTCCCAGCGGCCCCGAAAGGCCTTGTGGTCAGGGGCTTTTGTCAGTGGTGGGCGGTAAAATAGAAGCAGTGTTCGAGAGTGTCGCCGGGAAGTCCGGACGGCACCCCGACCGCGACAGGAGGATGCCCGTGCCCGCTGCCGCACTGAAGCCGAAGCCGTTGCCCACCCAGTCCACCGCCGAGCGGCCCGTCCTGCTCGACCTGCCGTACGAACCCGTGGAGAAGCGTCCGCTGCCGACGGGCCGCCCCCGCGAGTGGTACATCACGCACAACCGCCGGCTCAAGGCGATGCGGCTCGCCATCGCCCTGCTGGACTCCGGCGTCTACCTGCCCAACCAGGCGCGCGACGAGAGGATACGGAGCGCCGCGCTGACCATCGGGGTTCATCCGCCGTCGGACACGACGTGCCACATGGTGCGGGCGCTGATGCGGTACTCGCGGTGACGTCGGCGCCGGGTGCCGTGTCGGTCACGGTGCCCGGCGTCTGTGTCGCCCTCTCCGGGGGCCGCCGCCCCCAGGTCCCCGCTTCGGCCTGAACGGCCTCGTCCTCAAGCTCCCCCCCCAGAGGGGGCACCCCCATGCGGGCCGGATGCCGGCCGGCGCTCAGAGGGCTGACGGGCTACGCCGACAACTCCCGTTCCAGCGGTGTCCGGAACCGCGGCGTGATCCGGGTCGTGGCCACCCAGGACGCCAGGCGCTCCGCCTCCGCCCCGACCGCGGTCTCCGCGTCGCGGCCGACGCCCTCGGCGTCCAGCAGCCGCCAAACGATCTCGCCGTCCGGCCGCTGGGCCCAGCCGCCGATCACGCGGCCGTTCCACCACACCGTGGGGCCGACGTTGCCGCTGCGGTCGAACAGCATCGGCCGCAGCTCGGGGGCGAGGTACCAGTCCCGCTGCTGCCATCCCATCGCCGTCGGGTCCAGGGCGGGCAGCAGCGCCGCCCACGGCTCGGCCGGCCCGGCGACCGGGCCGACGTCCCCGGCGGCGACGTACCCCGTGCCCTCGTCCAGCGAGACCGCCTCCGCGCCGATCGCGGTCAGCGCCCGACGCACCTCCGTCACCCGCCACCCGGTCCACCACTTGAGGTCGTCCTCGGTCGCCGGCCCGCACGCCGCCAGCCAGCGCCGCAGCAGCTCCGCCTGCGCCTCGCCCGGATCCAGCTCGGGATGCTCGGGCGCCGGTGCCCAGCGGAACTGGCTGGACGTCCACGAGCCCAGCGGCCGGCCCCGCACCACCCTGCCCTCCACCCCCAGCACCCTCAACAGGCGGGTGGAGACGGTGTGCACCCCCTCGTAGCTCTTCCCGGCCGCGTAGGCGAACTGCTCCTTCAGGCGGGGTTCGTCGCGGGCCAGTTCGGCCGCCGTGGCCTGGCCGCGCCGGGCCAGCGCGGCCAGTGCCGACTCCTCGACCTCCGTCAGCCAGGCGGCGTCCGGTGCGCCGGCCTCGGCCATGTTCTTCAACAGCCTGGCCCGCTCCCGGGCGGCGACGGTGCGGCCGGTGGAGGCGTGGACGACCGCCGTCAGCTCCGTCGGGAACACGAACACGGTGTTCCGCATGCCGTGCATCCGCACCAGCGTCCCGTCGTCGTACAGCGCCCGCTCCGTCTCGCCCACGGTCTTCGCCGCGTCCGCCAGCCGCGCGCCCACGGCCAGGTGGACCGTCGCCGGGTCCGTGCCGTGCAGGGCGACCAGGGCACCTGCGACCTCCTCCGGACCCTCCGCCCGCGTGGCCGCCACCAGCCGGTGCCGCGGGGCCAGCCGGTACCGCCGTTCGGTCGCGTCGATGTGCCGTCGTGCGCCCTCACCCATACAGGCCCTCCGCCCGTCCGTACGTCCGCGGCGTCCTCGGTCCGGCCGTGCGCCCTCGGTACGCGTCCTCGGTACGGACATCGTGCCCGACACCACTGACAGGCGGGGCCCACGGCGGTCACAGGCCGGGCGCGCCCCAGACCGGGAACCAGCGGCCCAGGTCGCCCTCCACCGGCAGCTCGTCGGCGAGCGCGGCACGTATCCGCAGCTCCAGCGCGTTGTCCCGCTGCCGCCGTTCGCCGGGCAGGGGAGCGAAGGGGTAGAACGTGCCCCGTTTGTAGAGGTAGACGAGGGCGAGCCGACGCCCGTCGTCCTGCGCGAAACCGGCCAGGGAACACAGCAGCCGCGGGCCGAAGCCGCCCGCCTCCAAGGTGCTGTTCACCGCGTGGAGGTCGTTCACCAGGAGGGGCAGCTCGTCGGGGGAGCGGTGCGAGACGAGCCAGGAGTATCCGTAGGAGTCGTGGGTCAGGTCCACCGGGGTCCGGCCGGCGTCCGCGTCCAGCAGGGCGCGGATCTCGCGGTGCGTGCGCTCGAAGGCGGCGCCCTCGACCGTCGCGAAGCACACCGCCCCCTGCCCGGTCGGCCGGAAGCCGGCCGCGGCCTCCAGGCCCACCGCCGCCGAGGGCAGGGCGAAGAGCCGGTCGAGATCGGGCCCCACCGCCCTGGACCGGCCGAGCAGGATGTCCAGCAGTCCCATGCCCTGGTGTCCGTCCTTCCCGCGGCCGCCCGCGTCTCAGGCCTTCCCGGGGGCCGTCGCCTCGCCCAGCTCGGTGGAGATCCGGCCCAGCTGGTCGAGCCGCTGCTCCAGGCTGGGGTGGGTGGCGAAGATCCGGCTCAGGCCGGGCTCGGCACCGAAGGCCGGGGTGAAGTAGAAGGCGTTGAAGGCCTGGGCCGTGCGCAGGTCCTTGGTCGGGATGCGCGCGATGTCGCCGGTGACCTTGGTGAGGGCCGCCGCCAGGGCCGAGGGGCGCCCGGTGAGCAGGGCCGCGGCCCGGTCCGCCGCCAGCTCCCGGTACCGGGACAGGGCCCTGATCAGCAGGAAGCTGAGCGCGTACACGGCGGCCGAGACACCCATCACCACGGCCAGGACGGCCATCGTGTTCTGGTCCCGGCGCCCGCCGAAGAGCTGGGAGTAGAGGGCGAACCGCACGATCAGCCCCGCGATCACGCCGAGGAAAGACGCCACCGTGATCACCGCGACGTCCTTGTGCGCCACGTGCGACAGCTCGTGCGCGAGCACGCCCTCCAGCTCCGCGGGCTCCAGCCGCCGCAGCAGCCCGGTGGTGACGCACACCACCGCGTTGTCCGGATTGCGGCCGGTAGCGAACGCGTTCGGCATCTCCATCTCCGACACCGCGACCACAGGCTTCGGCATGTCGGCCATCGCCGCCAGCCGGTCCACCACGCCGTGCAGCTCCGGATACTCGTCCCGCTCCACGACCCGGCCGCGCATCGCGAACAGCGCGATCCGGTCGGAGAACCAGTACTGCGCCACGAAGAGCAGCGCGACGATCACCACGACCAGCACCCAGGACTTCAGCAGGGCGATCAGCGCGGCGACGAAGCCCACGTACAACAGACCGAGCAGGAACAGCGTGACCCCCATGCGCACGGTCAGCCGCCGGTCGCTCCGGAAGCGGCTCTTCATCTGCACCACCTCGCAGTCGGGCACTCGTCCCGATGTCCAGTGTGCACCCGGCGCCCCGGAGACTAGCGGGTGCCGAGCGCCGACAGCCGCCCCGTGATCCGGTCGAACAGGTCCGTCAGCGGCTCCCCGATGTCCCGGCCGAACTCGGTCAGCCCGTACGTGACCTGCGGTGGTGTCGTCGGCTCGACCTTCCGCCAGACCAGGCCGTCCTCGACCAGGACGCGCAGGGTCTGGGCGAGCATCTTCTCGCTGATGCCCTGGATGCTCTCGCGCAGCTCGTAGAAGCGGAGGTCGTTGCGCCGCAGGGAGATCAGCACCCAGATGCCCCACCTGCTGGTCACGTGGTCGACCACGTCGCGCGCCAGGCAGTCGGTGTGAAACACGTCATACCGTTCGCCGGTCTCGACCCGTCTGCGCTGCACACCTTCCGTCATGTCATGAGCTTACCTCCAGGTATGCCCTTACCGAAAGTTAGTCCACCCTCCTAGCTTGAAGGCCCACAGAGGACATCCGAGAAGGAGCTGGACATGATCGTGGTGACCGGAGCGACCGGGAACATCGGCCGACCGCTGACGCGGGCGCTGGCGAAGGCGGGCGCGCAGGTGACGGCGGTGTCACGGCACCCGGCGCCGGCGCCGGACGGCGTCCGCCACCGGGTGGCCGACCTCGCCGACCCGGCCGGCCTGCGGCCCGCGCTGGCCGGGGCGAAGTCGCTGTTCCTGCTGCTCTCCGGCGACCTGCACGCCGCCGGGGCCAACCCCGCCGATCTCGTCGGCGAGGCCGTGGAGAGCGGGGTCCGCCGCATCGTCCTGCTCTCCACCCTCGGCGTGGTGACCAGGCCCTTCGGGGCGACGCGGATCGCGATGCGGGCGCTGGAGGACACGGTGCGGGAATCCGGCCTGGAGTGGGCCGTCCTGCGGCCCGGCGGCTTCGCCTCCAACGCCCTGTGGTGGGCCGAGTCCGTCCGTGAGCGACGAGTCGTCGCCGCGCCCTTCGGCGACGTCGGAGTGCCGGTCGTCGACCCCGCGGACATCGCCGCGGTGGCGGCGGCCTGCCTGCTGGACGACCGGCACACAGGCGGCGCGTACGAGCTGACCGGCCCGGAGGTGATCACGCCGCGCGGGCAGACGGAGGCCCTCGCCGCCGCGCTGGGTTCGCCCGTGGCGTTCCACGAGCTGACCCGCGACGAGGCCATGGCCGCCATGGCGCGCAGCATGCCGGCGGAGCTGGCCGACGACACCCTGGACATCCTCGGCAACCCGTGCCCGGCCGAACTGCGGGTCAGCCCGGACGTCGGGCGCGTCCTCGGCCGCGCCCCGCGCCCGTTCGCCGACTGGGCCGCCCGCAACGTCGCCGCGTTCCGCTGAGCCCGGCCCCACCGGCAGGCAGGTCCAGGGGGCGTCGTTTGGATCGTGCCGGGGTCGCGGGGTCCGGCAAGCGCTCCCCCACTGCCTGAAGGGCGTGGGAGGTGCCCCCCAGCGGCGCTGTCGTCGGTTGCCAGGGCTCCGCCCCGGCGCCCTCCTCCGCCTTGCAGCCGCACGCTCCCCCACGCTCGGCTTCGCTCGCGCGGGAGGGGCCCCCATCGCCCCCGCCCAGGTCGGCCACACGGCACCCTTGCCTGGAGCCGACCTGCTCCGAACGACACCCCCTAGTACGGCGCCCGGAGGTTGAGGTAACCGAGCAGCACGATCACCGCGGCCACACAGCCGAGCACCACGGCGGTGGAGACCCACGACGACCGGCGTCCCGAGCCCACGTGGTCGGGATCGGCTCGGAAGGGGACCGGTCCGGGAGGGTTCTCCTTCCAGCGCGCGGCGAGCATCCGGGCCCGTGCCGAGGGCTCCTTGTACTCGGCGCCGTCCGCCCACCTCAGGTCGTACTCGCGCTCCTCGTCCCGATCCGGCATCTCCGGCACTCTCCCCGTCCCCCTGACTCGAACAACCGTCTTAGAGACATGATCCCGGCGCGCCCGGGCCCTGTGAAGTGTTTTCGGCCACGCACGACGGCGCCCCCGCCCTCCGGGAAGGTCCGGAAAGAGGGGGCGGGGGCGCCGGACGGCTCGGGCTCGGGCCCGGTCGATCACACGTCGAAGTACATCTCGAACTCGTGCGGGTGCGGACGCAGCTGCAGCGGCGCGATCTCGTTGGCGCGCTTGAAGTCGATCCACGTCTCGATCAGGTCCGGCGTGAACACGTCGCCCTGGAGCAGGAACTCGTGGTCGGCCTCCAGGCGGTCGAGGACCGCGCCCAGCGAGGTCGGGACCTGCGCCACGTTCGCGTGCTCCTCGGGAGCCAGCTCGTAGAGGTCCTTGTCGATCGGCTCGGCCGGCTCGATCTTGTTCTTGATGCCGTCCAGGCCCGCCAGCAGCAGCGCCGAGAAGGCCAGGTACGGGTTGCCGGAGGCGTCCGGGGCGCGGAACTCCACGCGCTTGGCCTTCGGGTTCGAGCCCGTGATCGGGATGCGCATCGCGGCCGAGCGGTTGCGCTGCGAGTACACCAGGTTGACCGGCGCCTCGAAGCCCGGCACCAGGCGGTGGTAGGAGTTCACCGTCGGGTTGGTGAAGGCCAGCAGCGACGGGGCGTGCTTGAGGATGCCGCCGATGTAGTAGCGGGCGGTGTCCGACAGGCCGGCGTAGCCCTGCTCGTCGTAGAAGAGCGGCTCGCCGCCGGACCACAGCGACTGGTGGACGTGCATGCCCGAGCCGTTGTCGCCGAAGATCGGCTTCGGCATGAAGGTCGCCGTCTTGCCGTTCTTCCAGGCCACGTTCTTCACGATGTACTTGAAGAGCTGGAGGTCGTCGGCGGCGGCGAGCAGCGTGTTGAACTTGTAGTTGATCTCCGCCTGACCGGCGGTGCCCACCTCGTGGTGCTGGCGCTCGACCTTCAGGCCGGAACGCTCCAGCTCCAGGGAGATCTCGGCGCGCAGGTCGGCGAAGTGGTCGACCGGCGGGACCGGGAAGTAGCCGCCCTTGTAGCGGACCTTGTAGCCGCGGTTGTCCTCCAGGGCGCCGGTGTTCCAGGCGCCGGCCTCGGAGTCGATGTGGTAGAAGGACTCGTTCGCGCTGGTGGCGAAGCGGACCGAGTCGAAGACGTAGAACTCCGCCTCCGGACCGAAGAACGCCGTGTCGGCGATGCCCGTGGAGGCCAGGTACGCCTCGGCCTTCTTCGCCACGTTCCGCGGGTCGCGGGAGTACTGCTCGCCCGTGATCGGGTCGTGGATGAAGAAGTTGATGTTGAGCGTCTTGTCCCGGCGGAACGGGTCGACGCGCGCGGTGGACAGGTCGGGGCGCAGGGACATGTCCGACTCGTGGATGGCCTGGAAGCCGCGGATCGAGGATCCGTCGAAGGCCTGCTCGTCGTCGGGGTCGAACGCCTCGGCGGGCAACGTGAAGTGCTGCATGACGCCCGGCAGGTCGCAGAACCGGACATCGACGAACTTGACGTCCTCGTCCGCGATGAACTTCTTGACGTCGTCGGCGTTCTGGAACATCCAGCTCCTCCTACTCCCGACCGTCCCGCCGGGTTGGTAGATCGTTCGTGCGGCCAGTGCGGGTGGCACACGCCTCCTCGACCCTAGGGACGGGTGATTTCTCGGGCGTGACCCATTTGTTTCGCAGAAGTTAACCGGCTCCCTCCCCAGCCTAGGCCGGATCGGGGACCCTCACACCCCACCGTCCCCGGTGCGTATACGGGCGCAGTACCGTGGTCGGGTGGACAACAGGCAAGCAATCGGCTCGTGGCTCTCCGGCCCCCGCGCGGCCGTCGAAGAGGCCGGCGCCGATCTCGGATACCGCGGCGAGCAGCTCGGTCTGCCCGAGGAGGGACCGGGCTCGATCGCCCGCCCGGGCAGGCGGCTCGGTGCGCTGGCCGTCGACTGGGCCCTGTGCTCCCTGATCGCATACGGCCTCATCACGGGCAGCTACGGGCAGACGGCGAGCAACTGGGCCCTGCTGATCTTCTTCGCCCTGAGCGTGCTGACCGTCGGCACCATCGGCTCCACCCCCGGCAAGCGCCTCTTCGGCCTGCGGGTCGTGGACGTCGTCACCGGCCGGCCCAGCCCGCTGCGGGCTCTGCTGCGCTCGGTCCTGCTCTGCCTCGCTCTCCCGGCGCTGATCTGGGACCGCGACGGCCGGGGCCTGCACGACCGGCTGGCGCGCACCGTGGAAATCCGCGTCTGACCCGCACGCACCAGGACGACGCCGGTACGGCGACGGGGGCGGCCCGATCCACTCGGGCCGCCCCCGTCGCCGTACCGGCGTCTCGGAGTCCTGCGGGTCAGCGCTGCCGGGGGTTGCCGCCGCGGGGCATCCGCATGCCCTTCGGCATCGGGCCCTTGGGCAGCGGCATGTTGCTCATCAGGTCGCCCAGGGCGCGCAGTCGGTCGTTGGTCACGGTGACCTGCGGGCCGCTCAGGACGCGGGGCAGCTTGAGCATGGTCGTGCGCAGCTTCTTCAGCTCGACCTGGCCCTCGCCGGTGCCCACGACCAGGTCGTGCACCGGGACGTCGGCCACGATGCGGTTCATCTTCTTCTTCTCGGCCGCGAGCAGGGACTTCACCCGATTCGGGTTGCCCTCCGCGACCAGCACGATGCCGGCCTTGCCGACCGCGCGGTGCACCACGTCCTGGTTGCGGTTCATCGCCACCGCGGGGGTGGTCGTCCAGCCCCGGCCGATGTTGTCCAGTACGGCCGCCGCCGCGCCCGGCTGTCCCTCCATCTGGCCGAAGGCCGCCCGCTCGGCCCGGCGCCCGAAGACGATCGCCGTCGCGAGGAAGGCGAGCAGCACGCCCAGGATGCCGAGATAGATGGGGTGACCGATCAAGAAACCGATCCCGAGGAGGACACCGAAGACGACGATGCCGACACCCGCGAGCACAAGACCGATCTTCTTGTCGGCCTTGCGGGTCATCTTGTAGGTCAGAGCGATCTGCTTCAGTCGCCCGGGGTTCGCAGCGTCCGCTGCGGGTTCCTTCCTCGCCATGGCACGAAGTCTACGTGCCCCCGAAAGCGCCGACGACGGCAGTGCCCGGCGGCGGGGGGACGGGAGGGACGGGAGCCGGGCTCAGGGGCGGCCGGCGACGGACTGCCGCAGCGCGCGCTCCGTCTCGATGCGGTCCTTGGCGCGGCGGCGGTCCTCGAGGACGGAGTTCCACGCGTTGCGCCGGGCGGTGCGCTGGCCGCCGCTCATCAGCAGCGACTCGACGGCCCGCAGGGCGGTGCCGAACGACGGGATGGCGGTGGCGCGGACGGTGGTGGCGCGGACGGTGGTGGCGCGAACGGGCGCGGCCTGCATCGTGAAGGTCCCCCTCGGTACGGCTCCGGGTGTGGAGGCTGGTGTACGCGGTGGTGTACGTGATCGTGCACGTGCTGTGATTCCAGGGTCACTGATTGGTGTTACCAGGGCGTGACCCGCCGGTCAAACGCACATGAAGCCGCGTTGCCGGGCCGTGGAACGGGCGCGCGACCCCGACCGGTGCCCTCATCAGCGAGGACGGTCGGGGCCGCGGAATCTCGGCCATTACTGGCGAGTAGTTACTTGTGCGGGAATTCACACGGTGGCGGACCGGCGCTGCTCCATGGCCATTCCGTAGAGCCGTCCCGCCCGGTACGAGGACCGGACCAGCGGGCCCGACATCACGCCGGAGAAACCGATCTGCTCGGCCTCCTCCTTGAGCTCCACGAACTCCTGCGGCTTGACCCAGCGCTCCACGGGGTGGTGGCGCACGGACGGGCGCAGGTACTGCGTGATGGTGATCAGCTCGCAGCCTGCCTCGTGCAGTTCCTTCAGTGCCTCGCTGATCTCCTCGCGGGTCTCGCCCATGCCGAGGATCAGGTTCGACTTGGTGACCAGGCCGTAGTCGCGGGCGTCCGTGATGACCTTCAGGGAACGCTCGTAGCGGAAGCCGGGACGGATGCGCTTGAAGATCCGCGGGACCGTCTCGACGTTGTGCGCGAAGACCTCGGGGCGGGAGTCGAAGACCTCCCGGAGCAGCTCCGGGACCGCGTTGAAGTCGGGGGCCAGCAGCTCGACCTTGGTGCGGCCGTCGGCGCGCTCCGCGGTCTGCTGGTGGATCTGGCGCACCGTCTCCGCGTACAGCCAGGCGCCGCCGTCGGGGAGGTCGTCGCGGGCGACGCCGGTGATGGTGGCGTAGTTCAGGTCCATCGTGACCACGGACTCGCCGACGCGGCGCGGCTCGTCGCGGTCCAGCGCCTCGGGCTTGCCCGTGTCGATCTGGCAGAAGTCGCAGCGCCGGGTGCACTGGTCGCCGCCGATGAGGAAGGTCGCCTCGCGGTCCTCCCAGCACTCGTAGATGTTGGGACAGCCGGCTTCCTGGCAGACCGTGTGCAGGCCCTCGCTCTTCACGAGGTTCTGCATCTTGGTGTACTCGGGGCCCATTTTCGCCCGGGTCTTGATCCACTCGGGCTTGCGCTCGATGGGGGTCTGGCTGTTGCGGACCTCCAGGCGCAGCATCTTGCGTCCGTCGGGTGCGACTGCGGACACGACCGGCTCCCTAGCGTTTGATTCTTCGGCGTTCTTCAGGGTACGCCCGTTGATTTGTTGGTCGGCGTCGGTGCTGGCCTCCGGGGGCTGCCGCCCCCCGGGCCCCCGCGTCGGCCCTGACGGGCCGCGTCCTCGAACTCCCCCGGAGAGGGCGCCCCCACGGGCTGGATTCTTGCCCCCGGCGCTGGATCTGTGCCGCCGGGCCGGAGCTGTGCCGCCGGGGTGGATTCATGCCGCCGGGGTCTTCTCGATCTCCCTCGGCTTCAGTTCCGCGTTCTCCAGGATGTCCCGCAGGTGGCGCTCCACCACCGGGAGGACCTCCTCGATGGTCACCTCGCGGCCGAGCTCGTTCGCCAGGGAGGCCACGCCCGCGTCGCGGATGCCGCAGGGGATGATCTTGTCGAACCACTTGTTGTCGGGGTTCACGTTGAACGAGAAGCCGTGCATCGTGACGCCCTTGGCGACCCGGATGCCGATCGCGGCGATCTTGCGGTCCTCGCGGCGCTGGCCCGCGTTGGACGGGGCGTACTCGGGGCCGTTGAGCCGGGGGTCGAACTCCTCGTCCGTCAGGCGCGGGTCGAAGTCCAGGGACAGGCCGCCGAGCTTCGGGCGCCGCTCGACCGGGTCGCCGAGGACCCAGACGCCGCTGCGGCCCTCGACCCGGGTGCTCTCCAGGCCGAACTCCGCGCAGGTGCGGATCAGGGCCTCCTCCAGGCGCCGGACGTGGGCCACCACGTCGACGGGGCGCGGCAGCTTCTGGATCGGGTAGCCCACCAGCTGTCCCGGGCCGTGCCAGGTGATCTTGCCGCCGCGGTCCACGTCGACGACCGGGGTGCCGTCGAGGGGCCGCTCGCTGTCCTCGGTGCGCCGGCCGGCCGTGTAGACCGGCGGGTGTTCGAGGAGCAGCACGGTGTCGGGGACCTCGTCGGCGAACCGCGCGGCGTGCACCCGGCGCTGTTCGTCCCACGCCTCCTGGTAGTCGACGCGTTCGGCACCGAACCCCATCCGGACGAAGCGCAGCTCACTCACGGCACGTGCCTCCCTGCAAGGTCGTAAGGCACGAAGCGTGCCCACGCCACTGTACGACCGTCCGTGTGTCGTCAGCCGGGCGGGCAATCCTCACACGATCGGATGAATGCCGGGCGAATTGTGCGATCGGGTGCTTACTCTCCGCTACATTCACGCCTTCACGAGGCCATAAGGGCTGCTCACAGGCGCTCCGGGCACTTCGAACGCCCGGAAGGCAGGAGACCGCACCGCACCATGACGGAACGACCCGCGCAGCGCACCGCCAACCGCCAGCTCGCCGCGCTCATCGCCGAAGCGGGGTTCTCGAACGCGGGTCTCGCGCGTCGCGTCGACCAGCTCGGACTCGAACACGGCCTGGACCTGAGATATGACAAGACGTCCGTCACCCGGTGGCTGCGCGGCCAGCAGCCCCGCGGCACCACGCCGGCCCTGATCGCCGAGGTCTTCACCCGGCGCCTGGGCCGCCGTCTGACCGCCCAGGACCTCGGCCTGGACGCCTGCGCGCCCGTCTACGCGGGCCTGGAGTTCGCCGGGAGCCCGGAAGAGGCGGTCGACATCGTCGGCGGGCTGTGGCGCAAGGACTCCGGCAGCCATGCCGAGCTGCGGAAGATCGCCTTCACCCCGGCCGGGCTCGTCGTGCCCAGCCGGGACTGGCTGATCGGCCGCGCCGACGAGAAGGTGGCCCGCACCGAGGTGCCCGTCCGCATCCCCGCGCAGGGCCGCCCCGCGACCCCGAGGCTCGCCGTCCCGCTCGATGCGTCCAGGCGCCGGACCCCGGCCGAACGCGGCCCGGGGCAGAAGGTCGGCGGCGGCGACCTCGCCGCCCTGCGCTCGGTCGGCGAGCTGTTCCGCAGCCTCGACGACCGGTACGGCGGCGGACACGCCCGCCAGGCCCTCGTGCGGTACCTGGAGCACGAGCTGGAGCCGATGCTGCGCGGCACCTACGGCGAGCAGACCGGCCGACGCCTCTTCGCCGCCGCCGCCGACCTGACCCGGCTCGCCGGCTGGACGTCGTACGACATCGCCGCCCACGGACTCGCCCAGCGCTACTTCGTGCAGGCCCTGCGGCTGTCGCAGGCGGCGGCGGACCGGGCGTACGGCTCGTACGTGCTGGTCACGATGAGCCGGCAGGCCGTCTACCTGGGGCACGGGCGGGAGGCCGTCCAGCTCACGCGGGTGGCGCAGCAGGGGGTCGGGACCTCGGCGCCGCCGGTCGTGCAGACGCTGCTGCACGCCGCGGAGGCGCGGGCGCACGCCGTCCTCGGGGAGGTGCGGGCCTGCACCGCTGCCCTGGTGCGCGCCGAGCGGGCGCTGGAGGCCGCCCGGCCGGGCGACGAGGTGCCCCACTGGGCGCGCTTCTTCGACGAGGCGCAGCTCGCCGACGAGTTCGGGCACTGCCACCGCGACCTGCAGCAGTTCCGCGCCGCCGCCCAGCACGCGGAGCGCTCGCTGCAACTGCGCGCCCCCGTCTTCGCCCGCAGCCGGCTGTTCAGCCGGGTCGTCCTCGCCACCGCACGGCTCGGCCTCGGCGAACTCGACCAGGCCTGCCAGCTGGCCGCGGAGGCGGCGGGGCAGGCGGCCGAGATGCGCTCGGTGCGCGCCACGGAGTACGTCCGCGACTTCGAACGCCGCCTGGAGCCGTACCGGGACGCGGCCCCGGTCCGGGGATACCGGGACAAGGTGGCGGCCCTCGGGTAGGCACGTGCCGCGGGCCGTCCCGGTGGTGACAGCCCGGGACCGTCCCGGACCTCCCGGGACCACCGGGGGCCCCGCCGCTGACCTGGGCGCTGTGCTCGTCCGGGGTGGGGTGCCTTCCGGGGCGTCCGGGCCGGGGAGTGTCCGTGGCGCCGTTGCCCAGGGCCGGTTCTGGGCCCTGGGATCCGTCCGTTCCTGAGGGGAGGGAGCTCGGGCGGGGCGGCGCGCTCGCGTCGGCAGTTGCCCCGGTTCCCGATGCGGGCATGGGCGGGGCGGCCTACCCGGTGCCGTCCTGGCCCGGACTGCTCGGGCTGCCGCGGTCGGGCCGGGACCGCCCGGGTATGCGGTGCCGAGCCGACCGGGCCGGCCGGCATCAGGCCGCTCGGGCCGGTTCCGCCGAGTGCATCGGGCGGTCCACGCCCAGGTCCGACAGGATCGCCGCCGAGGCGCGGTGGCCCGAGTGGAGCGCGCCCTGGACGGTGCTGGTGTCGCGGTGGTCGCCGCACACGTACAGCCCGGCCAGCAGCCGTACCGGCCTGCGCGGGTCGTGCGGCGGGCGCATCGCGGGCACCGCCTCGGGCGTGTGGTGCACGGCGAGGGTCTCCCAGCGGCTGGTCGGGGTGCCGTAGAGGCGGGCGAGATGGATGCGTACGGCGGTGTCGAGGTCGGGCGGGGGCGGGCCGAGGACTGTTGAGGAGACCAGGGTGCGTCCGGCCGGTGCGCGGGACGGGTCCACCCGGCTGATCTGCGCCGTGTGGGCGACCGGGCCGCCGCGGTCGGCGTCGAGCAGCAGGGACGCGCCGGTCGTCGGCGGCTCGTCGGTGGTGTGGTGGACCACCGTCACCGGGTGGAAGTCCGGTACCCGCAGGCCCGGCAGCAGTTCGGCCGCCGCACGGGCGTCGGTCGCCACCAGGACGGCCCGGCAGCGGACGACGCCGTGCTCCGCGGTGGTCACGGCGTTGGTCGCCACCGAGGTGACGCGCACGCCGGTGTGCACCGTGCCAGGCGGCAGCGACCGCGCCAGGTGCTCCGGCAGGGCCTCCGCGCCGCCCTCCGGCAGCACCAGCCGCCCGCCGGCGAAGGCGCGCAGCGCGAGGTCCGCGCACCGGCTGGAGGTCGTGAGGTCCGGGTCGTACAGCAGGGCGGCGAGCAGCGGACGCAGGAATCCGTCGATGGTGCGGGCCGGCAGCCCGCGGGCGGCCAGCGCCCGGGCGGCGGGCAGCTCCGGGCGGGCCAGCAGCCGCTCGGCCGGGGTGTGCGCCAGCCGGGCCAGCGCGGCACCGAGCCGGGCCTGGTCGAACGCGGTGCCGACCGGGGCGCCCCCGCGGGTGCGGGGCGCGGTGGCGGGCCTGCCGGGCGCGGCCCCCGGCGCGTGCATCGTGCGCCGGGGCGCGGACATCGAGCGAGGGGCGCTCGCCAGGGCGCGCACCGCATGGAGTGCGCCCCGCGCGCTCCGTACGCCCGCCGGGGCGCCCGCGCGGTGGTGCCGGCCCTCGCTGTGCAGCAGGACACCGGGGGCGAAGGGCAGCAGCGCGAGGCCGTCGAGCCCGGGGGTGCGGTGCAGTTCGGGATACGCCGTGGACAGCAGCTGTCCGATTCTGTCGAGCCGGAAACCGTCGACCTTCTCGGTGGCCATCCGGCCGCCCACCGCATGGGCGGCCTCCAGGACCGTGGTCGTCACTCCTGCGCTGGTCAGCCGTTCCGCCGCGGCGAGTCCGGCGACCCCGGCCCCCACGACGACGACGTCCGCCTGGTACGCGGGCTCAAGCACGTGCCCCTCCTCGAGGTTGCGCGGCCGCTGGGAACGTCATGCCCCCAACAGCCTTGAGGAATAGCCGAGTTCGAGACGAGGTTAGGGTCAGGAACGGGCAGGGGGAGTCGCACGGAGGCGGTACACGGTCGCACACCGGTCGCATGCGGGTGCGATAAGGCCGCTGTTCGGTCGCCAGTTGGTCGTCAATCGGTCAGCAAGCCGTCAGTGACCGGTCGCTGGTCGGCCGTCGTTCAGCCGGCAGGAGGGGCGGTGAGCGACACTTCCACCCCTACAGCGCCGCCCGGATCGCCCCGTCGATCTCCGGGAACGCGAACCGGAAGCCCGAGTCCAGCAGGCGGGCGGGAATGACCCTGGCGCTGCCGAGCACGTCGCCCGCCATCTCGCCGAGCACCGCCCGCAGTACCGGCGCGGGCACCGCGAACGGCGCCGGGCGGTGCAGCACCCGCCCCATGGCCACCGTCACCTCACGGTTCGTCACCGGCTGCGGGGCGGTCAGATTGAAGGGGCCGGACAAGTCGTCCCGGTCCATCAGGTGCCGGATCGCCGCCACCTCGTCGTGCAGCGCCACGAAGGACCAGTACTGCGACCCGTCGCCCAGCCGCCCGCCGAGCCCCGCCCGGAAGAGCGGGAAGAGCCGCCCCCAGGCGCCGCCCCCGCGCGCGACGACCAGCCCGGTGCGCGTGAACACCGTCCGCACGCCCGCCTCCCGGGCCGGGGTCGCCGCGGCCTCCCACTCCACGCACAGACCCGGCAGGAAGCCCTCACCGGGAGGCGCGCTCTCGTCCACGGGCCGGTCGCCGGTCTCCCCGTAGAAGCCCATCGCGCTGCCGTTGACGAAGACGCGCGGCGGCCGCTCCAGCGAGGCGACGGCCTCCGCGAGCGCCGTCGTGCCGTGCACCCGGCTGCTGCGGATGCGCGTCTTGTACGCGTCGGTCCAGCGGCGGTCGCCCACCCCGGCCCCGGCCAGATTGACCACGGCGTCGCAGCCCTCGAGCCCGGACGCGTCCACCCGGCCGTTCTCGGGGTCCCAGCGGACCTCGTCCGGGCCCCCGGGCGCGTGCCGCACCAGGCGGACCACCTCGTGCCCGTCCGCGGTGAGGGACTCCACCAGCGCGCCGCCGATGAGACCGGACGCACCGGCCACCGCGATGCGGGAACGTCCCGTGCCCAAGCGTGCGTCGTTCACGCGTCCGTCGTTCATGGTCCCATCCTGCCTGGCGGTCCGGAGAAAACCACGGAACGGTTCTCCTCACCGCGTCGTACAGTGACCGTCATGCCAGCCCCGCACATACGCGACGCCAGGTCCGAGGACGAACAGCCACTGCGCCGGATCGACCTGGAGACCTGGTCCCACCTGCACGCCGTCTCGCCCCCGCCGGGACCGGACGACCCCTTCTTCCGCGACACCTGCGGTCCCGAGGCCCACCTGGTCGCCGAACTCGACGGCGCCGTCGTCGGCTACGTCCGGCTCGGCTTCCCCACCCCGCTGGCCTCCAACACCCACGTCCGCCAGATCCGCGGCCTCGCCGTCGCCGGCGCGGCCCGCGGCCACGGCGTGGGGCGGGCCCTGGTCCGGGCCGCCGTCGAGGAGGCCCGGCAGGGGGGCTTCCGCCGGATCACCCTGCGGGTCCTGGGCCACAACACGGCCGCCCGGAAGCTCTACGAGTCGGAGGGTTTCGTCGTCGAGGGCGTCCAGCCCGAGGAGTTCCACCTCGACGGCCAGTACGTCGACGACGTCCTGATGGGACAGATGCTGACCGGCCCGGGCGGGGGCGCGCTCACGACGTGACGGCCCGGGCGGGGCGCGCTCACGACGTGACCGGCTCGCCCGTGTCCACCGCCCGCGTGGCGTCCGCCGCGTCGCGTGCCTCCGGGGCCACCTCGGCCGCCGTCAGCACGTAGCCGGTCTCGGCGTCGGAGGTGGAACGGGCGAACACCACGCCGTACACCCGTCCGTCGGTGGTCAGCAGGGGGCCGCCCGAGTTCCCCGGGCGGACCGTGGAACGGATCGAGTAGATCTCCCGGGTGACGCTCTCGTCGTTGTAGATGTTCTGGCCGGTGGCGCGGATCCGGTTCGCCACCGTCGCCGCCCGCAGGTCCAGGGCGCCGTCCTGCGGATAGCCCGCGACCACCGCCGCGTCGCCCCGCGCGGCGTCCTCGTCGAACCGCAGCACCGGCGCCCTCAGGTCGGGGACGTACAGCACGGCCACGTCCTTGTCCGGGTCGAACAGCACCACCCGCGCCTCGTACGCCGGGCCCACCCCGCCGACCCGCACGGTCGGGTCGTCGATGCCGGCCACCACGTGGGCGTTGGTCATCACGTGCTCCGGCGCGTACACGAAGCCGCTGCCCTCCCGGCCCTGGGCGCCGGCCACGCCCTCCACCTTCACCGTGCTGAGCTTGGCCGCCCGGGTGGCCGCGGGCGTGACGCTGTCGCCGGACGGCTCGGCGACCTCGGCGGCCGAGTCGTTCTCGAACGGGTTGAAGACCTGCGGGAACCCGGCGTCCGACAGCGCCGAGGTCGCCCGCGAGAACCAGGCCGGGGTGGTGTCCGGCATCACCCGCTGGACCCCGCCCAGCACACGCGAGTCCCGAATCGCCGAGGTGAGCAGCGAGGACGAGGAGGCGGCCAGCACGCTCGCCGCCACCCACGCCACGATCAGCGCCGCCGCCGCGTTCGCCACCGCCCCGCCGGCCCCGTCGGCCACCCGGAGCGGACCGGCGTCCAGCTCCCGGCGCAGCCGCAGCGCGAGCCGCCCCGCCAGTTCGTGACCCACCATCGCCGGCAGCAGCACCGTGACCACCGCGACCACCGTCGCCGCCGTCGAGCCACGCGCCACCAGGTCCGTCACCCACGGCAGGACCCACACGCCGAGCACCGCACCGCCCACGAAGCCGGCCAGCGACACACAGCCGGCCACCAGCCCGCGCCGGTACCCGGACGCCGCGTAGGCCAGCACCACCAGCAGCAGCACAATGTCGAGCAGGTCCACGCGAACCGCCTTTCTGCCGGACCCCGGGACCCTCAGTACGTGCCGTACCGGGCCGATGATCAGCCTGAGGCGCACGGGTGTCCGAGAACGGCTACCCCGTGCGAGCGAACGTGTGCGGTCAACCGTGAAACGCCGTGCACCGGGACGATGGTTCCACCGGGTGGCACACCACACATCGCGGACAGAGCGGATCCGCCGGACAGTAGGACCATGCGAGTCTTCCGAGGGCCGCGCCGGGCCCGGGAGCGCCGTACCTCCGGCATACCCGGCGCCGCCCGCACACCGGTCGCGGCACGGGCGCTGCTCGGCGCCCTGCCCGGCCTCGCCGCCGTCGCCGCGCTCTTCCTGTGCGCGAACGGCGTGGAACGGGCGGCCGACGAACAGACCGCCCGCGCCGCCCCGGCGGCCGCCGCCGACCGGTATGCCGCGCCCCGGCCCGACATCGTGCCCCGGTCGGTCTGGCTGGGCGACGCCGCCCGCGACCAGCCCGCCCCGCGCTACGACGACAAGGTCGTCGCCGTCTTCGTCCACCACACGGACACGCCGAACGGCTACGACTGCGCCGACGTGCCGGCCATCCTGCGCGGGGTGTACCAGGGACAGACCGGCGCCCGGGACTGGGACGACATCGGCTACAACTTCGTCGTCGACCGCTGCGGCACCGTCTACGAGGGCCGGGCGGGCGGCATCGACCGTCCCGTCACCGGCGCCCACACCCAGGGCTTCAACCACCGCACCACCGGGATCGCCGCCCTCGGCACCTACACCGCGGGCGTGCCCGTGCCCGACGCGATGACCGACGCGATCGCCGCCGTGGCCGCCTGGAAACTGGGCGAGAGCGGCACCGACCCGCGGGGGGAGGTGGCCCTCGTCTCCAGCAACGGACTCAGCCGGTTCGCCGCAGGTGCCACCGCCACGCTGCCCGCCGTCGCGGGCCACGACGACGGCTACGCGACCAGCTGCCCGGGCGCGGCCCTCACCGCACGTCTCGGCGACATCAGGGACACGGCGGCCCGCCTCCAGGGACGCGCCTGACCACCGCCGCTCCCGTGGTCTCTCAGCCCGGCCCGAACCTCGCCCACAGGCGGGGCAGGCGCTCGGCGAGGGCGCGGTCGTTCTCCAGGTCGATCGGCACACCCAGCGGCTCGGCGGGCGCGGGCGCGATGCCCAGGTCGGGAGCGACGGCGCCGGTGAGCTGCTCGTACGCCTCGTCGGCCGCGTATCCCAGCTCCTCGCCGTCCCCGTCAAGCTCGTCGTCGAAGTCGTCGAGCAGCTCGGCGAGCGAGTCGGGGTCGTGCACGGCACCCTCGTACACCTCGCGGCCCTGGCCGATCAGCCAGCAGCGGAAGAAGTCGAACGCGTCGTCGCTGGCCCCGCCCAGGAGCACCCACGCGGCGGCCCACAGATCCCAGGCGCAGGCGCGGTTGTAGCGGGCCTCGAAGTGCCGGGCGAAGTCGAGCACCAGGTCCGGGTCCATGCCGAGCAGCCGCTCCACGAGCAGGTCGGCCTGGTCCTCGGGATCACCGTCAGCGCGCTGCCGCGCGTCGTCGATCAGCTCCCAGAACTCCGTCTCGTCCATCACGGGTCCAGCATCTGCCTTGCCCGCGGGTGGCGCACGCGGAGTGCGGCGGATCGTTGTGCGCGGGTGCCTCCGGCGGTGGTGCGGATGCCTGCGGCGCCTGTGCGGGTTGGGTGGGGGTGCGCGTAGCGCCGTGGGTTCGGTGGGTGGGTCGGGGCCGGGCCGGGGGGTGTCCGTCCTCGGAACGGCGCGGAATCGGTCGGCCACAGATCTTCCCCGGCGCGGACGCGCCAACCGCTGCGGGCGGACACCCCCCGACCCGACCCCTCCTCGCCGTACGCGGCTCTCCGCCGCCCCACGCCACTGCCCCATCCCCGCCGTACGCGGCTCCCCGCCACCCTCGCTGCGGGCAGTCCGCCACGCCACCGCCGCCACTGCAGGCAGTCCGCCACGCCACCGCCGCCACTGCAGGCAGTCCGCCACGCCACCGCCGCTGCTGCGGGCAGTCGCCACGCCTGCCGCCCAGCTGTGGGCAGTTCGCCACGCCGTCGCTGCGGGCAGTCGTGCCGCTGGGGCGGCACGGGTGGGCGGTGGGGGTGTCTCCCAGGCCGTTCAGGCACGGGGGGAGGCACCCCGCAACGCCGGGCCGCGCGCCCCGCCCCCGGGCCGGTGGGCCGGCCCCGCCCGCGCCCGCGCCGGGCGCATGGGCAACGTCGGGTCACGCGGCCGCGGCGTCAGGCGGTGAGGCGGGCGAGGGCTTCCTCGACCGTTACCTCCTCGCGCTCCCCCGTGCGGCGGTCCTTGAGTTCGACCACGCCCTCGGCGGAGCGGCGGCCCGCGACCAGGATCTGGGGGACGCCGATGAGTTCCGCGTCGGTGAACTTCACGCCGGGAGAGACCCCCGCCCGGTCGTCCACCAGGACGCGGACACCGGCCGCGGCCAGCTTGTCGGAGACCTCCAGGGCCAGTTCGGTCTGCAGCGCCTTGCCCGCGGCGACGACGTGGACGTCGGCCGGGGCGACCTCCTTGGACCAGACGAGGCCCTTGTCGTCGGCGTGCTGCTCGGCGAGGGCCGCCACCGCGCGGGAGACGCCGATGCCGTAGGAGCCCATGGTGACGCGGGCCGGCTTGCCGTTCTGGCCGAGGACGTCGAGCTTGAGCGCGTCGGCGTACTTGCGGCCCAGCTGGAAGATGTGGCCGATCTCGATGGCGCGGTCCAGCTTCAGGCCGGTGCCGCACTTCGGGCAGGGGTCGCCCTCGCGGACGACGACGACGTCGACGTACTCGTCGACCTCGAAGTCGCGCCCCGCGACGACGTTCTTGGCGTGCGTGTCGGCCGTGTTGGCACCCGTGATCCACGAGGTGCCCGGCGCGACGCGGGGGTCGGCGATGTACTTGAGCTTCTCGCTGCGGCCCTGCGGGCCGACGTAGCCGCGGACCAGGTCGGGGCGGCCGACGAAGTCCTCGGCGGTGACCAGCTCGACGGCGGCGGGGGCGAAGTGCGCCTCCACCTTGTCCATGTCGACCTCGCGGTCGCCGGGGACGCCCACGGCCACGATCTCGCCGTCCACCTTGACCAGGAGGTTCTTGAGCGTGGCGGAGGCCTCGACGCCGAGGGAGGCGGCCAGGGTCTCGATGGTGGGGGTGTCGGGGGTCGGGATGTCCTCGGCGGCGGGCACGTCCGTGGCCTCGACCGGCGTGAGGGTGTAGGTGATCGCCTCCGTGTTGGCGGCGTAGTCGCAGTTCGGGCAGTCGGCGAAGGTGTCCTCGCCGGCCTCGGCGGGGGCGAGGAACTCCTCGGACTTGGAGCCGCCCATGGCGCCGGCGGTGGCCGCGACGATGCGGTAGTCGAGGCCCAGGCGCTCGAAGATGCGCTGGTAGGCGGCGCGGTGCAGGGCGTAGGACTCGGCGAGGCCCTCGTCGGCCACGTCGAAGGAGTAGGAGTCCTTCATGAGGAACTCGCGGCCGCGCAGGATGCCGGCCCGGGGGCGGGCCTCGTCGCGGTACTTGTTCTGGATCTGGTAGAGGATGACCGGCAGGTCCTTGTAGGACGACGCCTGGTCCTTGACCAGGAGGGTGAAGATCTCCTCGTGAGTCGGGCCGAGGAGGTAGTCGCCGCCCTTGCGGTCCTGGAGGCGGAAGAGTTCGGGGCCGTATTCGTCCCAGCGGCCCGTCGCCTCGTACGGCTCACGCGGCAGGAGGGCGGGGAGCTGGACCTCCTGGGCGCCGATGGCGTCCATCTCCTCGCGGACGATGCGCTCGATGTTGCCGAGGACCTTCTTGCCGAGGGGCAGCCAGCTCCACAGGCCGGCGGCGGTGCGGCGCACGTAGCCGGCGCGGACCAGCAGCTTGTGGCTGAGGACCTCGGCGTCGGCCGGGTCGTCGCGCAGCGTCTTCGCCATCAACTTCGACATGCGCTGGACCGGTGCGTTGGCCATGGTTCTCGTGTCTCCTGCTGCGTAAGGGTGGTGCTAGGAGGTTAGCCGGGCGGTCCGGTGCGGTGGAAATCGGTTATCGACCGGCCGGTGACCGCCTGCGCAGCGGGAGCGTGGCGCCCATCACCGCGTACGGCTTGGGGGCGCTCGGGAAGAGGACCTGGCGGGCGAGGTCCTGGTAGCCGAGGGAGTGGTAGAGGCCGCGGGCGGGGCTGTCCCGGTCGATCGCGGAGAGGATCGACCGGGGCTGGGTGGCGGCGTCGGTGATCGTGGTGATCAGGGTGCGGCCGAGGCCCCGGTTCTGGTGGGCCGGGTGGACGTGGAGCTCGGTGATGACGAAGGAGTCGTCGAGCCAGGCGTCGTTGTCCCGGGCGCGGAGGTAGGGCTCGACGACGGTGGACCACCAGTGGGCGCGGTCGTTGGGCATGCCGTAGACGAAGCCGACGAGCCGGCCCTGCTCGGTGGCGCCGAGGGCCCTGGCGCCCGCGTAGGTCATGTGGCGCAGCACGATCTGACGGCGGACGGCCACCTCGTCGGGGCCGAGGCCGAAGGCGGCGGCTTGGACGGCCAGCGCCTCGTCCACGTGCGCGGAGAGGTCCAGTGGGCCGATCACGAGGTCCATGCCGGGGAGCCTACAGGGGTGTTCCGGTTGTCGTCCGGGTGCGGGGCGCCGTCTGCTGCGCAGTTCAGAACAGGACGCTCATGAAGGCGCCCACTTCCTGGAATCCGACCCGCAGGTACGTCCGTCGCGCCGCCGTGTTGAAGTCGTTGACGTAGAGGCTCGCGACCGGCGCGGTGTCCGCGAGGGCGTGGCGCAGGACCGCCGCCATGCCCGGAGCCGCCAGGCCCTTGCCGCGGTACTCGGGGTGCACCCACACGCCCTGGATCTGGCAGGCGCGGTCGGTGGCGGCGCCGATCTCGGCCTTGAAGACCACTCTGCCGTCGGCGTCGAAGCGGGCGAAGGAGCGCCCGAGGCCGACGAGTTCGGCGACCCGGGCCTGGTAGAGCAGGCCGCCGTCGCCGGCCATCGGGGAGATGCCGACCTCCTCGGTGAACATCGCCACGCAGGCCGGCATGATCCGCTCCACCTCGTCCTTGCGGACGCGGCGGACGTACGGGTCCGGGGCGATGTCGTCGGGGAGCCGGTCGGTGACCATGAGGGGCTGGTGGGCGCGGACCTCGCGGGCCGGGCCCCAGCCCGGTTCGAGCAGCCGCCACAGCTGGGCGGTCTGCTCGGCGGGGCCGACGATCGAGGAGCAGCGGCGGCCGGCCCGCCGGGCGCGGTCGGCGAAGGCGCGGACGGCGCGCGGGGTGGCGCAGATGGGGACGAGGTTGGCACCCGCGTAGCACAGGGACGTGAGCATGCCGTGCTCGTACCAGCCCCACATCTCGCCGCCGAGGCGCCACGGGTCGAGGCCGGCGATCTGGACGCGTGCCGTCACGAAGGCGTTGGCTACCGGCTCGCGGTCGAGGACGGCGAGCGCGGCGTCCAGGTCGCTCGGTTCGAGCACGCGGGTAGTGGTCTGCGTCAACACGTGCGGGGGCCTCACCCTGAGATCTGCTGGTCTCCGCACTGTACCTGTCGTGCATATGCCGCGCCGCCCCCGGGGCGACGCGGCCTTGGTGGGCGGATCAGCCCGCGACGGAGACCGAGGGCTCGCCGGAGATCACGCCGTCCTTCTCCATCTGCTCGGCGATCTTCATGGCCTCCTCGATGAGGGTCTCGACGATCTTCGACTCGGGGACGGTCTTGATGACCTCGCCCTTGACGAAGATCTGGCCCTTGCCGTTGCCGGAGGCGACGCCGAGGTCGGCCTCGCGGGCCTCGCCGGGGCCGTTGACGACGCAGCCCATGACGGCCACGCGGAGGGGGACCTCCATGCCCTCCAGGCCGGCGGTGACCTCCTCGGCCAGCTTGTAGACGTCGACCTGGGCGCGGCCGCAGGACGGGCAGGAGACGATCTCCAGGCCGCGCTGGCGGAGGTTGAGCGACTCCAGGATCTGGATGCCGACCTTGATCTCCTCGACCGGCGGGGCGGAGAGGGAGACGCGGATGGTGTCGCCGATGCCCTGGGAGAGCAGCGCGCCGAAGGCGACCGCCGACTTGATGGTGCCCTGGAACGCCGGGCCGGCCTCGGTGACGCCGAGGTGCAGCGGGTAGTCGCACTGGGCGGCGAGCTGGCGGTAGGCCTCGACCATGACGACCGGGTCGTTGTGCTTGACCGAGATCTTGATGTCCCGGAAGTCGTGCTCCTCGAAGAGCGACGCCTCCCACAGGGCGGACTCGGCGAGGGCCTCGGGAGTCGCCCTGCCGTACTTCTGGAGCAGGCGGCGGTCCAGGGAGCCCGCGTTCACGCCGATGCGGATCGGCGTGCCGTGGTCCTTGGCCGCCTTGGCGATCTCCTTGACCTTGTCGTCGAACTGCTTGATGTTGCCCGGGTTCACCCGGACCGCCGCGCAGCCGGCCTCGATCGCGGCGAAGACGTACTTGGGCTGGAAGTGGATGTCCGCGATCACCGGGATCTGCGACTTCTTCGCGATCACCGGCAGGGCGTCGGCGTCGTCCTGGGTGGGGCAGGCCACGCGGACGATCTGGCAGCCGGACGCCGTCAGCTCGGCGATCTGCTGCAGGGTGGCACCGATGTCGGAGGTGCGGGTCGTGGTCATGGACTGCACCGACACGGGGGCGTCGCCGCCCACCGCCACGGGTCCGACCTGGATCTGCCGGCTCTTGCGGCGCTCCGCGAGCCTGGTCGGAACGTCCGGCATGCCGAGAGAAATCGCAGTCATCTGCTGTGCAACCCCAAGTCGTGGATCAAGGTCCGGCCCCGTTCAGCGGCGGGCTCCGGCATCCGAGATTACGGCACCGACGTGAACGCCGGGCACACGGCGTACGGGAGATGCACCCTATGGCGTCCGTCTGCCGGGTGAGGCGAGTGAAGCCCGATCCGGAGGGACATGCTCTCCGGATCGGGCTTCTCGTCGGATCGGTCGGACGGTCCGCAGATCGGGTCATCGTTCCCGGCTGTGGCGGTCGGTCCGGCGGTCAGGTTATGCGGACCGGGTTGACGACGTCCGCCACCAGCACGAGCAGGGTGAAGCAGACGAAGACGCCCGCCACCACGTAGGCCACCGGCATCAGCTTCGCCACGTCGAACGGACCGGGGTCGGGCCTGCGCAGCACCTTCGCGGTGCCGCGGCGCAGCGACTCCCACAGCGCGCCCGCGATGTGGCCGCCGTCGAGCGGCAGCAGCGGGAGCATGTTGAAGAGGAACAGCGAGAGGTTGAAGCCGGCCACCAGCATGACGAACATGGCGAGCTGCTGGGTGGGCGGGATGTCCAGGGTGGCGATCTCGCCGCCGACGCGGGCCGCGCCGACGACGCCCATCGGGGAGTCGGCCTCCCGGGGTCCGTCGCCGAAGGCCGCGTCCCACAGGGCGGGGATCTTTGCGGGCAGGGCGGCGAGGTTGTCGACGGCGTCGCCGACCCGGTCGCCCATCCAGGTCACGGACTGACCGAAGTCCTGTTTCACCACGCCGGTGGCGGAGCTGAAGCCGAGGAAGCCCGCCGTGACGTACTCGCCCTGGACGATCTGTCCGTTGGAGTCCTTCTTGGCGACCTTGTTGGTGGCGATGGTCGCGTGGAGTGTGACCTCCTCGCCCTTGCGCTCGACGACGACCGGCACGTCCTGGCCGGGGTTGGCGCGGATCAGGTCGGACAGCTTGTCCCAGTCGTCGGTCCGTACGCCGTCGAAGGCGAGGATCTTGTCGCCCGCCCTGAGGCCCGCAGCGGCGGCCGGGGAGGCCGGGTCCGCCTTGGTGCAGTCGTCGCGGTTCTCGCTCTGCGAGATGACGCACTGCGAGACGGAGCTCACGGTGGTGGTCTGCTGGGAGATGCCGAATCCCATCAGCACCGTGAGGAAGAGCACCACGGCGAGGATCAGGTTCATGAACGGGCCGGCGAACATCACGACGACGCGCTTCCACGGCTTGCGCGTGTAGAAGAGGCGCTTGTCGTCACCGGGCTGCAGTTCCTCGAAGGCGGCCGAGCGGGCGTCCTCTATCATCCCGCGCCAGGGCGAGGTGGAGCGTGCCTCCAGGCGGCCGTCGGGGCCGGGCGGGAACATGCCGATCATGCGGATGTAGCCGCCGAACGGGATGGCCTTGACCCCGTACTCGGTGTCGCCCTTCTTCCTCGAGAAGAGTGTCGGCCCGAAGCCCACCATGTACTGCGGCACCCGGATGCCGAACATCTTGGCCGTGGACAGGTGGCCCAGCTCGTGCCAGGCGATGGAGAAGAGCAGGCCGGCGGCGAAGAGGACTATGCCGAGGATGAACATCAGGGTCGTCATGCACGGGCCTCCGCCGTCTGTGCCGCCAGTTGCCGGGCCCGGGCGCGTGCCCAGGTCTCCGCTTCGAGGACGTCCGCGACGGTGAGCGAGGTTCCCGTACGGGGGGTGCCGTGCTCCTCGACCACCCGCGTGACGGTCTCCATGATCCCGAGAAACGGCAGCGCGCCGGAGCGGAACGCCTCGACGCACTCCTCGTTGGCGGCATTGAACACCGCCGGGGCCGTGCCCGCGAGCTGTCCGACGTGCCGGGCCAGGTTGACGGAGGGGAAAGCCTCGTTGTCCAGCGGGAAGAACTCCCAGGTCGAGGCCTTGCTCCAGTCGAAGGCGGGCGCGGCGTCGGGGACGCGGTCGGGCCAGCCGAGGCCCACGGCGATGGGCCCGCCCATGTCGGGGGGCGTGGCGTGGGCCAGGGTCGATCCGTCCGTGTACTCAACCATCGAGTGGACATACGACTGCGGATGCACGACCACCTCAATGCGTTCGAAGGGGATGTCGTAGAGCAGGTGGGCCTCGATCACCTCCAGGCCCTTGTTGACGAGGGTCGCGGAGTTGATCGTGATCACCGGGCCCATGGCCCAGGTGGGGTGGGCGAGCGCGTCCTCGACGGTGACCGCCGCCAGCTCGTCCCTGGTACGGCCCCGGAACGGGCCGCCGGAGGCGGTGACGACCAGCTTGCGCACGTCGGCGCGGGTGCCGGCGGCCAGCGCCTGGAAGAGGGCGGCGTGCTCGGAGTCCACCGGGATGATCTGCCCCGGCTTGGCCAGCGCCTTGACCAGCGGGCCGCCGACGATGAGCGACTCCTTGTTGGCCAGCGCGAGGGTGCGGCCCGCCTCCAGGGCGGCGAGGGTGGGCGCGAGTCCGATCGAGCCGGTGATGCCGTTGAGCACGGTGTGGCACTGGGAGGCGGCGACCTGGGTGGCCGCCTCCGGCCCGGCGAGGATCTCGGGGAGCGGCTCGCCCGTCCCGTACTGGGCGGTGAGCGCCTCCCGCAGCGCCGGTACGACGTCCTCGCGGGCGACGGCGACGGTCCGCGCCTTGAGCCGGTACGCCTGCTCGGCGAGGAGGGCGACCCGGCTGCCATTGGCGGACAGGGCGGTGACCCGGAAGCGGTCCGGGTTGCGCAGCACGAGGTCGATGGCCTGGGTCCCGATCGACCCGGTGGACCCGAGGATCACCACGTCCTTCGGGCCGTCGCCCGCCACCGGGTCGTAGACGAGGTGGGGGTCGGCGAGTGGGGCTGGACTGTCGCTCATCCCCCCATTGTGTCCGCAACGCCCCTCCGGGAGGACAGCGCGTCCCTCGGTCGGGTGTCGCGCGCCTGCGCCGGGGATCGCCGGGACGCACCTCCGGCCACCTCCCGCCCGCAAGGGGTCGGGGCAGGAGGCGCGGGATCCGGGGGCGTGCCCGTACGGGCCAGGGCGGACGGGCGGGCGGCACGAGCCCCCGGGGGCGCTCGGGTCGCGGCTCGGCGCCGCCGACGACGCCCGGCCCGGCTGCGGGGCCAAGTCGCCGGGCCGCCTCCGGGCGGGCCGGGGGCGGGCCGCCCCCGGGTGGACCGGGGCCGGGGCCAGGTGGACCGGGGCCAGGTGGACCGGGGCCAGGTGGACCGGGGCCGGGGCTAGGTGGACCGGGGCCGGGGCCAGGTGGGCCGGGGTCGGGGCCACGGCGTCCGAACGTGGCCCGGCCTCGAATCCGCCCACCCCAGCGTGGCTCGGCGGCGCGCGCCCCGCCCAGGACGAGGGGCGGCGCCCTGCGTCGCCCCTCCCCCACGAGCGGCCGGGACACCGGCTGACCTCGCTCCAGGCCGTTGCGACCCGCGCCGGCGGACGGTCACGGCTCCCGGCCGGACGCCGGGGCGCCCTTCGACGGCGGGCCCGTACCCGCGACAGGGCCCCGGCCCGCCACCCGTCTCCGGGCCACGCCCCGCCCTCAGCCGATGGCGCGGCGGACGTTCTCCTTCGTGCTGGCGCCCGGGGCCGCCTCCGCGATCCACGGGCCGTCGCCCGACGGGTCGACGACGCCCTGCTCCAGCCACTCGTACGCGCCGCCCAGCACCCCCTTGACGACCTTGCGGTCGAGGTCGTCGGTGTTGGTCCACAGGCGGCCGAAGAGCTCCTCGACGCGGATGCGGGACTGGCGGCAGAAGGCGTCGGCGAGCTGGTAGGCCTCGCGGCCGTGGTCGCCCTCGGCGCGCAGGTGCTCGGCGCGTACGCAGGCGGCGCTCATCGCGAACAGCTCCGCGCCGATGTCGACGACGCGGCCCAGGAAGCCCTGCTTGGTCTCCATCCGGCCCTGCCAGCGGGACATGGCGTAGAAGGTGGAGCGGGCGAGCTTGCGGGCGGCGCGTTCGACGTGGCGCAGGTGCGCGGAGAGGTCCGGGTGACCGGACGGGTGGAAGTCCGCGTACGAGCGAGGGAGTTGGCCGGGACCTGCGACGAGCTTCGGCAGCCACTTGGCGTAGAAGACGCCGGCCTGCGCGCCCGCCCTTGCCTTGTCCGAGAGGGACTTGTCGGGGTCGATCAGGTCGCCGGCGACCGAGAGGTGGGCGTCGACGGCCTCGCGGGCGATCAGCAGGTGCATGATCTCGGTGGAGCCCTCGAAGATCCGGTTGATGCGCAGGTCCCGCAGGAGCTGCTCGGCGGGGACCGCGCGCTCGCCGCGGGCTTCGAGGGAGGCCGCGGTCTCGAAGCCCCGGCCGCCGCGGATCTGGACCAGTTCGTCGGCCATCAGGCAGGCCATCTCGGACCCGTAGAGCTTGGCGAGGGCCGCCTCGATGCGGATGTCGTTGCGGTCCTCGTCGGCCATCTGGGAGGAGAGGTCCAGGACGGCTTCCAGGGCGAAGGTCGTCGCCGCGATGAAGGAGATCTTGGAGCCGACCGCCTCGTGCAGCGCGACCGGCTTGCCCCACTGCTCGCGCACCGCCGACCACTCGCGGGCGATCTTCAGGCACCACTTGCCGGCGCCGACGCACATCGCGGGCAGCGAGAGGCGGCCGGTGTTCAGGGTGGTCAGGGCGATCCTGAGGCCGGCGCCCTCCGGGCCGATACGGTGGGCGGCGGGCACCCGGACCCGGTGGAAGCGGGTGACGCCGTTCTCCAGGCCGCGCAGGCCCATGAAGGCGTTGCGGTTCTCGACCGTGATGCCCTCGGAGGCGGCCTCGACCACGAACGCCGTGATGCCCCCCTTGCCCTGCTCCGACTTCGGGACGCGGGCCATGACCACGAGCAGGTCGGCGACGACGCCGTTGGTGGTCCACAGCTTCACGCCGTCGAGGACGTAGTCGTCGCCGTCCCGGACGGCCGTGGTGGCCAGTCGTGCCGGGTCGGAGCCGACGTCCGGCTCGGTCAGCAGGAAGGCCGAGATGTCGGTGCGGGCGCAGCGCGGCAGGAAGGTGTCCTTCTGCTCCTGGGTGCCGAACATCTTCAGCGGCTGCGGCACGCCGATCGACTGGTGGGCGGAGAGCAGCGCGCCGATCGCCGGGTTCGCGGAGCCGACCAGGGCGAGGGCCTTGTTGTAGTAGACCTGGGTCAGGCCGAGGCCGCCGTACTTGGTGTCGATCTTCATGCCGAAGGCGCCCAGCTCCTTCAGCCCGGTGATCACGTCGTCGGGGATGCGCGCGTCGCGCTCGATCACCGCGCCGTCGATCTTCGTCTCGCAGAAGTCGCGCAGTTTGGCGAGGAACTCCTCGCCCCGCTGGACGTCCTCCTCGGCCGGGAGCGGGTGGGGGTGGATGAGGTCGAGGCGGAAGCGGCCGAGGAAGAGTTCCTTGGCGAAGCTGGGCTTGCGCCAGTCCTGTTCCCGGGCCGCCTCCGCGACCTGGCGGGCCTCACGTTCGGTGACGGTGGGTCGGGAGGATGAGGAGGGGGTGGGTGGTGCGGACATGAGGCTCACCTCGCCACGATTCGTCCTGCACGAACTTGCGGACGTACGTTACTTGTCGGTGCTACTCGATCGTATGTACCCGATCCCGGGCGACCCGACCACCCTTCGTGCGGCCGTTCGGCCGATACTGCGTGGGGAGGGCGGAAGAGAGAAACGCAGGCGAGAAGGCAGTCGAAGCGCTTCGACAGGCTATGGACAGCCATCCTCGCTGCAGCTACTGTCGAACCACCCTCGCCCCTACGTGTCGGTCTCTTGCGCTGTCGAAGCGCTTCACAAAGCTTGGAGAGCTGGATGGTCACCCTCGCCGAGGTCGCCCAGCACGCCGGAGTCTCGGCCAGTACGGTGAGTTATGTCCTCAGCGGCAAGCGGTCCATCTCCAGCACCACCCGCCAGCGGGTCGAGGAGAGCATCCGCAAGCTCGGCTACCACCCGAACGCGGGCGCCCGCGCCCTGGCCAGCAACAGGTCCAACATCATCGCCCTCATGATCCCGCTGCGCACCGACATGTACGTGCCGGTGATGATGGAGATCGCCATCGCGGTCGCGGCCGGCGCGCGCACCCACGGGTACGACATCCTGCTGCTCACCGGTGAGGAGGGCCCCGACGCGGTGCGCCGCGTCACCGGCAGCGGTCTCGCCGACGCGATGATCCTCATGGACGTCGAACTGGACGACGAGCGGCTCCCCCTGCTGCGCGGCACCCACCAGCCGTCCGTGCTGATCGGGCTCCCCTCCGACACCGAGGGCCTCACCTGCGTCGACCTCGACTTCCGGGCGACCGGCGCGCTGTGCGTGGAGCATCTGGCGCAGTTGGGGCACCGCGACATCGCCGTCATCGGTGAGGCCGCCGCCGTCTACGAACGGCACACCGGCTTCGCCGAGCGCACCCTGGACGGTCTGCGCACCCGGGCGCGGGAGCTGGAGCTGCGGCTGTTGCACCGGCCCTGCGAGGGCGGATACGACGCGATGGCCGTGACGCTGGCCCGCATCTTCGACGAACGCCCCGGCACCACGGGCTTCGTCGTCCAGAACGAGTCGGCGGTGGAGCCGCTGCTCGCCCTGTTGCGCCAGCAGGGCCGGGCGGTGCCGGAGGACGTGTCGGTGGTCGCGGTCTGCCCCGAGGAGGTGGCCACCCAGGCCTCCGTGCGGCTCACCTCGGTCTCGGTGCCCGCGCAGGAGATGGGCCGGCGGGCCGTGGAGCAGCTGGTCGCCAAGCTCGACGGCCGCGGGAGCGACGAGGTCGTGCTGCTCGCGCCGGAGCTGACCGTCCGGGCCAGTTCGGGTCCGGCGCCCGTGCGGCCGTAGCGCCTCACGACCCCGGAGGTCCGCCCGCGCACCACGACGGTGCGCGGGCGGTCCCGCTCAGCCGCTGCTGACCGTCAGGCGGTCGGTGCGGAAGTCCAGGCCGCCGGCGGACGAGGTGATCTCGTAGCCGAACTGCACGTCACCGATGGTCTCGTTGCCCATCCAGCCCTTGGTGTCCTTGATCCACTTCAGGATCGGAAGGATGTTCACCGTGCCGGAGCCCGAGTCCGAGGTGCGCAGGAACGAGAAGACCTCGTTGGCGCCGTTGTTTCCCTTGTAGACGTTCCAGGTGTGGCCGCCGAGGCTGACGGTTCCCTGCGGGGTGCCGAGGGGGCCGACGGCTCCGTTCTGGTTGACCCAGAGCATGATCTCGTAGTCGTGGTCCGTGTCCCAGATGTCGTAGGACGTGTTGTAGGCGCCGGACGACGGGACGGTGACGTCGTAGCTGCTGGTGAGCGAGGAGAGGGAGGAGATCGGCTTGTTGATCACCTTCTTGGCGTTCGGGTAGGACTTGATGCCGCCCGTGTTGGGGTGGTCGGCCCAGACTCCCCAGTCGGTGCCGGAGTTGGCCCACACGCACTGGCCGCCGGCGCCGGAGCCCCAGATGTTGTTGTAGAGGGTGTAGCCGTCCAGGGTGGTGTTGCCCCACTGGTCGCAGGTGTTCCAGACGGCGGCGAGGGCGGGGGCGGAGGCGAGACCGACGGTGGCGCCGAGCGCGAGAGCCGGGGCGAGGAGCGCCGTCAGTGTGCGGGTGCGGGTGGTGCGCGTGCGTGGTGCCATGGCGTTTCCTTCCATGGGTGGGGGGAGGTGCGCGGGTGTTACCGCGTCCTGACGCTGATGACGCGGTCCTCCCCGGCGACGAGGTCGAGCGGTTCGGCGCCGGAGGGAGTCCGGAGTTCGATGCGGTGGCTGCGGTGCGGGTGCAGAACGGCGCTCGCGCTGCCGTCCGGTGCCCAGGTGAGGTCGAGTGACGCCCCGAACCGGGTGCGTACGCCCCTGAGTTCGCCCTGCGGGCAGGAGTCCGGGAGGGCGGGCAGCAGGACCAGCCGGCCGGGGGTGGACTGCACGAGCATGTCGATGAGCACGGCGGGCAGGGCGTGGGCGGCGTCCGCGTTGTAGACGTCGCGGTGGGGGTAGTGCGCGCTCATCAGGGAGGCGTGGAAGTAGTCCCCGTCGAGGACTCGTCCCAGGGCGTGGGCGACCCGGGCGCCGTCCCCGAGGCGGGCCGCGACCAGGGCGTGGTGGAGGTGGCCGTGGGCGGAGTCGTTCTCGGCGCCGCGCAGTTCGAGGGCGCGGTGGGCGGCCTCGGCGAGTTCGGGGGTGTCGTACGGGTTGATCTCGTCGAGCGGCCAGACGGCGTAGAGGTGGCTGAGGTGGCGGTGGTCGTAGGTGTCCGCCAGGCCGGGCCACGCCCACTCCGCGAGGGCTCCGTCGGCGTTGACCCGGTGCGGGGGGAGACGGCCGGCGAGCGCGCGCAGGCGGTCGGCGTGCTCGGGCCGGCGGTCGGCGGCGGTCAGCAGGGCGTGCCGGGCCGCGGAGAGGTCCATGGCCGCGTTGAGGGCGCCCCAGCTCGCGTTCGCGGGGCGGTTCTCGGGCGAGTACGAGGGAACGACGACCAGGTGTCCGGCGTCGTCGGTGCGGGTGAGGAAGTCCTCGTAGAAGAGGGCGACTTCGCCGAGCGCGGCGGTGGTGCGGGGGTCGCGCGTGCCGTAGGTCTCGTCGTGGTCGACGAGGGGTCGCAGCAGCCAGTCGGCGCCCGCGGTCCACAGGTGCAGGGGGTACTCGCGGCTGAAGTGGTACGTGTGGCCGCTCTCGCCGTCGGTGTGGGAGGGGGCGACCGCTCCCCGGGTGCCGAAGATCTCGCGGGCGTTGTCCCGCCAGTGCGCAAGCTGACGGTGGACCAGGGCGGCGTGGGCCTCGGTGACCTCGGGGAGGGCGGCGGCCGCGGCGGAGGCGGTCTGGAGGTTGAGGTTGGCGTTGGTGGTGAAGGCGCCGGACCAGGCGGTGTTCCAGTCGCCGGTCCACAGGCCGGTGAGGCGGGGCGGGAGCAGGCCGCTCGCCGACAGCAGGTGGTAGCGGCCGGCGGCGAAGAGGCGTTCCGGCAGGGCGGTGCTGTGCGGCCGGGCGAGCAGCTCCGAGCCCGGCAGTGCGCGTTCGGCGGGGTCGGCGGCGAGGTCGAGGGTGACGCGGCCGTAGGCGGTGCGGTGGTGGATCAGGTGCCGGGAGAGGAGGTCGTCGTACGAGGCCGAGCAGGGCGCCGAGCGCGGGGCCACGGGCAGCAGGTCGCGCAGGGCGCGGCTCTCGGCGACCGTGTCCAGTTCGCCGGTGTGGCGGTGCACCCGGGTGAGCAGCAGCACCTCGGTGGCGCCCTCGACGAGGACGCCGGGCGGCACGAGCTTCGTGGTGCCGCCGGTGACGGCGGCCAGGGTGACGCCGGTGTAGGCGAGGTCGCTGCCCGGGTAGCGGGCGCGCAGGGTCAGCAGGGCGCCCTCGGGGGTGAGGACCGCGCCGTGGCCGATGCCGAGTCCGGCGGGGGCGCCGGGGAGGCGGGGGTCGAGGGACAGGTCGAGGGTGAGGTGCGGGGCGGCGACGTGCTGGACGATCACGTCGTCGGCACGGGAGACGAAGACGCGGCTGGTCCAGCCGGCCCGGGTGGCGGTGGTCTCGCCGGTGGTGAAGTCGACGGCGCGGCGGTAGGGGGCGTCGATGTCGTCGGGGGGCGGTCTGTCCAGGCGGAGCTGGAAGGCCGGGTGGAAGGGGCGTACCCAGTGCAGGGGGCGGCCGTCGGTGAAGTCCTCGGCGGCCGTCCGGTCCCCGGCCAGCAGGCGGTCCTGGAGGGCGGGGAGTCGGGCGGCGAGGGCGGGTGGGCGGCGGTGCTCGTCGTCGCCGTCCGGGCGGACGAGGGTGTGGTGGGTGACGATCACCCGGTCGGCGTCGGGATCGCCGTGCACGAGGGCGCCGTGGTGGCCGTTGCCGGTCAGGAAGGCGTCTTCCCAGCGGGCGGCGGGCGCGGGCTCCCAGGTGCCGTGGACGGGCGTGGCGCTCACGGTGTCAGCACCGCCGCGCCGTAGCGGCCGAGGGTGATCCGGTCGGTGGTCGTCGTCTGCGTCAGCAGGTCGTGGTGGGTGCCCGGGAGGTCGACGGTGACCGGCTCACGGCCGTGGTTGAGCAGGAAGAGCAGGTCGCCGCGCCGCACCGCCTCGACGCCGTCCGGAAGTCCGTCGAGCACCGGCCGGACACCCGCGCCGGCGGCGGCGCGGGCCAGCAGGGCACGCAGCGCGTCCGGCTCGGGGAGCGTGGAGACGTACCAGGCGCGGCCCTTGCGCAGCACGGCCGGCAGTCCGTCGAGTTCCCCGCCCCGGTACGGCAGGGTCTCGTCGGCGGTGCCGTCGGGCTCCAGTTCCTCGGACCACAGGGTGCCGCGCAGGCCGCCCGCGCACTCGGCCTCCTCTCCCGGCGGGAGCGGCCACCACTCGTGCAGGGTGCGGATGCCGAACAGCTCGCGCAGCCGGGCGTCCATGGCGCCGGGCCGTATCCGGTCGTCCTGGTCGGCGACTGCGGTCAGGAAGCCGCAGACGAGGGTGCCGCCGCCGCGCACGTACGCGAGGAGGTTGTCGACGGCCGCGTCGGTGAGCAGGTAGAGCTGCGGGACGACGACGAGGCGGTAGCGGGTCAGGTCGTGGCCGGGGTGGGCGAAGTCGGTGGTGAGGCCGGCCTGCCACAGCGCGCGGTGCCAGGCACCGAGGACGTCCGGGTAGTCGACCTCCCGGGAGGGCCGGGCCTCCTGGTCGCCGGCCCACCAGGAGTGCCAGTCGTGGAGCACGGCGACGTCCGCGGCGACCTGGCTTCCGGTCACGTGCGGGGCGATCCGGGCCAGGTCGGCGCCGAGCCGCCGCACCTCCTGGTACGTACGCCCCCGCTCGCCCGCGTGGGAGACCATCCCGGAGTGGAACTTCTCCGCGCCCTGCCGCGACTGCCGCCACTGGAAGCAGCAGACGGCGTCGGCGCCGCGGGCCACCGCCTGCAGCGACCAGAGGCGGTGCAGGCCGCGCGGCTTGGGGTGGTTCACGCCGCGCCAGTTGACGGCTCCGGCGGCCTGTTCCATGAGCATCCACGGGCCGTGTGCCTGGGAGCGGGTCAGGTCCTGGACGAGGGCGCCGTGCTGGGCACCGGAGGGGTCGTGCGGGTCCGGGTAGAGGTCGACGGAGACGACGTCCTCCTCCTCGGCCCAGCGCCAGGCGTCCTGTCCCGACCACAGCGGCATGAAGTTGGTGGTGACCGGGAGGTGCGGGGTGTGGCGGCGGACGATGTCGCGCTCGGCGGTGAAGCACTCCAGGAGCATGTCGGAGGTGAAGCGCCGGAAGTCGAGGACCTGCGCCGGGTTCTTGAGGTAGTGGGTGCGGCGGGCCGGCAGGATCTCCGCCCAGTCGCCGTAGCCCTGGCTCCAGAAGGCGGTGCCCCAGGCGGTGTTGAGGGCGTCGAGGGTGCCGTAGCGGTCCTTCAGCCAGCGGCGGAAGCGGGTGGCGGCCTCGTCGCCGTGGTCGTAGGTGCAGTACTCGTTGTTGATGTGCCACATGGTGAGGGCCGGATGGCCGGCGTAGCGCGCGGCCAGGGCCTCGGTGATGGCGGCGGCGTGGCGGCGGTAGACGGTGCTGGAGTGCGAGAAGTGCTGTCGGCCGCCCCACCACTCGGTACGGCCGTCCTCGTCGCGGGGCAGGGTGTCGGGGTACAGGTGCCCCAGCCAGGGCGGGGGCGAGGCGGTGGGGGTGGCGAGGACGACGCCGACGCCGGCCTCCTGCATCAGGTCCATGAGCCGGTCGAGCCAGGCGAAGTCGTGGACGCCGGGGCGCGGTTCGAGTCTGGACCAGGAGAAGACGCCGAGGGTGACGGAGTTGACGCCGGCGGCCTTCATCAGGCGGACGTCCTCGGGCCAGGTCTCCTCGGGCCACTGCTCGGGGTTGTAGTCGCCGCCGTAGAGGATGCGGCCCCGGGTGACGTCGGACAGGTGCGGCATCAGCCCTTCACCGCCCCGGTGAGCATGCCCTTCTTGAAGTGGCGCTGGACGAACGGCGACAGGACGGCGACCGGCAGCAGGGCCATGACCATGACGGCCATCTGCACGGCGAGCCCGGACAGTTCACCGGTCTTGATGGCCTGGCCCAGACCGACCGGCGCCTCCTGCTTCTGCACCAGCTGGATCATGACGTTCTGGAGCGGCAACATGTCCTGGTCGTTGAGGTACAGGGAGGCGTTGAACCAGGCGCTCCAGTAGCCGACGGCGTAGAACAGGGTGATCACCGCGACGACCGCGCGGGACAGCGGCAGCACGATCTGCCACAGGATGCGCAGGTCGCCGGCGCCGTCGATGCGGGCGCTGTCGATCAGTTCCTGGGAGATGCCCATGAAGAAGCCGCGCAGCACCAGGATGTTGAAGACGCTGATCGCGCTCGGCAGGATCAGCGCGAGGTAGCTGTCGGTGAGGCCGAGGGACTGCACCAGCAGGTAGGTGGGGATCAGGCCGGCGCTGAAGAACATGGTGGCGAGCAGCACCATGAGGATCCAGCGGTGGCCCAGCGAGCCGCTGCGGGAGAGCCCGTAGGCGCACAGCACGGACACCGCCATGGAGAACAGCGTGCCGACGAGTGTGATGCCGATGCTGACGAGCGCGGCGCGGGTGACCTGGCCGCCGCTGAGCAGTTCCTGGTAGGCGACGAACGTGAGGTCCTTGGGGATCATCACCAGGCCGCCGGCCTCGTCGATGGTCTTGCGGGTGGACAGGCTGGTGACGATCACGATCCACAGCGGGAACAGGATGCCCAGGCAGGCCAGGAGCAGCACGAGCCCCTTGCCGGCGAGTCCGGCGCGGCTGGGTTTCTCCTCCCACACGGGGCGGGGCGGGGCCGCCCACCGGCGGGGCGGGCGCGCCGGCCGGCCGGGCGCGGGGGTCGTCGTCTCTCTTACGGCGGCTGCTTCGGGTACGGCGGTCACTTCTTGTACACCCCCTGCTCGCCCATGAGATGGGCCACCTTGTTGGCCGCGAGGACCAGGCCGAGGCTGATGACGCCCTTGACGAGGCCGGCGGCCGCCGCGTAGCCGAAGTCCTGGTTGCGTACGCCGTTCCACCACACGAAAGTGTCCAGGACCTCCGCAGCGCCGGGTCCCACGGCGCCGCGTTGCAGGAGGATCTGTTCGAATCCGACGGTGAGGGCGTCACCGACACGGAGCACGAGGAGCAGGGCGACGACCGGGCGCAGCGCGGGCAGGGTGACGTGCCACATGCGGCGCCAGCGGTTGGCGCCGTCCATCGCCGCCGCCTCGTACAGGTCGGGGCTGACCGAGGCGAGGGCGGCGAGGAAGACGATGATCCCCCAGCCGGCGTCCTTCCACACGCTCTGCGCGGTGATCAGGAACTTGAAGGTCTCGGGGTCGGTCATGATGTCGAGCCCGTCGTACCCGTGCCGGCGCAGCAGCTGGGAGAGGAGCCCGGCACCGCCGAGGAGCTGCTGGAAGACGGCGACGACCAGCACCCAGGAGAAGAAGTGCGGCAGGTAGAGGATGGCCTGGGAGATCGCCCGGACGCGGGGCCTGACCACGCTGTTGATGAGCAGCGCGAGCAGGATGGGGATGGGGAAGTACAGCAGGAGCTGGAGGACGAAGAGCACGAGGGTGTTCTGGACCGCGTTCCAGAAGGCGGAGTCCTCGAAGATCCGCTGGAAGTTCTCCAGGCCCACCCACGGGCTGTGCAGGATGGAGACGACGCCGTTGTCGCTGAGGTAGGGGTCGTACTCCTGGAAGGCGACGACGTTGCCGAGGATCGGCACGTAGTTGAAGACCAGCAGCAGCACGACGGCCGGCAGGGTCATCAGCAGCAGGACGCGGTCGCGACCAAACCTCAGCCGCAGGCTCAGCCTGCCGGTGGGCGGTCTGCCGGGGGCCCCGGTGTGGCCGCCGTGCACCTTCGGGGGGTTCTTCTTGCCTTCTTCGGCCTCGGTGTCGGTCCGAGGCACCGTGCTGTGGGACACGGCGGTTCTCCTTGCCTCGGTACCTGGTCAGCCGGCCGCCGGTCCGTTCTCGTCGAGGATCTTCCGGTACCAGTCGCGAAGCTTGTCCCCGCCCTTGCTCTTCCAGTCGGAGACGGCCTGCTGCACGTCGCTGATCTTCTTGCGGCCGCGGACGACGTCGTCCTCCAACTGCTCGAAGTCGTTGGAGAGGTTGGTCCAGCGGGCCGGTTCGGTGATCTGCATGCCGTAGAACGACGGCTTCCTGGTGACGGCGCCCATGCGCTGCTGCCACTCGACCTGTCCCTTGGCGACCTGGGGGAAGTCGGGGTGGGCGATGGTCGCGGCGGGGCTGGCCACCATCACGTAGGCGTTCATCACGTCGATGTTGCCCTGGTCGGTCTTGGTGGGGACGCCGTCCTTGACGGTGTAGTGGGTGCCCTCCACGCCGTAGTTGGTGGCCATGTACTCCCTGGTGCCGTACGGCGCCGCGGTGACGTTGGCGACGGCCAGCACGTCGCGGATCACGGCCTCGGAGGCCTTCTTGTTGACGAAGGCGAAGATGCCCGCCGGGTTCTGCGCCCAGAGCGTGGGGGCGCCGCCGTCGTGACCCCAGACGTCCATGCCCCAGATCTCGAACTCGGGGTTCTGGGTAGCCTGTTCGGCGGTGCGGCTCCACCACTGCGACATGTCCTGGTTGTAGATCAGGAACTCACCGGCGGCGAACTTGGGCCCGGGATCGGCGGCGTTGGACTTGCCGAGCTTGGCGTCGGGGTGGACGACGCCGGCGGCGAACAGTTTGCGCGTCCATTCCAGGGCTTCGAGGTACTCGTCGGTCTCGATGCGGTAGATCAGCTTGCCGTCGGTCTCGTTCCAGCCGAGGGACTTCTCGTTGCCGGAGAGCACCCCGAAGGCGTTGAAGGCGGTCCACTTCATGTCCAGGCAGGCCCAGCGCTTGGCCCTGGCGTTGGTGGCGTCCTTGGCCAGGGCCATGAACTCGTCGCACGAGCGGGGGACTTCGTACCCCTCCTTCTCGAAGACGTCCCGGCGGTAGAGCGGCACGATGCCGGTGACGTACGAGGAGGGCATGGGCAGGCCGCGCAGCTTGTCGCCGAAGATGGACCGCTGCCAGGCGTCGGTGGGGATTGCGGCGAGGTTCGGGTACTCCTTGACCGCGTCGCCGGAGAGGTAGGGGCCGAGGTCGGCGAACTTGCCGATGATGGCGCTGGGGATCTTGCCGGTCATGTTCCAGCCGGGCACGACCACGACGTCGGGCACCTCGCTGGAGGCGAGGACGGCGCCGAGCTTCTGGTCGTAGGTGTTGCCGTCCTGGTTCTGCCAGACCACGTCGACGCCGATGAGGTCGTTCATCGCCCGGTAGTAGGCGTTGTCCTCCTTGGGCGGGGACCCCCAGAACGGCGACATGACGGTGACCTTGCCGCCCTTGCCGAGCTTCTTCGGCACCGAGGTCTTCAGGTCCGCCAGGTCGAGCTTGCCGGTGAAGCCGACCGCGGAACCGTTCTTGCTGGGGATGTCGGGCGCGACCACGTTGCTCGCCACGTACGCCGGGAGGATCTTCTTGGCGTCCTTGCCCGACGTGGTGCCGTCGCGCGAGCCTCCGTCGGATCCGCCGCAGGCGGAGAGCAGGGGCACCCCTCCGGCCACCGCTGCGGTGGCGACCGCGGTGGAGGCGAGGAAACTTCTCCGGCTGGGACCGGAGGCGGCGTTCGGCGTCATGTGCGTCAACCCTTCATGCCTTCGTGGCGCACCGGACACCCGACGGTGGCCGTCGGGTGCGGTGTCTTGAGGGAACTGGGACCAGTTCGTGTCGAAGCGCTTCGATGTTGCAGCGAGGTTAAGTTAACCCCTCGGGGGGCACAAGGGTCGTCCCCAAGATTCCTGCTCGGCGCCGCGGGAGAGGTCTTGACCACACACCTCTGCACCCCATTGAAGTTGAGCAGAGGCACGAGCGTGATCGAGTACGACGTCTTGACACTTGCCCAGGGCTGCACGGAGCATCGAAGCGCTTCGACGTCCTATCCGCTCCATCGCAAGGGGACCTCCACGTGACCGCACCGACGCCGCCGTTCCGTGATCCGCGACTGCCGTTCGCGACGCGCGTCGACGACCTGATGTCGCGGCTCACGCTCGACGAGAAGACCGCCTTCCTGCACCAGTTCGCGCCCCCGGTCGAGCGCCTCGGCATCGGCGCCTTCCGCACCGGTCAGGAGGCGCTGCACGGCGTGGCCTGGATGGGCCCGGCGACCGTGTTCCCGCAGGCTGTGGGGCTCGGCGCCACCTGGAACGAGGACCTCGTGCGCCGGGTCGGCGAGGCGGTGTCCAAGGAGGCCCGGGCGATGCGCGCGCGGGACGAGCGCGTCGGCCTCAACGTCTGGTCCCCGACGGTGAACCTGCTGCGCCACCCCTTGTGGGGCCGCAACGAGGAGGGCTACTCCGAGGACCCGAAGCTGACCTCCGCCATCGCCACCGCCTACACCCGGGGGCTGCGCGGCGACGACCCGGCGTACTGGCGCACCGCGCCCGTGCTCAAGCACTGGCTCGCGCACAACAACGAGACGGCGCGGGACACCTCCTCGTCCTCCGTCCGCCCGCGCGTCCTGAACGAGTACGACCTGCGGGCCTTCCGCAAGACGGTCGAGGCGGGCGCGGTGGCCGGGGTGATGCCCGCCTACAACCTGGTCAACGGCCGCCCCAACCACCTCTCCCCCCACCTCGGCCGGCACTTGCGCACCTGGACGGAGGAGGACCTGCTGGTCTGCTCGGACGCGGGCGCACCCTCCAACCTGGTCGACTCGGAGCACTACTTCGACACCCACGAGGAGGCCACCGCCGCCGCGCTGCGGGCCGGGGTGGACAGCTTCACCGACCACGGCACGGACTCCTCGAAGATCGTCGCGCGGGTCCGCGGCGCCCTGGAGCGGGGTCTGCTGACGGAGGCGGACGTGGACGCGGCCGTGCGGCGGCAGTTGTCGGTGCGCTTCCGGCTCGGCGAGTTCGATCCGGAGCACGACCCGTACGCGAGGGTGCGTGACTTCGACACGCCGGAGCACCGGGCGCTCGCCCGGGAGGCGGCCGAGCAGGCGGTCGTCCTGCTCAAGAACGACGGCGTCCTGCCCCTGGCCCCCGGCACCCGCGTCGCCGTCGTCGGACTGCTCGCCGACGAGTGCAAGCTCGACTGGTACAGCGGCACGCTCATCCACCGCTCGACCCCCTTGGAGGGCCTGTACGAGCGGTTCGGCGCCGACCGCGTGAACTTCGCGGAGGGCGTGGACCGGGTCAGACTGCGTACGGCCGACGGCACGTTTCTGCACGTCCCGCCCTCGGACGACGCCCCCGACGGGGCGCGCGGCGCGGAGGGCGCCCTCGACCCGGCGCTGCTCGCCGGCCGCACCGACCTGCCGCCCCTGACCACCGACGCCACCGGCACCGAGCTGGCCCTGATCGACTGGGGCGAGGGCGTGCTCACCCTGCGCGCGCCCGACGGCCGCTACCTCTCGGTCGCCGAGGACGGCTACGTGCGCGCCTCCGCCGACCAGCCCGGCGGCTGGGTCGTGCAGGAGACGTTCCGGCTGGAACCGCACGCGAACGGTCACCTCCTGAGGCACACGGGAACGGGTCGTCCGGTCCAGGTCGCCGCCGACGGCGTGAAGGTTGCCGCGGGCACCGCGGAGGCCACCGCCGCCCCGGACGCCGCGGTCTTCGACCTGGTCGTCGCCGAGCGCGGCGAGGACGCGGTGACGCGGGTGGCGTCGGCGGCGGACGTGGTCGTCGTGATCGCGGGCAACGACCCGCACATCAACGGCCGCGAGACCGAGGACCGTACGACGCTGCGCCTGCCCGGCCAGCAGGAACGGCTGCTGCGCGCGGCCCGTGCCGCCAACCCGGCGACCGTGCTCGCGCTGGTGTCCGCCTACCCGTACGCGGTCGACGCCGGGACGCTCCCGGCGGTGCTGTGGACCGCGCACGGCGGTCAGGCGGCCGGCACCGCACTGGCCCGGGTCCTCGCGGGGGACGTCTCCCCGGCGGGCCGGCTCCCGCAGACCTGGTACGCCGACGACGCCGACCTCCCCGATCTCCTCGACTACGACGTGATCGGCGGCCGCCAGACCTACCTGTACTTCGAGGGGACGCCGCTGTTCCCCTTCGGACACGGCCTGTCCTACGTGTCGTTCGGCTACGCGGACCTGGCGGCGGAGGCCGGGGACGGGACGGTGTCCGTGTCCTTCACGGTCACCAACACCGGTGAGGTGGCCGCCGACGAGGTGGCCCAGCTCTACGTCCGCGCCGAGGCCCCGTCGGTACCGCGTCCGCGCCGCGAGCTCCTCGCCCACCGCCGGTTCACCCTCGCGCCGGGCGCGTCGACGCGGGTCGCCTTCGAGGTCCCGCTGTCCGCCCTCGCGTTCTGGGACGTCGCGCACGGCCGGTGGCGGCTGGAGCCGGGTCCGTACGCCCTGCTGGTGGGCGCCTCCAGCGAGGACGTGCGCCTGTCGACGACCGTCACCCTCGACGGCGAGCCGGCCGCACCGCGCCCGGTCGGCGAACGCGGCCTGGAGGCGGCCGACTTCGACGAGCAGAGCGGCACTCAGATCGTCGACCGGACGAGGACGGCGGGCGACGCGGTGACGCCGGCGGCCGGCGGGACGGGCGAACTGCTCTACCGCTCCTGCGACTTCGGTACCGGCGTGACGAGGACGACCCTGTCGGTCGCGGGCACCGGCACCGTCGAGATGGCCCTCGACGGCGGCGCGTGGACGCCGGCACTCTCCCCGTCCGCGCCGGCCGGGGGGCCGTACGACTACGCGGAGCTGGACGGCGCCTTCACCGCCGGGGGCGTCCACGACCTCCGCATCAGACTGCGCGGCTCACTGCGGCTCGCGCACGTCGGCTTCTCCGGTTGAGGGTCCGGGGAGGTCCGGCACGGGGACGGGGCCCGGTACCGGTGGCCAGGAGCTACAGGTACCGGGCCCCCGACTCGCGGCCCGCTCTGACCAGGCCCAGTTCGTAGGCGGCGATCACCGCCTGGGCGCGGTCGCGCAGCTCCAGCTTGGCGAAGAGCCGGTTGATGTGGGTCTTCACGGTGTGGTCGGTGATGGTGAGGCGTGCCGCGATCTCCGCGTTGGACAGGCCCCGCGCGATCAGGGTCAGCACCTCCGTCTCCCGGGCCGTGAGGTCGGCGGCCGCGGGGACGGGCAGCCGCGAGCCGCGCGCGTGCACGAACTCGGCGATCAGCCGCTTGGTGATCTCCGGCGACAGAAGCGCGTTGCCGCTCGCCACCACCCGTACGGCGTGCAGCAGTTCGGGGAAGGTGGCGTCCTTGAGCAGGAAGCCGCCCGCGCCGGCCGCGAGCGCGTCGTACACGTACTCGTCGAGGCCGAAGGTGGTCAGCATCAGCACCTTCGTGGCGCCGCCGGAGGAGGCCAGGATCTCGCGGGCCGCGTCGATGCCGTTCTTGTGCGGCATCCGGATGTCCAGGAGCGCGAGGTCGGGCCGGGTCTCGCGGGCCGCCAGTACCGCCTGCACCCCGTCCTCCGCCTCGGCGACGACCTCGATGTCCTCCTGGGTGCCCAGGAGGTTCACGAAGCCGGTGCGGACGACCGCCTGGTCGTCGGCGACCAGTGCCCTGATCACGTGCGGCTCCCCCGCTCGTCCCCCACTGTGCGCCCGCTCCCCCACGGCAGCTCCGCCTCCACCAGGAAGCCGCCGTCCGGGCCCGCCCCCGCGCTGAGCCGACCGCCGACCAGGGCGGCCCGCTCGCGCATTCCGGTCAGGCCGTGCCCCGTGCCGCCGGCGAATTGGGAGCCGGGACCGGCGCCGGGACCGTCGTCGCGGACGCGGAGGGTGAGCAGCCGGTCGGCGCCGTAGTCGACCTCGACCACGGTACGGGCGCCGGGGGCGTGCTTGCGCGCGTTGGTCAGCGCCTCCTGCGCGATCCGGTAGGCGGACAGCTCCCACGCGGCGGGCAGCGGCACCCGCTCGCCGGTGATCCGCAACTCGGCTGTGCCGCCCACCGCCCGGTGCTGCTCGACCAGTTCGGCGAGATGACCGAGCGTGGGCTGCGGCGCGGTGAGGGTGGCGGGGCCGGTGTCGCCCGGGGGCGTGCGCAGGACGCCGAGCAGGCGGCGCAGTTCGGCCATCGAGGAGCGGGCCGTGCCGGCGATCTGCTGGAAGCCGTCGCGGGCCGCTGGGGTGAGTCCGGGCGTGGTGTACGTGGCGCTCTCGGCCTGGACCGCGATCATCGACACCGAGTGGGAGACGATGTCGTGCAGTTCGCGGGCGATCGCGGCGCGTTCCGCCTCGGCGGCCTGCTGCCGCTCCATGGCGATCAGCTTGGCCTGTGCCAGGCCGCGTTCGATGCGCGTCTCCTCCCGGGAGCGGACCGCGTCGCCCATCATCACCGCCCCGAAGACGACCACGGTGAGCAGGAACGACTCGGCGAACAGGCTCAGCGACCCCTTCTCCCACAGCGCCGGCACGGGCAGGTCCATCCGCGACCAGGTGTTGATGTGGACCAGGTTGACGCACAGCGCACCGAGCGCGCCGCCCGCGACGGTGAGGGCCGGGTGCAGTACCCGGTTGCGGCCCAGCGAGTAGCAGCCGGTCAGTCCGCTCACCATGATCGAGACGTACAGGTTGACGTCGCCCGCGAAGCCGATCAGCCCCGCCGCGACCGTGAGCATCGCGACGGGCGGGAAGGAGCGCCGCCACATCAGCGAGGCCGCGGACACCAGCGCTCCGACGGTGGTCGTCACACCGCCCGGAATGGCGATCAGCTCCACGACCGCGCCCGCCGTGACGGCGCCGCCGGTGATCCAGGGGTAGGCGGGTGCCGCGATCCACTCGCGCAGCCGCTGTTGGGGCGACGTCCTCATCCTTCCATGATCCCGGCCGTGGCCGAAGGGCGCGTCACCGCTCGGGTGGAGTCTCGGAGCGGGTGTCGTACCACGGGTTGAGTCCCGGGTGCGGAGCCTCGGTTGACGCCTTGCGACCTGCGGATTCCTAGCGTCGACGGACATGGGGAAGACCTTTGGGGAACGGGTCGCCGGGTGCGCACCGCGGCCCGTCGAACGGTATGTGTGGGCCGGGTGCGCGGTGGCGGCGACGAGCTTCGCGCCGGCCTCCGGCCTGGCGACGCACCGGGTGTGGGGATGGTCGGCCGGAGCGGGGTACGCACTCGCGGCGCTCCTGGCCTCGGGCTCCGGGCCGCTCTGGGCGGCTCGCGCGGTGGCGGTCGCGGGGAGCGTGGTACTGCCGCTCGTCGGCCTGGTGGCAGCGGGGCTCGGGCAGTCCGAAGTGGCCGTGGTCGAGCGGTCCGGGCACCTGCTGGCCGTCACCGGAACCCCGTACGTCACGGCCCCCGCGGCCGTGGGCGACTTCAACCCCTACCTGCCGGGGATGGCGCTCTTCGGCGTCCTGCCGGGTGATCCGCGCTGGTGGACGGGTGTCGCGTTCGTCGGGGCCCTCGTCGCCGCCGGAGTGCGCCGTGTCGGACCGCTGCTCGCCTGCCCCCTGGTCGCGCTGCCCCTCGCGGTGGGCGGCGTCGACCTGCCGGTGGCCGGACTGATGTGCCTGGGCCTCGCGCAGGCCGGGCGGGGGCGCCCGGGCGGGGCCGGCCTCGCGCTCGGGGCCGCCGCCGTGCTGAAGTGGACCGGCTGGCTCGCGCTGCCGGTGGCCCTGGCGCTGATCGCCGTACGGCAGGGCGGCCGGCCCGCGCTGCGGTGTGCGGGCATGTGCCTGGGTACCGGGTCGGCGGTGGTCCTGCCCTTCGCGCTCACCGATCCCGCCGGCTTCTACCGGAACGTCGTCGCCTTCCCGTTCGGGCTCACCGCCACCGCCTCCCCCGCCGACAGCCCGCTGCCCGGTCATCTGCTCGCGGCACACGTCCCGGGCGGCACCGTGATCGCGCTCGCCCTCTTGGCGGTCGGCGCGCTGCTGGTCGGCGTCTCGCTCGCGGTACGCCCGCCGGGGACGCTGCGGGCGGCGGCCGGGCGGCTCGCGCTCGGTGTGGGCCTGGCGACGGTCCTGATGCCGGCGACGCGCTTCGGCTACCTGGTCTACCCGATGGTCCTGGCCGCGCTGACGCACGAGGCGGTGCACCGCGACACCGAGGTCCAAGGCCGCCCCGTCGAGAGGAGCCCCGCATGACGGACGACGCCCGCACCGGTGGCCGCACGCTGATCGTCACCAACGACTTCCCGCCCCGGCAGGGCGGCATCGAGACCTTCGTCCGGGAGATGGCCGATCGCTTCCCGCCCGACGAGGTGGTCGTCCTCACCTCCACGCCGACGGCCACGACGGACCGCGGCGCCCGCTTCCGCTACCCGGTCGTCCGCCACCCGGCCCGCACCCTACTGCCCACCCCGCGCGCGACCGCGCACGCCGCGGAGGTGGCCCGCCGGTACGGCTGCGACCGGGTGTGGTTCGGCGCGGCGGCGCCCCTCGCGCTGATGGCGGGACGACTGCGCCGTACGGCGGGGATCCGCACCGTCGTGGCCACCACCCACGGCCACGAGGTGTGGTGGGCCCGCGTTCCGGGGCCCCGGAGCCTGTTGCGCCGCATCGGCGCCCAGGTGGACACGCTGACCTGGCTGGGCGACAGCACCCGGGCCCCGATCGAGGCGGCCCTCGCCCTCGGCACCCGGACCGCCCGCCTGGTCCCCGGCGTGGACACCGGGGCCTTCCACCCCGCCGTCGACGGCACTCCGGTCCGGACGAGGTACGGCCTGGGACACCGCCCCGTGATCCTGTGCGCGGCCCGGCTGGTCCCGCGCAAGGGCCAGGACACCCTGATCAGAGCGCTGCCCTGGGTACGCCGGGCGGTCCCGGACGCCGTACTGCTGCTGGTCGGTGACGGCCCCTACGCCTCCGGGCTGCGGCAACTGGCCCTGCGGGAGGGCGTTCTGGACTCGGTCTGCTTCGCGGGCGGCCATCCCCACCACGCGCTCCCGGCGTTCTACGCCGCCGCCGACGCCTTCGCGATGCCCTGTCGTACGCGCAGGGCCGGTCTGGAGGTGGAGGGCCTGGGCATCGTGTACCTGGAGGCCGCCGCCTCCGGGCTGCCGGTGGTCGCGGGCGACTCGGGCGGCGCCCCCGACACGGTGTGCGAGGGCGGGACCGGGTACGTCGTCGACGGCCGTTCGGTCGCGGCGACGGCGGACCGGCTGATCAGGCTCCTGCGCGATCCCCGGCTCGCCCGGGCCATGGGCGACGAGGGGCGCCGACGGGTCGCGTACGAGTGGTCGTGGGACCACTCGTACGCGACGCTGCGGGACCTGCTGGCGGGGCGTACGGCGGGCTGCCGCACCGTGGGGCCGCGGCTTCCGCCCGTCCACCGGACGCCGGCGCCCGGCACCTGACGTCCGTCAGAGAGCCAGCCCCGTGAGGACCAGAACCCGCTCGTAGGTGTAGTCGTCCATGGCGAAGCGCACGCCCTCGCGGCCCACGCCGGACTGCTTGGCGCCGCCGTACGGCATCTGGTCGGCGCGGTAGGAGGGGACGTCGCCGATGACGACGCCGCCGACCTCCAGGGCGCGGTGGGCGCGGAAGGCCGCCTGGAGGTCGTGGGTGAACACGCCCGCCTGGAGGCCGTACTTGGAGTCGTTGACGGCGGCGAAGGCCTCGGCCTCGCCGGAGACCTTCTGCACGCTGAGCACCGGGCCGAAGACCTCCTCGCGGGCGAGGGTGGTGTCGGCGGGCAGGTCGGTGAGGACCGTCGGGGCGTAGGAGGCACCGTCGCGCTTGCCTCCGGTGAGGAGCTTCGCGCCCGCGTCGACGGCCTCCCGCACCCACGCCTCCACGCGTTCGGCGGCGGCCTCGCTGACCAGCGGGCCGACGTCGGTCGCGTCGTCGTTCGGGTCACCGGTGACCTGGGCCTCGACGGCGGCGACGATGCGGGGCAGCAGACGGTCGTAGACGGCGTCGTCGGCGATGACGCGCTGCACGGAGATGCAGGACTGGCCGCCCTGGTAGTTGGAGAAGGTCGCGATGCGGGTCGCGGCCCGATCCAGGTCCTCGTCGCTCGCCCAGTCGCCGAGGACGACGGCCGCGCCGTTGCCGCCCAGCTCCAGGGTGCAGTGCTTGCGGGGCACCGAGTCCATGATCGCGTAGCCGACGGTCTCCGAGCCGGTGAAGGAGATGACCGGGAGGCGCTCGTCCTGGACGAGGGCGGGCATGCGGTCGTTGGGGACCGGGAGGATGCTCCAGGAGCCGGCGGGCAGCTCGGTCTCGGCGAGCAGTTCGCCGAGGATCAGGCCGGAGAGCGGGGTGGCGGGGGCCGGCTTGAGGATGATGGGGGCGCCGGCCGCGATCGCGGGGGCGATCTTGTGGGCGCAGAGGTTGAGGGGGAAGTTGAAGGGCGCGATGCCGAGGACGACGCCCTTCGGGAAGCGGCGGGTGAGGGCGAGGCGGCCCTGACCGCCGGCGTCCGTGTCGAGACGCTGGGCCTCGCCGCCGTTGAAGCGGCGGGCCTCCTCGGCGGCGAAGCGGAACACGGAGACCGCGCGGCCGACCTCACCGCGGGCCCACTTGATCGGCTTGCCGTTCTCGGCGGAGATGAGGCGGGCGATCTCCTCGGTGCGTTCCACGAGGCGGCGGCTGACGTGGTCGAGCGCGGCGGCGCGGGTGTGGGCGGGGGTGGCGGCGAAGTCCTCGCGGACGGCGTACGCGGCGGCCACGGCCTCTTCGACCTGGGCGTCGGTGGGCAGGCTCACCGTGCCGACGGTGCTGCCGTCCCAGGGGGAGGTGACGTCGAAGCCGGACTCGCCGGTGGCCTGGCGGCCGGCGAGCCAGAAGGCGTGGGTGGAAGTCATTGTCGAGTCCCGGCCCTTCCGCGTTGGGGGTGATGGTGGTGACTGCGGGTGCGGGTCCACGGTAGGGCGGGGTGGGGCGGGGGACGTTTGTCCGGGGTGTAGTGGTGAGGGCGGGGTGTTCGACGTGGTGGCCAGGTGGGGGTGTCAGTCCGGCGCCGTGGCCTTCAGGGCCAGCCACAGCTCCATGCGCACGTCCGGGTCGTCCAGGGAGCGGCCGAGGATCTCCTCCACGCGGCGCATCCGGTAGCGCAGCGTGTGGCGGTGGACGCCGAGGTCGGCGGCGGCCGCGTCCCACTGGCCGTGGCGGGAGAGCCAGGCGCGCAGGGAGGCCACCAGGTCGCCGCGGCCGGTGGCGTCGTGGTCGTGCAGCGCCCGCAGGAGGCCGTCGGCGAAGGCGCGTACCGCGTCGTCGGCGAGGAGCGGCAGGACGGAGCCCGCCGCCAGGTGCTCGTGCTCCACGCAGACGCGGCCGCGCCGGCGGGCCACCGAGAGAGCCTGTTCGGCCTGCTTGTACGCGGCGGACGCGGCGATGGGCCCGGACGGTGCCGACAGACCGACGACCAGGCTCTCCTCGTCGGCGCCCGCGAGGGACTCGGACGCCGGGCGGGCGGCCTCCAGGGCCGACGCGTGCTCGACGCAGGCGGCGACGGCCGCGCCCCCGTCGGTGGCCAGCACCACCAGGCGTTCACCCTGGGGGACGACCAGGACCGCCTCGCCGGCCCGGGCGGCGGCGGACTCCACGACCTCGGTGAGGGTGCCGAGGGGGTCGCCGCCCGGCTCGGCGGCCGGGTCACCGGCGCTCTGCACGACCGTGGAGGCCCTGGTCCTGGCCGCCGGGGACTCGGCGACGGCGATCCGGAACGGCGCGTCCAGCAGGCCGCCGTACAGGTCGCCGGCGACCGTGCGCGCGTGGTCGGGTTCGCCGGCCAGCAGCATGCGCAGTACGGCCCCGTCGATGCGGAGCTCCGCCTCGCGCAGGGAGCGGGAGCGTTCCGTGGTGAGGGTCAGCAGGGCGATGGCGGAGTGGACGGCGTACCGCTCGGCGGTGCCGGGGGCGGCGGCCGTGCCGACGGCGAGCGCCGAACGGGGGCGGCGGGAGGTGCCCAGCGAGTGCAGCTCGACCCGGTCGGCGTTCTCGGGGTGCTCGGCGTTTCCGGTGCCGCCGACGACGGAGGAGGCGGGAGCGGGGCGCTCGCGCAGCCGTCGCACGTCCACGGTGAGCCGCGCCGCCCTGCGGCCCGCCCACTCCGGTGCGGTGGCGACGACGGCGCCCGAGGCGTCGTACAGCGCCGCCCAGCCGTCGACCTGGGCGGCGAGCGCGGCCAGCAGACCCTCCGGGCCGTCGGCCAGGGCCCGCCGGGTCAGCTCGCGCTGGGCGGCGAATCCCGCGGTGACCGCGCGGTACTGGTCGGCGGCGATGGCGGCCGAAACGGCCTTGCTGATGGCGAGGAAGGGGGTGCGGCGCGGTACTTCCAGGAGCGGCAGCCCTTCCTGCCGGGCCGCTTCCACCAGGGCCTGGGGGATGTCGTCGTAGTTGACCCCGACGGCGAATCCCAGGCCCACCACTCCGGCACCGACCAGCCGCTTCACGTACCGGTGCATCACCTCGGGGTCCTCGGCGTCCAGTTTGAGGGCGGTGATCAGCAGCAGCTCCCCGCCCTCCATGTAGGGCACCGGGTCGGCGAGCTCGCTGACGTGGGCCCAGCGCACCGGCACGTCGAGGCGGTCCTCGCCGGCGCGCACGGTCAGCTTGAGCGCCGAGTGGTGGACGAGCGAGGCGAGCGTCGGGGGCATGGGGGCCTTGGCCTTCGGGTCTGCGTCGGGGGCGTGAGGCGGTCGCGGGGTCGGTGTGGAGTCGCTGTGATCTTTTGGCCGCCGCGTATGAACGACCTGTGTCGATCCTGCCTCACTGTACGGTCCCCGGGTGTGCCCGCCCCGGCCCGTGGGGGCTCACCCGTGCAGGTCGACCAGCAGCGGCGGCGCGTGCTCTCCCTTGACGCTGGTCAGCGACAGCACGGCATGCCCGGCCGGCACGGCGTGCGCCAGCTCGGAGGCCGACCAGCGTTCCCGCTCGACCTGGCGGACGGTCACGGCATCCGTGGTCACCGCCTTGCCCGTCACCAGTTTCCGTACGGCGTGGAAGAACCGGGTCATCGGCTGGTCGGCGAAGACCGTGTGCTTGGCGACCTCGGTCGTCTCGACCCACTCGGTGCCCCAGGACTGCGCGAACCGGCTGCCGTCCCAGGTGGAGACGCCGCAGAAGGCCATGCGGCAGCCGACGGCACCGTACAGCGGTCCGTGCAGCGCCTCCGGTACGTCGCCGACGGTGCGCAGAGCGAGCAGCACGCCCGCGTTCTGCGAGCGCAGCCCCTGGATACGGCGCACGGACTGCGGTGTGACTGCGCCCGTCGCGTCGTCCAGGACCAGGCACACGAAGTGCTCCCGCCGGCCCTCCCTGACGACGGCGTGGAACTGCGCGAGGACCAGCCGGGTGATCAGCCGGGCGGCCTCGTCGTGTCCGCGCTCGGGCACGTCGATCCGGACCCGCAGCGGATGGTGGGCGATCGCCCGCAGGGAAAACGGCCGGGCCGTTCCGCCGCCGAAGAAGTCCGCGAACGCCGGCCGGTTCAGCAGCGCCAGCCGGTCGGCCAGTGCCCGGCCCGCGTCACCTGGTGCACCGGTCTGCCGCAGGCGCGCGTCGAGCTCGCGGCGCATGACGTCGTTCCCGCTCGCCGCGAGCGCTTCCCCCAGCCGGGACAGCGCCGTCTCGTCGCCCTCCAGCAGCGCGTGCAGTTCCGGCACGGAGGGAAATCGGCCGTGCACCGCCCGGAACGGGCCCAGCAACTGTGCCAAGACGGTGACGGCGCCCTGCGCTGCGACCGTGTCGAGGTCCCCGACCAGTGCTTCGGCGAGGATCGCAGCCGAGTCGTCCGGATCGTCGGACTCGGCGTACGGGTCCAGGTCGTACACCGAGGACGCGTCACCGAGGCGGATGATCACGTCGAACGCGTCGTCGTCGCACACGGGCGCCCCGGGGGCGGACACCACCACCACGGCGCAGCCCCCGGAGAGCGCCCGCAGCGCGAGCGCCTCGGTCACCGGCTGGACAAGATTGCGGGTCTTGCCCGACCCGGGAGGGCCCACTGCCAGCAGCGAGGTGCCGAGCACCTCCGGGTCGAGGGCCGCCCCGGCGTCCCGGTAGGACGGGGGGGTCTGCTCGACGGCCGACCAGCGGCCGATGCGTACTTGCCCGGTCAGCAGGTCGTGACGGGCGGTCCGGCGCCGCAGGTCCCGGGCGCCGGACGGATGGGTCCAGGCCGCACCGCCCCGGCGCAGCACGGTGTCGCGGAACGCGTCCAGCGTGGCGTCGCGCCGAGCGGCGGCGAAGGCGTGCTCGACGCGCGTGCAGTCGACGTCGTTCATGCTGCCGTGAACGACCTCACCGGTGAGCAGGTCGGCGGCCTCGTACTGGCCGACGTCCCGCAGGGCGGGCCATTCGGAACGCCGGTGCGCGGGCGGCTCCGGGACGTCGGGAGTGCCCCCGTTCCGGCCGGCGGCCAACAGCGTCCGCGCATACGGCAGCCAGCCTCCGAGACGCGCGAACGGCCACAGCACGAGCAGGGTGACGACCGTGTACAGCGTGTCCGTGTACAGGCGAGATGCCATCAGGTCGTAGCTGTCGGTAACCAGCACGGTGAGTGAAAGCAGCGGGTCGACGACCGGGACGGCGGACCACCCGACGACGGGGAAGGCGCCGGGAAAGACGAAGCTGAGGACGACGAGGGCCAGAAGTGCGGCGAACAGGGCGCGGGCGGGCTGAGGCCTGAGGGTCACGTAGTGCCTGACGATGGCCCGCCAACTGCCGAGTACGGCCACCACCACGACGAGCACGGCGAAGATGAGGCCTCCGTAGATCACCCGGGCGTGCTCCCCCGGCGAAACCATCCAGCCTTCGACCTGCTCCTTGGGGTCCGCGACCGTGCCGCCCCACCACCAGTCGTCCGGCGTGAGCAGCCGCAGGGGGGCCATCGGGTACCTGGTGACCCCCTGCTGCCACAGCGACCACGCCAGCATCCCGAGGAGGAGGGGAACCAGCATGCCGACGACCGTCACCGGAGCGATCCGTTGCGAAGTCTGCCTGGGCGGTCGGTAGCCGTACCGCCAGATCCCGGGGCGGGCCCTCGGCCTTTCCGCGTCGAGCCATTCGGCGACGGGCGACGTGGACCGGGGGGCCTGCTCAGGCCTGGGCGGTGCACCCGGTGCCCGCGCAGGCCGTGGCGGCACCGCGGGCGCCTCCGCGGGCATCTCGGGAGGCCCCGCAGGACGCGGTACCGGATTCGCATGCGTGCCCCGCGCGTCCCGGGTCCCGTCGCCGTCCATCGCCCTTGCCCCCTGACCTGCCGCTCCGTCCACCATCAGCGAGCCAATCTAACGCGCTCCCAAGGGGAGTTCACCGCTTACGCGGCCGGGCCCGCGTCGACGTGTCCGCATACCGCCCCTCCCGCCACCTGTCCATGTCGGACAACCGGCCGCTCGGACAACGCCCACATGGAGCATGCCCACCCCACGGCGCCGGTCCTAGCCTGCGAGAAAAGAAGGCAAGCGTTCGTCCGCAAGACCCCAGGAGCCCCCATGACCGCACTTCCGCAGGAGCGCCGCGTCGTCACCGCCATTCCCGGCCCGAAGTCGCAGGAGCTGCAGGCCCGCCGTACGGCCGTGGTCGCGCAGGGTGTGGGCTCCACTCTGCCCGTCTTCGTGGCGCGCGCCGGTGGCGGTGTCATCGAGGACGTCGACGGCAACCGTCTGATCGACTTCGGTTCCGGCATCGCGGTGACCTCCGTCGGCGCCTCCGCCGAGGCCGTCGTGCGCAAGGCGTCCGCGCAGCTCGCCGACTTCACCCACACCTGTTTCATGGTCACGCCGTACGAGGGCTACGTCGCCGTCGCCGAGGCGCTGGCCGAACTGACGCCGGGCGACCACGCCAAGAAGTCGGCGCTGTTCAACAGCGGCGCCGAGGCCGTCGAGAACGCCGTCAAGATCGCGCGTGCGTACACCAAGCGGCCGGCCGTCGTCGTCTTCGACCACGGGTACCACGGCCGGACCAACCTGACGATGGCCCTGACCGCGAAGAACATGCCGTACAAGCACGGCTTCGGCCCCTTCGCCCCCGAGGTCTACCGCGTGCCGGTCGCCTACGGCTACCGCTGGCCGACCGGCGCCGAGAACGCCGGCCCGGAGGCCGCCGCCCAGGCGATCGACCAGATCACCAAGCAGGTCGGCGCGGAGAACGTGGCCGCGATCATCATCGAGCCGGTGCTCGGCGAGGGCGGCTTCATCGAGCCGGCCAAGGGCTTCCTGCCCGCGATCAGCGAGTTCGCCAAGGCCAACGGCATCGTCTTCGTCGCGGACGAGATCCAGTCCGGCTTCTGCCGTACCGGCCAGTGGTTCGCCTGCGAGGACGAGGGCATCGTCCCGGACCTGATCACGACGGCGAAGGGCATCGCGGGCGGCCTGCCGCTGTCCGCCGTCACCGGCCGCGCCGAGATCATGGACGCCGCGCACTCCGGCGGCCTCGGCGGCACCTACGGCGGCAACCCGGTGGCCTGCGCGGGCGCGCTCGGTGCCATCGAGACGATGAAGGAGCTGGACCTCAACGCCAGGGCGAAGAGCATCGAGGCGGTCATGAAGTCCCGCCTGGCCGCCATGGCGGAGAAGTTCGACGTCATCGGCGACGTCCGGGGCCGTGGCGCGATGATCGCGATCGAGCTGGTCAAGGACCGCGGCACCAAGGAGCCGAACCCGGAGGCGACGGCCGCGCTCGCCAAGGCCTGCCACCAGGAGGGGCTGCTGGTCCTGACCTGTGGCACGTACGGCAACGTGCTGCGGTTCCTGCCGCCGCTGGTGATCGGCGAGGACCTGCTGAACGAGGGCCTCGACATCATCGAGCAGGCCTTCGCCGGTATCTGAGCGAGACCGTGCGCGAGGCCGTGCGCGAGACCGGGAGCCGGCCGTGCGCCGGCGCGTGCGCCCAGGCGTGGGCGAGCATCTGGGCGAGGGGTCGAACGCGCATCTGAGCTGGGCTTCGCACGCCTGGCGCAGTGACCGGCAGAGCGTGTGAAGAACGTGTGCGAGGTGGATGTCAGGACGCCGATGTCCCTGTCCTCGGCGCACCCCCTGCCGTAGGTTCTACGCAGATGAGAGATGGACCCGCCCACAGGGGACTGTGGGCGGATCATCAGGACGGGGCCTCCCCAGCTTCGACCTGGTCGTGCCTCGCGCACACAACCGGAACCCGCGGGTTCCGGCTTCCTCACCGATCGGACGGTCGCCCGCCCCAAACCCCCCGGGGCGCGCGACGTTCCGGTCAGGACGGCCGCCTCGGCACTCGGGACGGTGGTTCACCGAAGGGCCGACACACTCCCCCCCCTTGTGTCGGCCCTTCGGTGTTCACTCCCCCGGTTTCAGACCCCTGGATCTTCCCCTGTGATGCGGGCGAGCAGCGCGCGGGCCTCGCCGGTGACCAGGTCCGGGTACCCGTCGGGGTAGCGGGGCGGCCGGTGCGTGCCGCGGCGGACCTCGGTCAGCGCCTCCTCGTAGCGCCCCTCACCGGTCATCGCCTTCAGGCGGGCGAAGGTCTCTCCCCACCGACTGTCCCGTGCCGTTCGTATGGTCGTCACGGGCGGTGAGAATACGTGAGGGCGGAACCTGCGAAGCTGGGCGTCATGCCGGTCTCCGCCCGCTCCCGCGCCCTGCCCGCCCTCCTCGGGCTGCCCGTCCTCCTCTTCGCGCTGGTCACCTGGCAGGTCGTCGCCGACGGCCCGCTGGTCGGGGTGGACGAGCGGCTGAGCGGGGCGTTCGTCCACCCCGACCGGATCTCCGAGCTGCTGTCCGACCTGGGCAATGTGCAGGTGGCCGTGCCGGTCCTGGTCGTGACGCTGGTGTACGCGGCGTGGCACGCGCGCGCCTCGGGTGTCGACCGCTGGTGGGTGCCGCCCCTTGCGGGGGTGGTGGCGATGGCCCTGGTGCCGGCGCTGGTCGCGCCGCTGAAGGAGTGGACCGACCGCCCCGGCACCCCGGCGGTGCCGCCCGCGGTCGGCTACTACCCCTCGGGTCACACCGCCACGGCGGTCGTCGCGTACGGCACGGCGGCGCTGCTGCTGTTCCCGCTCCTGCGCTCGCCCGCCGTACGCCGGACGCTTGTCGTGCTGTGTGCCGTACTGGTGCTGGGCACCTCCTACGGGCTGGTCCGGCGGGGCTACCACTGGCCCCTGGACGTGGTGGCGAGCTGGTGCCTGGGCGTGGTGCTGCTCGCCGGAATCCGGCTGGTGGCCCGCCGGACCCCGGGCGGCGGCCGGACCCCGCCGGGCGTCAGCCGAAGTACGCGTCGAAGTTCTTCTGGAACTGCCAGTTCGAGTAGCGGTCCCAGTTGATCGACCACGTCATCAGGCCGCGCAGGGCGGGCCAGGTGCCGTGGGTCGCGTACGAGCCGCAGTCGGTCTTCTTGGTCAGGCAGTTCAGGACCTTGGTGACCTCGGCCGGGGAGACGTGGCCGTTGCCCGCCTGGGTGGAGGCCGGCATGCCGATGGCGACCTGGTCCGGGCGCAGCGGCGGGAAGACGTTGTTCGCGTCGCCCGCGACCGGGAAGCCGGTGAGCAGCATGTCGGTCATGGCGATGTGGAAGTCGGCGCCGCCCATGGAGTGGTACTGGTTGTCGAGACCCATGATCGGGCCCGAGTTGTAGTCCTGGACGTGCAGCAGGGTCAGGTCGTCGCGCAGGGCGTGGATGACCGGCAGGTAGGCACCGGCGCGCGGGTCCTGGCCGCCCCACTTGCCGGTGCCGTAGTACTGGTAGCCGAGCTGGACGAAGAAGGTCTCGGGCGCCATGGTCAGCACGAAGCCGTCGCCGTACTTGGCCTTCAGGGTCTTCACGGCCGAGATGAGGTTGACGATGACCGGGGTCTTCGGGTTCTTGAAGTCCGTGTCGTCGGCGTTCAGGGAGAGGGAGTGGCCCTCGAAGTCGATGTCGAGGCCGTCCAGGCCGTACTCGTCGATGATCGCGGAGACGGACGAGACGAACTTGTCGCGGGCGGCGGTGGTGGTGAGCTGCACCTGGCCGTTCTGCCCGCCGATGGAGATCAGCACCTTCTTGCCGGCCGCCTGCTTGGCCTTGATCGCGGCCTTGAACTCGGCGTCGCTCTCCACGTTCGGGCACTGGGCGACCGGGCAGCGCTCGAAGCGGATGTCCCCGGAGGTGACCGAGGTGGGCTCGCCGAAGGCCAGGTCGATGACGTCCCAGCTGTCGGGCACGTCGGCCATGCGGGTGTAGCCGGAGCCGTTGGCGAAGCTGGCGTGGAGGTAGCCGACCAGGGCGTGGGCCGGGAGGTCGGAGGAGCCGCCGCCGTCGTCCGGGCGCTGAGCGGTGGTCGCCGTGACCGTGGCCGAACGCGCCGACTCGCCCGCGTCGTTGACCGCCGTGACCTGGAAGGAGTACGCGGTCGAGGGGGTCAGGCCGGACACCGTGGTGGAGGTGCCCGTGACCGTGCCGGCCTTGACGCCGTCGCGGTAGACGGCGTAGCCCGTCGCGCCCGGCACCGGTGACCAGGACAGGGCGACGCTGGAGGAGGTCACCGAGCCGGTCTTCAGGCCGCCGGGGGCCGCCGGGGGCTGCTGCGTCTCGCCGCCGGGGCCGGTGAGGGAGATGTCGTCGGCGTGGTAGGCGCCGGTGCCGTACCAGCCGTGGGTGTAGATGGTGACCTTGGTGGTCGACGGGCCGGTGCGGAACGTGGTGGTCAGCTGCTGCCAGTCGGGGGCGGACTGGGCCCAGGTGGAGACGTCGGTGGTGCCAGTGCCGCTCGCGCCCAGGTAGACGTAGGTGCCCCGGACGTAGCCGGAGAGTGTGTACTGCGAGTCCGGTTTGACGGAGACCGTCTGGGCGCAGCGGGCGTTGTCGGCACCCGCCGGGGTGGCCTTCAGGGCCGCCGTGCCGCCGTGCACGGGCGAGGACACGGTCGTGCCCGCCGTACAGGTCCAGCCGTCGAGGGCGGATTCGAAGCCGCCGTTGCGGGCGAGGTCCGCGTCGGCCGCACGGGCGGCCGACGTGAGCGCGGTCAGACCGGACGCGGCGAGGGCCGCGGCCGTGAGCACCGTGACGAGGGGGCGACGGACCAGGGGTCTGGCGCGTTGTACGCGTGCGCGTTCCACAAGTGCCTCCGGACATGGGGGAGATGGGGAGGGTGGAGCGCGCCCAATTTGGTCCAGACCAATTCTGTTGTCAACCCCTCGCGCATGTCACTCCCGCCGTGCCTCGCCCTCCTCCCCCGCCAGGGCCGCCGCCGCCTCGTGCATCGCCAGCTCCAGCAGCGAGGGGTCGGTGAGGGTGGCGGTGCCGTCCGGCGGGATCAGCCAGCGGGTGCCTCCGGTCGACAGTCCACCGGGGTGGGGCACCACGATCCAGGTGCCGAGCCCGGCGGTCCGGATGCCGGTGCCGACCCAGCGGGCCGCCGTGCCGGGCGGGACGAAGAAGCCCGTGCGCGCGTCGCCGAAGTCGGCGAGCACCGGGCCGGGCTGGTCCAGCACGCGGGAGAGCACGTCCAGGGTGGGGCGGCCGAGCCGGCTCGGCAGGATGAGCACGTCCCAGGCCTTGCCGGCGGGCAGCAGCGCGACGCCCGAGGGGTCGCGCTCCCAGTCCCGGCGGCAGGACGCGGGATCCGGTGCGACGGATGCCAGCCACGCGACCGCCGTCTTCGCACCAGGCATGTGAAACCTCCCTTTCACTCGTCGACGCGGGGTGCGTCACGAGGGAGAGGGAGGTCTCCCGGCTGCATTACGCGGGTTGTCGTGCCTCGTTGGGGTGAACCGGATCACACGCCCGCTCACCGGCGCGGCTCAGCTGTCGAAGCCGAGCCCCAGCCGGTCCATCGTGCGCAGCCACAGGTTGCGCCGGCCGCCCTGTGCGTCCGCGCGGGCCAGCGACCACTTGGTGAGGGCGATACCGGTCCAGGCGAAGGGCTCGGGCGGGAACGGCAGCGGTTTCCTGCGCACCATCTCCAGTTCGGTGCGCTCCGTCCGCTCCCCCGACAGCAGGTCCAGCATCACCTCGGCGCCGAACCGGGTCGCGCCGACGCCCAGGCCTGTGTACCCGGCCGCGTACGCCACCTTCCCCTGGTGGGCGGTGCCGAAGAACGCCGAGAAGCGCGAACACGTGTCGATGGCGCCGCCCCAGGCGTGGGTGAAGCGAACGCCCTCCAGCTGCGGGAAGCAGGTGAAGAAGTGCCCGGCGAGCTTGGCGTAGGTCTCGGGGCGGTCGTCGTACTCGGCGCGCACCCGGCCGCCGTAGGGGTAGACGGCGTCGTAGCCGCCCCACAGGATCCGGTTGTCGGAGGAAAGACGGAAGTAGTGGAACTGGTTGGCGCTGTCCCCGAGACCCTGGCGGTTCTTCCAGCCGACCGAGGCGAGCTGCGCGTCGGTGAGCGGCTCGGTCATCAGGGCGTAGTCGTAGACGGGGACGGTGTACGAGCGAACCCGCCGGACCAGGTTCGGGAAGATGTTGGTGCCGAGCGCGACCGTGCGGGCGCGGACCCCGCCGTAGGGGGTGCGTACGGCCATGCCGGCGCCGTAGGGCTTGAGGGTGAGCGCGGGTGTGTGTTCGTGGACCCGGACGCCGAGGGCGAGACAGGCGCGCTTGAGGCCCCAGGCCAGTTTGGCGGGGTTGACCATCGCCACGCCCCGCCGGTCCCAGAGGCCGGCTCGGAAGGTGGGTGAGTCGACCTGTTCCCGCACGGCGTCGGCGTCCAGGTACTCGATGCCGTCGGCGAGGCCCTTGGCGCGGATCTCCCCGTACCACTCCTCCAGCTCCCGTGCCTGGTAGGGCTCGGTGGCGACGTCGATCTCGCCGGTGCGCTCGAAGTCGCAGTCGAGGCCGTGGCGGGCGACCGCCTCCTCCATGGCGTCGAGGTTGCGGGCGCCCAGTTCCTCCAGCCGGTGGATCTCGTCGGGCCAGCGGGTGAGGCCGTTGGACAGCCCGTGGGTGAGGGAGGCGGCGCAGAATCCGCCGTTGCGGCCGGAGGCGGCCCAGCCCACCTCGCGGCCCTCGATGAGCACCACGTCCCGCCCCGGGTCACGCTCCTTGGCGATCAGCGCGGTCCACAGTCCGCTGTAGCCGCCGCCGACGACCAGCAGGTCGCAGGTCTCGGCGCCGGTGAGAGCGGCCTGTGGACGGGGGCGGCCGGGGTCGTCCAGCCAGTACGGGACAGGCTGGGCGTCGGAAAGTGATGTCGTCCAGTCGTTGCTGCGGCTCATGGCGCCAGGGGCCATGATTTCAACTCCCTACGAAGACGAACTGAGATGCTTTATGCCTTGCGGCGGTTTCGGCGGTTGCCGACGACCATGGAGACCAGGACGAACAGTACGGCGATCACGAACATGGCCGTACCGACGACATTGATCTGAACGGGCGTTCCGCGCTGGGCCGATCCCCACACGAACATGGGGAAGGTGACGGTCGAACCCGCATTGAAGTTGGTGATGATGAAATCGTCGAAGGACAGCGCGAAGGCGAGCAGCGCGCCGGCCGCGATGCCGGGGGCGGCGATCGGCAGCGTGACCCGGACGAAGGTCTGGAAGGGACCGGCGTACAGGTCCTGCGCCGCCTGCTCCAGCCGCGGGTCCATCGACATCACGCGCGCCTTGACGGCCGTCACGACGAAGCTGAGGCAGAACATGATGTGGGCGATCAGGATCGTCCAGAAGCCCAGCTGAGCACCCATGTTGAGGAACAGGGTGAGCAGCGAGGCGGCCATCACGACCTCGGGCATCGCCATCGGCAGGAAGATCAGCGAGTTGATCGCGCCCCGCGCGCGGAAGCGGTAGCGGACCAGCGCGAAGGCGATGGCGGTGCCGAGCGCGGTGGCGCCCAGCGTCGCCCAGAGGGCGATCTGGAGGCTGAGCGAGAGCGAACCGCACAGCCCGGCGACCCCGCACGGGTCCTTCCAGGCGTCCGTGGAGAACTGCTGCCATTCGTAGTTGAAGCGTCCGTTCGGCTTGTTGAACGAGAACACCGTGACGACGACATTGGGCAGCAGGAGATAAGCGAGCGTCAGCAGCCCGGCGATGACGACCACATGGCGCTTGAACCAGTTGACGAAGGCCATTTAAACCAGATCCTCCGTCCCCGACTTGCGGATGTAGAAGGTGACCATGGCGAGAATGGCCGCCATCAGAATGAACGAGAGTGCCGCCGCCGTCGGATAGTCCAGCACCCGCAGGAACTGCGACTGGATCACGTTTCCGATCATTCCGGTGTCGGCCGAGCCCAGCAGGGAGGCGTTGACGTAGTCGCCGGTGGCCGGGATGAAGGTCAGCAGCGTGCCGGAGACGACACCCGGCATCGACAGCGGGAAGGTGACCTTGCGGAAGACCGTGGAGGGCTTCGCGTACAGATCCCCCGCCGCCTCGTGCAGCCGGCCGTCGATGCGCTCCAGGGAGGTGTAGAGCGGCAGGATCATGAAGGGCAGGAAGTTGTACGTCAGACCGCAGACGACCGCGAGCGGGGTGGCCAGCACGCGGTCGCCGGAGGTCCAGCCGAGCCAGCTGGTCACGTCCAGGACGTGCAGCGTGTTCAGGGCGCCGACCACCGGGCCGCCGTCGGCGAGGATCGTCTTCCAGGCCAAGGTGCGGATCAGGAAGCTGGTGAAGAAGGGCGCGATCACCAGGATCATGATCAGGTTCCGCCAGCGGCCCGCGCGGAAGGCGATGAGGTACGCGAGCGGATAGCCGAGCAGCAGGCACAGCACGGTCGCGGAGGCGGCGTAGGCGACCGAGCGCAGGAACTGCGGCCAGTACTCGGACAGCGCGTCCCAGTAGGTCGCGAAGTGCCAGGCGACCTTGTAGCCCTCCTCCAGCGAGCCCGTCTGCACGGAGGTGGAGGCCTGGTAGACCATCGGCGCCGCGAAGAAGACGACCAGCCACAGGATGCCGGGCAGCAGCAGCCAGTACGGCGTCCAGCGGCCGCGTTTGCGCGGGGGCTTCTGCTCCGGCGCGGTCGGGGTCAGCGGCGGTGGCGCCTCGGTGAGGGTGGACATCAGGCGGCCTCGCCCTCGGTGACGCCCGCGTCGATGTCCTGGGCCGCGTCAAGGCCGAAGGTGTGCGCCGGGCTCCAGTGCAGGACGACCTCGGCGCCGGGTGCGAGGCGGGGGTCGCGGTCGATGTTCTGGGCGTAGACCTCGAACTCGGGGCAGGCCGCGCAGTCCACGGCGTACTGGGTGGAGACGCCGATGAAACTGGTGTTGCTGATCCTGCCGGTGATGCGGTTGCGGCCCTCGGGGATGGCGCCCGCGTCGTCCGCGTGGGTAAGGCTGATCTTCTCGGGGCGGACCCCGACCAGGACCTTGCCGCCCGCCTTCGCCGGGGCGGAACACCGGTCGCCGGGCAGCACCAGCTTGTCGCCGGCCGCCTTCACGACGACGTCGTCGCCGCTGCGGGTGTCGACCTCGGCCTCGATGAGGTTGGAGGTGCCGAGGAAGTTGGCGACGAAGGTGGTCCTCGGGTTCTCGTACAGGTCGGCGGGGGCGCCCAGTTGCTCGACGCGGCCCGCGTTCATCACGGCGACCTGGTCGGCCATCGTCATGGCCTCCTCCTGGTCGTGGGTGACGTGCACGAAGGTGATGCCGACCTCGGTCTGGATGCGCTTGAGCTCCAGCTGCATCTGACGGCGCAGCTTGAGGTCGAGGGCGCCGAGGGGCTCGTCCAGGAGCAGCACCTTGGGGTGGTTGATCAGGGCGCGGGCGACCGCGACGCGCTGCTGCTGGCCGCCGGAGAGCTGGTGCGGCCTCTTGCGCGCCTGCTCGCCGAGCTGCACCAGGTCGAGCATCTCCCCGACCTGCTTCTTCACGCTCTTGATGCCGCGCCGGCGCAGGCCGAAGGCGACGTTCTCGTAGATGTCGAGGTGCGGGAAGAGGGCGTAGGACTGGAAGACCGTGTTGACCGGCCGTTTGTAGGGCGGCAGCGCGGTCACGTCCTGGTCGCCGAGGTGGACGGTGCCGCCGCTCGGCTCCTCCAGTCCGGCGATCATGCGCAGGGTCGTGGTCTTGCCGCAGCCGGAGGCACCGAGCAGGGCGAAGAAGGAGCCCTGCGGCACGGTCAGGTCGAGCGGGTGCACGGCGGTGAAGGAGCCGTAGGTCTTGCTGATGCCGGCCAGGCGGACGTCGCCGCCGCCGTCCGTCGCGGCTGTCTGGTTCTTCGTCGTGTTGGTCGTCATCGTCGTCACGCCCCGGTGAGCTTCGCGAACTTCTCTTCGTATGCCGTCTCTTCCTTCGAGCTCAGGGAGCGGAAGGAGTGCGACTTGGCCTGCATGGCCTGGTCGGGAATGATCAGCGGGTTGTTCGCCGCGTCCTCGTCGATCTTCGCCAGGTCGTCCTTCACGCCGTCGACCGGGCAGACGAAGTTGATGTAGGCGGCGAGTTCCGCAGCCGGGCCCGGTTCGTAGTAGTAGTCGATGAGCCGTTCGGCGTTGGTCTTGTGCCGTGCCTTGTTGGGGATCAGCATGTTGTCGCTGGACGTGACGTAGCCGCTGTCCGGGATGACGAAGTCGATGTCCGGGTTGTCGGCCTTGAGCTGGACCACGTCGCCGGCCCAGGCCAGACAGGCCGCGAAGTCGCCCTTGCTGAGGTCGGACGTGTAGTCGTTGCCGGTGAAGCGGCGTATCTGGCCGCGGTCGACGCCCTTCTGGAGCCGGGCGATCCCGGCGTCGTAGTCGTCGTCGGTGAACCGGGCCGGGTCCTTGCCCATGTCGAGCAGGGTCATGCCCATGGTGTCGCGCATCTCGGTGAGGAAGCCGACCCGCCCCTTGAGCTTCGGGTTGTCGAGCAGGTCGGAGACGGTCCTCACCTCAATGCCGTCCAGGGCCTTCTTGTTGTAGGCGATGACGGCGGAGATGCCCTGCCAGGGGTAGGAGTAGGCCCGGCCGGGGTCCCAGTCGGGGCTGCGGAACTGGGGCGACAGGTTGGCGAAGGCGTGCGGCAGGTTGGCCGGGTCCAGTTTCTGCACCCAGCCGAGCCGGATGAGGCGGGCGGCCAGCCAGTCGGTGAGGACGATGATGTCGCGGCCGGTCTCCTGGCCCGCGGCGAGCTGCGGCTGGATCTTGCCGAAGAACTCGCTGTTGTCGTTGATGTCCTCGGTGTACGTGACCTTGACGCCGGTGCGTTCGGTGAACGCCTCCAGCGTGGGGTGCCGGCGGCCGCTCTCGTCGACGTCCATGTACTCGGTCCAGTTGGAGAAGCGGACCTGCTTCTCCTCCTTGGAGTGGTCCTCGGCGGAGACGCCGCCCTCGGTCTTGCCGGCCGCCGGGATGCCGCAGCCGCTCAGCAGGCCGAGGCCGCCGGCCGCGAGCGCGCCGCCGGTGGAGGCGCGCAGCAGCGAACGGCGGGTGAGGGCGGCCCTGCCGCTCCTGAGTGAGCGCCGCATGGCGGCCACTTGGGCCGGGGACAGGCGGTCGGGCTCGTACTGCTCCATGCGCGTGGTTGCCCTTTCGGGTGGGTCGGCCGTGGTCGGCGGCCTGGTGTGATGGCTCTCGGTCCTATCGGTCCCCGAAGACGGTGCGGTGCCAGTCCTTGGCCGCCACCGCGGTGTTGTCGAACATGACGTGCTTGACCTGCGTGTACTCCTCGAAGGAGTAGGCGGACATGTCCTTGCCGAAGCCGGACGCCTTGTACCCGCCGTGCGGCATCTCGCTGATGATCGGGATGTGGTCGTTGATCCACACGCAGCCGGCCTTGATCTCGCGGGTGGCGCGGTTCGCGCGGTACAGATCCCGGCTCCAGGCGGAGGCGGCGAGCCCGTACGGCGTGTCGTTGGCCAGCCGGATGCCCTCGTCATCGGTGTCGAAGGGCAGGACGACCAGGACCGGACCGAAGATCTCGGACTGGACGACCTCGCTGTCCCGGGCGGCGTCCGCGATCAGGGTGGGCCGGTAGTAGGCGCCGTCCTTGAGGTCGTCCTGCGGTGCCTCGCCGCCGCACACCACGCGCGCGTAGGCGCGGGCCCGGTCGACGAAGGCGGCGACGCGGTCCCGCTGGACGTGGCTGACCAGCGGGCCGAGGTCGGTACCGGCGGCGAAGGGGTCGCCGACCCGGACGGTGTCCATGAGGGCGGCGGTCTTCTCGACGAACGCCTCGTACAGGGGCCGCTGCACGTACGCGCGCGTGGCGGCCGTGCAGTCCTGGCCGGTGTTGATGAGCGCGCCCGCGACGGCGCCGTTGACGGCGGCGTCCAGGTCGGCGTCGTCGAAGACGAGGAAGGGGGCCTTGCCGCCCAGCTCCAGGTGGAGGCGCTTGACGGTGGCGGTGGCGACCTCGGCGACGCGCTTGCCGACGGCGGTGGACCCGGTGAAGGAGGTCATGGCGACGTCGGGGTGGGCCACAAGGTGCTCGCCGGCCTCCCGTCCAGTGCCGCTGACGATGCTGATCACGCCGTCCGGGATGCCGGCCTCGGTCGCCGCCTGGGCGAACATCAGTGAGGTGAGCGGGGTGATCTCGGCGGGCTTCAGCACGATGGTGTTGCCCGCGGCGATCGCCGGGAGGATCTTCCAGGCGGCCATCTGGAGCGGGTAGTTCCACGGCGCGATCGACCCGACCACACCGATGGGCTCGCGGCGGACGTACGAGGTGTGGTCGCCGGAGTACTCCCCCGCCGACTGCCCCTGGAGGTGCCGGGCGGCACCGGCGAAGAAGGCCGCGTTGTCGACCGTGCCCGGCACGTCGAACTCACGGGTCAGCTTCAGCGGCTTGCCGCACTGCAGGGATTCCGCGCGGGCGAAGTCCTCGGCGCGGTCGGCGAGGACGGCGGCGAACCGGTGCAGGGCGTCGGAGCGCTCGCCTGGAGTGGCGCCGGCCCAGCCGGGGAACGCCGCCCGCGCGGCGGCGACGGCCGCGTCGACGTCGTCGGGGCCGGCCAGTTCATAGGTCAGGACGTCCTCGCCGGTCGCCGGGTCGACGACGGTGTGCGTCCGTCCGGAGGTGCCCTTCGTCAGGCGGCCCGCGATGTACTGGGCCCCGTCCGCGAAGCGGTCCTGGGCCGGGAATCGGTCCGGGGTGGCGTTGCCCGGGTTGTGCATGTCGGCTCTCCTCGGTCTCCCCGTGACGGGGGCCGGCGTGGCTCAGGCTCGATGTGAGTGCCGATCCTGACAGAGCACTAGGCCTCCAACAAGTGATTCCGTTGTTGCCATTTGGTTACGCGACGGAATCTGTCGACCAGGTGTCGAGTCGCCACGGAAAAGGGCGGACGGAGTGTCAGTGGCGCGTGCCACACTCGCATGCATGGAGAGGATCAGGGGGGCAGCGGTGGCGGGCACGTGCCGGGAAGCGCTGGTCGGGCGGGTCCGCGCGGGCGAGCGGATCAAGTACCTGTGCTTCTGGGGGCACCGGCCGCTCCCCGACGGCAGGCTCGGACCGAGCTGTCTGAGCCAGTGGTGGCCGTCGCCGTTCACGGTGGCGGGAGTGGACTACCGGACGGCCGAGCATTGGATGATGGCGGGCAAGGCCCGGCTCTTCGAGGACCCGGACGCCGAGCGGCGGGTGCTGGCGGCCGCTCATCCCGCCGAGGCGAAGAAGGCGGGCCGGCTGGTGCGCGGCTTCGACGAGACGGTGTGGGAGCGGGAGCGGTTCCGGATCGTGGTGGAGGGCAGCGTCCACAAGTTCGCCTCGGACCCGGCGCTGCGGCAGTTCCTGCTGAACACGGGCGACAGAGTGCTGGTGGAGGCGAGCCCCGTGGACCGGGTGTGGGGCATCGGCCTGGCCGCGGACGACGAGGCGGCGGGAGACCCGGAGCGCTGGCGTGGGCCGAATCTGCTGGGCTTCGCGCTGATGGCGGCCCGTGAGCGGCTGCGCGCGGACGGCTGCTGAGCGACGACACCCGGATGTCCGCCGTGCGGCTCCCGAGCGGCCGCGGAGGCGAGGGGGCGACCCGAGGGCCGCCCCCTTCCCGCACGGCAGGGTTCAGGCGACGCTCATCAGACTCGCGAAGGCGAGGAAGCCGAGCAGCGGCAGGATCACGGTGGCCGTGATGCCGAGCACCAGACCGGCGGTCGCGGCGCCCTTGTTGGTGGCCTCGCCCCGGGTGGCCTTGCCCCGGCCCACCGCGCCGAAGATGATCCCCAGGATGCCCAGGATCACGCCGAAGAACCAGAGGAAGAAGGTCAGGCTGCACACCACGCCGATGATGCCGAGGACCAGTCCCGTGGTGCCCATGCCGTTGCTCGGCTGCATCGGCATGGCGTAGCCCGGGGCCTGCGGATACCCGACCGGCGGGGCGGCCGGGTAGGACGGCCCCTGGCTCGGGTAGCCGTAGCCGGGCGCGGACTGCGGGTAGGCGTAGCCCTCGGCGGGCGGCTGGCCCGGTTGCTGCGGCGGCCCGTATCCCCCGGGTCCGGGATTGGAGTACGACATGAACTGCTCTCCCCTCGTTGGCGCTTGACATCGTAGAGGCACTGCTGGGGGAGGTGTTCAGCTTTCCGCCGTCACGGAGACCGGCGCGGGGCGCGAGGAGCCGTAGTAGGGGTCGTCGTAGTACGAGTCGTCGTTGATCGCGGCGGTGATGCCGACGGCGATCAGGACGATCACGGCGATGCCGAGGACGACGCCGATGATGCCCATGACGAACCCGGCCTGCGCCTGCCCGTGATTGCTGGCCAGGCCGACCTCCGCCTTCCGGCGGCCCTTGACCCCGAAGACGATGGCGAGCACGCCGAGCACCAGGGAGACCACGCCGTACATGCAGAACAGCGCGCAGGCCAGGATGCCGAGCACCATCGAGGCGGTGCCCATGCCGTTCTGCGGGGCCATCGGCATGCCGGGCCAGCCGTAGCCCTGGCCGTACCCGGGATAGCCATACCCGACCGGCGCACCGGCACCGTCGGGCGCGACCGGCGGAGGCGGCACCGCGGAGTCGGGGGCGGTGTATCCGGCGCCCGGCATCGAGGTGACCGTGGCCTGGTCGTGCACGCCCGGCGGCGGCTGCCAGGGCGGCGGTGCGTCGGACGCGGGCGGCCCGGGCGGCTCCTGCGCCTGTCCGGCGCCGGCGCCCTTGTCCAGCGACGGCCCGCTCTCCGGGGGAGCCCAGGGGTCGTGACCACCGGCGGGATCCCCGTCGGGCCGTATCGCGTCCGTCATGTCTCGTCCCCCCGGGGTCGTTCGTGCCCGCCATGCTACGGTCCCGGGCCGCCGGGCGTGAGACCGGCCTACGATGATCCCCGAACGACCGATCAGCCGATCACCCGCGCCCCACCGCCGCCGCGCGCGGCCGGGCGCCGCCCCGGGGAGGAACCCTTGACCGAGCATCTCGTCGACCCCGACGTCCCGCGCGACCTGCACGCCTTCATCGCCGGGCTGCCGAAGGCCGAACTGCACGTCCACCACGTCGGCTCCGCCTCCCCGCGCATCGTCTCCGAACTGGCCGCGCGCCACCGCGACTCCAAGGTCCCCACCGACCCCGAGGCGCTGGTCGACTACTTCACCTTCACGGACTTCGCGCACTTCATCGACGTGTACCTGTCCGTGGTCGACCTGATCCGCACCCCGCAGGACGTCCGGCTGCTCACCTACGAGGTGGCCCGGGACATGGCCCGCCAGCAGGTGCGGTACGCCGAGCTGACCATCACGCCGTTCTCCTCCACCCGGCGCGGCATCGACGAGGGCGCCTTCATGGACGCGATCGAGGACGCCCGCAAGGCGGCCGAGGCAGAGTTCGGGACCGTACTGCGCTGGTGCTTCGACATTCCGGGCGAGGCCGGTCTGGAGTCCGCCGAGGAGACGGCCCGGCTCGCCACCGACGACCGGCTGCGTCCGGAGGGCCTGGTCTCCTTCGGGCTCGGCGGACCCGAGATCGGGGTGGACCGCCCGCAGTTCAAGCCGTACTTCGACCGGGCGATCGCCGCGGGCCTGCACTCGGTGCCGCACGCCGGTGAGACCACGGGGCCGCAGACGGTGTGGGACGCCCTCACCCACCTGGGCGCCGAACGCATCGGGCACGGCACCAGCTCGGCCCGGGACCCGAAGCTCCTCGCCCACCTCGCCGAGCGGCGCATCCCGCTGGAGGTGTGCCCGACCTCGAACATCGCCACCCGCGCGGTGCGCACCCTGGACGAGCACCCGCTCAAGGAGTTCGCCCGCGCCGGCGTCCTGGTGACGATCAACTCGGACGACCCGCCGATGTTCGGCACCGACCTCAACAACGAGTACGCCGTCGCCGCCCGGCTCCTGGGCCTCGACGAGCGGGGCCTCGCCGGCCTGGCGAAGAACGGGGTCGAGGCGTCGTTCCTCGACGCGCCGGGCAAGGCACGGATCATCGACGAGATCGACACGTACACCGCCGCCTGGCTCGCCTCCTGAGAACCGCGCCCACCGAGAGTTGCCCCCACCATGGACACCCCGCGCGCCCTGACCGCCGTCGCCCACCGCGGCGACCCCTACCGGCACCGCGAGAACACGATCGAGTCGCTGCGATCCGCCCTGGACCGCGGCGCGGACGCGGTCGAGACCGACGTGCGCCTCACCCGGGACGGCGTGCCGGTGCTGCTGCACGACGAGACGCTGAAGCGGCTGTGGCGGCACGACCGGCCGCTGCGGTCCCTGTCGGCCGAGGAGGTGCGCGGCCTGACGGCGGGCCGGGTGCCGACGCTGGCGGAGGCGCTGGCGGCCACGGACGGCAGCCGGCTGATGCTCGATTTGCCGGGCGGGCCGGGCGAGCGGGCGGTCCGGCGCATCGTGGACGTGGTGCGCGAGTGCGGGGCGCGGGACCGCGTGTACTACACGGCGGGCGCCGCGGCGATGCTCGCGGTGCGGGCCACCGACCCCGCCGCCGAGATCGCCATGACCTGGACGACGGCGGCCCCTCCCCGGCCCGCGCTCCTGGCGGCGGTCCGGCCGCGGTGGCTCAACTACCGTTTCGGCCTGGTGGACCGCGCCCTGGCCGAGCGCGTCCACGCCGACGGTCTGCTGCTGTCCGCCTGGACCCCCGACACCCGCCGCACGATGCGCCGGCTGCGCGCCCTGGGCGTCGACTCGATCACGACGAACCGCGTCGACGTCCTGTGCGCGCTGCGCGACCGGGGCGAAACACGTCCCGTAGGGGTGAGCCCGCACAACTCCTCGCCGTCGTAGGGGAGTACCCCGAGCCGCGGTCCGGGGTGCGGGCCCTCCTCACCGACGATCCGGCGTGCCACACGAGGCGATGAGGATGATCGACGACCGTCCCGTTCCGGAACCTGGAGTCGTCGATGCCCTCGATGCGTGCCGACCGCCACCGCGTACTCGCGCCCCTCGACCGACCCGGCCCGCCGCCACACGGCCTCCGGCACGGCCGGGTACCGCTCGCACCGAGCGCGGCGGAACCGCCGAGGCCGTGCAGCAGGGTACGACGTGACAGAGGGGGCGTCTTCGGGAGCAGGGGCATGGCACGCAGGATCCCGCCCCCGCACTCGCCGGGACAATCGACGCTGCGTCGAGCGCGCCCGTACAGGCCCGACACCCTGTCGACCGGGGCGGGTTCACGGCCCACACGTCCACCCTGCCACGCGGTGCGGCCCCGGACGGGGGTTCCCGTCCGGGGCCGCACACGAGCCGGGCCGCACACGAGCCGAGGGCTTCAGCCGTCAGGCTTCACGCGTCCGGCGTCCGGCGTCGTCAGGCGTTCGGCGTTCGGCGTCCGGCGTCGTCAGGCGTCCAGCGACGTCATCACGTGCTTGATCCGCGTGTAGTCGTCGAAGCCGTACCCCGACAGGTCCTTGCCGTAGCCGGACTTCTTGAAGCCGCCGTGCGGCATCTCGGCGACCAGCGGAATGTGGGTGTTGATCCACACGCAGCCGAAGTCGAGCTTCTTGGACATCCGCATCGCTCGCCCGTGGTCCTTGGTCCACACCGAGGAGGCCAGCGCGTACTCGACGCCGTTGGCCCACTCGACGGCCTGGTCCTCGTCGCGGAAGGACTGGACGGTGATGACCGGGCCGAACACCTCCTGCTGGATGATCTCGTCGTCCTGCTTGAGGCCGGAGACGACGGTCGGGGCGTAGAAGTAGCCCTTGTCGCCGACCCGGTGGCCGCCCGCCTCGACCTTGGCGTGGGCGGGCAGCCGCTCGATGAACCCGGAGACCTGCTTGAGCTGGTTGGGGTTGTTGAGCGGGCCGTAGAGCACGTCCTCGTCGTCGGGCTGCCCGGTCTTGATCTCGGACGCGGCCTTCGCGAGCGCGCTCACGAACTCGTCGTGGATCGACTCGTGCACGAGCACGCGGGTGGCCGCCGTGCAGTCCTGCCCGGCGTTGAAGTAGCCCGCCTCCGAGATGCCCGCGACGGCCCCCGGGATGTCGGTGTCCTCGAAGACCACGACCGGGGCCTTGCCGCCCAGCTCCAGGTGGACACGCTTGAGGTCCTTGGAGGCCGACTCGGCGACCGACATGCCGGCCCGCACGGAGCCGGTGATGGAGGCCATCGCCGGGGTCTCGTGCTCGACCATCAGGCGGCCGGTGTCGCGGTCGCCGCAGACGACGTTGAAGACGCCCTTGGGCACGATGGAGCCGATGATGTCGGCCATCAGGGCCGTGGACGCGGGGGTGGTGTCCGAGGGCTTGAGGACGACCGTGTTGCCCGCGGCGAGCGCCGGGGCGAACTTCCACACGGCCATCATCATCGGGTAGTTCCACGGCGCGACCTGCGCGCAGACGCCGATGGGCTCGCGGCGCACGAAGGAGGTGAGCCCTTCCATGTACTCGCCGGCGCCGCGCCCTTCGAGCATCCGCGCCGCGCCCGCGAAGAAGCGGATCTGGTCGACCATGGGCGGGATCTCCTCGGAGCGGGTGAGCCCGATGGGCTTGCCCGTGTTCTCCACCTCGGCCGCGATCAGCTCCTCGGCCCGCTCCTCGAACGCGTCCGCGATCTTGAGCAGGGCCTTCTGCCGCTCGGCCGGGACCAGGTCCCGCCAGGCCGGGAAGGCCGCCGCGGCGGCCGCCATCGCGGCGTCCACGTCCGCCTCCCGGGAGAGGGGGGCGGTCGCGTACGCCTCGCCCGTGGCGGGGTTGACCACTTCCGTGGTCCGTCCGTCGGCGGCGTCCCGGAACTCACCGTCGATGTAATTGCGCAGACGACGCAGCTCGGTGCTCACTGCCGGCCCTCCAAGTTCGGGTGTCCATTGACTGAGACACCCACCCTAGACGGAGTGCCGACGTTTTCAACACCCCCACTCCCCCCGAGGTTGCGATATCCGCAGCTTGAAGCGATCGAAACAACGAATTTCATTGATCCGGGCTTGCGAAACTGTCGATACGTCGTGCACAGTGAAGCCGTGGCCAGTCGAAGCGCAGACCAGAAGGACTCCCGCGAGTCCAGGAACGGCGGTCCCCATTTGGACGCCGTCTCCCTCGCCATCATCGAGCAGCTCCAGGAGGACGGCCGCAGGCCGTACGCCGCCATCGGCAAGGCCGTGGGCCTGTCGGAGGCGGCCGTGCGCCAGCGCGTCCAGAAGCTGCTCGACCAGGGCGTGATGCAGATCGTCGCCGTCACGGACCCGCTCACGGTGGGCTTCCGGCGCCAGGCGATGGTCGGTGTCAACGTCGAGGGCGACGTGGAGTCGGTGGCCGAGGCACTGTCGGCCATGTCCGAGTGCGAGTACGTGGTGATGACCGCGGGCTCCTTCGACCTGATGGTGGAGGTCGTCTGCGAGGACGACGACCACCTCCTGGAGGTCATCAACCGACGCATCCGGGCCGTGCCCGGCGTGCGCTCCACCGAGAGCTTCGTCTACCTCAAGCTCAAGAAGCAGACCTATATGTGGGGAACCCGATAATCGTGAGCACCGACAGCCCCAAGGACCTCAGCAAGGCCGCGTACGACCACCTGTGGATGCACTTCACCCGCATGTCGTCGTACGAGAACGCCCCCGTCCCCACCATCGTCCGCGGTGAGGGCACCCACATCTACGACGACAAGGGCAGGCGCTACCTCGACGGCCTCGCCGGCCTGTTCGTGGTCCAGGCCGGACACGGCCGCCAGGAGCTCGCGGAGACCGCCTCGAAGCAGGCGCAGGAGCTCGCCTTCTTCCCGGTCTGGTCCTACGCCCACCCCAAGGCCGTCGAGCTGGCCGAGCGCCTGGCGAACGAGGCCCCCGGCGACCTCAACAAGGTCTTCTTCACCACCGGCGGCGGCGAAGCGGTCGAGACCGCCTGGAAGCTCGCCAAGCAGTACTTCAAGCTCACCGGCAAGCCCACCAAGTACAAGGTGATCTCCCGCGCGGTGGCCTACCACGGCACCCCGCAGGGCGCCCTGTCGATCACGGGCCTGCCGGCCCTGAAGGCCCCCTTCGAGCCGCTCGTCCCGGGCGCGCACAAGGTGCCGAACACCAACATCTACCGCGCCCCGATCCACGGCGACGACCCCGAGGCGTACGGCCGCTGGGCCGCCGACCAGATCGAGCAGCAGATCCTGTTCGAGGGCCCGGAGACGGTCGCGGCCGTCTTCCTGGAGCCCGTGCAGAACGCCGGCGGCTGCTTCCCGCCCCCGCCCGGCTACTTCCAGCGGGTGCGCGAGATCTGCGACCAGTACGACGTGCTGCTCGTCTCGGACGAGGTCATCTGCGCCTTCGGCCGCCTCGGCACGACCTTCGCCTGCGACAAGTTCGGTTACGTCCCGGACATGATCACCTGCGCCAAGGGCATGACCTCGGGCTACTCCCCGATCGGCGCCTGCATCATCTCCGACCGCCTGGCCGAGCCGTTCTACAGGGGCGACAACACCTTCCTGCACGGCTACACCTTCGGCGGCCACCCGGTCTCCGCCGCGGTCGGCATCGCCAACCTCGACCTGTTCGAGCGCGAGGGCCTCAACCAGCACGTGCTCGACAACGAGGGCGCCTTCCGCTCCACCCTGGAGAAGCTGCACGACCTGCCGATCGTCGGCGACGTCCGCGGCAACGGCTTCTTCTACGGCATCGAGCTGGTCAAGGACAAGGCCACCAAGGAGTCCTTCAACGAGGAGGAGACCGAGCGCGTCCTGTACGGCTTCCTCTCCAAGCAGCTCTTCGAGAACGGGCTGTACTGCCGTGCCGACGACCGCGGCGACCCGGTCATCCAGCTCGCCCCGCCGCTGATCTCCAACCAGGAGACCTTCGACGAGATCGAGCAGATACTGCGCGCCACGCTGACGGAGGCATGGACGAAGCTCTGATCATCCTCTGATCATTCCTTGAGAGGATCAGCACCGGCCCCGGTGCCGCCCGTTCGAGTGAGACACGGCGGCCCGGGGCCTCGTGCTGTCCGGCCCCCGCGCGGGGACTGCCTAGCGTGCCCAGTGACCGATCGGCCCCGTCTTCGTTCCCCCGGAAGGGGGACGACACGACCGGGGGAATACGGATCAGAACCGAGGTGTACGCCCATGGAGGCTCCGCCGGACAACGACGTGCTCTGGGCCCGCGCCCTGCACTTCCAGCACCACGACGGCTCCCCCGCCCTGCAAGGCGTGTCGCTCGGCGTGCGCGAGGGCGAGATCCTCGCCGTCAGCGGCCCGCGGGGCAGCGGCAAGACCACGCTGCTGCGGTGCCTGTCCGGCCTGGTCAAACCCCAGGGCGGCGAGGTGTGGTTCAACAGCGTGCCGGTGCACACCATGGGCCCGCTCAGCCGCGAACGGCTGCGCCGCGACCGGTTCGGCTGGATCGATCCGGCCCCGGCGCTCGTTCCGGAGCTGAACGCCTGGGAGAACGCCGCGCTCCCCCTCATGCTGCGCGGCACCGGCCGGCGCCGGGCCAAGACCGCGGCCCTGGACTGGCTGGACCGCCTCGACGTGGGCGGCAAGGCACGGCGGCGCCCGCACGAACTCCAGCAGGCCGAGCGGCAGCGCGTCTGCATCGCCCGCGCCCTCGCCGTCGCCCCGGCGGTCCTCTTCGCCGACGAGCCGACGGCCCCGCTGCACCGCGCCGACCGCGCCCAAGTGCTGCGGACGCTCACCACGGCGGCCCGCTCGCACGGCATCACCGTCCTGCTCGCCACGCACGACGCGCAGACCGCCGCCCTGGCGGACCGCGCGGTGGCACTCCTCGACGGACGGCGGGTACGCACCGTGCACCTCCCCCCGCTCGCCGAGACCGCGGTGGCCACGGGTGCCGCCGGGACTCCCGGAACGGAAGGCCGGGCGGCGTGCTCGCTCTCCGCCTGACCCGCACCGCCCACCTCGCCGTCCACCTGCGCCGCCTGCTGGTCGCGGTGGGCTCGGCGGGCACGGGCTTCCTGCTGCTGTGCGCCCTCGGCTACGCGCTGAGCCACCCGGACACACCCGGCGCCGCCGCCCTCCGCCTGGCCTGGTGCGCGGCGCCGCTGGCCGCCGCGGTACAGCTCGCGGTCGCCGTGGCCCGTACGGACCCCGGGACCCGGCCCCGCTCGGGGCTGTCGGCGATCGGCCTGGGCCCCGGCCGGCTGATGGCGGTCTCGGCGACGACGACGGCCCTGTCCGCCGTGCTCGGTTCGGTGGCGGCTCTGTTCCTCTTCCTCCACCTGCGCGGCGACCTGACGGGCGGCCCGCCCTCCGGCCGCGTGGCGGCCGACGCCCTGGCCGTCGGCCAGTCCCTCCCCGCCCCGGCCGTCCTGACCCTGCTGGTCCTCGTGCCGGTCCTCGCCTCGGCCGCGGTGGCCCACACGCTGCGCCCCCGCGACACCCGGCCCGCCACGGCCACCGCCCCGCGCGGCTACGGCCGCTTCGGCGCCTACGGCTGGGGCAAGGCCCGCGAAACCTTCGGCGCCTACGGCCGCTTCGGCTCCCGCACCGCCACGGTGTCTGCGGGCAGTCGTGCCGCTGGGTCGGTGGGGGTCCCCCCGCTCGAGCGAAGCCGAGCGGGGGGGAGGGTGGGCGCAGGCGGCACCCTGCAAACGCAGGCGAGCGACCCCCGGCCGTCAACCCCGACGGACGGCGCGGCGGAGACACCGGGCAGCACTCAGACGCTGGACCCGCAGCCCGAACCCACCCCGGCGCAGACGCCCCACCCCCCGAGCACCACCGCCCTCCCCTGGGGCATCGCCGTACTCGCCGCAGGCCTCACCGTCGAGACCTACACCGGCAACGCCTCCGCCGCACCCGCCCCCGGCACCGCCCCCTCCGCCGGCGTCCTGGTCGGGTGGGCCCTCACCGCCCTGGGTCTCGCCCTGGCCGGCCCGGGCCTCACCCACCTGTGCGGCAGGCTGCTGCAGGCCGCCCGCCCCGGCGCCCTGCGCCTGCTGGCCGGCCGCGTCCTCATGGAGGAGTCCCACCGCATCGGCCGCCCCCTCGGCGTCGTGGCCGCCGTAGCCGCCGCGGCCTACGTGGCCGCCACGGTGTACGACGGGGACGGACCGGCCTTCGGCCCGCTCGCCACCCTGGGCGCCCTCCTCGTGGCGGGCTGCACCGTGGCCACCCTCCTCACCGCGGCCGTCGCGGCCAAACACGCCCGCGCCGACACCACGGACGCCCTGCTGCGGCTCGGCGCGCCCCCGTCGACCCTGCGCGGCGCCGCAGCGGTACGCACCGCCGCGCTGCTCGCCCTGTTCGGTCCGCTGACCCTGATCGTCGCGGTGCTGGCGGCGCTGCCGTTGGACCACTGAGCCACGACCGAGCCGCACCCCGACCGCAAAAAATCTTTTCGAGAAAGTCCGCACACCGGCGATGAGTTCCAAGGCCGACTCCCGTCTACCTCTTCGAACGGCACGACGACCGCAGCACATGAAACGGGAGAGGCCCCCATGTACCAGCAGATGATCTTCGTGAACCTGGCCACCAACGACCTCGACGTCTCCAAGAAGTTCTTCACCGGGCTGGGCTGGGAGCTCAACGCCCAGTTCAGCGACGACAGCACCGCCTCCTTCCCGGTGAGCGACACGATCGTCGTGATGGCGCACACGCCCGAGAAGTACCTCCAGTTCACCAAGAAGGACATCGCGGACTCGACGAAGACCAGCGAGGTGCTGATCGCGCTGAGCGCCGAGAGCCGCGAGAAGGTCGACGAGCTGGTGGAGAAGGCGGTGGCGGCCGGCGGCTCGGTCACCGGCGAGACGCAGGACCACGGCTTCATGTACGGCCGGGCCTTCGACGACCCCGACGGCCACACCTTCGAGGTCGTGTGGATGGACCCGGCGGCGGTCCAGGGCTGATCAGGGCGCATGCCTAGCATGGGCGGGTGGATCAGACATCCGATCAGACACCCGCCCGGCGCAGGGCCCGGTCACCGCAAGGGTCACCGTCACTGTCACAGTTCCAGTCCCACCACGCCCCGCACGACCGGGAGATCGAGAGCCTCGACGAGTTCGACCGCGTCGTCTCGGCACCCGGATCCCTCGCCCACCACCGCGTCCAGGCCGTCGACCTGACGGACCGTACGGACGCGCTGCTGGCCGCCGACCCCACGGGCGCCGTCTTCCTCGGCTGTCCGATGGAGCCCGGCGCGGCCGCCCGGGTCCGCGCCGCCGGCGCCCTGGTCTTCCCTCCCATACCGGGCCTCCCCTTCGACCCCTACCGGGGGCGCGTCTACTCGCCCGACGAGCTGTTCGCCCGCCTCGACGAGGGCTACGAGGCGACACCGGACGCCCTCGCGTACGACTGGTTCCGGCAGACCAAGGCCGACGGGGACGTGTTCGCCTCCATGCTGCGCGCGATCCACGACGACGCCGTCTCGGACGCGCTGGACGAACTCGTCGCCGACGCCCGGGTGGTGGGCATCATGGGCGGCCACGCCATGGCGCGCGGCACCCCGGAGTACTCGGGTGCCGCGCGTCTGGGCCGTGAACTGGCCCGTGCGGGGTTCATGGTGGCCACGGGCGGCGGTCCCGGCGCGATGGAGGCCGCGAACCTCGGCGCGTACGCCGCCCCGTTCGACGACGGCATGCTGGACGAGGCCCTGATGCTGCTCGCCAAGGTCCCGTCGTTCGCACCGTCGGTCACGGACTGGGCGCGATCCGCGTTCGAGGTGCGCGAACGCCGGCCCGGCGGCGGCGCCTCGATCGGCATCCCGACCTGGTTCTACGGTCACGAACCGCCCAACGCCTTCGCCACACACATCGCCAAGTACTTCGCCAACGCCACCCGTGAGGACGGCCTCCTGGCCCGCTCCACGGCGGGTGTGGTGTTCCTGCCGGGCGCGGCCGGCACCTTGCAGGAGATCTTCGACAACGCGACGCCGAACTACTACGAGTCGCGCGGCGAACCCACTCCCATGGTGCTCGTGGACCGGGAGCACTGGACCGAGACCCTGCCGGCGTGGCCGCTGCTGCGGTCGCTGGCGAAGGGGCGGGCGATGGAGTCTCGAATCGCGCTGGTTGGCCGGATCGATGAGGCTCCCGAGGCGCTGAAACGTGTCGGCGGTTAATAAGACGGCAAAGTCAACCGCCCTGAGCGGCATATGCGTTGACACTTCTTACGTCCCGCTTATAGACCAGTGAGGCTCATGGGGGTGCTGATGCCGCGTCATCGAGCGTCGGCGCCCTCACCACCCCCCCGCATCCGCGCTCCCGTAAAGGACAAACGTGGCAGTCCTGTCCATAATCAGCCGTACGGCATCCCGCCGAGGCGTCCGCGCCCTCGGCGTCGTCGCCGCCTCCGCGGCCCTGGCGCTCAGCGCTTCCGGCTCCGCCCTCGCGTGCAACATCAACGAGTTCTCCGCCAAGGCCCAGTGCGATGGCGACAACGGTGTCATCACCGTCACCGACGTGGACCCGACCGGTGTTCCGGCCACCATCACCGTCACCCTCAAGAGCACCGGTGAGCAGGTCGGTCAGGAGACGGTCAAGGGGTCCAGGGAGGGCACCACCGTCGACTTCGCCGTGGACTGGAAGCCGAACACGGACTACCGGGTCCACGTCAAGGCCGACAGGTACGTCGACGAGTTCATCGAGCCGGACGTCACGACGCCGTCGACGCCCTGCAAGACCGAGGACACCTCGTCCCCGACGCCGACCCCGTCGGAGAGCTCCTCGACCCCGTCCGACGAGACGGAGTCCCCGGCGCCCGAGCCGTCCACGTCGGCCCCCGCGCCGTCGCAGCCGGAGAGCAGCGCGCCGGCGGCCGCGCCGAGCGACAACGCCCCGTCCCCGGCGGCCGGTGACTCCAACCTCGCCGAGACCGGTGCCAACTCCAACACCGGCATGATCGCCGGTGTCGCGGCGGCCCTGGTCGTCGTCGGTGGCGGTGCCGTCTTCTTCGGCCTGCGCCGTCGCGGAGCGAACAGCAACCGCTGACGCCCGCACACCGGTTCACCCAGCGGTGGCCCGTCCCGGTCCGGGGCGGGCCACCGTCGCGTCAGCCGAACGTCGCCCTTTCCAGCCAGAGTTCGAGCAGCTTGCGGTCACCGAGCACCTCGAGTCCCGGATCGTCCAGCGACAGCCGGCCGTAGAAGCCCAGCAGCACGTCCGTGAGCGGCCCGCGCAGCGCCACGGAGGCCGTCTCGTGGCCGCGGCGCCAGACGATGCCCTCCTCGGGAAGCTCGACGAACCACTCGGCGTTCAGTTCGGCCGGGGTGTCGGTGGCGTGCAGGTGAATGCTGCTGCCCGGGGCGCGCAGCTCCTTCGCCGCCGCGCCGGGAAGTGCCCGCTGCACGAACCGTACGATGTCCAGCCACTCGTCGATCGCGTCGGCCGCCACCTCGGGCGCGACCGGCTGGACGGGCAGGCCCGCCGCCAGGGCCGCGTCCGCCCCGTGGACGACGAGTTCGTGGGTCATCCGCCGCGCCCAGAAGCCCGCCCGGTCGTCGCCGGCCCACGACCACACCCGCGCCTGCGGACCGGCCTCCCGCAGCGCGCCCACGAGCTTCTCGCCGGACTCCGCCAGCCACGCGTCCAGCGCCGCCGCCTCCCCGGTCGCCGCGGGGCCCTCGGCGCCCGGCACCCGGTCCGTCGGGACGTTCTCCTCGGCGCGGGTGCCGACGATCAGCCCGGTCCAGCGCAACGCCCCTCCCACGTGCCGCACCAGGTCCTCCAGGGACCACTCCGGGCAGGTCGGCACGGTGGCGGCCAGATCCGCGCCGGACGTGACCACCGCCCCGAGCCGGCCCACCTGGTGAAGGATTTCGTCGCAGTAGCGGTCATGTGCGAGGAATGTCATGCGGTCACCCTACGAGCGGAACGGCCCCCGTCCGAGCACGACGATTTCGGCCGCGTCGAACTCCACCCCCACCGCGTCCCCGACCTCCGGCGCCGCCCGCAACGCACACGCCGCCTCCAAGCGGGGCGCGCCCTCGGGCTGGAGGTGGACGGCGACGTGCGTGCCGCGGAAGGTGCGGGCCGTGACCGTGCAGCGCAGGCCCTCGTCGGCGGGGACGACGCGGACCCCGGCCGGCCGCACGAGCACCGTCCGCGTGCCCTGCGGGGCGTCCTCGGGGACCGGCAGCATGCCCCACGGGGTGTCCGCGGCCGGCCCGGAGACCGACGCCTCGGCCACATTGTCGAATCCGAGGAAACGGGCCACGAACGCGTCCGCCGGCCGCTGCCACACCTCCAGAGGCGTTCCCGACTGGGCGATCCGCCCGTCCCGCATCACCACGACCCGGTCGGCGAGCGCGAACGCCTCGCCCTGGTCGTGCGTGACGGCCAGCACCGTGGTGCCCAACCGCGCGAACAGCTCCCGCAGTTCCACCACGAGCCGCTCCCGCAGCGAGCGGTCCAGCTGGCCGAGGGGCTCGTCCAGCATCAGCAGCCGCGGCCGGGGCGCCAGGGCCCGGGCCAGCGCCACTCGCTGCTGCTCACCGCCGGAAAGCGCGGCGACGGACCGGCGGGCGGCGTCCGGCAGCCCGACCAGCCCCAGCAACTCCCCCACCCGGTCCCGCTGCTCGGCCCGGGAGGCGCCGCGCATCCGCGGTCCGAAGGCGACGTTCCCGGCCACGTCCCGCTGCGGGAACAGCTGGTGGTCCTGGAACATCAGCCCGACCTCGCGCCGGTGCGCGGGCACTCCGGTCTGGTCCCGCCCGTCCAGCACCACCCGCCCGGCGTCCAGCGGCTGGAGTCCGGCGACCGCCCGCAGGAGCGTCGACTTGCCGCTGCCGCTGGGCCCGAGCACACACACCACCTCATGCTCGGCGACCGCCAGGTCCACGGCGTCGAGCACGGCCCGCCCGCCGAAGCGGACGGTGCCGCCTTCCAGGCTCAGCAGGCTCGACGGCACGGGCGGCCCGGACGGCCCGGACGGCCCGGACGGCCTAGACGGCATAGACGGCATGGACGGCATGTCAGAACTCCCCGCTCCGGTCGGTCCGCAGCCGCTCCAGCACCACCAGGGCCACGGCGCACACCAGCATCAGAATCGTCGACAGGGCCATCGCCTGGCCGTAGTTCATCTCTCCCGGCCGGCCCAGCAGCCGCGCCACGGCGACCGGCAGGGTCGGGTTGTCGGGCCGTGCGATGAAGACGGTCGCCCCGAACTCGCCGAGCGACACGGCGAAGGCGAACCCGGCCGCGACCAGCAGCGCCCTCCGCGCCATCGGCAGGTCCACCTCGCGCCACACCCGCCACGGCGACGCGCCCAGCACCGCCGCAGCCTCCCGCTGCCGGCCGTCCACCGCCCGCAGGACCGGCAGCATGGTGCGTACGACGAAGGGGACGCCCACCAGCGCCTGCGCGAGCGGCACCAGGATCCAGGACGATCTGAGGTCCAGCGGGGGTTCGTCCAGCGCGATGAGGAAACCGAAGCCGACCGTCACCGCCGACACCCCGAGCGGCAGCATCAGCAGGGCGTCGAATCCTCGCACGAAGCGGCCCGCGTCGCGCCGGGCGAGCGCGGACGCGGCCAGCGCGCCGATCACCACGGCGATGACGGTCGCGTCGGCGGCGTACTGCAGGGAGTTGCCGATCGCCTCGATCGGCGGGACGAGGAAGGTGCCGCCGTCCTCCCGGGTCAGCGCGCGGTAGTAGCCGAACCCGGAGGCGCCCAGTGACCGCTGGACCAGCACCGCGAGCGGCAGCACCAGCAGGACGGCGACGACGCCCAGGACCCCGGCCAGCAGCGCCCACTGCCCGGCTCCGCGCGGCCGACGCGCGGTCGTGGCCGCGTCGACCAGCCGGAGGGCGCTCTCGCGGCGCCGTACCGTCCAGGCGTGCACGGCGAGGACGGCGGCGACGGCCGCGAACTGGATCAGCGTCAGCACGGCGGCCGTGGACAGGTCGAAGACCTGGGAGGTCTGGCGGTAGATCTCCACTTCGAGGGTGGAGAAGGTGGGGCCGCCGAGGATCTGGACGACACCGAAGGAGGTGAAGGTGAACAGGAAGACCATCAGCGCGGCGGCGGCCACGGCGGGCGCCAGCGCGGGCAGCGTCACCTGCCGCCAGGCCCGCAGCCGCGAAGCACCCAGCATCCGCGCGGCCTCCTCCTGCCGCGGGTCGAGCTGCGCCCACAGGCCGCCGACGGTGCGGACGACGACGGCGTAGTTGAAGAAGACGTGCGCGAGCAGGATCGCCCACACCGTGGTGTCCAGGCGCAGGCCCCACAGCTCGTCGAGCAGCCCGCCGCGCCCGACCAGCGCCAGGAAGGCCGTGCCGACGACGACCGTCGGCAGCACGAACGGCACCGTCACCACGGCCCTCAGCACCTGTTTGCCGGGGAAGTCGAAGCGGGCGAAGACGTACGCGCCGGGCAGCGCGATCAGCAGCGTGAGCGCGGTGGACGCCAGCGCCTGCCAGGTGGTGAACCACAGGACGTGCCGCACGTCGGACTGCGCGAGCACGTCCCCGATCCGGCCGAGCCGCCAGACCCCGTCGACCTTGAGACCGCGCGCGACGATGGCGGCGACAGGGTAGGCGAAGAACACCGCGAAGAACGCGACGGGCACGGCCATGAGGCCGAGCCGCGCCGCGCTCCCGCGCGCGGTACCCGCCTGCTTGCCCGGGTGGCTCACTTCAGTACGAGCGAGGTCCACGACTTGACCCACTGGTCGCGGTTGTCGGCGATCTTCGCCGGGTCGAGGGTCTGCGGGTCCTTCGCCTGCGGCCCGAACTTCGAGAACGCCTCGGGGACCCGCGCGTCCTCCCGCACCGGGTAGACGAACATGTTCAGCGGCATGTCCTCCTGGAAGGACTTGCTCAGCAGGAAGTCGAGGAGCGCCTTGCCGCCCTCGGGGTTCTTGGCGTTGCTGAGCAGGCCCGCGTACTCGACCTGCCGGAAGCAGGTGCCGTGAGCGACGCCGGTGGGGGCGGTGTCCGGCTGCGGATCGGCGTAGACGACCTCGGCGGGCGGGGAGGAGGCGTAGGAGACGACGAGGGGCCGGTCGCCCTTGGCCTTCTTGCCGCCCGCCGAGCCGGAGAACTCCTCGTTGTACGCCTGCTCCCAGCTGTCGACGACCTTGACGCCGTTGGCCCGCAGCTTCTTCCAGTAGCCCTCCCAGCCTTCGTCGCCGTACTGGGCGGCGGTGCCGAGCAGGAACCCGAGACCCGGCGAGGAGCTGCCCGCGTTCTCGGTGACGAGCAGGTCCTTGTACTCGGGCTTGACGAGGTCGTCGAAGGACTTGGGCGGGGTCAGCCTGTGCTCGCTGAACCAGGCCTTGTCGTAGTTGACGCAGATGTCGCCCGTGTCGATGGGCGTGACCCGGTGCTTGTCCTGGTCGGTCCGGTACTCGGGCCGGACCCGGTCCGAGCCCTTGGCCTCGTACGGCTGGAACAGGCCGTTGTCGAGGGCGCGGGACAGCAAGGTGTTGTCGACACCGAAGAAGACGTCGCCCTGCGGGTTGTCCTTGGTCAGGACGGCCTTGTTGACGGCCTGCCCGGCGTCGCCGTCCTTGAGGACCTTGACCTTGTAGCCGGACTCCTTCTCGAAGGCGGCGACGACGTCCTTCGACGCGGCCCACGAGTCGTGGCTGACCAGGGTCACGGTCTTGGCGCCGCCGGAGCCGCTGCCGGCGCCGTCGGACGACGATCCGCAGGCGGCCAGGGTGCCGACCATGCCGAGGCCGACGGCCAGGACACTGACCTTCTTGGTGATGCTCACTGAATTCCTCCTGGGTGACCAGGAGAAGACGCGGCCCCGCCCGGGACCCCTGGCGAGGGTCCCGGGCAGGGCGCAACAGCTCGAGTGGTGACCGATCTCCCTACCCAGAATGACCTGGGCCAGGTTCGGAGGGTCTGCGGCCGGTGCCGCACTCTCAGCGCTGTGGCGCTCCCCTGTCGGAATATGAAGATGTGACTGTGCTGACGTACTTCCGCCGGTCAGGTTACCGCTCGCTCGCGGCGAGCTGACCACACGCCCCGTCGATCTCCTGTCCGCGGGTGTCCCGGATCGTCACCGGCACACCGTGCGCCGCGATCGCCTCCACGAACGCCTTCTCGTCCTCGGGCCGGGACGCGGTCCACTTGCTGCCGGGCGTGGGGTTGAGCGGGATCAGGTTGACGTGCACGGGCTTGCCCTTGAGCAGCCTCCCGAGACGGTCACCGCGCCAGGCCTGGTCGTTGATGTCGCGGATCAGGGCGTACTCGATGGACAGCCGGCGCCCGGACTTCGCCGCGTACTCGAACCCGGCGTCCAGCACCTCGCGCACCTTCCACCGCGTGTTGACGGGCACGAGGGTGTCGCGCAGCTCGTCGTCGGGGGCGTGCAGGGAGATGGCGAGGCGGCACTTGAAGCCCTCGTCGGCGAAACGGTGGATCGCCGGGACCAGGCCGACCGTGGAGACGGTGATGCCGCGCTGGGAGAGCCCGAGACCGTCCGGCTCGGGGTCGGTGAGGCGACGGATGGAGCCGACGACGCGGTTGTAGTTGGCCAGGGGCTCGCCCATGCCCATGAACACGATGTTGCTGAGCCGCGCGGGGCCTCCCGGAACCTCGCCGTCCCTGAGCGCCCGCATGCCGTCCACGATCTGGTGCACGATCTCGGCCGTGGACAGGTTGCGGTCGAGACCGGCCTGGCCGGTGGCGCAGAACGGGCAGTTCATCCCGCAGCCGGCCTGGGAGCTGATGCACATGGTCACCCGGTCCGGGTAACGCATGAGGACGGACTCGACGAGCGTCCCGTCGAACAGCTTCCACAGCGTCTTGCGCGTGGTCCCCTGGTCGGTGGACAGGTGCCGCACGACCGTCATCAGCTCGGGCAGCAACGCTTCCCGCAGCCCTTCGCGGGAACCGGCGGGGATGTCGGTCCACTGCTCGGGCGCGTGCGCGTACCGCGCGAAGTAGTGCTGCGAGAGCTGCTTGGCGCGAAACGGCTTCTCACCGATCGCGGCGACAGCCTCCTTGCGCTCGGCAGGCGTGAGATCGGCAAGGTGCCGCGGCGGCTTCTTGGCTCCGCGCGGCGCGACGAATGTGAGTTCTCCGGGCTTAGGCATGGCTGTACCAGTGTGGCAGACATACGGAGAGGGACCCGCCGCCCTGTGGACAACGGGTCCCTCTCCGAAGAACCAGCAGATCAGACCCACCGTGCGGGAGGGGACCGACCAGATCACCCGGACCCGACGAAGATCACCAGCAGCAGCCACACCACCGGTGCCGTCGGCAGCAGGGAGTCCAGCCGGTCCATGATGCCGCCGTGGCCCGGCAGGAGGGTGCCCATGTCCTTGATGCCGAGGTCACGCTTGATCATGGACTCGCCGAGGTCGCCCAGGGTGGCGCTGACGGCGACCGCGAGGCCGATCAGGAGACCCTGCCACCAAGTGCCGTCGTCGATCAGGAACTGCATACACAGCGCGCCCGCCACCATCGCGAACGCCACCGCACCGAGCAGCCCCTCGCGGGTCTTGCCCGGGCTGATGCGCGGGGCGAGCTTCTTCCTGCCGAAGCGCCAGCCGACGGCGTAGGCCCCGGTGTCGCTGACGACCGTCAGTATCAGGAAGACGAGGACGCGCCAGGCGCCGTCGTCGGCCATCAGCATCATGGCGACGAACGTGGCCAGGAACGGCACGTAGAACGCGGCGAACAGCCCTGCGGTGACGTCTTTGAGGTATCCCTCGGGCGGCTCGGTCATCCGCCAGACGAGGACCGCGAGCGCCGTCAGCGCCATGGCGACCCACGCCCCCTCGGCGCCGCGCGCGTAACCGGCGACCACCATCGCCGCGCCGCCGACGGCGAGCGGCACGAGGGGCGCCTTGATGCCCTTGCGCTCCTCCAGCCGCTTGGTCAGCTCCCACAGGCCCACGACGACGGCGACCGCGATCACGCCGACGAAGACTTCCTTGACGACGAACAGCGACGCGATGATCACCACGCCGAGGCCGACGCCGACCCCTATCGCGGCCCCCAGGTCACGCCCCGCGCTCTTCTTCTGCGGCGGCTGGGGCTGCGCCGGCTGCGGGACGTCGGGCATGGGCTCCGGATTCCGCGGCACCGCCGCATACGGCTGCGCCGACGTGCTCGGGTCGCGATACGGCTCGTCGCGAACGGGCTGGTCGTGGAACGGCTCGTCCCGGAACAAGGGACCGCTCAGCCGAGCGGTCCCCTGGTCGTCGTCCTGGTCTCCGCCGTGTTCGGGTACGTCGGGCACGATGGGCATGGGGCGAGTCTGCTGCGCGTAGTGCGCATCGTACGCGGGACCCGCCGGGGCGGCGCCCTGGACGGGTCCCTGGTCGGACGGCCCCCAGTACCCGGCTTGTGGCGGCGCTCCCCAGGAAGAGTCGTTCATCAGACCTCGAGCAGCTCAGCTTCCTTGTGCTTCAGGAGCTCGTCCACCTGCGCGACGTACTTGGCGGTGGTGTCGTCGAGTTCCTTCTCGGCACGACGGCCCTCGTCCTCGCCGACCTCGCCGTCCTTGATGAGCTTGTCGATGCCGTCCTTGGCCTTCCGGCGCACGGAGCGGATCGAGACCTTGGCGTCCTCGCCCTTGCCCTTGGCGACCTTGATGTACTCGCGGCGGCGCTCCTCGGTCAGCTCGGGGAACACCACTCGGATGATGTTGCCGTCGTTGCTCGGGTTGACGCCCAGGTCGGAGTCGCGGATCGCCTGCTCGATGTTGCGCAGGGCGCTCTTGTCGAAGGGGGTCACCACGGCCATGCGCGGCTCGGGCACGGAGAACGAGGCCATCTGGTTGATCGGCGTCGGCGCGCCGTAGTAGTCGGCCACGATCTTGTTGAACATCGCCGGGTGCGCACGGCCGGTGCGGATCGCGGCGAAGTCCTCCTTGGCGACCACGACGGCCTTCTCCATCTTCTCCTCGGCCTCGAGGAGGGTCTCTTCGATCACCACTTGCTCCTGCGTGTCTTGAGTAGGCCCGGCTGCGGTCCCCTGTCGGAGCTGCGGCCGGCTGCGTCGCGTTCTTCCTGCACGGTTCCCGACCGGCGGGACATTGTCCATCCCCCGGCCCGGTCCCGTCCCGTCCGTCCCCCGGACAGGTGGCGTCCGCGGACGGGGGGTGTTCTCCGGTCAGTCCCGGCTGCCCTGGTCACCCACAAGCGTGCCGATCTTCTCACCCTTGACGGCGCGGGCGATATTGCCCTCCTTCAACAGCTCGAAGACCACGATCGGGAGGCTGTTGTCACGGCAGAGGGTGACGGCCGTGGCGTCGGCGACCTTCAGGTCGCGGGTGATGACCTCGCCGTAGCCGAGCGCGTCGAACTTCACGGCGTCCGGGTTGGTCTTCGGGTCGGAGTCGTAGACACCGTCCACGCCGTTCTTGCCCATGAGCAGCGCCTCGGCGTCGATCTCGAGGGCGCGCTGCGCGGCGGTGGTGTCGGTGGAGAAGTAGGGCATGCCCATACCGGCGCCGAAGATGACCACGCGGCCCTTCTCCAGGTGGCGCACGGCGCGCAGCGGGATGTAGGGCTCGGCGACCTGGCCCATGGTGATGGCGGTCTGCACGCGGCAGTCGACGCCCTCCTTCTCCAGGAAGTCCTGGAGGGCCAGGCAGTTCATCACGGTGCCGAGCATGCCCATGTAGTCGGAGCGGGCGCGGTCCATGCCGCGCACCTGCAGCTCGGCGCCGCGGAAGAAGTTGCCGCCGCCGATGACGATCGCGATCTGGGCGCCGTCCCGGACGACGGCCGCGATCTCGCGGGCGATGGCGTGCACCACGTCGGGGTCGACGCCCAGGCCCCCACCGCCGGAGAAGGCCTCTCCGGACAGCTTCAGCATGAAGCGGCCGCGTACTTTGCCGTCGTCGCTCTTCTCGGCCTTGGTGGTCATGGAGATCTCGCCTCTTTTACGTGGGTCACACACACGAAGAAGGCCACTGCCGGCGGGGGCGGGTTTCGCATCCCATACGCGGCAATGGCCTCCTCGTCAGATCTGCTGTCGTCCGTCGCCACGCGCGCGTACGCAACCGCATACGCGAACGGCGCCGACGACTGCTGTCGACCCTACCGGGGTCGCACGTCCGTCGCGGTACGGACTCAGATGCCGACCTTGATGCGCGAGAAGCGCTTCAGGCTGACACCGGCCTCTTCCAGCACCTTCTGGACGGACTTCTTGTTGTCCAGGGCGTAGGGCTGGCCGAGCAGGGTGGCGTCCTTGAAGAAGCCGTTGAGGCGACCCTCGACGATCTTCGGCAGGGCGGCCTCGGGCTTGCCCTCGGCGCGGGTGGTCTCCTCGGCGACGCGACGCTCGGTCTCGACGACCTCGGCCGGCACGTCCTCCTTGGAGAGGTACTTCGGCGCGAAGGCGGCGATGTGCTGGGCGACGCCCTTGGCGATCTCGGCGTTGGGCTTGTCCAGCTCGACGAGGACACCGATCTGCGGGGGCAGGTCGGGCATCGTGCGGTGCATGTACGCGGTCACGTAGCCGCCGGAGAACTGCGCGAAGCGATCCAGGACGATCTTCTCGCCGAGGTTGGCGTTGGCCTCGTCGACGTACGCCTGGACGGTCTTGCCGGCCTCGATCTCGGAGGCGAGCAGGGCCTCGAGGTCGGCCGGGGCGACCTTGGCGACGTGCTCGGCGATGGTCTTGGCGACCGTCTGGAACTTCTCGCCCTTGGCGACGAAGTCCGTCTCGCACTTCAGCTCGACGATGACACCCGAGGTGTTGTCGTCGGCGATGATCGAGACGACGGCGCCGTTCTCGGCAGAGCGGCCCTCGCGCTTGGCGACGCCCTTCTGGCCCTTGATGCGGAGCGCCTCGACGGCCTTCTCGACGTTGCCCTCGGCCTCGTCCAGCGCCTTCTTGCAGTCCATCATGCCGGCGCCGGTGAGCTCGCGGAGCTTCTTGACGTCGGCGGCGGTGTAGTTCGCCATGATTCCGGAATCTCTCTCGAAGTCTGAAGATCTACGGGCCGGACGGCGGGGGCTTCGTGGGCCCCCGCCGTCCGGCACCCGAAGGTGGTGAGGGGTCAGGCCTGCTCGGCGTCCGCGGCCGGAGCCTCGGCGGCCGGAGCCTCGGCGGCCGGAGCCTCGGCGGCCGGGGCGGCCTCGGCAGCCGGGGCCTCGGCGGGCTTCTCGGCGGCCTCGGCGTCGTCCTTCTTCTCGGCCTTCTCGCCCTCGAGCAGGTCGCGCTCCCACTCGGCGAGCGGCTCGCCGGCGGCCTTCTCGCCCTTGGCGCCACCGGCGGCACCGGAGCGGGCGATGAGGCCCTCGGCGACGGCGTCGGCGATCACGCGGGTGAGCAGGGTGACGGAGCGGATCGCGTCGTCGTTGCCCGGGATCTTGTAGTCGACCTCGTCGGGGTCGCAGTTGGTGTCGAGGATGGCGACGACCGGGATGTTGAGCTTCCGGGCCTCGCCGACCGCGATGTGCTCCTTCTTGGTGTCCACGATCCAGACGGCGCTGGGCACCTTGGACATCTCGCGGATACCGCCGAGGGTCTTCTCCAGCTTGGCCTTCTCGCGGGAGAGGACCAGCAGCTCCTTCTTGGTGAGGCCGGAGGCGGCCACGTCCTCGAAGTCGATCTGCTCGAGCTCCTTGAGGCGCTGCAGGCGCTTGTAGACGGTCGAGAAGTTGGTGAGCATGCCGCCCAGCCAGCGCTGGTTGACGTAGGGCATGCCGACGCGGGTGGCCTGCTCGGCGATGGCCTCCTGCGCCTGCTTCTTCGTGCCGACGAACATGACCGTGCCGCCGTGGGCGACGGTCTCCTTGACGAACTCGTAGGCGCGGTCGATGTACGACAGCGACTGGAGCAGGTCGATGATGTAGATGCCGTTGCGCTCCGTGAAGATGAAGCGCTTCATCTTCGGGTTCCAACGGCGGGTCTGGTGACCGAAGTGGACGCCGCTTTCCAGCAGCTCCCGCATCGTGACGACGGCCATGGCCGTATCTCCTTGGTTTTCTCGGTTGTGCCGCGCGAGCCGGACGGCTCCCGCGCCTGACGCCCGGATGCGCCTGCCACTAGGGACCGAGGGGCGCTGACACGGACCTGTGCGGGCCTCGTGTCGGGGCGTGCGAAGTCGACCCGGTGACCCGGATCGCCACCAGAAGTGTACGGGACCCGCGGGGTACCGGGTGACGCGGCTGTCCACAAGCGGTGCGCGGTCCACAGGCTCGGGCGGGGATCGGCCCTGGTGCGGGACGGTGCTCGCATGCGAACGAGGCGATGGGTGCGTGGACGGGCCTGGCTGCCGGTGCTGCCGGCCGCACCGGCCGTCATGACGGTCATGACCGTCCTGGCCGTACTGGGAGCACTGGGAGTACTGGCCGCGGGGCCGCCGGGGCGGACTCCGACGGCGGCGCCGGCGGTCGCGGTCGCGGCCGCCGTGTCGGGCCGCGGGGCGGCCGCTACACCGAGGGGCGCGGCACCGGAGGTCGCACGGAGGGTGCCCGATCCGGGGGTACCGGCGGTGGCCCGCAACTGGCCGGCCGGGGTCCGGCCCGCGGTCCTGCGGGGCTGGGAGCCCCCGGCGACCCCCTACGGACCGGGCCACCGCGGCGTGGACCTCGCCGCCGCGGGCGGGACGCCGGTGCGGGCGGTGGCCGCGGGGCGGGTGTCGTTCGCGGGGCCGGTCGCGGGCCGGGGCGTGGTCTCGCTGGAGCTGGCGGGGACGGGTGATCCGCCCCTGCGGACGACGTACGCGCCGGTCGAGGCGGTGGTGGAGGAGGGCGACGGGGTGGCGGCCGGGGAGGTGCTCGGCTCGGTGCAGCCGACGGGCTCGCACTGCACGGGCTGCCTGCACTGGGGCCTGCTGCGGGGTGACGTCTATCTGAACCCGCTGTCCCTGCTCCCGCCGTGGCTGCTGGACACCGGTCCGTCGAGGCTGCTGCCGGTACTGGGGGTGCCGTTGCCCGGCCTCGCGGGGGTCAGCCCCGTACGCCCCGCAGCGCCATGGAGACGGCCGCTTCCGTGATGGCCGCCGGCTCCTCGGCCGCGCCCAGCTCGATCCGCCGTACGGCCGCGTCCACGACGCCCTGGAGGAGCATCGCCGCCAGTCGCGGCTGTCCGTGCCCCAGCTCGCCGAGCGCATCGACGATCATCGCGATCAGCCCGCCGTGCGCGGCCCGGATCTTCTCCCGCGCGCCGGCGTCCAGCTCGCTCGCGGAGATGGCCACGACGGCCCGGTGCCGCCGGTCCCCGACCAGGTCGAGCTGGGTGCGCACATACGCCTCGACCTTGGCCTCGGGGGCCGTCTCTCGCTCCATGGCCGCTTCGACCTCCGCGGCCCAGACGGGGAAGTCGACGGCGCACAGCTCCTCGACGACGGCCGCCCGCGACCGGAAGTACTCGTAGACGGACGACCGGGCGAGACCCGTACGTTCGGCGAGGGCGGGGAAGGTCAGCGCCTCCGTCCCGCCGTCGGACAGCAGGGAGCGTGCCGCGTCCAGCAGGGCGGCACGCTGCATCGACCGGTGCTCGGCCACAGAGGCCGCTCGAATCCTTGGCACGTCACCACTTTACGGACGCGGCACCCCGGACGGGAGTCACTCGTCGGCCGGACGCCCGCCGACGGGCGGGCCGGTCGGGGCGGTCTCATGCCGTAAGTCCAGGTCAGCGGCCGAAGCCGGCAAGCTTGGCCCGCAGTTGCAACACCGACTTGGTGTGAATCTGACTGACCCTGCTCTCGGTCACGCCCAGCACGTTCCCGATCTCGGCGAGCGTGAGGCCCTCGTAGTAGTACAGCGTGACGACCGTCTTCTCCCGCTCCGGCAGCGTGTTGATCGCGCGGGCCAGGAGCCGTCGCAGCTCCCGGTCCTCGGCGACCTCCACCGGATTGTCGGCGGCGGTGTCCTCCAGCGTGTCCATCAGACTCAGCCGGTCGCCGCCCTCGCCGCCCGCGTGCAGCAACTCCTCCAGGGCCACCACGTTGGCCAGCGACAGCTGGCTGAAGACCGCGTGGAGGTCCTCCACGGCGATCCCCATCTCGACGGCCACCTCGCTCTCCGACGGGGTGCGGCGCAGCCGGGCCTCCAGCGTCGCGTACGCGCGTTCCACATTGCGCGCCTTCTGCCGCACCGACCGTGGGATCCAGTCCAGCGCACGCAGTTCGTCGATCATCGCGCCGCGGATCCGGGTGATCGCGTACGTCTCGAACTTGATCTCGCGGTCGACGTCGAACTTCTCGATGGCGTCGATCAGCCCGAACACTCCGGAGGAGACGAAGTCGGCCTGCTCGACGTTGGGCGGCAGTCCCACACTGACCCGGCCCGCCACGTACTTCACGAGGGGCGAGTAGTGCAGGATCAGTTGTTCCCGCAGCCGCTCGTCGCCGGTCGCCTTGTACGACCGCCACAGCTCGTCGAGCGTCGAGGGGGCGGACGGTCGCACGCTGCCACCGTCGCGGGCGGCTGGGGGGATCGCCGCCCGGTCGGACCCGGAGGTGTGCTGGGGCATTCGTCGCCTAGTGCCGTTCTGCCGTGATGTCGTGCGCTTGAGGCCGCCGGTCTGCTTTCTGGTGGTCACCTGCTGTCGGCCGTCTGCGTGGGGGCATCGTGAGCGTAGCGTGACTGAGCTGTCGCGGTGTGCGAAGGAGCGGGCGGCGCCCCTACGCAGATACGTTCCGCTGGACGCTCTACCGAGGGGACGGCGATCGCTCCGGGTGATCACTCGAATACCCCAACTGCCGGAATCCCCACGGGCGTCGGGCTTCCCCCGGACGGCCGAACACGGTGCGTCAGCACGGGTTGCGACCGCCGCGAATCGAGATCATCGCCTGGCGTGTCAACTTCCAGCCGTCGCCGTGTCGTTCGACGTAACCAAGCGCTCGAAGCTCGTACAGTCTCGCGGTCGCATCGTCCTTGGTGGTCTGGGCGCCGCGTGCCACCTCGGCCGCCGTCGCCGTTCCCCGCCCGGGGAGCCCCGCCAGTGTGCGGCGGGTCCGGGGCTCCAGGAGATCGGTGGGCAGGACCGGCCCGCGCCGCTCGGGTGGCAGCTCTCCCATGGCGCCGACCAGTTCGACCACCTCGGCGGCGTCGCCGACGAGCACCGCGTCGCCGCGCAGCAACTCGTGCACCCCCGCGGAGAGCGCGCTGGTCGCCGGTCCGGGGACGCCCATCACGTGCCGGCCCAGCCGCCGGGCCGCCCGGGCGGTGACCAGGGAACCGCTGCGACAGGCGGCCTCGACCACCACGGTGCCCCGGGTGAGCGCGGCGATGACCCGGTTGCGCAGGACGAATCTGCTCGGCGTCGGATGATCGCCCGGTGGCAGCTCCCCGACGACCAGGCCCTGCTCGGCGATCCTGGTGATCAGCGCCGTGTGTCCGGGAGGGTAGGAGCGGTCGACGCCGCAGGCGAGGACCGCCGCGGTGGCGCCGCCGGCGCCGAGGGCGCCCCGGTGTGCGGCGCCGTCGACGCCGTAGGCGCCGCCGGACACCACGACCCAGCCGCGCTCCGCCAGACCGGCGGCGAGGGTGGCGGCCATGTGGGCGCCGTACTCGGTGCAGGCGCGGGCCCCGACGACGGCGACCGACCGAAGCGCCCACATGCGCAGACTGGGCCCGCCGCGCACCCACAGCCCGAGTGGGCGGGCGTCACCGAGGTCGTCTAGCTGCCTCGGCCACTCTGCGGTCCCGGGGATCACGAACCGCGCCCCCGCGGACCGGGCGGCGGCCAGGTCACGATGCGGGTCGGCCTTGCCCGCCCGGGCACACAGGCCGGCCCACCGCTTCCCGCTCGCTCCCGGGAGGGCGCGTTGGCCCTCGCGCAGGCGCCGCACCACTTCCACGACACCGTGCTCCCGCACCCATCGCCCTCCGACCTCGTCCCCGGGTTCGAGAACCCTGGCGAGGAAGACCCGCCCGAGCAGCTCTGCATCCGCCGGCCCGTCACCCCAGGCTCCGCCGGAGCCCGGGCCGGAGCCCGAGCCAGGGCCGGAGCCCGAGTTCGGAGCGCCTGGCCCGCCGACGGCGCGGGCCCCGGCCGCGACGCCGCGTACGTCCCGGCCGCCTACTCCCGCCGAATCCTCCTCCCCGACCGCGCTGTCCCTCCCGACCGCGCCGCCTTCTCCACTCGCGCCGTCCTTCCCAGCCGCAGGGTCCGGCCCGGCCTCTCCGCCCCCTCCGGCCAAGCCTCGGTCCCCTACCGCGCTGTCCCTCCCGACCGAGAGATCCGGCCCGGCCGGGCCGTGGCTCACCACCGCGACGCGCTTCCCGGCCGCGAGGTCCGGTCCGGTCGAGCCGGACCCTCCGGTCGAGCCGGACCTCCCAACCTTGCGGCCCGCTCCGCTCGGGCCGTGCTTCCCCGCCGCGCCGTGCGTTCCGGCTTCGAGGTCCGGCCCGGCCGGGGCGGCAGCGTTCGATGTGTCGCCGCCCGTTGGGGCAATGCGCAATGTCGCGTCGCTCTTCTCCGCCTTTCCCCCGGGCGGAGCGCCGCCAAGGGGCACGGCGTCGGCGTCGAACAGGGCGTCGTCCGCGGGCGGCATGGCGTCCCCGTTCACGTCAGTGCTCCCAGGGCCATCGGGACGCCGCGCGGCACCCCGGTGCGCAGTTGCAGTGCGAGGGCGACGTCCCTCGGTTCGGGGCGGTCGTGACCGACGAGGTCCGCGACGGTCCAGGCGACGCGCAGGACGCGGTCGAGTCCGCGGGCGGTGAGGACACCGCGTTCCAGACTGCGCTCCGCCTCGTCCAGCGCGCCGGGCGCGGCGCGCCAGCGGCTGCGCAGCTCCCGGCCGGGCACCTCGCTGTTCGACCGCCACGGGGTGCCCGCGAGGCGGGCGGCCGCCCGCTCCTGGGCCGCGTGCACCCGGTCGGCGACCGTTGCGGTGGCATCGCCCCGGCGGCCGTTGCCCGCCAGCTGGCTGCGCGTGACCCGGTCCACCTCGACCCGCAGGTCGACGCGGTCGAGCAGCGGCCCCGACAGCCTGGCCTGGTAGCGGCGGATCGCCGAGGGCGGGCACTCGCACAACTCGTCGGTCTGCGAGAAGCGCCCGCAGGGGCACGGATTGGCGGCGAGCACCATCAGGAACCGCGCCGGGAAGCGCACCACCCCCGCGCTGCGCGCGATGACGACGTGCCCGGCCTCCAGCGGCTGACGCAGCGCGTCCAGGGCGTGACTGCTGAACTCCGGCGTCTCGTCCAGGAACAGGACACCTCGGTGTGCCAGCGACACGGCTCCCGGCCGTGCGGTGCCCGGGCCGCCGCCGACGAGGGCCTGCATCGTGGCGGAGTGGTGGGGAGCGCAATAGGGGGCCACGTCGATCAGGGGCTTGCCCGGCGGCAACAGCCCCGCCACCGAGTGCACGGCGGTGACCTCGAGGGACTCCGCCCGGCACAGTCGGGGCAGGATGGCGGGCAGCCGTTCGGCAAGCATGGTCTTGCCTGCGCCGGGCGGGCCCTCCAGGAACAGATGGTGGCGGCCGGCCGCGGCGACCTCCACCGCCGTGCGTGCCGACTCCTGTCCGACGACGTCGGCGAGGTCGTGGCCGTGGTCGTGGTGGGCCGCTCCCACACTGTGCATTCCGGTGGCCGCGCCGGTGCCGGGCATGCGCAGACCGGCCAGGAGCGGGTCGGGGCGGCCCTGCTGGGCCTGCTCCCGGTCCTCCTCCGGCACGGGTTCGTCGGCGAGGACGGCGATCAGCTGGCGCAGGCTGCGCACGCCGAGCACCGACACCCCCGGTACGAGGGACGCCTCGGCCGCGGCGCACTCCGGCACGACCACCTGTTCGTAGCCGGCGTCGGCCGCGGCCAGGACCGCCGGCAGGATGCCGCGCACCGGTCGCACCCGGCCGTCCAGCCCCAGCTCTCCGATCATCACGATGTCGGCGAGCACCCGCGGGTCGATCCGCTCCGCGGCGCCCAGGACGCTCGCGGCGACGGCGAGGTCGAAGCCGCTGCCGCTCTTGGGCACCGAGGCCGGGCTGAGTCCCACCGTCAGCTTCTTCTGCGGCCATTCCGCGCCCGAGTTGACCACGGCCGCCCGCACCCGGTCCCGGCTCTCCGTGAGGCTCTTGTCCGGCAGTCCCACCAGCGTGAACGCCGCCACGCCCGGTTCCAGGTCGGCCTGGACCTCCACCACCACGCCCTCGACGCCGACGAGCGCCACCGAGCACGTACGCGCGAACCCCATCACGCCACCCCCCGGGCGTGCTCGACCACGGGGGCGCCGCGCTGCGGGAGGAGGACGCCGACCAGGTCGATGCGCACGCCGCCGGGCGGAGCCCCTCCGTGGGTCTGGATCCAGCGCTCGGCGAGCCGCCGCAGCCGCTGCGCCTTGTCCGTGGTCACGGCGGCCATCGGGTGCTCGAAGGAGCCGACCCTGCGCGTCTTGACCTCGCAGACGACCAGGACGTCTCCGTCCCGGGCCACGATGTCGATCTCCCCGGTCCTGCCGCAGCGCCAGTTGCGCTCCAGCACGGTCATCCCGGCCCCGGTCAGCCGGCGGGCGGCGAGCGTCTCGCCGTACTTGCCCATCGCACCTCGTGCGTTCATGTCGGCACCACCTCCGGCGCCAACCATCACGCAGACGGGCCGATCCCGTCACTCACGGTGAAATACTCACCGGTTGTGGAAAACTCCGTCACCCGCCCGGAAGCTCCAGGTCGCTCTTGTTCAGCTCCTCGATATTCACGTCCTTGAACGTCAACACACGCACCTGCTTGACGAACCGGGCCGGCCGGTACATGTCCCACACCCAGGCATCAGCCATGGAGACCTCGAAGAACACCTCGCCCTGGACCGAGTGCACCTGCATCTCGTAGTCGTTGGTGAGGTAGAAACGCCGCTCGGTCTCGATCACGTATTTGAACAGACCGACGACATCGCGGTACTCCCGGTAGAGCTTGAGCTCCATCTCGGTCTCGTACTTCTCGAGGTCCTCGGCGCTCATGGCATGTTCCCCTTCAGCCGTGCGGGTCCCCCCATTGTGCGCCAGTCCCGTGCGCCCCTAGACGATTTCGGTGTCCAGGGTCACCGGGCCGGCCGGGGGGCCTTCGTCGAGCAGCGTGCGCAGCAGTTCGGCAAGTCTGGTCGGATACACCGTCTCATGTGCCCGGGTCAGTTCCTGACACGTCCACCAGCGCGCTCCGGCGACGCTGCGCCGCTCCAGTTCGGTGAGGCCGGGGCCGACCGCCTCGGCGGCGGTCCGGGCGGTGCGGGCCAGGTAGTACCACTCGTCCTGGTCCCAGCGGCGGCCCGCGAAGGGGAAGGAACACCTGCGCCGCCACAGCACCGGGCCGAGTTCGACGTCGGTGATGCCGGTCTCCTCCCGGAGCTCGCGCCGGGCGGCCTCGGCACGGGTCTCGTCGCCCTCCACGCCTCCGCCGGGCGTGAACCACCAGTCGTCGGCGGGGTCGTCCGGTTCGTGCCCGTGCAGGAGCAGGATGCGGTCGTCGGGGTCGAGCAGCACGACCCGGGCGACCCGGCGCAGTCCACCCTCGTAGGTGTCCTGTGCCGCCGGGGTCTCCTCAGCGGCCACCGGTGGGCTCCGCTCCCCTCCGGGCGCGGGAGGCCCCGGCCCGCTTGGCGAGCGGACCGTAGGCCGCGCCGCCCAGGATCAGCACGGCCCCGGCGATCACCAGCGCGACGACCGTCCGCAGTGGGCCCGGCGAGGACAGGTCGCCCAGCGTCTCGAAGCCGGTCGGCCGCTCCAGCATGCCGTTCATCGGCCAGGCAACGGCGTCCACGCGGGCGTCCACGGCGCCGCGCGACACGGTGCCGCGGGCCGCGTCGGTGAGGTGGGCGGTGGAGTCCACGGAGTTGTCGCGCTCGTCGCCCAGGAGGAACAGGCGGCCCTCCGGGACCTTCACCGTCTGGAAGTCGCTGATCTCGGCCGGGGTGCCGGCGGGCAGGTACGGCTCGTCGATCACCTTGCCGTTGACCTTCAGCCTGCCCTTCTGGCAGCAGGAGACGGTGTCCCCGCCGACGGCGACGACCCGCTTGACCATGGGCGCGTTGGCCCAGGACGCGTCGTTGAACACGACGACGTCGCCGCGGCGTACGTCGGCGCCGTCGATGCGCTGCGCCAGGACCCGGTCACCGGCGTCGATGGTCGGCGTCATCGAGCTGGTCGGCACGGTGTAGGGCCGGTAGACCACCGCGCCCCAGCCGAACCCGCCGAGGAACAGGACCAGGCCCAGCGCCACGGCGATGCCGGACAGCCGCTGCCCGGTCCGGCCGCCCGCCGGACGCCTGTTCGCCGCGCCGCCGCGCGGGACCGTACGTGTCGTGCTCTCGCCACCCATGGAGCCGCACCTTACCCGGCGGTACGCCGACGGGGCAGCCCCCTCCCGGCGACCGGAAGACGGCCGGAAGGGGGCTGTGCGAACCTCAGCGGGCTGCGGTGGGTTCAGCGGGTCTCGACCGGGGCGGTGCGGCGACGGCGCCACCAGACGAACGGGGCCACGCCGGCGAGCGCCAGGCCCTGGGGAGCGACCGACAGCGCGGCGGCGGCCGAGGACTGGGCCTGGGCCTGCAGGCCGTCCTGGCTGAAGGTGTCCGGGACCGGCAGGGTGCTCCAGCGGTCCATCGGCCAGGCGACCACGATGGCGCGGCCGACGACCTCGTCCACCGGGACCATGCCGCCGTTCTTGTCCGACTGGTTGTAACGCGAGTCCCGGGAGTTCTGCCGGTGGTCGCCCATGACCCAGATTTTGCCCTCGGGCACCGTGACCTTGAACCGGCCGCCCTGGTCGTCGTCCGAGCACGGCGTGTTGCCCGGGTAGACGTACGGCTCGTTCAGCGCCTTGCCGTTGACCTTGAGCGGGCCGGTCTTGTTGCACTCGACCGTGTCGCCGGCCACGCCGATGACGCGCTTGATCAGGTCCTTCTCCTCCGCGGACGGCATCAGGCCGATCCAGCTGAGGACGGTCTGGAGCGCGTTCGGGTCGGGCGTCGGCTCGCCCGCCAGCCAGTCGGCCGGGTCGTGGAAGACGACGACCTCACCACGCTCGGGTTCGGACCCGAACCAGGGGGTCAGCTTGTCGACCAGGACCCGGTCACCGATCTGCAGGGTGTTCTCCATCGAGGAGGACGGGATCGAGAACGCCTGCACCAGGAACGTCTTGATCAGCAGGGCGAGCACCAGTGCGATGCCGATCAGGATCGGCAGTTCCTTCCAGAAGGAGCGCTGCTTCTTGGCCGTGGGAGGTGTCGCGGGCGGTGTCCCGCCGACCCCCTCCTCCTCGGTCTCGCCGTTGTGCCCGTCCTGGCCGCTCTGTCCGTTCGTCACCCTGCCGTCCTCGGTTCCGGAGCCGTACCCGGAGTCCGGGGCGCCGACCGCCGCCGGCCCGGCCGTCTCCTCGGGGCGTCCGCGGTTCTCCTCGCCGTCGTGTCCGGACCGTGCGCCGACCGCCACATCCCCCACGCCAACTCCTCACTCTCTGCCGCCGCCTGCCCCGGATACGGCGCAGGCCCACCACTCCCATAACGAGCGGGAGTTCCGCAGGGGTCGGGAGTTCCACCATCGCGTTCGGATCGTAGGGGGCAACCCTATGCGACAGCCCGGGAGCGGCGGTCGAACCGGAGGCCGAGTCGGACACGGCCGCGTACGTTTTCGGTTCGTCCAGGGCGGTCCAGTGACCGAACGGCCATGCGATCACCATGGCCCGGCCCACCACCTCGTCCTGGGACACCGTGCCGAAGTCGGTCTCCTGGTGGACGCGCGAGTCGGCGGAGTTGGACCGGTGGTCGCCCATCACCCACAGCCGCCCCTCGGGGACGGTGACGTCGAACGGCGTCCGGGACGGAACGTCTCCGGGGTACAGGTAGTCCTCGTTCAGGGCAACGCCGTTGACGGTGACGCGGCCCTGTTTGTCGCAGCACTTGACGTGGTCCCCGCCCACGCCGACGACCCGTTTGATGAGATCCTTCTCGTCGTCGGACGGCAGCAGCCCGATGAAGGCGAGGCCTTCCTTGATCTGCTTGACGACGACGGGGTCGTCCTTCTTGGTGGTCTGTTCGCCCTGGAGCCAGCCGCCGGGGTCCCGGAAGACGACGACGTCCCCGCGCTGCGGTTCGGAGCCGAACCAGGGGGTGAGCTTGTCCACCAGGACCCGGTCGCCGATCCGGATGGTCTGCTCCATGGAGCCCGACGGGATCACGAAGGCCTGGACGAGGAAGGTCTTGAGCACCAGCGCTATGAGGACCGCGACGCCGACGAGGAGCGGGATCTCCTTGACGGCGCCGCGTCTGCGCCGCCGTTTGACCTTGCGCTGGAGCTTGCGGCGCTCGGCGCGCGAGCGGCCGCCGGACGGCGAGGTGGTGCGCCTCGAACCGGTGGGCAGCAGATTCTCCGTGGGGCTGCTGGGCGCTCCCCGCGGCTTGCCCCGGCTACCCATCGGCGTCCTTGGCGCGCGCAGCGCCAACACCCGCACTCGCACTCGCACCAGCACCAGCACCAGCACCAGCACCAGCACCAGCCGCGGAGCCTGCCCCGGCCCCGGCCCCGGCCCCGGAAGCCTCCCCGCTGCCCGTCTCCGCGTCCGGTACGCGCGCGTAGGCGTCGGGGCGGTCGAGGTGGGTGGCGTGGCCGAAGGGCCAGACGATCCAGTCGGCGCGGCCGATCACCTCGTCCAGGGGGACCATCCCACCGCCCGGGGAGCCCAGGTGGTCGCGGGAGTCGCTGGAGTCGGCTCGGTGGTCGCCGAGGACGAAGAGGGTGCCGTCGGGGACGACGACGTCGAAGGGGACCGTGGACGGGCGGTCGCCGGGGTGCAGGAAGGCCGACTCGTCGACCGACTGGCCGTTCACCCGGATCCTCCCCTCCTCGTCGCAGCACACCACGTGGTCCCCGCCCACACCGACAACGCGCTTGATGTAGTCGCCGTGCCCGAAGAGCCCGGTGCCGTCGAAGACGACGATGTCGCCCCGCTGCGGGCGGTCATCGAAACGGTACGCCAACTTGTTTACGAGAACGCGGTCACCGATCCTCAATCCACGCTCCATCGATCCGCTCGGGATCTGGAACGGCTGCAGCACAAAGGTGCTGAGCAGCAGCAGGAACAGCAGGAGGGCCAGCAGGGTCACGGTGATCCGGCCGCCCGGCACCCAGTCGGTGATCCGTCCCGTGAACGCGGAACGCGACCGGTCCTCCGGGCCTTCCGGATCCGAGGGCTGCTCGGAGTCGGAGGGGCGGGAGGAGCGGTCGCGCTCCGTGTGCTGTGCTTCGGTGTCCATCGGGGCCAGATGCTATCCGGCCCCGGCGCGGACCTCGGAGGGCGCTCAGCTCTCGCGCTTCTCCTTGATCTTCGCGGCCTTGCCGCGCAGCTCGCGCAGGTAGTACAGCTTGGCGCGGCGGACGTCACCCTTGGTGACGAGTTCGATCTTCTCGACGATCGGGGTGTGCACCGGGAAGGTGCGCTCGACGCCGACGGAGAAGGAGACCTTGCGGACCGTGAAGGTCTCGCGCACGCCGGCGCCCTGACGGCGGATGACGACGCCCTTGAACTGCTGCACACGGGAGCGGTTGCCCTCGATGACGCGCACGTGGACGTTGACGGTGTCGCCGGGGCGGAAGGCCGGGACGTCGCTGCGCAGCGACGCGGCGTCGACGGAGTCGAGCAGGTGAGACATTTCGTCTGCTTTCTTCGCCGATGCCACAGGTCATCGACGGAAACTAGGTGTTTCGGAATCAGGGTCGTGCGGGTCGGGACGGGCGTCGTCTCCCCCTGTGGCAGGGGCGCGCTCCGGACGGACGCACAACAGCCGCCTATTCTTCCATGCCCGGGGTCCTGCGCCAAAATCGGCCGTAGGGTTCCCCGTCCGGATCCGGCTGCCAGCCCAGGATGGAGAGCATCTCGCGGTCCTTCTTGTCGAAGGCGGCGGGCTCGCACCGTTCGATCAGGTCGGGCCGGTTGGCCGTGGTGCGGCGCAGGGCCTCGTCGCGGCGCCAGCGGGCGATCTTCCCGTGGTGGCCGCTGAGCAGCACGTCCGGAATACCGCGCCCGCGCCACTGCGGCGGCTTGGTGTGGACCGGCCCCTCCAGCAGGTTGGCCATGGCGCCGGGGGCGAAGGAGTCGTCCCGGTGGGACTCGGCGTTGCCGAGCACGCCGGGCAGCAGCCGGGCCACGGCCTCGGTGACGACAAGGACGGCCGCCTCGCCGCCGGCCAGGACGTAGTCGCCGATGGACACCTCGTACACGGGCATCCGGGTCGCGTACTCGTCGACGACGCGGCGGTCGATGCCCTCGTAGCGGGCGGGCGTGAAGATCAGCCAAGGCCGCTCGGAGAGGTGGACGGCGAGTTCCTGGGTGAAGGGCCGACCGCTGGGCGTGGGCACGATCAGCGCCGGTTCGCCGGAGCCGCTCTCGTAGCCGTCGGCCAGGACGGCGTCCAGCGCGTCGCCCCACGGCTCGGTCTTCATGACCATGCCGGGGCCACCGCCGTAGGGGGTGTCGTCGACCGTGTTGTGGCGGTCGTACGTCCACTCGCGCAGGTCGTGCACGTGAACGCCGAGCTGCCCACGCGCGCGTGCCTTGCCGACGAGGGAGACGTTCAGCGGTTCCAGGTACTCGGGGAAGATCGTGACGACGTCGAGCCGCATCAGGCGTTGTCTCCGGCGTCCTCGGCGTCGCCGGCGTCCCGCGCGGAGGCGATCTCGGCCCGGTCGTCGATCAGGCCGGGCGGCGGGTCGATGACCGCGCGCTGTTCGTCGAGATCGATGTCGGTGACGATCTCGGAGACGAACGGCACGTAGACCTCGCTGCCGTCGGGGCGCTCCACCACGAACAGGTCCTGCGTGGGCAGGTGGGAGATCTCGGTGATGCGGCCGACCCCGGTGCCGTCGGCGGTCACCACGTCGAGGTCGATCAGCTGGTGGTCGTAGTACTCGTCCTCGTCCTCGGGCCGCTCGTCCGGGTCGACGTCGGCGATCAGGAGGGTGTTGCGCAGCGCTTCGGCCCCGGTGCGGTCGTGGACGCCGGCGAAGCGCAGCAGGAGGCGGCCGCTGTGCACCCGGCCGGTCTCGATGGTGAGCGGTCCGGCGGAGGCGGGGTCGGTGGCCAGTACGGCACCGGGCCCGAGCCTCAGCTCCGGCTCGTCCGTGCGGACCTCGACGGTCACCTCGCCCTTGATCCCGTGGGCGCGGCCGATGCGCGCGACTACCAGCTGCACTGTGCTTGATCTCCTGTCGGAACTGCGACGAGCCCGCACGACGGGCTCATACGACTGCGGGCCGGGGACGGCCCAGTGGCCTTCCCCGGCCCGAGCCGGTGCTGCGATTGGCGTCAGCGGACGTGGTCCACGTCGACGAGGTCGACGCGGACGCCGCGACCGCCGATGGCGCCCACGACGGTACGCAGGGCGCGTGCGGTGCGGCCGTTGCGGCCGATCACCTTGCCGAGGTCGTCGGGGTGGACCCGGACCTCGAGCACCCGTCCGCGGCGCAGGTTGCGCGAGGCGACCTGCACATCGTCAGGGTTGTCGACGATGCCCTTCACGAGGTGCTCGAGAGCCTCCTCGAGCATGCTCAGGCCTCGGACGCGGAGGACTCGGCGGCGGCCTCGTCCTTCTTGTCGGCCTTCTTCTTCTGGGTGATCGCCTCACCCTTGCCCTCGTCCTCGCCACCGATCGCCTCGAAGGACGGGCGGGCCGCCTTCTCGGCCGGCTGCAGCAGCGGAGCCGGGGCGGGCTCGCCCTTGAACTTCTGCCAGTCGCCGGTCTTCTTCAGGATGGCGAGCACGGGCTCGGTCGGCTGGGCGCCGACACCGAGCCAGTACGCGACACGCTCGGCGTCGACCTCCATCACCGACGGGTTGTACGTCGGGTGGTACTTGCCGATCTCCTCGATGGCCCGGCCGTCACGGCGGGTACGGGAGTCGGCGACGACGATGCGGTAGTGAGGCGAACGGATCTTGCCCAGACGCTTCAGCTTGATCTTGACTGCCACGGGAGTGGGTTCTCCTGGTTTTGACGTGGGTGGGCACGGCGAGAGAGCCGCGTGGGGTTGCGGTACCCGAGTGCCCGATGGACGCGTCAGCCGGAGGAGAGAGGGGTCCTGTGCGACTGTCGAGTACAGCTAGCCATTGTGCCACACGCGGCCGGGCCCGCCGGACCGAGGCCACCGGATCCGCCACGTGGGCGGACCACTCGGCTCCGGTCGGCGACGGGCCCCGGCCCCGGTCCGGCTGCCACGAGCAGCCGGACCGTCAGCTCACTCCCGCACCGACCACCTCCGGGATGCGGAACGGCTTGCCGCAGCCGCCACACATGATCGGTGCCTGGGCCAGCACCGACGGGACGACGCGCACGTTGCGCCCGCAGTCGCAGACGGCCTTCACGCGCACCCCTCCCCCGGAGGAGCCGTGGCGGGCGGCCGGACCGCGGAAGCTGCGGGCCGTGTCGGTCGCGGTGGCGGCGGTGTGGGCCTTCAGCGCGCGCTGGAGGCGTTCGATCGTCGGGCGGTAGCGGCGCTTCGCCTCGGGGGTGAGCGTGACCAGCGAGAAGCCACTGCTGGGATGCGGCTCCTCGGGGTGGTCCAGGCCCAGCTCCTCGGCGATCGCGAGGAATCGGCGGTTGTGGTAGCGCCCCGCGCGCGAGGTGTCGCGTACTCCGCGCGCGGCGGCGATGCCGTGGACTGCCTCGTGAAGCAGTCGCTCGAAGGAGAGCTCGTGCCCGCAGGCGGACGACGACTCTCCGATCAGGGACTCGGGCGCGGCAAGATCGGGCAGCTCGGTGTGGTGCCGCTGAATGTCGGCCCACGCCTGCGCCAGCTCTGCGGCGAGAACAGGTGGTGTCGTGCTCACGTAATGACAACGAGCCGGGGTGCCACTGTGTTCCTATTCCGGGGCATCCCAAATAATTTGCACGTACCAGTCAGTTGCCGCTGATGCGTCCCGACGAGGGCGGGTGCGCTGATCTGCGGAGAAGCCTCACAGCTCGTACCAAGCTGGTGCGTAGTCCGACGTACGCGCCGGCGCGTAGCGGCCGTCCACGCGCTGGAGTGTGTGCGACTCGCGCGGGCGCAAGGGGCGTTTCGGCCGCTGTCGCGCCGGGTGAGCGCCGTCCGAGGGGGCGCGTCGACGGAAGCGACGTTACCCGGTGCCTCGTCCGCGTGCGGCACCGCCCCGCCTCCCGGCGCGTCCGACTCCCGCGCGGTGGCCGCCGGACCGGCCGACCTTGGCCGGAACCGCCTCCTCGGCGCCGCAGCCACCCACGGTCATCACCGGACGACATGATCCGGCCATCCGACCCAGGGCACCGGACAGGGCTACCGGGGGTGCCACGCGGCCAGGCCCACATTGCCGGGAAGTGAAATCTCGCCAGGGTGCCGGGGATCGGGCAAACCGGTCCCCGCTACCACTGGACGCCACGGCGAGCCCGGAGTTACCTGACATACGGGGGGAGTGCGAGCGCACTGCACGGGGGCCATGGAATCGGGCACGGCGGCAACACTCGGCGATTGGGGCGCTTCCTATGACACCTACGCTCGTGCGGCAGCACTCGTCTCACGCGGGGGCGGCACCTCACGTGGACCCGCGTGCACGCGCGCGTGACTGGTCCGAGATACAGGAGCGGATGCTCGTGCCGCTCTACGAGGCCGTCTACGAGCGACTGGACGTGGGCGGCGACACGCGCATGCTGGGCCTGGGCTGCGGTTCCGGTCTCGCGCTGCTGATGGCGGCCGCGCGCGGCGCCGCGGTGACCGGGGTCGACTCCCGCTCCCCGGAACTCCTGGCCCTGGCCCACCGACGCCTGGCCACCGGGGCGCCCGAGGAACCGGAGGCGTACGAGGGGCCGCGGCCCCCAGGAACGGGCGGCACGCGCGCGCGTGCCGGCGCACCGAGGATCATCGACGGCCCGCCCGAGGACGCGGCGGACCCGACGGCACCGGCGTTCACCCTGGTGACCGCCTTCGAGCCCACCGGGTGCCTCGCCGGCGACGCGGAGGGGCTCGGCACACTGCTCGCCCGGGCAACGCCGCTCGCCGCGCGGGGGGCGGCCGTGGTGCTGGCCGGCTGGGGGCCGCCCGAGCGGTGCGCCACGACGTCGGTGCTGCGGGTGGCCGCCAAGCTCTCCGACCCGCTGCGCGCTGCCGGCAACTGGCGCCCCGCCCTGCGCGACGACCTGGAGGAGGTCGCCCAGCGGGCCGGGCTCCGGCCGGACGGCTCGGGACGGGTGGCGTGCCCGTTCGGCTACGCCGACACCGGCAGCGCGGTGCGGGGGCTGCTGTCCACCGGGCTGTTCGACGCGGCGGTCGAGGCGACCGACCCGGAACAGGTCGACAAGGAGCTGACGGAGGCCCTCCATCCCCACCAGCGGCCGGACGGGACCGTGTGGATGCCGAACGTGTTCCGCTACCTGATCGCCCGGGTGCCTTGACGGCAGCTTCCGATCGCATGTGCGCGGTACACGATCGGCGCATGACGCACTTCTTCCGGTGCGGGTGTGAATGGTGTGAAGAAGCCGGGCCGGGGCTTACGCGGTTTCCCCTGGTGGATCTTGGGCCTCTACGCTGATCCACCGTTCAGGGGAACAGACACATCTGCACACAGGAGCCTGTAGTGCCGCACCGCAAGACCGCACTGCGCCTCGCCGCGCCGGTCACCGTCCTCGCCCTGGCCCTCACCGCCTGCGGGGGCGGCGACGACACCGACGCCGACGCGAAGAGCGCGGCGACCACCGGGGCCTCGCCGTCGCCCTCCCAGCCCGCGTCGGGCGGCGACATGGCGACGGGCGAGAGCGCGACGGGGAAGGTCGCGGAAGACCCCGGCGAGGTCACGTACGAGGTCCTGGCCCAGAAGGTCGACGTCGGCACCGAGGCGGAGGCCGCGAAGGCGGTGGCGGACGCCGCGGACGCCAAGGGCAAGGTGCTGGCCACCGCGCACGTCAAGTACACGCACAAGAGCGGACCCGCGCTGACCGAGGGCTCCGATGTGCACGACGGCGCCACGGTCTTCGCCGACGGACAGCGCGGCGGCGTCCTCATCGGCGCCTCCGAGGACGCGCCGGGCTGTGAGGACCCGTACGACGTCGAGAGCTGGAAGCAGGGCGAGAGCCACGTCTTCTGCGAGACCTACGTGATCCCCGCGGGCGCCGCCGGCGTCGAGGTCCACTGGTCCGAGGAGGACGGCGAGCCCTACGTCTGGAAGTTCCCGCAGAAGTAACCCGTCGGGGCGGCCCCTCGGTCGAGGGGCCGCCCCGATGGTGCGGTACGGAACGGGCGTCAGCCCATGAACTTCTTGAACTCGTCGGGCAGCTCGAAGTCCTGACCACCCTGCTGCGGCAGTCCGAGGGCACCGCCGCCCTGCGCGGCGGCGGCCCGGCGGGCGGCCTCCTCCTGCTCCTGCTGCTTGCGCTTCATCGGGTTGCCGGAGCGCTGCTTGCCCTTGGCCTTCTTCTGCTGCTTCTTCTGCCGGCCGGGCCCGCCGCCCATGCCGGGCATCCCCGGCATCCCGGGCATGCCGCCGCCCTGGGCCATGCGGGACATCATCTTGCGGGCCTCGAAGAACCGCTCGACGAGTGACTTGACGGCGCTGACCTCGACGCCGGAACCCTTGGCGATACGGGCGCGGCGCGAGCCGTTGATGATCGTCGGCTCCTGGCGCTCGGCCGGGGTCATCGACTTGATGATGGCGGCCGTGCGGTCGACGTCGCGCTCGTCGAGGTTGTTGATCTGGTCCTTCATCTGGCCCATGCCGGGCAGCATCCCGAGCAGCTTCGAGATAGAACCCATCTTCCGGACCTGCTCCATCTGGGCCAGGAAGTCGTCCAGGGTGAAGTCCTGGCCCTTCTTGGACGCCAGCTTGGAGGCCATCTTCTCGGCCTCTTCCTGGCTGAACGTCTTCTCCGCCTGCTCGATCAGGGTGAGCAGGTCACCCATGTCGAGGATGCGGGAGGCCATCCGGTCCGGGTGGAAGGCGTCGAAGTCCTCGAGCTTCTCGCCGTTCGAGGCGAACATGATCGGCTTGCCGGTCACCGAGGCGATCGACAGGGCCGCACCACCGCGGGCGTCGCCGTCGAGCTTGGAGAGCACGACGCCGTCGAAGCCGACGCCGTCGCGGAAGGCCTCGGCGGTGTTGACCGCGTCCTGACCGATCATCGCGTCGACGACGAAGAGGATCTCGTCAGGGCTGACGGCGTCGCGGATGTCCGCGGCCTGCTGCATCAGCTCCTGGTCGATGCCCAGGCGGCCGGCGGTGTCGACGATGACCAGGTCGTGGACCTTGGTCCTGGCGAACTCGATGGAGTCCTTGGCGACCTTGACCGGGTCGCCCACGCCGTTGCCCGGCTCGGGGGCGTAGACCGCGACACCGGCGCGCTCGGCGACGACGCTCAGCTGGTTGACGGCGTTGGGGCGCTGGAGGTCACAGGCGACCAGGAGCGGCGAGTGGCCCTGCTCCTTGAGCCAGCGGCCGAGCTTGCCCGCGAGCGTGGTCTTACCGGCACCCTGCAGACCCGCCAGCATGATCACGGTCGGCGGCTGCTTGGCGAAGCGCAGCCGGCGGGTCTCGCCGCCGAGGATGGTGATCAGTTCTTCATTGACCACCTTGACGATCTGTTGCGCCGGATTGAGCGCCTTGGAAACCTCGGCACCAAGGGAGCGTTCCTTGACGCGCTTGATGAAGGCTCGGACGACTGGCAGAGCCACATCGGCTTCAAGCAGCGCGATGCGGATCTCGCGGGCCGTGGCGTCGATGTCCGCCTCGGACAACCGGCCCTTGCCGCGGAGATTTTTGAAAGTCGCGCTAAGGCGGTCGGAGAGGGTATCGAACACGGTGGCGTCGGTCCTCGGAGTCGGGGAAGATTCGGGCTGCCCTCCAGGGTATCCGCCCCGACAAGCAACTCGTCCCCGCCCGTGGCACACAGCGGGCGGGGACGGAACCCCGCGGGTGCGGGGAGCATGCCTTGACCATCTTCAGCACCTGCTGAGCGGGCGCGCCATCCCCGCATGTGCGGGGAACACATCCGGTCAACGCACGAGGCGACCACAAGGTCACGCCCGCAGCGACTCCTCCACCTCCCGCGCGACGGACGTCGCCTCCTCCCCCGGCAACGGCACCCCCTCGCCCCGCGTCACGTAGAACGCGTCCACCGCGTTCGCCCCCAGCGTCGACACGTGCGCGCTCCGCACCCGCACCCCTGTCGCCTCCAGTGCGCGCCCCAGCCGGAACAGCAGCCCCGGCGCGTCCTGGGCGCGGACCTCGATCACCGTGGCCAGCCGGGAGGCGGCCGGGGCGACGGTCACGCGGGGCGGGGGCGGCTCCACGCCCCGGCGCCGGGGGTGGGCGGCGTCCCGTTCGGCCAGGCGTCCGGCGATGTCCAGCGTGCCGTCCAGGGCCCTGACCAGGTCGGCACGGAGCCGGGCGGCCTGGGGCAGGGAGCCGTACTGGGCGGCGACCCGCCAGTCGAGGAGCAGGACGGAGCCGTCGACGCCGTCCGGCAGCGGAAGGGACCGCAGCTCGGCCGTGCGGACGGTCAGGCGGTGCAGGGCCAGGACGCCGGCCACCGCGGGGAGCACCCCCGCCTGGTCGGGTACGGCGATCAGAAGCTCCACGCCGAGCGGTTCGGGGACGGTGCCGGCCGGATCGACCGCCCCGGGATCACCCGAACCGCGCCCGGACGCGTCCGCCGGACCGGACGGACCGGACAGACCGGACAGACCGGACGGTTGGGCCGGATCGGCCGGCGGCTCGGTCTGGGCCCGCAGTGCCAGGACCGGACCGCCGGTGCGGAAGGCTTCGACCGCGAGCCGCTCGTGCTCGGCGGTGGGCGCGGCGGCCTCGGCCTCGGCCGCCGGCTCCCCGGCCAGCACCCCGGCGACCCGCTTCACGAGGTCGGCGACGAGGGACCCGCGCCAGGACGACCAGGCGGCCGGCCCGGTGGCCAGTGCGTCCGCCTCGGTCAGTGCGTGCAGCAGTTCCAGCGTGCGCTCCGTACCGACCGCGTCGGCGACGGCGCGCACGGTGGCCGGGTCGTCGAGGTCGCGCCGGGTGGCGGTCTCCACGAGCAGGAGGTGGTGGCGTACGAGGGTGGCCAGGACGGCCGTGTCCGCACGGTCGAAGCCGATGCGGGCGGCGACGTCCCGGGCGATGGTCTCGCCGGCCACGGAGTGGTCGCCGGGCCAGCCCTTGCCGATGTCGTGCAGCAGCGCGGCGACCAGCAACAGGTCGGGGCGGTGCACCCGACGGGCGAACCCGGCGGCGCGGACGGCCGTCTCGATCAGGTGCCGGTCGACGGTCCACAGGTGCACGGCGTTGCGCTGCGGGCGGCAGCGGACCCGCTCCCAGTCGGGCAGCAGCCGCGTGACCAGGCCCTCGGCCTCCAGCGCCTCCCAGACCTGCACCGTGGGGCGCCCCGAACCGAGCAGGGTCACCAGTTGCTCACGCGCCTCGGCGGGCCAGGGCGTGGGCAGGGGGCGCGCGGTGGCCGCCAGGCGCCGTACGGCGTGCAGGGAGAGCGGGAGGCCGGCCTGCGCGGCGGCGGCCGCGGCGCGCAGCGGGAGTACGGCATCGCGTTCGGGGCGCGCGGTGCGGGCGAGCACCACCTCGCCGTCCTGCTCCACGACGCCCTCGGCGAGCGGGGAGCGTTCGGCGGCCGGTTTCCCGCCGTTCCTTCCGCTCATCATGGCCCGCAGCCTCGGCCGTACGGACCGCGAGCGCAGCACGCGCCCCACTTCGCGCCAGGTGACGTCGCCCGCGTAGGAGATGACGCGGGCCGCTTCGTACACCTGCCGCAGCAGGGCGTCGGCGTCCAGCAGGCCCAGGCCGGCCGCCACCTCGTCCTGTTCCTGCAGGGCCAGCCGGTCGGTGGCCCGGCCCGTCGCCAGGTGGAGGGCGTCGCGTACGTCGAGCAGTCGGCGCCGGGCGTCGGCGAGGCCCTCGCGCGGGGCGTCGGCGAGCCAGGAGGCGGCGACGGCGCGCAGGGCGGTGGCGTCGCGCAGGCCGCCCCTGGCCTCCTTGAGGTCGGGTTCCAGGAGGAACCGCAGCTCGCCCTGGCGTTCGGCGCGCTCGGCGCACAGGTCCCGGAGTTCGGGGAGGCGTTTGGGGGCCTGGTTGCGCCAGTCGGCGAGGACGGCGGTGCGCAGGGCGGAGGTCAGGCCGAGGTCTCCGGCGAGGTGGCGGGCGTCCAGGAGACCGAGCTGGACCTTCAGGTCCTCGCCCGCCGTCTTGCGGGCCTGCTGCGTGGTGCGCACGGAGTGGTCGAGGTCGAGGCCCAGGTCCCAGACCGGGTACCAGAGGCGGTCGGCGAGCGCGGCGACGGCCTTGTCGTCGCGGCCGTCGTGCAGCAGGAGCAGGTCCAGGTCGCTGCGCGGGGACAGCTCGCCGCGCCCGTAGCCGCCGACCGCGACGAGCGAGACGCCCGTGTGTCCCCCGGTGGCCGCGCCGAAGAGGCCCGCCAGCCAGTCGTCGGTCAGTTCGGCCAGCGCCCTGCGGCGCGGCGGCCCGGACCGCGCCCCCTCGGTGAGGAGGCGCAGCCGGGCCGCCGCGTAGCCGCCGGGTTCCGAGCCTTCTTTTTCTTCGGTCACGTCCGTACTCGTCACCCGGCGACTCCTGTTCTTCGGTGGTGTCAGAGCGCGTCGGGTCCGCGCTCGCCGGTCCTGACCCGTACGGCCGTGTCGACCGGGACCGCCCAGACCTTGCCGTCGCCGATCTTGCCGGTGCGGGCCGCCTTGACCACGACGTCGATCAGTTGCTCGGCGTCGTCGTCCTCGGCCAGGACCTCGATGCGGATCTTGGGCACGAGGTCGACGGTGTACTCGGCACCCCGGTAGACCTCGGTGTGTCCGCGCTGGCGGCCGTAACCGCTGGCCTCGGTGACGGTCAGGCCGTGGACCCCGAAGGCCTGGAGGGCCTCCTTGATCTCGTCGAGCCGGTGCGGCTTGACGACGGCGGTGATGAGCTTCATGCGTCCACCTTCTTGCTCGGGGCCGACCCGGCCGTGGAGGCGGCCGGCGTGGCGGTCGTCCGGGCGGCACCGCCGCCGGCGCCGCTGAAGTCGTATGCGGTCTCGGCGTGCTCGGCCTGGTCGATGCCGGCCACCTCGACGTCCTCCGACACTCGCATGCCGATCGTCTTGTCCAGCAGGAAGGCGAGGACCGCGGAGACCACCAGGGAGTAGGCGAGGACGCCGAAGACGCCCGCGCACTGCTTCCAGAACTGGTCGAGACCGCCGCCGTAGAAGAGGCCCTGGACGTCGGACTGGCCCTTGCCGCTGGCGAAGAAGCCGACGAGCAGCGAGCCGAGGATGCCGCCGACCATGTGGACGCCGACCACGTCGAGGGAGTCGTCGTAGCCGAACCTGTACTTCAGCCCGACGGCCATGGCGCACACCACGCCGGCGATCAGGCCGACGGCGATCGCGCCGAGCGGGGAGACGGCGCCGCCGGCCGGGGTGATGGCGACCAGGCCGGAGACGGCGCCGGAGGCCGCGCCGAGGGTGGTGAAGGCGCCGTGCCGGATCTTCTCGTAGGCGAGCCAGCCGAGGACGGCTGCGCCGGTGGCGACCTGGGTGTTGACGAACATCAGCGCGCCGACGCCGTCGTCGTTGCCGAGCCACGAGCCGGCGTTGAAGCCGAACCAGCCGAACCAGAGCAGTCCGGCGCCGAGCATGACCAGCGGCAGGCTGTGCGGGCGCATCGGGTCCTTCTTGAAGCCGACCCGCTTGCCGATGACGAGGATCACGCCGAGTGCGGCGGCACCGGCGTTGATGTGCACGGCCGTGCCGCCCGCGAAGTCGATCACGCCCAGTTCGAAGGCCCAGCCGCCGGCGCCCCAGACCCAGTGGGCGACGGGGAAGTAGACGATCGTGACCCACAGGGCGATGAACAGCGCCCAGGCCGTGAACTTCACGCGGTCCGCGAGGGCGCCGCTGATCAGGGCCGGGGTGAGGACGGCGAACATCAGCTGGAAGACCAGGAACACGAAGACGGGGATGGTGTAGCCGTCCCACAGCTCGGTCAGGCCGATGTTGCTCAGGCCCACCCAGTCGGAGTTCCAGCCGACGAGGCTGCCGGAGTCGGTGCCGAACGCCATGGAGAAGCCGTAGAGCACCCACAGGACGGTGACGATGCCGAGGCTGATGAAGCTCATCATCAGCATGTTCAGGGTGCTCTTGACACGGACCATGCCTCCGTAGAAGAAGGCCAGGGCGGGCGTCATGAGCATCACCAGGGCGGAGCAGATGAGCATGAAGCCGGTGTTGGCTGCGGAGAGCTCGGTCTCTGCCGCGAGCGTGATGGCTGGAGCCATCGGCGTCTCCTCGTCGTTGGTACGGCCCCGTGCGGGCGAAGCCTGGGCGGGTGGTGAGGGGTGGGCCGGTTATGCGCCATGAGATTGGCGCAGCGCGGTTTCGGTGGAGGCCCCTCGTTGTTTCGCCGCCGTGACGAAGGCGCGGTGCGTGTTACGCGTGGGTGAACGGCCGGGTGCGGACGGGTGGGGTCGCGTGGTGCCGGGACGGTCCGCACCGGTACGTGAACCGGCCGCGGCGGCCTCCGAATGACCTGGCATGGGGGAGCCGAGTCGGGCAGTTCGGGAGGGCCGGCCGCGGCCGGGGCTGGTGGGGGTTCAGACCGCTTCGGCGGTCTCCGGCAACTCGACGGCGAGCCGTTCGGTGAGGTCGACGACCTCGCCGAGGTCGCCGAAATCGCGTACGGCCGTGTCGACGGTTTTGCGGATGCGCGTGTTGACGCGTTCGGAGCGGACCTTCTTGGCGATGCCCATGGCCTCCTTGGCCAGAACGGCGCTCTCCTCGGGTTCGCGGCGCAGCAGGTGCACGGTGGCCATGCCGATCAGGTTGAGCGCGTAGGAACGCTGGTGCTCCTCGTCCTTGGCGAACAGCTCCACGGCCCGGCGCATCAGCGGGTCGGCGAGGGAGGCGTAGGCGGGGCTGCGGCCCGCCACGTAGGCGAGGTCGCGGAAGGAGTGGCTGTTCTCGCCGTACAGCTCGGCCTCGGAGAAGAAGCGGATCCAGTCGGGGTCCGGCTCGTCCCACTCGTCGGCCTCGGCGAAGATGTCCTCCGCCATCCGCACCGCGCGCTTGGTGCGGCCGGGCTGCCCCATGTTGGCGTAGGCGCGGGCCTCCATCGCGTACAGCATCGACTGGGTGCGGGGGCCGGCGCAGTCGCGGCTGCCGTACTGCGCGAGGTGGACCAGCTCCAGGGCGTCGTCGGGCCGGCCGAGGTGGATCATCTGGCGGCTCATGCTGGAGAGGATGTACGAGCCCAGCGGCCGGTCCCCCGCCTCCTTGGCGGCGTGCAGGGCGAGCACGAAGTACTTCTGGGCGGTGGGCTGGAGCCCCACGTCGTACGACATCCAGCCGGCCAGCTCGGCCAGCTCGGCGGCGACCTTGAAGAGCTTGGCGCGGGTGGTCTCGGTCTGGGGTTCCTGGAGCAGGTCGGTGACCTCGTGCAGCTGGCCGACCACGGCCTTGCGGCGCAGGCCGCCACCGCACTGGGCGTCCCAGCGGCGGAACATGACGGCCGTGGACTCGAGCAGCTCCAGCTCCGGTCTGGACAGGCGGCCGCGCGCGCGGGAGGAGAGGGCGGCGGACTCACGTTCGGCCGACGGGCCGGCGGAGGGCGTGGGGACGAGCCAGCGCTGCATGGGTTCGATGAGGGACGGGCCCGCGGAGAGGGCCAGCGAGCTCCCGAGGAAGCCGCGCCGCGCCAGCATGAGGTCGCTGCGCGAGAACTCGCTGAGCAGGGCCACGGTCTGCGGGCCCGTCCAGGGAAGGTCGACGCCGGTCGCGGAGGGCGTGGGGCGGGTGGAACGCAGGCCCAGGTCCTCGACGGAGACGACGACGCCGAAACGCTCGGAGAACAGCTCGGACAGGATCCGCGGGATCGGCTCGCGCGGATTCTCCCCGTCGAGCCAGCGGCGCACGCGTGAGGTGTCGGTGGAGATGTGGTTGGCGCCCAGCTGGCGTGCCCGGCGGTTGACCTGGCGGGCCAGCTCGCCCTTGGACCAGCCGCTGCGGGCGAACCAGGAGGTGAGCAGCTCGTTCGGGCGCTTGTCAGCGTGCGACGCGCTCCCCGCGCTCGTACCGCTTCCGCCGTTGCCACTCACTGGAACGCCCCCATCCCTGAGACCACCTGTCGCCGAGTGCGCCAAGCCCTATCAGAATGCCGGTGATTGCGGCCTGCCGTCCGGTGGTTGACGCCCTTCGAACGGAGGACCGGCTTGCCTCCGGCATACCCACAAGTGCATGTGCCCCAAGGCTCCATGCACACAAAGTAGTCCCGCGATCACTCGTTCAACCATGGCGATTGCGGAATCGCCACCATTCGCCACCCCTTCGAATGAACTCACGATGGCCGGGACGCGATTCACTTGACATAAGCCAGCCGGAAGTCGGCGCAACGGTGCACACCGGGGCGTGCGCGGTCGGACACACCACCCGGAGCGCTTCCGGACGCCGTCTGAGCGGCATCGGACTGGGGAGTTGGAAGCAGAGAGTCACGTTTCACGTCCCCTGCGTAACCGTCGCCGGGTCGGACCCGTTGGAGGGGGCATGGGCTTCACGATCGGTATCGGCAGCAGTCGGGGCATGCGTGAGATCCGGTCGGGCGCGCGCCGCCGCGGCCGCGCCTCGGAGTGCACGGTCGTGGCCGAGTTCACCGGGCTGTGGGGCTGGGACGTGGTCCCGGGCGCCCGGACCGCCGCGGGCGCCTGCTCGTGCGGCCTGCCCGACTGTCCGGCGCCGGGCGCGCATCCTCTGGACTTCGCGCCCGAGGTGGCCGCCGGAGCGAGGCTCGACGAGGCGAGCCAGGCGTGGGCGCGGTATCCGGGCGCCGCGGTGATGCTGACGGTCGGGCGCACCTTCGACGTGATCGAGGTGGCCGAGCCCGCCGGCCTGCGGGCGCTGTCCCGGCTGGAGCGCATGGGCCTGCCGCTGGGTCCGGTCGCGGCGACGCCGCAGGGCCGCGCCCAGTTCTTCGTCGCGCCGGGCGCCGCCGCCGAATTGCCCCGGATGCTGTACCGCATGGGCTGGGACGACCCGTCCGCCCTCGACCTGCGCGGCCTCGGCCCGGGTACGTACATCACGGCCCCACCCTCCGACCGCGGCGGCCGCGGTCCCGTGCGCTGGCTGCGGCCTCCGGCCCTGGACTCGGCCACCAGGCCACCGGCGGCCCGGTTGCTCCTTGGGACACTGGCGTACGTGGCCCACCGGTCCCGGGCGTAACCGCCCACCCGGCACGCCGCCCGCCCGTACGCCGAGCACACCCGTCCCCGGGGCCCCTCCGTTCCCCCTCGCGCGCCGTGGCGCGCCTGGTGGGCCGCCACTCGGGACACGGGCGGCCCTGCCCACACGCACCCGAAACACGCACCCGCACCGCCGTGAGGCCCGCCTGCGCGGCAGCCGCCCGTCGGCCGCGCCCCGGCGCACGTACAGCCGCACTCCGGCGCGCCCCGCGAAGCGTTTGCCACCCCCCTCACCACCCCCCGCCCGCACCACACGGCGAAGCGCCCGCCCCCCGGTGGTCCGGGAGGCGGGCGCTTCTCGCATGCGCGCGTAGGCGGGACACCGCAGACGGCGCGGCGTCACTCGCCGATGAGGGCGTCCACGAAGGCCGCGGGCTCGAACGGCGCCAGGTCGTCCGCACCCTCTCCGAGCCCGATCAGCTTGACCGGCACGCCCAGCTCACGCTGCACGGCGACCACGATGCCGCCCTTGGCCGTGCCGTCCAGCTTGGTGAGCACGATGCCGGTGATGTCCACGACCTCGGCGAAGACCCGGGCCTGGATCAGGCCGTTCTGGCCGGTGGTGGCGTCGAGCACGAGCAGCACCTCGTCGAGCGGGGCGTGCTTCTCCACGACGCGCTTGACCTTGCCCAGCTCGTCCATGAGGCCGGTCTTGGTGTGCAGGCGGCCGGCGGTGTCGATGAGCACGACGTCCGAGCCCAGCTCCTTGCCCTCCTTGACCGCGTCGAAGGCGACGGACGCCGGGTCGCCGGCCTCCGGCCCGCGCACGGTGTGCGCGCCGACCCGCTCGCCCCAGGTCTGCAGCTGGTCGGCGGCGGCGGCACGGAAGGTGTCGGCGGCACCCAGGACGACGCTGCGGCCGTCGGCCACCAGGACGCGGGCGAGCTTGCCGGTGGTGGTGGTCTTGCCGGTGCCGTTGACCCCGACGACCATCACGATGCCGGGCTTGCCGGTGGCGGGCTCGGTCTTGACCTCGCGGTCCATGTCGGGGCCGACGAGGTTGATCAGCTCCTCGCGCAGCAGGCCGCGCAGCTCTTCGGGGGTGCGGGTGCCGAGCACCTTCACCCGTTCGCGCAGCCGCTCGACCAGCTCCTGGGTGGGCTGCACGCCGACGTCGGCGGTGAGCAGCGTGTCCTCGATCTCCTCCCAGGTGTCGTCGTCGAGGTGCTCCCGGGACAGCAGGGTCAGCAGGCCCTTGCCGAGGGCGTTCTGCGAGCGGGAGAGGCGGGCGCGGAGCCTGACCAGTCGGCCGGCCGTGGGCTCGGGAACCTCGATCTGCGGGATCTCGAGCTCTTCGACGACGGGCGGCTCCTCGACGGTGGCGGTGCCGCCGTCCGGGAGGTCGACCTCCTCTATCGTCCGGCGCGTTTCGTCGCGCGGCGTCTCGGCCTCTTCGCCGACGTGCGGCTCGGCCGGAGGTGCGGTGATGTCGGGCGTGGCGGGGGGCGGCGGGGGCAGCTGCTTCTTGCGGCGGCTGCCGACGACCAGCCCGCCGAGCGCGCCGATCACGACCACGGCGATGACTACAGCAAGGATGACGATTTCCATAACGGGTCCAGTATGCGCGACCCCCGGCACGGGCCCCCGCTGTCGGCCCTTCGTGGTCTCGCTAGCGGTTTCGCTTGTGGTGCCGCTTGTGGTGCCGCTTGTGGTTTCGCCCGAAGGACAAAGGTTCCCGGAAGGAACGAGTCGGAGCAAAGTACGATGGAGGAGGACGCATCAACGCGCGTAGAGTCCCGACCGGCCCCTCTTCCCCACGATCGAGGCACGGACCCCCCACATGAGCAAGACCGCCGAGAACGAAGGCGCCCTGGAAACCCGTGGCATCGAGCAGGTGCCCGACCGCGAGCGCACCGCCCGGACCCGCGAGCTGTTCCCGACCTGGGTCGGCGCCAACATCAGCGTGCTGCTGCTCACGATGGGCGCGAGCCTCGTCGTGGCGTACCACCTCAACTTCTGGCAGGCCCTGGTCGTCGCGGCCGCGGCGCCCGTCGTGTCGTACGGCCTGGTGGGCCTGATCGGCATCGCCGGCAAGCGCGGCGGCGCTCCGGGCATGGCGCTGTCCCGTGCCGTGTTCGGGCAGCGGGGCAATCTGCTGCCCGGCTCGCTGATCTGGGTCGCCCGCTGGGGCTGGGAGACGATCAACGCCGTCACCGGCGCCTATGCCGTGCTCACCGTGCTGGACATCGTCTTCGGCATACGCGCGAACAGCGTGCTGGACATGGTGACGCTGCTGGCCTTCGTCGTGGCGACGTTCGCGATCTCAGGGCTGGGCATCAACGCCGTGCAGAAGTGCAACAAGTACGCGACGTACCTCTTCGGCGCCTTCTCGGTGCTGGTGCTGGGCTACCTGGTCGTCGACACGGACTGGTCCGCGGTCTTCGACCGGTCCGCCGGTTCGGTGGCCGCGATGATCACGGGCGTCGGGCTGATCGCGGCCGGCGGCGTCAGCTGGATCCCGTCCGCGCCCGACTTCACGCGGTATCTGCCGCGTACGGCCTCCTCGAAGGGGATCGTGGGCGTCACGGTCGGAGGCGCCGGCATCGTCGTCCTGCCCATGGTCCTGATGGGCATGATCATGGCCGTCTCCACGCCGGACCTCGCCTCGGCCGCCGACCCGGTCTCCTTCCTGGGCGAGATCCTGCCCACCTGGATCGCGGTGCCCTACCTGCTGATCGCGCTGATCGGCATGCTGCTGATCAACTCGATGTCGATGTACTCGGCCGGCTTCACCGCACAGACCCTGGGCTTCAAGGTCCCGCGGCACTGGGCGGTCTCGGTCAACGCCGTGATCTCGCTGGTCTTCGGCGGCGTGCTGATGCTGGTGGCGACCAGCTTCATGGGCTCCTTCATCGCCTTCCTGTCGCTGCTCGCGGTCGCCTTCTCCGCCTGGGTCGGCGTCTTCGGCGCGGACATGCTGCGCGGGCGGGAGTACGACGGCGAGGCGATGGCCGACACCTCGCGCACCAGCGCCTACTGGTACCGGGGCGGCTTCGCCCCCGCCGCCGTCGTCGCCTGGGCGATCGGCCTGGCCGCCGGTCTGATGTTCACCACGTCCGACTGGTTCACCGGCCCGCTCGCGACGAACAACTTCGTGGGCGAGTACGGCCTGGGCTGGGTGGCCACGGTGGTGATCTCCGGTCTGCTGTACGCGGTCCTGCCGAAGCCGGCGCCGGTCGCCCCCGCGGCGCGCACGGAGCGGGCCGAACAGCCCGAGGCCGTGACCGTCTGACGTACGCCTGCCGACGCCCCCGCTCCCGCACGCCGCGCGCGGGAGTGGGGGCGTCGGCGCTCGCGCTCGCGCTCGCCTGCCGAACATGCCCCGGCACACCGCCGCCCCGCCCGGAGAACGACCGGGCGGGGCGGCGGACGGTACGGGGAGGGGGCAGCGGGGACTTGGCCCTCCTCCCCGGGTTCGGGGCGGGCGGGTGTCAGCCCATCTCCTCCAGGGCCTTGCCCTTGGTCTCCTTCACGAACCTCAGCACGAAGGGGATGGAGAGCGCGGCGAAGACCGTGTAGATCACATAGGTGGCCGAGAGGTTCCAGTCGGCCAGCGACGGGAAGCTCGCGGTGATGGCCCAGTTGGCGATCCACTGCGCGGAGGCGGCGACGCCCAGCGCGGCGGCGCGGAGGCGGTTGGGGAACATCTCGCCGAGGAAGACCCAGACGACCACACCCCACGACAGGGCGAAGAAGAGGACGAAGACGTGGGCTGCGATCAGGGCGACCCAGCCCTGGGTGGCCGGGAGCTTGCCGTCGACCAGGTCGAAGGAGAAGGCCCACGCCTCCAGCCCGAGGCCGATCACCATACCGACGGAGCCGATCAGGGCGAGCGGCTTGCGGCCGATGCGGTCCACGAAGATCATCGCGATCACGGTGCCGACGATGTTGATGATCGACGTCGTGAACGAGTAGAAGAACGACTGCGTCGGGTCGACGCCGACCGACTGCCACAGCGTCGAGGAGTAGTAGAACGCGACGTTGATGCCGACGAACTGCTGGAAGACCGACAGGCCGATGCCGATCCAGACGATGGGCTTGAAGAAGAAGCTGCCGCCGAGCAGGTCCTTGAAGGAGGACTTCTCCTCGCGGTGCATCGCGTGCTCGATCTCGGCGACGCGGGCGTCGAAGTCCACGTCCTTGCCCTCGACCTCCTGCAGGATCTCCTTGGCGCGCTCGCGCTTGCCGACGGAGAGCAGGAAGCGGGGGGACTCGGGGATGGCGAAGGACAGCAGGCCGTAGAGGACGGCCGGGATCACCATGACGCCGAGCATGACCTGCCAGGCCTCCAGGCCCATCAGCTCACCGCGCTGGTCGCCGCCGGCGGCGTTCAGCAGGCCCCAGTTGACCAGCTGGGAGACGGCGATGCCGATGACGATCGCGGCCTGCTGGAAGGAGCCGAGCCGGCCGCGGTAGGCGGGCGGGGAGACCTCGGCGATGTAGGCGGGGCCGATCACCGAGGCCATACCGATGGCGAAGCCGCCGATGATGCGCCACATGGCCAGGTCCCACAGCGCGAAGGGCAGTGCGGAGCCGACGGCGCTGACGGTGAAGAGGACCGCCGCGATCTGCATGCAGCGGATGCGGCCGATGCGGTCCGCGATCCGGCCGGCGGTCGCGGCGCCGATGGCACAGCCGATCAGCGCGACGGCGATGACCTGGGCCAGCACCGCGGAGCCGACGTCATAACGGTCCCGGATGGCCTCGACGGCGCCGTTGATCACGGAACTGTCGTAACCGAACAGGAAACCGCCCATCGCGGCCGCCGCCGCGATGAAGATGACGTGCCCGAGATGATCGGGGTGAGCCGTCCTGGCTCCTGGACTGGATGCCTGCGATGTGCTGGCCACGCGTACTCCTCGGGCTGCCGGCAACGCTGCCGGGGCGGTTCGCCCTTCGAGGTGCCACTGAAGGGACCTGAAGGTAAAAGCAACGTTGCAGAGACTATGTCTTCAAGTTTCGAAGTCAATAGGGCGAGAGGTGTGATCTCGAGGGTGCCGAGCAGGTTTATTCGTTCAAGAGTTGAAGTTAACTGTGGTCGGGCGGCCTCGAATCGAGGGTGCCCGGACTAGCGCAACCGCTGGCTGATGACCTTCGACACACCGTCGCCCTGCATGGACACGCCGTAGAGCGCGTCGGCGACCTCCATCGTGCGCTTCTGGTGCGTGATCACGATCAGCTGCGAGGCCTCCTGCAGCTCCTGCATGATCCGGATCAGCCGCTGCAGGTTGGTGTCGTCGAGGGCCGCCTCGACCTCGTCCATCACGTAGAACGGGCTCGGGCGGGCCTTGAAGATCGACACCAGCATCGCCACCGCGGTCAGTGAGCGCTCCCCGCCGGAGAGCAGCGACAGCCGCTTGACCTTCTTGCCCGGGGGCCGGGCCTCGACGTCCACGCCCGTGGTGAGCATGTTGTCGGGGTCGGTCAGGATCAGCCGTCCCTCGCCGCCCGGGAAGAGCCGGCCGAAGACGCCCTCGAACTCCCGGGCGGTGTCCCGGAAGGCCTCGGTGAAGACCTGCTCGACGCGCTCGTCGACCTCCTTGACGACCTGGAGCAGGTCGGCGCGGGTCTTCTTCAGGTCCTCCAGCTGCTCGCTGAGGAACTGGTGCCGCTCCTCCAGCGCCGCGAACTCCTCCAGCGCCAGCGGGTTGACCTTGCCGAGCTGCTGGTAGGCGCGCTCGGCGGCCTTCAGCCGCTTCTCCTGCTCGGCGCGGACGAACGGCCGCGGGCGGTTGCGCGGGTGGTCCGGGTCCTCCGGGAGCACCTCACCGTCGGCGGGGGGCGAGGGCGGCACCTCTTGATGGGGGCCGTACTCGGCCGCGAGCCCCGCCGGTTCCACACCGAGTTCCTCCAGCGCCTTGGTCTCCAGCTGCTCGATGCGCAGCCGCTTCTCGGCGCCGAGTACCTCGCCCCGGTGAACTGAATCCGTCAACTTGTCCAGCTCCGCCTTGAGGTCGCGTCCGGCGGTGCGCGCGGCGGTCAGTTCCTGTTCGCGGCGGGCCTTGGCGGCCTCGGCGAGGGTGCGCTCCTCGTCGGCGCGGGTGAGGGAGACCTCGACGTGGGCGAGCAGCTGCCGGGCGCCGGTGGCGACCGCCTCGGCGACGGCGGCCTCGTGCCGCAGCCTGGCCCTGCGCTGTTCTGCACGCGCGCGTGCCTCGCGTTCGGCGCGGGCGGCCCGGTCGAGGGAGTCGGCCCGCCCCGCGAGCCCCTTGACCCGCTCCTCGTGCGTACGGACCTGCAGCCGGGCCTCCATCTCGGTCTGACGGGCATTGGCCCCGTCGGCGGCCAGCCGGTCGCGGGCGGCGGTGTCGGGCTCCTCCTCGACCGGCATCTCCTCGGCCACCGCCAGTCGCTCCGCCAGTTCCTCGACCTCCATGAGCGCCGTGTCGAGCGCCTCCTGCGCCCTCGCGGCAGCGGCGGCGGACCGTTCCGCCTCGTCGGCGGCGCCCCGTGCCTGTCCCGCGAGCCGGCCCAGCTGCTGGGCGACGGACGACTTTTCGCGGTCGGCGGCCCTGCGCCGCTCCCCCAGCTCCTCGACGAGCGCGGCGCACTCCCGGCGCCGTGCGACGGCCGCTTCCTGCGCCCCGGCCAGTTCCTCGCACCGCACGCCCAGCTCCTCCAGCTCGGCGGCGGCCTGGTCCACGGACGCCTGCACCTCCAGGAGACTGGGCGCCCCAGCAGACCCGCCCTGCGCGAAGTGGGCACCCAGCAGGTCCCCCTCGGCGGTGACGGCGGTCAGCCCGGGGCGTGCGTAGACGAGGTCCTCGGCGTCCTCCAGGGTGGCGACGACGACGATCCCCCGCAGCAGCCGCCGTACGGCGGGCATCAGCTCGGCGGAACCCTGGACCAGGTCGGCGGCGTACGGCAACCCGTCCGCGCGCGTGTCGCGCGTCTCGTCCGGTACGGCGTCGGGGGCGCCGGCGAGCAGCAGGGCGGCGCGGCCCGCGTCCTGCTTGCGCAGCAGGCGGATGGCGTCGGCGGCGGCCGCCGGGGAGGTCACCGCGAGGGCGTCGGCGGCGGTGCCGAACGCGGTGGCGAGGGCTGCCTCGTGGCCCGGCGTCACGGTGAGGAGCCCGGCGGCCGGGCCGAGCAGTCCGGTGAGCCGGTCCTTGGCGGCGAGCAGTGCGCCGGTGCCGTCCTTGCGGCGCAGGCCGAGCGCGAGGGCCTCGTGGCGGGCCTGCGTGGCGGCGCGCTCGCGTTCCGCGGCGGTGGCCGCCTCACGGGCGGTGCTCAGCGCGGCCTCCGCCTCGGCCAGCTGCCGCTTGGCGGCCTCGTGGCGCTCGGCGAGTTCCCGGTCGTCGGCGTCGAGGCCGTCGACCTCGGCCCGGAGGGTTTCGTACTCCTCCTGAGCGGCGGCGGCCCGCTCCCGCGACGTGTCGCGGGCCTCGGCCAGCCGTTCGATCTCGGCCTGGGCGGAGGCGGCTCGGGAGCGGGCGGCGCCGACCTGACCGCTCAGCCGGGCCAGGCCCTCGCGGCGGTCGGCGATGGCGCGGGCGGCGTCCTTGAGACGGCGCTCCTCCACGGCCAGTTCGCGTTCGAGGTCGGCGCGGTGGGCGACCGTGTCCTCCAGGGCGTGTTCGGCCGCCTCCAGGGCCGCTTCGAGTTCGGCCTCCTGCTCGCGGACGCGGGCGGCCTCGCGCTCCAGCTCCTCCGGGTCACGGCCCCGGCGCTCCTCGGGCGGCGCCGAGGTGGCGCTCTTCACGCGCGCGTCGGCGAGCGAGATCGTGCCCCGCACGCGTTCGGCCAGCTGGGACAGCTCGTACCAGGTCTGCTGGGCGCGCCGGAGGCGCGGGGTGAGCCGGCGCACCTCGTCCTCCAGGTCCGCCTCGCGGCGCAGCGCCCGGCCCAGCTCCTGCTCGGCGGCCTCCTTGCGCTCCTTGAGCGCGGCCTCGTCGGCGATCTCGGCCTGCAGCGCCTCGCGCATCCGGACCAGGTCGTCGGCGAGGAGCCGGAGCCGGGCGTCGCGGAGGTCGGCCTGGATGACGGCGGCCCGGCGGGCGACGGCGGCCTGCCGGCCGAGGGGCTTGAGCTGGCGCCGCAGCTCGTCGGTGAGGTCCTGCACGCGCGCGAGGTTGGCCTGCATCGCGTCCAGTTTCCTGAGCGCCTTCTCCTTGCGCTTGCGGTGTTTGAGGACCCCGGCGGCCTCCTCGATGAAGGCGCGGCGGCCCATCGGGTCGGCGTGCAGGACGGAGTCGAGCTGGCCCTGGCCGACGATGACGTGCATCTCGCGGCCGATGCCGGAGTCGGAGAGCAGTTCCTGGATGTCGAGGAGGCGGCAGGTGTCGCCGTTGATCTGGTACTCGCTGCCGCCGTTGCGGAACATGATCCGCGTGATGGTGACCTCGGCGTACTCGATGGGCAGGGCCCCGTCGGAGTTGTCGATGGTCAGCGACACCTCGGCCCGGCCGAGCGGCGGGCGGCCGGTGGTACCGGCGAAGATGACGTCCTCCATCTTGCCGCCGCGCAGCGACTTGGCGCCCTGTTCGCCCATGACCCAGCTGAGCGCGTCGACGACGTTGGACTTGCCCGAGCCGTTCGGGCCGACGACACAGGTGATGCCCGGCTCGAACCGGAGCGTGGTCGCCGAGGCGAACGACTTGAATCCGCGGAGGGTCAGGGCCTTCAGGTGCACGCCGTCGGACTCTACCTTTCGGGTCTGTCTCACTCCACGAACCGGTGAACCACCGCGGTTTCACCGGTGAACATGCAGGGCACATCAGACGTTGAAGAGGGTGAAAGGTTGCGCGGGGCAGGGACGGGGCGAGACGGCGGGGCGACGGAGACGGCGGGGCGAGCGGCCAGACAGGGACGGGGGCGCCGGGAAAGAAAGAAGGGACGCCGAAGCGTCCCTTGCAGACTCTGACACCTGTAGCGGTTGTACGGGCGGGCCCAACCACTGCTGTGCCGTGGTGGAGCGATGCAGTGATCAGGTGAGCGCAGGCTCCGCCTGGTGTGCGTCAACGCTCTCCATGCTCTCCATGATCCTGTCGTGAGAAGCGGCAGCCGCCAGCGCGTCCTTCTCCGCCTGGATTCGTCCGAGCTCGGATTCCAGGTCCTGGACGCGCTGCTGGAGCCGTCGCATCTCGGCGAGGAGTCGCGGGTCGGAGCCGCCGACGTAACCGAGAAGCGCCTTTGCCATGATGGATGGTCCTCCACAATGAGTGACCGACCGAAGCGGTGTGGGTCGTCAGGGAATCGCACCCGCGGTGCTTGGCACTTTGGAGTTTTGCTGCCGTTCAACCATGCCAAACAGCTAAGGTGCGCGGGGCTTTCAGCGTCTCACCAAAAAGTTTGACGGTCAACACGATCACGCCCCGTATTGGCGGGCGCCCGGGGGCATGCGGCCGGGAAGCGGCGACGGTGCGACTCCTGCGGGCCCCTCGGGGCGTGGCGATCATTCTGCGCGCGGAGCCTCCCACGAGCGGCCGTCCTTGGCAACCACCTGCCCGTTTTCGTCCCGGCCACCCCCGGGGGAGGCGGTCCTTCCGGCACCCCGGGACCCTCGCGCGGCCGGTCGTCAGCGGATGGCGAAGCCGTCGTAGCCCCCGCGAGGTGTGTCCCAGATCTCGGTCACCCCGTCCACGCGTCCGGGCGTGTCGTCGCCGCGCAGCCAGTCGAGCAGCCCCTCGCAGCGCTCGCGGGGGCCCTCCGCGACGACCTGGACCCGGCCGTCGCCCAAATTGAGAGCAAAACCACTCATCCCGCCGAGTTCCAGCGCCCTGGCCCGCGTGAACCAGCAGAAACCCACGCCCTGGACCTGTCCGCGCACCCACGCGACCAGTCGTACATCCTCGCTCATGACTGCAACCTAACCAGTCAATGTCCCGCGCGACACATCACCCCCAGGCGCCATGCGGTACCGTCCCGGTCCAATGAATCCCACATGAAACTCACTCGATCGTGTGAGTTTCGTGTTGATCTTGAGCACAGTCGACCGCAGGGCACTCCCCCGCGCGAGGACGAGGACGAGGAAGGCCAGGACATGGGACGCCACCGACGCTCCGCCGCCGGCCGCGCCGCCACGGGCCGCGCCGCGGAGGGCCACGAGACGGCCGGTACGACGACGGGACGGGGCCGCGGCCCCGAGGCGCCGGGCGAGACCCCCACGATGGGGATCGCCCCCTACCTGAACCCCGAGGCGTACGCCGAGGTCCGCGCCAAGACCGACGCCTACCTGTTCGCGGACGGCCCGGACGGCGAGGCGCCGCAGGCCGGCCGCACCGTCGCCTTCCCCGCGGAGGGGTACACGCCCGACGCCGGCTCGGGGCCCGGCGGGGGACGCCGTCGTCGTCGCAAGAAGGCGGCCGCCGGTGTCCGCACCGGTCTCCTCGGCGTGTCCGCCGCGGTCGCCATCGGCACGGTGGCGGTGGCCACGGGCGCGGTTCCCGGCCTCGACAACTACCGGATCGGTGGCGACAGCAGCACCGGCGGCGACCCGGTGCGGGCCCAGGAGGCCCCGACGAACACCCCGTCCCAGCAGGGCGGCACCTCGGGCAGCGCCGGCCCGGACCGGGGCGACGACGCCGCCACGAGCCGCGGCACCGACCGCTCCGCATCACCCTCCCGGTCCTCCTCGTCGCCGTCCGCGTCGAAGGGGTCGCAGGAATCGAGGAAGGAGTCCGCCCAGGACTCCCCGTCCCCCTCGCGGTCCTCCCCCGCCACCTCGGCACCGGCCTCGAAACCCGCCGCCCCGGCCGGTACGCCGTCGAAGACCGGGACACAGAAGACGCCCCCGAGCGCCAAGCCGAAGCCCACGCCCTCCCGCCCGGCCGCCAAGGAACCCGCCGGGCCCAGCACGCCCCCGGCCGTCTCGGAGGAAGCCGTCGCCGAGGCGCAGGTGCTCAAGCTGGTCAACGAGGAACGGGCCAAGGTGGGCTGCAGCCCGGTGGCCGCGAACAGCGCCCTGCGCGAACTGGCCGAGGACTTCAGCCAGGCCATGGCCACCCAGGGCTTCTTCGACCACACCGACCCCAGCGGCGCGACCCCCTGGGACCGGGCGGCCGCAGCGGGCATAAGCGGCCTCGGGGGCGAGAACATAGCCCGCGGCCAGGCCGACGCCCAGGCCGTGATGGACGCCTGGATGGCCAGCCCCGGCCACCGGGCCAACATCCTGAACTGCGACTTCAAGACCCTGGGCGTCGGAGTCCACTTCGGCTCCGGCGGCCCGTGGTGGACACAGGACTTCGGCTACTGACCGGTCGGGACCGTCTCGCCCGGCGCTGTCCACCGCCCTGCGCTCTCTGCGGCGCAGCGCTGTGCTCACGTACGCTGGGGGCATGTCGACCACGCAGGAGCGGACGGCGGAGCAGGATCTGCCGTACGACGTGTTCTCCCGGGCCTGTCCCTCGCGCGGCACCCTGGAGCACGTCACGGGGCGCTGGGGCGCGCTGACGCTCGGCGCGCTGCACGAGGGGTCGTTCCGGTTCAACGAGCTGCGGCGCCGGGTGGACGGCGTCAGCGAGAAGATGCTCGCGCAGACCCTGCACGCGCTGGAGCGCGACGGGCTGGTGCACCGCGAGGCGCAGCCCACCAACCCGCCCCGCGTGGACTACGAACTGACGGCGCTGGGGCGCGAGGTGGCCGGGCGGCTGCTCGCGCTCATCGAGTGCGTCGAGGGGCGGATGGACGAGGTCCTGACGTCGCGCGAGCGGTACGACGAGCGCCGGACGCCTACGGCGTGACCCTCGGCGGTCGCTGGCACTTCGGGCAGAAGTAGCTGGAGCGGTTCATCCACGGCCGGCGGCGCATCGGTGTGCCGCACCGGCGGCAGGGCAGGCCCTCGCGGCCGTACGCGTCGAGTGAGCGGTCGAAGTAGCCGGACTCGCCGTTGACGTTGACGTACAGGCTGTCGAAGCTGGTGCCGCCCACGGCCAGGGCGGCGTTCATCACGTCCCGGACGTGGCCGAGGAGTTCCGTGGTGCGGGGGCGGGTGAGGGTGGCCGTCGGGCGTTCGTAGTGGAGGCGGGCGCGCCACAGGGCCTCGTCCGCGTAGATGTTGCCGACGCCGCTGATCAGGGACTGGTCGAGCAGGGCCCGTTTGATCGTGGTGCGCTTGCGGCGCAGGGCGAGGTGGAACGCCTCGTCGTCGAAGAGCGGGTCCAGCGGGTCGCGGGCGATGTGCGCGATGACGTCGGGCAGTCCGTCGGCGGACGTGTCGTGCAGGGAGAGGCCGCCGAAGGTGCGCTGGTCGACGAAGCGGAGTTCGGTGCCGAGGGCGTCGGCGAATCGGACCCGGATGCGCAGGTGCTTCTCGGCGGCTGTCTCGTGCGGCTGGACCAGGAGCTGTCCGCTCATGCCGAGGTGGGCGAGGACCGCCTGGTCGGTGTCCTCCAGGGGCAGCCACAGGTATTTGCCGCGGCGGCTGGGGGTGCCGATGCGGTGACCCGCCAGACGGTGGGCGAAGTCGTCGGGACCCGCGATGTGCCGGCGCACCGCGCGCGGGTGCAGTACCTCGGCGTCGGCGACGGTCCGGTGGGCGACCCAGCGTTCCAGGCCGCGCCGTACGACCTCTACCTCGGGCAACTCGGGCATGGCTTCCCCTCGGGTGGGCCGGTGGACGGGACCGGTGAACGGGTGACGGCCGAACGCCCGCCCCTGAGGCGGGACGGGCGTTCGGACCGTGCGGTGGGTGGGTCAGGCGGAGGCGGACGCCTCGTCGGGGTCCACGTCGACGGCATCGGCCGTCGCCTTGGCGCGCTCGTCCGCCGCGGCCCGGATGGACCGCCACGCGGATTCCGCGGCCTGCTGCTCCGCCTCCTTCTTGCTGCGGCCGGTGCCGGTGCCGTACGAGACGCCTCCGACGCGGGCGGCAGCAGTGAAGGTCTTCTCGTGGTCGGGGCCGGTCTCCGTGACCAGGTACTCGGGGACACCGAGCCCTTCGGTCGCGGTGAGCTCCTGGAGGCTGGTCTTCCAGTCCAGGCCGGCACCGAGGTTGGAGGACTTCTCGATCAGCGGGTCGAACAGGCGGTGCACCAGTTCGGAGGCCGCGTCGAGGCCCTGGTCGAGATAGACCGCGCCGATCACCGCTTCGAGGGTGTCGGCGAGGATGGACGCCTTGTCCCGGCCGCCCGTGCCCTCTTCACCGCGGCCGAGCCGGATGAAGGAGCCGAGTTCGAGCCCGCGGCCCACCTCCGCCAGCGCACGCGAGTTGACCACCGCGGCCCGCAACTTGGCCAGCTGGCCTTCGGGCAGGTCGGGGTGGGTGCGGTACAGCGTGTCCGTGACGACGAGGCCGAGCACGGAGTCCCCGAGGAACTCCAGCCGCTCGTTCGTCGGCAGACCGCCGTTCTCGTACGCGTAGGAACGGTGGGTCAGTGCACGCACCAGAAGGGCGGACTCGAGCTGATAGCCGAGCCGCCCTTCCAGAAGCGTGTGGGACGAGGCCTGGGTGTCCGCCTTCTTCTTGGCGGGTGGGTCCGCCTTGGCGTCTTCCGCCTTCTTGGGGACTGACACAGTGCCTCTCACCAGCCGCTCAGACCTCGAGGACCTGGCGCTTGTTGTAAGTGCCGCAAGCCGGGCACGCGATGTGCTGCAGCTTGGGCTCGTGGCAGCGCTCGCACGCAACCAGGGTGGGGACCGCAGCCTTCCACTGCGACCGGCGGTGGCGCGTGTTGCTGCGCGACATCTTCCGCTTCGGAACAGCCACGGCTACTTCTCCTGCTTCTCGGCGGCGTCCGCGGAATCCGACCCGTCGCCGCTCATCTCGTCCTTCTCGCCGTCTCCGAGTGAACCGGCGAGTCCCTGCAATGCCGCCCAACGAATGTCGACGGCGTCGTGGTGGTGGTCCGGGTCGTCCGCCAGGCGCACTCCGCATTCGGAGCACAGGCCCTGGCAGTCTTCCTGGCACACCGGCTGCATCGGCAGTGCGAGCACCACCGCGTCGCGCAGCACGGGTTCGAGGCCGATCAGTCCGTCCTCGACGAAGAGCCTGTCCTCGTCGTCCTCGGCGTCGTCGCCCGGTTCCGCCACGGGGCGGCCACGGTCGTCGGCGTCAGGGTACGAGAACAGTTCCTGGAAGTCCGCTTCGAGCTGCTGCTCGAGCGGCTCCAGACACCTTACGCACTCTCCCTCGGCCCTGGCACGGGCGGTGCCTGTGACGAGCACACCTTCCATGACCGACTCGAGCCGGAGATCGAGCTCCACCGGGGCACCTTCCGGCACTCCGACGACCCCCTGCAGACCGAAGTCCCTGGGGGCGTCGACCGTGCGGGTCAGGCGCTGGAGCGCACCGGGCCGCCGTCCCAGCTCGTGCGTGTCGAACACGAGGGGGTCGCGGTGGTCGAGGCGCGCGTTCAGAACCATTCCTGCTTTCGGTCTTCGTGGTGGGGGGCGCCGCCCTTCGGTGTTCCCGGGCAGCGGCGATCGCGGACGTACGCGCGACCGAAGAGCCAGGATACTGGACCATTCGCTCTCGTCCCAATCCGGGCCGGGCGCCCCCTCGCTCCTCAGAGTCCGCGGCCCTGTTCGTAGGCCCTCAGCTGCTCGGCGCTGATCATGCTGGTGTCGAAGAGGCTGGTCTCGTCGAGCGCCTGCGGCTGGGCCTGCGGGGCGTGCGCGGGCTGCTGCGGGGGCTCGGGGTAGCCCTGCTGCCCGCCGTACGTGTGCTGCCCGCCGTCGTACGGGTAGCCGTACGGGTCGGTGCCCTGCTGCTGGTAGCCGTACGGGTCCTGCCCGCCGTCGTAGGTCTGCTGGTACGCCGCGTACGGGTCCGGCTGCTGCTGCGCCGCGTAGCCGTACGCCGGTTCCTGGGCCGGCATCTCCGGCACGGCCTGCGCGGACACCTGGGCGGCGGGCTGCGGCTCGCCGTACTGGGGCTGCTCGGCGGGGGCCGGGGCGTCGGCGAGGCCGGCCAGGCCGGCGAGGTAGTCGGCGTCGCTGGAGTGCTGGACGGTGGTCATGTCGTCGGCGAGGGCGCCGAGGTCGTCGGTGGCGATGCGGCCGTGCAGCTTCTGGCGGCCCTTGCCGACCGCTTCCAGCGTCTTGGCCAGCACGGCCTCGAAGGCGCCGAGCTTGGTGTCGACGTAGGTGTCGGCGTCGCGGCGCAGGGTCTCGGGGTCGTGGCTGCGCTCGGGGGCGTCCTCGTCCTCGTAGCCGTTCTCGTCGAGGCCGGGTCCGGTGCCGAGGAGCTTCTCGCGACCGCGGCCGACGGAGCCGAGGGTCTTGGTGAGGACGACCTCGAAGTTGGCGAGCTTGGAGTCGACGTAGTCGTCGGCCTCGGCGCGGACCTCCTCGGCCTCCTGGCGGGCCTCGGCGAGGATCCGGTCGGCCTCGGCCTGGGAGCGGCGGGCGACCTCGGTGTCGGCGATGAGGGAGCCGCGCTCGGCGTGCGCGCTCTCGATGATCCGGTCGGCCTCCTGGCGGGCCTGCGCGACCATCTGCTCGCGGTCGCCGATCAGCTCCTGTGCCTGGGCGAGGGAGCCGGGCAGCTCGGCGCGGAGCTCTTCCAGCAGCGAGAGCAGTTCGGCGCGGTTGACCACGCACGAGGCCGACATGGGCATGGCGCGGGCGCCGGAGACCATCGCGGTGATCTCGTCGAGCTTGTTCTGCACGTCCACCGTGTGCTCGCCACTCTCTACAGCTGTGTTGGAGACGGACGGGACGACTGTACGACCCCGGGGTGTCCGGCGGACACCGGGTGACGGGTTGTCAGTCCCCGCGGGCTGGGGCGGTGGCCGCGCGACGAGGCGGTCAGCGGTTCCTCAGGCGCTCCGTGAGGGCTTCGAGGACCAGCGGCGGCACCAGGTGGGAGATGTCGCCGCCCCAGGTCGCGACCTCCTTGACCAGGGAGGACGACATGAAGCTGTAGGTCGGGTTGGTGGGGACGAAGAGGGTCTCCACGCCCGAGAGGCCGTTGTTCATCTGGGCCATCTGCAGCTCGTAGTCGAAGTCGCTGACCGCGCGCAGGCCCTTGACGATGGCCGGGATCTCGCGCTGCTTGCAGAAGTCGACGAGCAGGCCGTGGAAGGACTCCACGCGGACGTTGCCGTACTCGGCGGTGACCCGGCGGATGAGGTCGATCCGCTCCTCGATCTCGAACAGGCTCTTCTTGGACCGGTTGATCATCACCGCGACGTAGACCTCGTCGTAGAGGCTGGAGGCACGGGCGATGATGTCGAGGTGTCCGTTGTGGATCGGGTCGAATGACCCGGGACAGACGGCACGGCGCACTTGTGTTCCCTCGCTCTCCGGTCCGGTCATCGTGCGTCTTCGCACGTAGAGGCGGCGCGACCGTACCAAAACGTTCCCTCGCCGTAGCGACGGGACCGGATCGCCTCGAAGTCGTCCGGCCAGCGGAATTCGCCGCCTCTGGTGCTGCGCTCCACGGTGACGAGCGCATCCGGCGCGAGCCACCCCTGAGTGCGGAGTGTGAGCAGGATCTCCCGAAGATCGTCGTCCGAGACGGCGTACGGCGGGTCCAGGAAGACGAGGTCGTACGGCTCCGCCGGGGCCGGGGTACGGATGATCTGTTCCGCTTTGCCCGACCTGACCTCGGCGCCGGGCAGACCGAGGGACGCGACGTTCCCGCGGACCGTGCGGACGGCGCGGGCGTCGGCCTCGACGAGCAGGACGTGCCCGGCGCCGCGGGACAGCGCCTCCAGGCCGACGGCGCCGGAGCCCGCGTACAGGTCGAGGACCCGCTCACCGTCCAGCGGGCCGCCGAGCAGGGACTGCCAGGTGGAGAACAGGCCCTCGCGCGCACGGTCGGAGGTGGGGCGGGTACCGGTTCCCGGCGGGACGGCCAGGCGACGTCCGCCGGCCTTGCCGGCGATCACGCGGGTCATGTCTGCGTCCTTGTCGGTGTGCTCGGGGGGACGGACGGTGTCCGTTGCCAGTCTGTCAGCCCTTCTCCAGGTACTGCTCCCGCTCGTCGTCCAGCAGTGCCTTTAGGGCCGTGCGCAGCCCCGGCAGGCCGGACAGCTCCGGGTCGGCGGCCACGACTGCCGCGGCCTCCTGTCTCGCCTCCGCGATGATCTCCTCGTCCTCGATGACGGCGAGCACCCGCAGCGAGGTGCGGGCACCGGACTGGGCCTGGCCCAGGACGTCGCCCTCGCGGCGCTGTTCGAGGTCGATGCGGGAGAGCTCGAAGCCGTCGCGGGTGCTCGCGACGGCGTTCAGCCGCTGCCGGGCCGCGCTCGCCTCGGGCATCTCGCTGACCAGCAGGCACAGGCCGGGGGCGGAGCCGCGGCCGACCCGGCCGCGCAGCTGGTGGAGCTGGGAGACGCCGAAGCGGTCGGCGTCCATGATCACCATCGCGGTGGCGTTCGGGACGTTGACGCCGACCTCGATGACGGTGGTGGCTACCAGGACGTCGGTCTCCCCGGCGGCGAAGCGGCGCATGACCGCGTCCTTGTCGTCGGGCTGCATACGGCCGTGCAGGATCTCCACCTTGAGGCCCTGGAGCGGCCCCTCGGCGAGCTGCTCGGCGACGTCGAGGACGGCGAGCGGGGGGCGCTTCTCGGCGTCGCCCCCGGGCGGCTCGCCCTGTGCGGCCTTCTTCTTCGCGCCCCTCTTCGGGTCGTCGTCCTCGTCGCCGATGCGCGGGCAGACGACGTACGCCTGGTGGCCGTTCGACACCTCCTCGCGGACCCGTTCCCAGGCCCGGGCGAGGAAGTGGGGTTTGTCGGCGGCCGGGACGACGTGGCTGGCGATCGGGGACCGGCCGGCGGGGAGCTGGTCCAGGACCGAGGTCTCCAGGTCGCCGAAGACGGTCATGGCGACGGTGCGCGGGATGGGCGTGGCGGTCATGACGAGCAGGTGGGGGGGCTGCTTGCCCTTGCCGCGCAGGGCGTCGCGCTGCTCGACGCCGAAGCGGTGCTGCTCGTCGACGACGACCAGGCCGAGGTCGTGGAACTGGACCTTGTCCTCGATGAGCGCGTGGGTGCCGATGACGATGCCCGCCTCGCCGGTGGCCAGGTCGAGCAGGGCGTGCCGGCGGGCGGCGGCGCCCATGGAGCCGGTGAGCAGCACCACCTTGGTGGCGTGCTCGGCGCCGCCGAGCATCCCTCCCTCCCGTCGCCCGCCACCGCCCCTCTGCGGAGGCGCTTCGCGCCACAGTCCCCAACTGGCCAGCTCGCCCATCATCTCGACGACCGACCGGTGGTGCTGCTGGGCGAGCACCTCGGTGGGCGCCAGCATCACGGCCTGTCCGCCGGAGTCGACGACGGCAAGCATGGCGCGCAGGGCGACCAGGGTCTTGCCGCTGCCCACCTCGCCCTGGAGCAGCCGGTGCATCGGGTGGTCGGTGGCGAGGTCGTCGAAGATCTCGCGGGAGACCCGCTGCTGGCCGTCGGTGAGGGTGAAGGGGAGCCGGTCGTCGAAGGCGGTGAGCAGGCCGTCGGGGCTGGGTTTGCGGGGGACGGCGGGGAGTTGGGTCTCGGCGTGGCGGCGGCGGGCGAGGGCGACCTGGAGGACGAAGGCCTCGTCCCACTTCAGGCGGGCGCGGGCGTCCTCGATGTCGGCCTTGGTGTGCGGGCGGTGGATCTTGAGCAGGGCCTCGGGCAGGGAGACCAGGCCCCGGCCCTCGCGCAGGGAGTCGGGGAGCGGGTCGACGGCCTCCTGGGCGCTGGGCAGCACCGTCTGGATCGCCTTGGCGAGCTTCCAGGACTCCAGCTTGGCGGTGGCCGGGTAGAGGGGAATGAGCGCGCCCGCCCAGGACTCGACGGTCTCCTCGCCCTCGGTGTCACCGCGCAGCAGTTCGTAGGCCGGGTGGGCCAGTTGGAGTCGGCGGTTGAAGACGGAGACCTTGCCGGCGAACATCGCGCGGGTGCCCGGCAGGAGTTCCTTGTGGGGCTTGTGCACGCCGTTGCCGAAGAAGACCAGTTGGAGGCGGCCGCTGCCGTCCGTGATGGTCACCTCGAGGCGCTGGCCCTTGCCGCGCGGGGCCTTCGAGGAGGCGAAGGTGTGCAGCCGGGCGTCGGCGACCTGGGCGACCACGGTGACGTGCTCGTCCATGGGGAGGTCGGCGAGGTGGGTGAGCTGACCGCGCTCCTCGTATCTCCGGGGGTAGTGGTGGAGGAGGTCGCCGACGGTGTGCAGGCCGAGGTGCTCGGCCATCACCTTCGCGGTGGCGGGGCCGAGCACCTTCTTCAGGGGTTCTTGCAGTGCGGGCACGAGATCCATTGCACACCACGCCACTGACAACGTGCCGGGGAAGCGCCGTACCGGCCCGGTGCGCGTTCCCCTACTCGACGCCGACCAGCAGCAGCGCGCCCTGCCTGCCGCCCCGGTAGACCACCGTGTCGACGGCGAGGTACGCCTCGCGGACGCGGGCCTCCAGCCGGTCGGCGACGGCTTGCGGGGCCTCGTCGCCGAGGACGAGGGTGACCAGCTCGCCGCCGGCCGACAGCATGCGGTCCAGGACGGTCGCGGCGACCTGTGAGACGTCCGCGCCGATCACGGCCACGTCGCCGTCGATGAGGCCGAGGACGTCCCCGGCCTGGCAGATGCCCGCCGTGGTCCAGGACTGGCGTTCGGCGACGGTGACCTCGGCGTGGCGGGTGGCGCCGGCCGCCGAGGTCATGGCCACCACGTCCTCGTCGAAGCGCCGCTCGGGCTCGTGCACGGCGAGCGCGGCGATGCCCTGGACCGCGGAACGGGTCGGGATGAGGGCGACGCGGACGCCCTCGGTACGGGCCTGCTCGGCCGCCGCGGCGGCGGTGTGGCGCAGTTCGGCGTCGTTGGGCAGCAGCACCACCTCGCGCGCGTGCGCCCGCCGTACGGCCTGGACCAGCTCGCCGCTCACGGGCGGCTCCCCCGGGCGCGCGAGCAGGGTGGTCGCGCCGGCCTCGGTGTACAGCGCGGCCAGCCCCTCCCCCGGTACGACGGCCACCACGGCGCGCTGGGCCCGCTCCCGGGGCGGGCGCTCGGCGCCGGTGGTGTGCGCGTCGCCGTGCCCGAAGTGGGTGATGCGGATCCGGTACGGCCGCCCGGCCTCGACGCCGGCCTCCACGGCGGCGCCCGCGTCGTCGACGTGCACGTGGACGTTCCACAGCCCGTCGCCGCCGACCACGACGAGTGAGTCCCCGAGGGCGTCGAGCCGCCGCCGCAGCCGGGCCACGGCCTCGTCCTCGGCTTCCAGGAGGTAGATCACCTCGAAGGCGGGGCCGCCCTCGCCGCCCTCCTCGGTGCACTCCCCCGTCGCCCGCTCCTCCCCGGGGCCCTCACCGCCAAGCTCCACGCGCGCGTGCGGCACGGCGACCGGTCCCGGCGCCCGGCCCGTGAACGTCTCCACCAGGGCCGCGAGGACCGTCACCAGACCGTGCCCGCCCGCGTCGACCACTCCGGCGCGCTCCAGGACGGGCAGCTGCCCCGGGGTGGCGACGAGCGCCGCGCGGGCGCCCTCGTAGGCCGCGCGGGCCACCTCGGCGCAGTCGCCCTCCGCGCCGTCGGCAGCGTCGGCGGCGGCCGAGGCGACGGTCAGGACGGTGCCCTCGACCGGGTGGGCCACGGCCTGCCGGGCGGACGTGGCGGCGTGCCGCAGGGCCAGCCGCAGGCCGGGGCCCCCGGTGTGGGCGGAGTCACCCCGCTCGGTGAGCACCTGGGCCATCCCGCGCAGCAGCTGCGCGAGGATCGTGCCGGAGTTGCCCCGGGCGCCGATCAGCGCCCCGTGCGCCATGGCGCCCACGGCGTCGGCCAGCGAGGGCCCGTCGGCCGCGTCCCGGGCGCCCGATGCGCCCCGGGCCCCCGACGTGTCCCGCGTCCCGCCGTCCACCTCGTGCGCCGCGAAGACGGCCTCCACCGCGGCGACGGCAGACTCGACGGTCAGGTACAGGTTCGTGCCCGTGTCCCCGTCGGCGACGGGATAGACGTTGATCGCGTCGATCTCCTCGCGCGCCCGTCCCAGCGCGCGCAGCGACAGACCGCACCAGGTACGCACCGCCAGAGCGTCGAAGAACCTCTGCGGCACCTGCGCCACCTGCGCCTCCCTGGACTGCGGACGTGGCTGGCAGCGTAGACCTTGGGCCGCCGGCCCACCGGAAGAGGGCCGGGACGGGCCCCTGAGCTGCCGTGGTAGTTTCGTTGTACGGGAGCAGCCGTTGTATGCTGCTCCGGTTGCCCGATCCCGATCGGGCCATCCCCCTGGCACCGCCACTCAGATCCCGGCCCGTTCGCGAGTCCGAGAGCTTGATCCCGGCATGCCGGGATCAACCGTAAGTGCATCTGAAGTCTTTGGAGTGACCCGTGGCTGCCAACTGCGACGTCTGCGGCAAGGGGCCGGGCTTCGGCAACAACATCTCGCACTCGCACCGCCGTACGTCCCGTCGCTGGAACCCGAACATCCAGCGTGTGCGTACCGTGGTGGGCGGGACGCCGAAGCGCGTGAACGCTTGCACCTCGTGCATCAAGGCCGGCAAGGTCTCGCGCTGACGCGTCTCAGCTGAGCGCGCGGCCACTGCCTGGTCCGCTGTACGGAGCCGGTCCACCTCGTGTGGGCCGGCTTTTTGCCGTACCCGGACACCGTGCCAGAATCCCGGAATTGCGCTTGGGGATACTCGGTCCCCTGGACGTCCGCACCGATGACGGAACCCCCGGCGGCCCCGGCCCCGAGCACTCCTGACACTGCTGCTCCTCGACCCCGGCCACACGGTCTCTCCGGCCCGGCCCATCGACGGCCTGGCGGCAGCGAGCCGCCCGCCGATGCCGCGGAGAACGCCCTCCAGTCGCAGATCTCCCGGCTTCGCGGGCGCCTCGCCCCGCACGTCCCCGTGGAGGGCGGCGGCGCCGGGTACCGCGTCGTGACTCCGGCCGGACCCGTCGACAGCCACACATTCGAACGTCCGTGCGGTGAGGGTCTCGCCGCCCTCGCCGCCGGTGACCACGCGCGCGCGGCGACCGCCTTGCGCGAGGCACTCGCACTGTGGCGCGGCCCCGCACTCCCCGACCCTCCGCGGGCGCCCGCGGAGGCGGACCGGCTGACGGAGCTGCGGCTGACCGCCGTACAGGACCGGGTCGAGGCGGACCTGGCGCTCGGCAGTGGTTCCGAGTTGGTGCCCGAGTTGCCGGCGCTGCTGTCCGCGCATCCCCTGAGCGAGCGGCTGTAGGGGCAGCTGATGCGAGCCCTGCATGCGGGCGGCCGTCCCGCCGAGGCGCTGACGGGGTACGAGGAGGCAGGGCGCACGCTGGCCGAGGAGCTCGGCGCCGACCCGTCGCCCGAGCTGTCCGCCCTCCACGGCGAACTGCTCCGGGGACACACGGCTGCCGCCCCGCGGCACCCCCGGCTGCCCGCCCGGCTGACCCGCTCCGTGGGCCGGGACGCCGAGCTGGACCGCATCACCGTCCCGTCGCCGAAGCACGCCTCCTCACGCTCACCGGGCCCGGCGGCACCGGCAAGACGCGGCTCGCGATCGAGGCGGCCAACCGGTGCGGCGCTCCGGACGCACCGGAGGACGTCTGCTTCGTCGAGCCGGCGCCGCTCACCGACGGCGGGCAGATCCCGTACGCCGTGCTCACGGCGCTCGGGGTGCGCGAGGGCTTACGGCACGCCGGGCACGGACGTCCCGGAGCGGCTGCTGACCGCTCTGGAGGACCGGCGGGCGCTGCCGAGAAGGCAGCCGCCGGCATCGAAGTCAGGGAGCGTCCCGCCCGAGTGCCCAGCCGTGGTCCACGGGGCCGATGCCGCCACCGAGCGGGAACCCGGCCGCGATCGCCCCGGTGACGTACTCCTTGGCCGCTCGCACCGCGTCCGGCACCGGCTGTCCCTTGGCCAGCCCGCAGGCCACGGCCGAGGCGAGGGTGCAGCCCGTGCCGTGCGTGTGGCGGTTGTCGAGGCGGGGGGCGCGCAGCCAGTGTTCCTCGGAGCCGTCGGTGAGCAGGTCGACGGCGTCGCCGGCCAGGTGGCCGCCCTTGATCAGCGCCCAGCGCGGGCCGTACTCGAGGACGGCGGCCGCCGCCCGGCGCAGGTCGGTGTCGGACTCGACGCGTACGCCGGTGAGTTGGGCGACCTCGTCGAGGTTGGGCGTGGCGACGGTGGCGACCGGGAGCAGCCGGGTGCGCACCGCGTCCAGCGCGGAGGCGGCGAGCAGCGCGTCCCCGTGCTTGGAGACGCCGACCGGGTCGATCACGACCGGTGCGTCGGTGCCGGCGAGCAACTCGGCGACGGTCTCGACCAGTTCGGCCGAGGACAGCATCCCGGTCTTGACCGCCTGCACGCCGATGTCGTCCGCGACGCTGCGGTACTGGGCGCGCACCGCGTCCACCGGCAGTTCCCAGGCCCCCTGCACGCCGCGGGAGTTCTGCGCGGTGACGGCGGTGAGGACGCTCATGCCGTGGGCGCCGAGGGCCAGCATCGTCTTCAGGTCCGCCTGGATGCCGGCGCCGCCGCCGGAGTCCGAGCCCGCCACGGTGAGGACCAGGGGCGGCGCGGTCACGCTTCCACGTCCCCGCCGAAGTGGTCCCAGCCGCCCTTGCTGGTCCACGGCGCCCCGTCCACGGTGACCTGGGGCAGCGCCGAGGGGTTGAGGACCTCGCCGATGACCTTCCAGCGGGCGGGCAGCTTCACGTCCGGCGGGAAGGTCGCCACGATCGCGTGGTCCTCGCCGCCGGTGAGGACCCACTGCATGGGGTCGACGCCGACGGCCTGCCCGATGTCGTTCATCTGGGACGGGATGTCGATCTGCCCGGAGCGCACGTCGATCCGCACCTTGCTGGCCTCGGCGATGTGCCCCAGGTCGGCGATCAGTCCGTCGCTCACGTCGCACATGGCGGTGGCGCCCAGGCCCGCGGCGGCCGGGCCCGCGTGGTACGGCGGCTCGGGGCGGCGGTGGGCCTCGACGAAGGCGCGCGGCGAGCGGAAGCCGCGGGACAGGACGGCGAACCCGGCGGCGGACCAGCCCAGCCAGCCGGTCACCGCGACGAGGTCGCCGGGCTGGGCGCCGGCCCGGGTGACGGGCTCCTGGTTGCGCAGGTCGCCGAGGGCGGTGATGGAGACGGTGATGGTGTCACCGCGCACCACGTCGCCGCCGACCACGGAGGCGCCCGCGACCTGGCACTCGTCGCGCAGCCCGTCCATCAGCTCGGTCGGCCAGGTCACCGGCAGTTCGGCGGGCACGACCAGGCCGAGCAGCAGCGCGGTCGGCACGGCGCCCATGGCGGCGATGTCGGCCAGGTTCTGCGCCGCCGCCTTGCGGCCCACGTCGTACGCGGTGGACCAGTCCCGGCGGAAGTGCCGCCCCTCGACCAGGATGTCGGTGCTGGCCACCACCCTGCGGTCGGGCGCGGCCACCACCGCGGCGTCGTCGCCGGGTCCGACCCGGACCGCGGGGGTGGTGGTGAGACGGGAGGTGAGCTCCCTGATGAGCCCGAACTCCCCCAGCTCACCAACAGTGCCCTTCATCGCCTTGGCTCCCCTTCTGTCCCGGTCCCTGTCCGCGTCCGTGCCCGGTCGCGCGTCATCTCTGTCCTCGTTACGGTCGAATGGACCGTCGCCACGGTCGGCGTGATCGTCAACTCGTGCCCCTCGGGCACCCCGACGCGCGAGGTCCGCGGCCCGCGGGTCTCCCCTCGGAGAGCGGCTACGCGATACCGTGGCGTTCCTTTTCCCCACATGATCCTCGTGGCCGCTCTGGAGGTTCCGTGGTACAGGCGTACATCCTGATCCAGACGGAGGTCGGCAAGGCGTCGACCGTCGCCGAGACGATCAGCAGGCTCCCCGGCGTGATCCAGGCCGAGGACGTGACAGGACCTTACGACGTCATCGTCCGCGCCCAGTCGGACACCGTCGACGAACTGGGTCGCATGGTGGTCGCCAAGGTCCAGCAAGTGGACGGCATCACCCGCACCCTGACCTGTCCGGTCGTCCATCTCTAGCTCCTGCCCCCTCTCCGCCGCTCGGTCCCGTCCTGTTGATCGCCGCCGCGTGCTGTTCCTCAGCAGACGACGGCGAGTCGATGACGGTTCCCGGACCGGACAGGAAACCCGCTGATCATACTGCGAGAAGGCGACCCCCGAGGGAGTCGCCTTCTCTGTGGTCACGGCGCGAAACGCGTCAGCGCAGTCCGGTGGACCGCCGCAGCGCCGCCTGGACCAGCCGGTCCACCAGCTCCGGGTAGCTCACCCCGCTCGCCTGCCACATCTGCGGGTACATGGAGATCGGCGTGAAGCCGGGCATGGTGTTGATCTCGTTGATGACGAACTCGTCGTCCTCGGTGAGGAAGAAGTCCGCGCGCACGAGCCCCTCGCAGGAGGCCGCGTCGAACGCCGCCACGGCGAGGCGCTGGACCTCGGCGGTCTCCTCGGCCGTGAGCGGGGCCGGCACGATGCCGGGGGTGGAGTCGATGTACTTGGCCTCGAAGTCGTAGTACGCGTGCTCCGAGGGCGGCGGAATCTCGGCCGGGACGGAGGCGCGGGGGCCGTCCTCGAACTCCAGCACCCCGCACTCGATCTCCCGGCCCCGCAGCGCCGCCTCGACCAGGATCTTCGGGTCGTGGCGCCGGGCCTCCTCGATCGCCTCGTCGAGGCCCGCGAGGTCGTCGACCTTGGTGATGCCGATCGAGGAACCCGCGCGCGCGGGCTTCACGAACAGCGGCCAGCCGTGCTCCCCGGCGAAGTCGACGATCTTCTTGCGGGCACCGGAACGGTCCTGCTCCCACTCGCGGGGCCGTACCACCACGTAGGGGCCGACCTTCAGACCGTAGGAGGCGAAGACCGCCTTCATGTACTCCTTGTCCTGGCCGACGGCGGAGGCGAGCACTCCCGCGCCGACGTAGGGCACACCGGACAGCTCCAGCAGACCCTGGAGGGTGCCGTCCTCGCCGTAGGGGCCGTGCAGCACGGGGAAGACGACGTCGACCTCGCCGAGCGCCTTGGGCACCGAGCCCGGTTCGCTGTAGACGACCTCGCGGTTGGCGGGGTCGACGGGCAGCAGCACGCCGCCCTCGGTCGACTCGGCCAGTTCCTCGACGTCGGGCGTACGGCGTTCGGTGATCGCCATGCGTTCCGGTTCGTCGGCGGTGAGGGCCCAGCGGCCGTCGCGGGTGATGCCGATCGGCAGGACGTCGTAGCGCGTCCGGTCGATGGCCGCGAGAACGGCGCCGGCGGTGACCACGGAGATCCCGTGTTCGGAGCTGCGCCCGCCGAACACGACGGCCACACGCGGCTTGCGGGGCGGCCGCGCGGGGCTCTGCTCAGGGTTCTGGGGGAGGTTCTCGGTGCTCATATCGCGTTGAGAGTACCCGCCCGCAGGGCCGTGAGACAGCGTGGGCGGGGCCGCGTGGCGCGCGGGTTCCGGATCGCCCGGGAGGGGTCGCTCAGCGTCGTTCGGGCTTCGCGCTGCGCGACATCAGTTCCTTCACGGCGACCACCGGGGACTTGCCCTCGTGCACGATGGCGACGACCGTCTCGGTGATCGGCATGTCGACGCCGTGCCTGCGGGCCAGGTCCAGCACGGACTCGCAGGACTTGACGCCCTCGGCGGTCTGCTTGGTGACCGCGATGGTCTCCTGCAGGGTCATGCCCCTGCCGAGGTTGGTGCCGAAGGTGTGGTTGCGGGACAGCGGCGAGGAGCAGGTCGCCACCAGGTCGCCGAGCCCGGCGAGTCCGGAGAAGGTCAGCGGGTCGGCGCCGAGCGCGACGCCGAGGCGGGTGGTCTCGGCGAGGCCGCGGGTGATCAGGGAGCCCTTGGCGTTGTCACCGAGGCCCATGCCGTCCGCGATGCCGACGGCGAGACCGATCACGTTCTTCACGGCGCCGCCCAGTTCGCAGCCGACGACGTCGGTGTTGGTGTAGGGGCGGAAGTACGGCGTGTGGCAGGCGGTCTGGAGCCGCTGGGCGACGGATTCCTCCGGGCAGGCGACCACGGCTGCGGCCGGCATCCGGGCGGCGATCTCGCGGGCCAGGTTGGGTCCGGTGACCACGGCGATGCGCTCGGGGCCGACCTTGGCGACGTCCCCGATCACCTCGCTCATCCGCATCGCGGAGCCGAGTTCGACGCCCTTCATCAGCGAGACCAGGACGGTGCCGGGTGCCAGCAGCGGCGTCCAGTCGGCGAGTCCCGCGCGCAATGTCTGGGAGGGGACGGCGAGGACGGTGAAGTCGGCGTCGTGCGCGGCCTCGGCGGCGTCGGTGGTGGCCCGCAGGTTCTCGGGGAGTTCCACGCCGGGCAGGTAGTCCGGGTTGGTGCGGGTGGAGTTGACGGCGTCGGCGAGCGCGGCGCGGCGCCCCCACAGGGTGACCTCGCAGCCCGCGTCCGCGAGGACCGTGCCGAAGGCGGTGCCCCAGGATCCGGTGCCGAAGACTGCCGCCTTGACCGGCTTGCTCACGTGCTCTGCCCTTCTGCCTGCTCTGCCTGCTGCGCCTGCGCCTGTGCCCGCGCCTGCGCCTGCGTCCGGCGCCGCTGCTCGATCCGCTCGCGGCGCGGGTCGTAGGGGGTCTCGGGTGCCTTCTCGCCGCGGATCTCCTCCAGCTGGCGGGTGACGGCGGCCATGATGACCTCGGTGGCCTCCTTGAGCACTTCCGCGGTCATCTCCCGGTCGTAGAACCGCGACAGGTCCACCGGCGGGCCGGCGAGCACCTGGTGGGTCTTGCGCGGCAGGAGGTTCGGCTTCTTGGCGTACGGCGGCAGCAGTTCGTTGCAGCCCCACTGGGCGACCGGGATCACCGGGCACTTGGTCTGCAGGGCCACGCGCGCGGCACCGGTCTTGGCGGTCATGGGCCAGCCGTCCGGGTCGCGGGTGAGGGTGCCCTCGGGGTAGAACGCGACGCACTCGCCGCGCTCCACGGCGTCGATCGCGGCGCGGAAGGCGCTGAGCGCGTCCGTGCTCTCGCGGTAGACGGGGATCTGCCCGGTCCCGCGCATCGCGGCGCCGACGAAGCCCTTCTTGAAAAGGCCGCTCTTCGCCAGGAATCGCGGGACGCGCCCGGTGTTGTACTGGTAGTGCGCGTACGCGAAGGGGTCGACGTGCGAATTGTGGTTCACGGCGGTGATAAATCCACCCTCGGCCGGAATGTTCTCCATTCCCCGCCAGTCCCGCTTGATCAGAACCACCAGCGGCGGTTTGCAGATCACCGCGGCCAAGCGGTACCAGAAGCCGATTCTGCGGCGGGGCACGCTGACACCTTTCCTCCAGGGCCTGGGGCCGGACAAGTGTCGCCCCGGGCCGCCCGTCTGTCGAGAACACCGTACGCCCCGAAGAGTGAACCGCCAGGTCTCGCAGGTGACAATGACGGCGACGAGAGAAGGACGGAACCTCGTGCAGTGGACCTTGGTCGTACCCGTGAAACACCTCGCCCGGGCCAAGAGCAGGCTGGCGGACACCGCGCACGACGGGGTGCGGCCGGGGCTCGCGCTGGCGTTCGCGCAGGACACCGTGGCGGCCGCGCTGGCCTGCCCGGCGGTCGCGGATGTGGCAGTCGTCACGGACGACGCGCGGGCCGGGCGGGAGTTGGCGGCGCTCGGCGCGGACGTCGTCCCGGACGAGCCAGGCGGCGGCCTGAACGCCGCGCTGGCGCACGCAGCCGCCGTGGTACGGGCGGTCCGGCCGCACCACCCGGTGGCCGCCCTCAACGCCGATCTTCCCGCGCTGCGGCCGGCGGAATTGGCGCGCGTGCTGGCCGCGGCCACGCAATTCCCGCGCGCTTTTCTCCCGGACGCGGCCGGAATCGGCACCACCTTGCTGGCGGTGGCACCGGGCCGTGAATTGGCCCCCGCATTCGGTACGGATTCACGGGCCCGCCATCGTGCGTCCGGCGCGGTGGAACTGCGTCTGGGCGCGGTGGATTCCGTACGCCAGGACGTCGACACCGGCGGTGATCTCCGCTCGGCGCTGGCGCTCGGGGTGGGTCCCCGTACGGCCGCGGTGGCGGCGCGGCTGCTGACCGCCGGGCAGTAGGCTGCGCGCATGCAGGCGACCGCGTACACGTACGACCCCGAAAGCCGCAGCGGGCAGGTGCTGCTCGACGACGGAACGCCCGTGCCCTTCGACGCTGCGGCGTTCGACGCGGGGGGTCTGAGGCTGCTGCGGCCGGGGCAGCGGGTGCGGATCGAGACCGAGGCCGGGACCGGAGCCGAGGGCGAGGCGGACGGCGAGGGCGGGGCCGGAGGCGGCACCCGGGGCGCGGGACTCCGGATCACGCTGGTGACGCTGCAGACGTTCTGAGCCGCGGGGCCGTCGCGCCGCCCCCGGACACGCCGCGGGCCGGACTCCGAGAGGGAGTCCGGCCCGGCGCGTGAGTGCCCTGTGCCCGTTCGCCTGCTGTTCGCCGCCGCTCGCAGGGTCTGCGGCTGCCTGCTACTTCTTGCGGGCGGTGGCCTTCTTGGCGGTGGTCTTGCGGGCCGTCGACTTCTTGGCCGGGGCCTTCTTGGCGGTCGCCTTCTTGGCCGGGGCCTTCTTGGCGGCGGTCTTCTTCGCGGCCGCCGTGGTGCTCTTGGCGGCGGACTTCTTGGCGGTGGTCTTCTTCGCCGTGGTCTTCGCGGCGCCGGTGGTCTTCTTCGCGGTGGTCTTCTTCGCCGCCGCGGACGTCTTCTTGGCCGCGCCCGTGGCCTTCTTCGCGGCGCCCGTGGCCTTCTTGGCGGCGGCCTTCTTGCCCGCGGCCTTGGAGATGGTGGGCGGCGGGCCGGACAGGCTGCCCTTGGGGGCCTTCTTGACCGCGATGTCGTTCTTCGGGAGCTTCTTCGAGCCGCTCACCAGGTCCTTGAAGCCCTGGCCCGCGCGGAAGCGCGGCACGGAGGTCTTCTTGACCCGAACCCGCTCGCCCGTCTGGGGGTTGCGGGCGTAGCGGGCGGGGCGGTCGACCTTCTCGAAGGAACCGAAGCCGGTGACCGAGACCCGGTCGCCCGCGACGACGGCACGGACGAGAGCGTCCAGGACCGCGTCGACGGCGTCGGCGGCCTGCTGCCGGCCTCCCAGCTTGTCGGCAATCGCTTCTACGAGCTGCGCCTTGTTCACGTCTTCCCCTTCGGAGACCTCGCCAGAACGAATGTGTTCAAGCTTTTTCGCACGTTAGGCAGATATATACCGCAAATCAAACACGAAACGGGCTAATCACCCTTGTGCCGCAACGGACTCGGGCAGTCCGGCCGATTCAGCCTTCCTCTTCGGGGAATCGCCCCGCGTCGAGGTCGGCGGTGAACCGGTCCAGGCGCCGTGCCGCACCGGCGAGATCGTGTTTGGCCGCGGCCGTAATGACCAGCAGCTTCCGGGTCAGCGCCATCCGTACGCCCTCCGGGACTTGCAGTGCGCGCACTCTTGTGTGCGCTTCCTTGAGCCGGACCGCGACCGCCGTATAGAGCTCGAGTTGGCCGTCGTGTTCCATGCACAGATTGTGCCATCTGGGGCGAGTTGTCGCCTGCGCAGGGGGCAACTGCCGCCCCGAACGGCCTTCCTGGCACATCCGGAAACCGGTCCTCAAGACCTCGCGTACCCCGGCAACAACGCCTCTAACGTGGGAAGTTGTGCGTCACTCCCGTCATCCACGACCCCGAGCGGATCCGAAAACGGCCGTACCCCCGATCGGGCTGATCGGGGGTACGGCGGGTGTGTCGGGTGGCCGAAACTCGACCTTGCGAAGCCCCCGGAGACGCGTGGAGGGCTCCGGGGATCAGACCGGGAGGGTCTGCGGCTTGAACGACGGGCGCTTCGCCTCGTACGCGGCGATGTCGCCCTCGTTCCGGAGGGTGATCGAGATGTCGTCCAGCCCGTTCAGCAGCCGCCAGCGGGAGTTCTCGTCCAGCTCGAAGGAGGCGGTGACGCCCTCGGCGCGGACCTCGCGGGCCTCCAGGTCGACCGTGATCTCGGCCTGCGGGTCCTTCTCCACCAGCTCCCACAGCGCGTCCACGGTCTTCTGGTCGAGGACGACGGTGAGCAGGCCGTTCTTCAGCGAGTTGCCGCGGAAGATGTCGGCGAAGCGGGAGGAGATCACGGCCTTGAAGCCGTAGTTCTGCAGGGCCCAGACGGCGTGCTCGCGGGAGGAGCCGGTGCCGAAGTCGGGGCCGGCGACCAGGACGGTGGCGCCCTCGCGCTCGGGCCGGTTGAGCACGAACTCGGGGTCCTTGCGCCAGGCCTCGAAGAGCCCGTCCTCGAACCCGTCCCGGGTCACCTTCTTGAGCCAGTGGGCGGGGATGATCTGGTCGGTGTCGACGTTGCTGCGGCGCAGCGGGACGGCCCGGCCGGTGTGCTTGGTGAACGCTTCCATGACTCTCAGACTCCAGCAGGCGTGGGGGCGTCGGCGGCGGACAGGTCGGCCGGGGAGGCCAGGTGACCCAGGACCGCCGTCGCGGCGGCGACCTGCGGCGACACCAGGTGAGTGCGGCCGCCCTTGCCCTGGCGTCCCTCGAAGTTTCGGTTGGAGGTGGACGCGGAGCGCTCACCGGGGGCCAGCTGGTCCGGGTTCATGCCCAGGCACATCGAGCAGCCCGCGTGCCGCCATTCGGCGCCGGCCTCCTTGAAGACCACGTCCAGGCCCTCGGAGACCGCCTGCAGACCGACCCGCGCGGAGCCCGGGACGACCAGCATGCGTACGCCGTCGGCGACTTTGCGGTCCCGGACGATCTCGGCGGCGGCGCGCAGGTCCTCGATGCGGCCGTTGGTGCAGGAACCTACGAAGACGGTGTCCACCTTGATGGAGCGCAGCGGCTGCCCGGCCTCCAAGCCCATGTACTCCAGGGCCTTTTCGGCGGCGAAGCGCTCCGAGGCGTCGTCGTACGAAGCGGGGTCGGGGACGGCGGCGGAAAGCGGTGCGCCCTGGCCGGGGTTGGTGCCCCAGGTGACGAACGGCGCCAGCTCGGCGGCCTCGATGACCACCTCGGCGTCGAACTCGGCGTCGTCGTCCGTGCGCAGCGTCTTCCAGTACTCCACGGCCGCGTCCCAGTCGGCGCCCTCGGGGGCGTGCGGGCGGCCCTGGAGGTAGGCGAAGGTGGTCTCGTCGGGGGCGATCATGCCCGCGCGGGCGCCGGCCTCGATCGACATGTTGCAGATGGTCATGCGGGCCTCCATCGAGAGCTTCTCGATGGCCTCCCCGCGGTACTCCAGGATGTAGCCCTGGCCGCCGCCGGTGCCGATCCGCGCGATGATCGCCAGGATCAGGTCCTTGGCGGTGACGCCCTCGGGCAGCTCTCCGTTGACGGTGATCGCCATGGTCTTCGGGCGGGCCATCGGCAGCGTCTGGGTGGCCAGCACATGCTCGACCTGCGAGGTGCCGATGCCGAACGCCAGCGCGCCGAAGGCACCGTGCGTGGAGGTGTGCGAGTCGCCGCAGACCACGGTGGTGCCGGGCTGGGTCAGACCGAGCTGAGGGCCGACGACGTGCACGACACCCTGCTCGACGTCGCCCAGCGGGTGCAGCCGGACACCGAACTCCGCGCAGTTCTTGCGCAGCGTCTCCAGCTGGGCCCGGGAGACCGGGTCCGCGATGGGCTTGTCGATGTCGAGCGTCGGGGTGTTGTGGTCCTCGGTGGCGATGGTCAGGTCGAGCCGCCGCACCGGGCGGCCGCTCTTGCGGAGGCCGTCGAAGGCCTGCGGGCTGGTCACCTCGTGCAGCAGGTGCAGATCGATGAAGAGGAGGTCGGGCTCGCCCTCGGCGCGCCGGACGACGTGGTCGTCCCAGACCTTCTCCGCAAGTGTCCTACCCATCGCTTTCCCTTCGGTCGGCGACGAAGCGCCGACCCAACTAGAGATCTTGGGGAAGCGGTGCCCGCACCCCTGTGTTTCCGGGCAACCGCCACCAGGCCCTTTCGTCACGGGCCGTTGTGACTTCCTGCCGTCCAGAGTGGCGCGTTCCATGGAAAATTGAACTTGCGTTTCACAGAGTGAGACGGGAGTATCGTGTCATGGACAACAGTAGCGGCGTCGGCGTTCTGGACAAGGCGGCCCTCGTCCTGAGCGCTCTGGAGTCCGGCCCGGCCACCCTCGCGGGGTTGGTCGGTGCGACCGGACTGGCACGACCCACGGCCCACCGCCTGGCCGTGGCGCTGGAACACCACCGCATGGTGGCGCGCGACATGCAGGGCCGTTTCATCCTCGGCCCGCGCCTGGCCGAACTGGCCGCGGCGGCCGGCGAGGACCGCCTGCTCGCCACGGCGGGCCCGGTCCTCACCCACCTGCGCGACGTGACGGGCGAGAGCGCCCAGCTCTACCGCCGCCAGGGCGACATGCGCATCTGCGTGGCCGCGGCCGAGCGTCTGTCGGGCCTGAGGGACACGGTCCCGGTCGGCTCCACGCTCACCATGAAGGCCGGCTCCTCGGCGCAGATCCTCATGGCCTGGGAGGAGCCCGAGCGCCTCCACCGCGGCCTCCAGGGCGCCCGCTTCACGGCGACGGCGCTGTCCGGCGTGCGGCGCCGCGGCTGGGCCCAGTCCATCGGTGAGCGCGAGCCCGGCGTCGCGTCCGTCTCCGCGCCGGTGCGCGGCCCCTCCAACCGCGTGGTGGCCGCCGTGTCCGTCTCCGGCCCCATCGAGCGCCTCACCCGCCACCCCGGCCGCATGCACGCGCAGGCCATCATCGACGCCGCCGGCCGCCTCTCGGAGGCACTGCGCCGCAACGGCTGACCGTCCCCGGACACGTCCGACCGGTCACGGGCCCGCCTCAACGCCGCGGCGGGCCCGGCGCCGCTCTCAGAGCCCGTCGGGGGCCTTCCCCGGGGCGACGACGCGCTTCTCCGCCCGTTCCCCGGCGGGCTTGTCCGACCGGTACGCGAAGCGGTCCCGCGCGCGCTTGCCGCGCCGCTCCAGGGGCACCTGTCCGTGTGCCGCCGCGAGCCCGAACGCGGGCATGTCGGCATAGATCGACTCGTAGGACCCCTCGGGCACGACGTACGCCTCGTGCCACAGCCCCACGTGCCCGCGCACCTTGCCCCTGCGCTCCTTGCCGTTGATGATCACCCAGGCCCGGTGGTGGAACGTGTCGGGCGAGTGGGCGTACTTGTAGAGCTTCTCCTTGGACTCCCAGTACTGGACGACGTAGTACGTCCGCGGCGAGGCCGTCAGCAGGACGTGGTTCAGGAGTCCGCGCTCCGGGTCCTTCGCCAGCTCGCGGAGCATGCGCGGCATGGCGAGGAAGACCGGCAGCCAGTGGTGCACGGCCCAGAAGTGGTTGATCCGCATGCCGATGAGCAGGACGGTCACGTCCCCCTCGGCGGCGGCGGTGGTGCGGGTCGCGGTCGCTTTCTTGCCCGGCATGACGCCTCCCCCTGTTGGTGAGCTGCACTGTCCAAGCGATGCTGATTAGATAGTGGCGCTATCCGAGAAAGGACGCAAGGGATGCGACTGGCCGACCTGAGCAAGCGCAGCGGGGTGTCCACCGCGACGATCAAGTACTACCTGCGAGAAGGGCTGTTGCCCCCGGGTCGACAGGTCAACGCGACCACGGCCGAGTACGACGAGGGTCATCTGCGCCGACTGCGGCTGGTACGGGCGCTGATCCAGGTCGGCAAGGTGCCGGTGGCCACGGCCCGGGAGGTACTGGGGCACGTCGACGACGACTCGCTGGGCCGCACCGTCCGGCTGGGGGCGGCCCTGTGGGCGCTGCCGCAGGAGGCCGAGCCGGACGGGGCGGACCCGGCGGTGGCCGCCGCGCGCGTGGAGGTGGACCGGCTGCTGGAACTGCTGGGCTGGGAGACCTCCCGGGAGTTGGCCCCACTCTCCCCCGTGCACCGCTCCCTGGTGGTGGCGGTGGCCACGCTGCGCCGGCTCGGCTATCCCTGGAACGCGGAACTGATGGCGCCCTACGGCGAGTTGATGATGGAGGTGGCCCGGCGGGACCTTGACTTCATGGAGAGCCACGCCTCGGAGGCGGAGAAGGTCGAGATGGCGGTCGCGGCGGCGGTGCTCTTCCAGCCGGTGCTGCGGGCCCTGCACCGGCTGGCGCAGGAGGAGGAGTCGGCGCGGCGGTACGGCATCGAGTAGGCGTCGGGGGGAACGCCGAAGGGGGCTCCCGCCGCAGCGGGAGCCCCCTTCGGGCTTCGAGTACCCCCGACCGGATTCGAACCGGCGCTACCGCCTTGAGAGGGCGGCGTGCTAGGCCGCTACACAACGGGGGCGTGGATCTTGCAGGCGATCTGGACTACATCGCCGCAGATCCGAGCTGGTCTACCAGGACTCGAACCTAGACTAACTGAACCAGAATCAGTCGTGCTGCCAATTACACCATAGACCAATGTGGTTTAGACCAGTTCGTACCCCCGACCGGATTCGAACCGGCGCTACCGCCTTGAGAGGGCGGCGTGCTAGGCCGCTACACAACGGGGGCCCTAGCGATCCTGCATCGAAGACAGTGGGAGCTACCCGAGCTGTCCTCGCGGGAAGGATCTGTACCCCCGACCGGATTCGAACCGGCGCTACTGCCTTGAGAGGGCAGCGTGCTAGGCCGCTACACAACGGGGGCTTTGCAGATTTAGCTCTGCGAGCTGGCCTACCAGGACTCGAACCTAGACTAACTGAACCAGAATCAGTCGTGCTGCCAATTACACCATAGGCCACTGGAACGCAAGCCCCGGAGGGGTTCTTGTTCTAGCGTTGCGCTTCCGGTTCCCGGCCCTTCGGCCCGCTCTCCGGCGGCGCAGGAAGAACATTACCCGAAGGTGGACGGGGCTCCAAAACGGGTATCAGCGCCGAGGAGCGCGGGAAGTTCGGAGAGCGAGGCGATACGGCGCGGTCCGGCCGGCGGATCGACGGTCGCACAGACGCCGTCGCGGTCGATCCAGACGGAGAGCAGCCCGGCGTCGGCGGCGCCGCGCCCGTCGATCTCCGGGTGGTCGCCGACGTAGGCGACCTCGGACGGCGGGAGGGCCAGGGTGTCGCAGGCCGCGAGGAAGGCACCGGCCTCCGGCTTGGAGACGCCCAGCTCGGCGGCGCACAGGATGGCCTCGAAGCGGTCGTGCACACCGAGGACGCGCAGCTTGCGGTCCTGGACGGTGAGGCTGGAATTGGAGAGCACGGCGTGCCGGTGGCTGCCGGCGAGCGCGTCCAGGACGGGCATCACGTCCGGGAAGAGGGACCAGGCGGCCTCGTAGTGGGTGACGTAGCGCTGGAACCAGTCGTCGGCCTCGGCGTCCGTCAGCTCCGGCCGGCCCAGGAAGACCCGGGTCCGGTCGCGCCGCTGTGTGACGAAGTCCACCTCGCCCGCGGCGAAGCGCGCCCACTGCTGGTCGGTGATCTCCCGCCACCGCACGAGGGCCTCCTCGGCCGACCCGTACCCGGCGAGGAGCCCCTCGGCGACCAGATGCGCTCGCATGCCCTCGCGGTCGGCGGTGGTGTAGTCGAAGAGCGTGTCGTCGACGTCCCAGACCACGGCGCGAATACTCATGATGCGACGGTAACGCCGGGACGGGTGGTCCGGGTGCCTTTCGGCGGTCCGGGAGACGACGGATGCCGTAGTCGTGGGGAGACCGACGAGCGAAAGACCGAGCCCGCCACGACCGCGTATCGCGTTCAGTTCACCGTTGAGGCCCGCGCGGCGTACGACGCGCTGCCCGGCGAGCTCCGGGATCAGTTGGATCGGGCCGTGCGGATACTGGCCCGCGACCCGTTCCGCAAGAACGCGACCGCACAACTCGGCCCGGACGAGCATCTGCGCAAGGCCTGCGTCGCCCCTGGAGTGATGCTGGAGTACATGGTTGCCGGTGCGGTCATGGTCGTCGTCGTCCTGGAGATCTTCGACGAGAGTGCCTATCTCATCGACGAGGCCGACGCGCGGTGACCGACTGGCAAGGGGCGGCACCCGTAGTTCCGGGTGCCGCCCCTTGCCGCTGTCTGCTCTGAGGACGCGGGCGTTATGCCGCGAGCCGTGCCAGCGCCGCGTCGATGCGGGCCAGGGCCTTCTCCTTGCCCAGGACCTCCAGGGACTCGAAGAGGGGCAGGCCGACCGTGCGGCCGGTGACGGCGACGCGGACCGGGGCCTGGGCCTTGCCGAGCTTGAGGCCGTGGGCCTCGCCGGCGGCCAGGACAGCCTCCTTGAGGGCCTCCGGGGAGGTCCAGTCGGCCGCGTCCAGCTTCTCGCGGGCCGTGGTCAGGAGCGCGTCCGAGCCCTCCTTCATCGCCTTGGTCCAGCTCGCCTCGTCGAAGACCGGCTCCGGCAGGAACAGGAAGTCGACGTTGTCGGTGATCTCGGAGAGCACCTTCAGTCGGGTCTGCGCGTGCGGCGCGATCGCCTGCCACTTGGCCTCGTCGAAGTCCTCCGGCGCCCAGGGAGCGACGGGGGCCTTCAGCCAGGGGCGGCAGCGCTCGGTGAAGTCCTTGACCTCCAGGAGGCGGATGTGGTCGGCGTTGATCGCCTCGCACTTCTTCAGGTCGAAGCGGGCCGGGTTGGGCTGGACGTCGTTGACGTCGAAGGCCGCGACCATCTCCTCGATGGTGAAGACGTCCTGGTCGGCGGAGAGCGACCAGCCGAGCAGGGAGAGGTAGTTGAGCAGGCCCTCGGGGAGGAAGCCGCGCTCGCGGTAGAGGTTGAGGCTCGACTGCGGGTCGCGCTTGGAGAGCTTCTTGTTGCCCTCGCCCATGACGTACGGCAGGTGGCCGAAGGCGGGGATCTCCTTGGCGACGCCCAGCTCGATCAGCGCCTTGTACAGGGCGATCTGGCGCGGGGTGGAGGAGAGCAGGTCCTCGCCGCGCAGGACGTGGGTGATCTCCATCAGGGCGTCGTCGACCGGGTTGACGAGCGTGTAGAGGGGCGCGCCGTTGGCGCGGACGATGCCGTAGTCCGGGACGTTCTCCGGGAGGTAGGTGATCTCGCCGCGGACCAGGTCCGTGAAGGTGATCGCCTCGTCGGGCATCCGGAAGCGGACGATGGGCTCGCGGCCCCGGGCCCGGTACTCCTCGACCTGCGCGGCGCTCAGGTCGCGGCAGTGGCCGTCGTAGCCGGAGGGCTTGCCGGCGGCGCGGGCGGCCTCGCGGCGGGTGTCCAGCTCCTCCTGGGAGCAGTAGCAACGGTAGGCGTGACCGGCGTCCAGGAGCTTGTGGGCTACCTCCTTGTAGAGGTCCATGCGCTGCGACTGGCGGTACGGCGCGTGCGGGCCCCCGATCTCGGGGCCCTCGTCCCAGTCGAAGCCCAGCCAGCGCATCGAGTCCAGGAGCTGGTTGTACGACTCCTCGGAGTCGCGGGCCGCGTCGGTGTCCTCGATGCGGAAGACCAGCGTGCCCTGGTGGTGGCGCGCGAAGGCCCAGTTGAACAGGGCGGTGCGGACCAGGCCCACGTGGGGGTTGCCGGTGGGGGACGGACAGAAACGGACGCGTACGGAGGAGCCGGATGCGCTAGCCACGCTTGACAACCTTGTTGGTGAGAGTGCCGATGCCTTCGATGGTGACGGCGACCTCGTCGCCGACGTTGAGGGGGCCGACGCCGGCCGGGGTGCCCGTGAGGATCACGTCACCGGGGAGCAGCGTCATCGCCTCGGAGATGTTGACGATCAGATCCTCGATGGAGTGGATCATCTCGCTGGTGCGGCCGAGCTGGCGCTGGCTGCCGTTGACCGTGAGCTGGATGGTCAGGTCGCTCGCGGCCGCGATGTCGAGGCCCGTCTCCACCCAGGGGCCCAGCGGGCAGGACGAGTCGAAGCCCTTCGCCCTGGCCCACTGCTTCTCGCGGCGCTGGACGTCGCGGGCGGTGATGTCGTTGGCGCAGGTGTAGCCGAAGATCACGTCCTGGACGCGCTCGCGCGGGACCTCGCGGCACATGCGGCCGATGACGACGGCGAGTTCGGCCTCGTGGTGCAGTTCCTCGGTGAAGGAGGGGTACTGGACGGCGTCGCCGGGGCCGATCACGGAGGTGGACGGCTTGAAGAAGGCGAACGGGGCGTCGGGCACCTCGTTGCCGAGTTCGCGGGCGTGCTCGGCGTAGTTGCGGCCGAAGGCGACGACCTTGTTGGGGAGTACCGGCGGCAGGAGCCGCACCTTGCTCAGGGGCACCTTGGTGCCGGAGAGCTCGTAGTCCGCGAACGGGATGCCCTTGATGATGTCGAGGACGAGCTGGTCCGGCTGGTCGCCCTCGACCGCGCCGAAGGCGACGTTCCCGTCGATGGAGAACCTGGCGATGCGCACGGGTTGCTTGGCCCCTTGACTGAGCTGGCTGGAGTCTGACGCTCCAGGCTAACGCGGCGGGCCTGCCCGGCGGATCAGGCCGGAGGAAAGACGCGGTGCCTCACCAACGCAGGTGAGCGGGGTGTGGTGCGTGCAGCTGCAAGGCGGAGGAGGGTGACAGGGCGGAGCCCTGGCAACCGACGACAACGCCGCTGGGGGCACCTCCCACGCCCTTTAGGCAGTGGGGGAGGGCGTGCCACACCCCGCGACTGCGGCATGGTCCGCCGGGCAGGCCCTCAAGGGCCTGGACGGTCCCTGAACGGGATGCGGCTCGGCGTCGTACTACTCTGCGACCGACGCCGCGACCGGGGCCTCCATCAGGATGGTGCGGCGGGGGTTGGCGGTCTGGGCGGGGAGCTCGACGGCGTGCTCCGGCTGCTCCGGCGTCTGCAGGTCGTCGGCGTCCTTGAGGTGCGCCAGCGTCGTGCGTCGCGGGTTGGCGATCTTGTGGAACATCATCGTCGTCTTCACGGTTGTTCGGAGCCCTGTCATGTCCGGGCGCCCGAGGGCGTGGAAAGCCCCTGCGAGGGCGCGGGTTGTCGGTTTTGCCTTCTCTGTAAAGCGTCAGGCTAAACACGCGATTCCCCGGCAACCCGCGGAGGAGTTCACGAACCGGGTGTGAGTTTGCTCACTTATCAAGGGTCAAACCGGTCAATTGCGACGCCGCCGCCACTCCGACCAATCAGACATTGCACACCTGAAGCCATCATTCCGCTGCTGATCATGGCGACTGGGACACCCTTCCCACCTCGGCGACTCGCGTACATACGTCCGGTTTGCGGGTGATCACCTTCTACGTCAGGTGACTCGCCCCTCACGTGCTGTCACGTATCTCGCGGCCTGCCCCACGGGCCTTGTTGGAGATCCTGCACTGTGCTGGAATTCCACGGACCGCCGCAGGATCGAGCCGGCGCACAGGGGGCGCACACCAGCGCCGAGCGGCGGCGAGAAGGGGGAATCCAGCGCCGGTCACTCACGACCAACACAGGGGCGTATTCAGGGCGCCCCTTCGACGCCGACACCGTGCCCGGCCGTTCACGCGGAGGGGCGCCTGGTCCAGAGGTTGCGACGCTAGTGCAGGGACGTTTCAAGAGGGATGGCAGCGCTTCGGCGGAGCCGGAGCCGCAGGGCGGGACTGGCCCCAAGGCCGTCAGCTCCTCGCCCCAGCACGCCCAGAACCCGGGTCAGACCCAGCCCGGGGACAGCGGGGAGCGCGCCGGTCAGGCCGCGGACCCGTCCGCACCCGGCCAGCAGCAGCCCGCGAAGCCGGCCAAGGGCCCGACCGGCCCCGGCCCGCGCATAGCCCTGCGCAACTGGCGGATCTCCACGCGTCTGGTCTCGCTGCTGGCGCTTCCGGTGGTCGCGGCGACCTCACTGGGCGCGCTGCGCATCAACCAGTCGATCGACGACATCCAGCAGCTCGAGAACATGAAGCTGCTGACCGAGATGACCAAGCAGGCCACCGAGCTGGCGCACGCCCTCCAGGAGGAGCGCGACCAGTCCGCCGGCCCGCTGGCCCACGGCTCGAAGTCCAGCGCCATCGCCGTCAAGGGCGACCGCGAGCAGACCGACCGGGCCCTGAAGAACTTCCTCGACAAGTCCGAGCAGATCGACGCGGCGAGCAGGGACGGCCAGCTCGTCGGCGTCCGGGACAGCCTCGTCGGCATCGCGAGCGACCTGAACGACCTGACCAAGATCCGCAGCACCGCGTACACGGCGAAGGACAACTCGACCCAGACGGTCGAGTCCTACCACCGCCTGATCACCCACCTGCTCGACCTCTCGCAGGACATGGCGGAGGCGACCAGCAACTCCGACATGATCCAGCGCACACGCGCCCTGTCGGCCTTCTCCTCGGCCAAGGAGTACGCGTCCATCCAGCGCGCGGTCCTCGCCGCGGCCCTCCCCGCGAACAACACCAGCAAGGGCGACCTCGCCGAGAACGACCGGCTGTACGCCCAGTCCGCGCTGCAGAGCCAGACCTCCGAGATCCGCAGCTTCAGCAGCATCTACGGCGAGGGCGCGGAGGACCTGCTCAAGCCGATCACCGAGGGCAACCCGGTGATCGAGGCGTCCGACCAGTACGCGGGCCGCGCCCTCGGCAAGGAACACGGCCTGGAGAGCCTGAAGTCCCGGTCCTACCAGGACTGGCTGGACGACAGCTCCACCAAGATCCAGCAGATGAAGAACATCGAGCTCAAGCTGCTGGAGGACATGGAGCAGCAGGCCCGTGAGCTGCGCAACGAGTCCGAGCAAGAGGCCATCATCTCCGGTGTCCTCATCCTGCTCGTGCTCGGCGTCTCCCTGGTCGGCGCGTTCGTCGTGGCCCGGTCCATGATCCGCTCGCTGCGCCGGCTGGAGGACACCGCGACCAAGGTCGCCCAGGACCGCCTGCCCGAGCTGGTCAAGCAGCTCTCCGAGACCGACCCGCAGGACGTCGACACCTCGGTGGAGTCGGTCGGCGTGCACTCCCGGGACGAGATCGGCCGAGTGGCCGCGGCCTTCGACGACGTGCACCGCGAGGCGGTCCGCCTCGCCGCCGAGCAGGCCCTGCTGCGGGGCAACGTCAACGCGATGTTCACCAACCTCTCGCGCCGCTCCCAGGGCCTCATCCAGCGTCAGCTCTCCCTCATCTCCGAACTGGAGTCCCGCGAGGCCGACCCGGACCAGCTGTCCTCGCTGTTCAAGCTCGACCACCTCGCGACGCGCATGCGCCGTAACGGTGAGAACCTCCTCGTCCTCGCCGGTGAGGAGCCGGGCCGACGCTGGACGCGTCCGGTGCCGCTGGTCGACGTGCTCCGTGCCGCCGCCTCCGAGGTGGAGCAGTACGAGCGCATCGAGCTGGCCTCCGTGCCGAGCACCGAGGTCGCCGGCCGCGTGGTCAACGACCTCGTGCACCTGCTCGCCGAGCTGCTGGAGAACGCGACCTCGTTCTCCTCGCCGCAGACCAAGGTCAAGGTCACCGGTCACGCGCTGCCCGACGGCCGCGTGCTGATCGAGATCCACGACACCGGCATCGGCCTCTCGCCGGAGGACCTGGCCGCGATCAACGAGCGGCTCGCCTCGCCGCCCACCGTGGACGTCTCCGTCTCCCGCCGCATGGGTCTGTTCGTGGTCGGCCGCCTCTCGCAGCGCCACGGCATCCGCATCCAGCTGCGCCCGTCCGACTCCGGCGGTACGACCGCGCTGGTCATGCTGCCCGTCGACGTCGCCCAGGGCGGCCGCAAGCCGCAGCCCAAGCCCGGCCAGCCCGGCGCGGGCAGCGGCGGTCCGGCCGCAGCGCAGGCGGCCGCCGGTGTCGCCGCGGCCCGCCGCGGCGGTCAGGGCGGCGGCGCCCTCGGTGGTGGCGGTGCCTTCGGCGGCGGTGGCGGTGCTCCCGGCGCCGGTGCGCCGGGCGGCCGGCTCGGTGCCGGTCAGGGACCGCGGGCCGCACTGCCCGGGCGCGACGCGGGCGGCCGCCCGGGTGCGCCGGGTGGCGCGCGCGGGCTCCATCCCCCGGCGGGTCCGGGACAGCAGAACCGGCCGGCTCCGGCCGGCGCCGGTGCCGGTCAGGCGCCCGGTGCTCCGCAGGGCCTGCAGGCCGCGGGCATGAACGCGCCGCAGGGCAACGCGCCGGCGAACAACGCCTCGCAGGGGCAGGACATGTTCGGCGGCACCCGCACCCCCGCAGCGCCCCCGCAGCGCGGCAAGCGCGGAGCCGGTGGCGACGCCGGGCAGGGCCGTCGTCCGCAGCTGCCGCCGCACGGCGGTCCGCGGGCCGAGCTGCCCGGCGGCAACCCGCAGCCCCGTGTGCCCAGCTGGAGCGACGAGAACGCGCAGCCGCCCGTGCCGCGCGCCTCGCTGGACGCCCCGCGCGGCCACGACGAGCCGGACAGCTCCCGCACCGACCCGACCCCGCGCCTCGACGAGAGGCAGGGTCCGGGCTCGACCGCGGAGATGCCGGCGGTGCCGCGGTTCGGCGAGCCCCAGTCCCCCGCCGCCACGGCCGAGTTCGCCCGCCCCGACTTCGACGCCCCGGCGCCGCGACGGGACGAGCCGCAGGACACGGGCCAGTTCGCCCAGCCCGGCCAGAGCCAGTACGACGGCCAGAGCCGGTACGACGACCGGAACCAGTACCAGGATCCGTTCGGGCAGGACCAGTTCGGGCAGGACCAGTACCGGCAGGACCAGTACGGCCAGGGCCAGTACGACGGGGGCCGGTCCGGCGAGGAAGCCGCACGGGGCGACCAGTTCACCCGGCCCGAGCCGACCGCTCCGCAGCAGGGCGGCAGCCCCTTCGTCCGCTCGGACGTCTTCGGCGGACAGCCCGGCCCGGCGGCCCCGAACGGGCCTTCGGCCGACCGGTTCGCCGGCGCCCAGGGCTACGACAACGGCTCGACCGGACAGCACGACCTGCCGCACCGTCAGAACCCGGCGGCCACCGGACAGTTCGAGCGCCCCCAGGCGGGCGGCACGCAGGGCGGCAACGACTTCGGCGCCCCGCGTCCGCCGGCCCCGCAGCGGCCCCAGGACGGATGGGCCCTGCCCCCGGCCTCCGGACCCGGTGACGGACGTACCCCGCTGTACGACACGCTGGAGACCAACTGGTTCCACGGGGACCGCGAGTCGAGGGCGCCGCAGTCCGCCCCGGCCGCCGACCCGGAGCCGCAGGCTCCCCAGCCCCAGACCCCGGCGGCCCCCCAGCGACCGGCCACCTCCTCCTGGCGCAGCTCGCCGAACGACGACCTCGTCCGGCAGGCGGAGCGCGTCAGGCAGCCGGCCGCGGGCGGGGTCACCACCTCCGGCCTCCCGCGCCGGGTACCCCGGGCCAACCTCGTCCCGGGGACGGCTCAGCAGCAGTCGCACCAGAGCGGTCCGGCGGTTTCGCGTGCGCCCGACGACGTGCGCGGCCGACTGACCAATCTCCGTCGGGGAATCGCACAGGGCCGGCAGGCCGGTACCAACCAGACCGGCAGCTACCCGCGGCCCACTCACCAGCAGGAGCGTTAGTTGAGCCCGATGAGCCAGGCGGCACAGAACCTCAACTGGTTGATCACGAATTTCGTGGACAACACCCCGGGGGTGTCCCACACCGTCGTCGTGTCCGCCGACGGACTCCTCCTGGCGATGTCCGAGGGCTTCCCTCGTGACCGCGCCGACCAGCTCGCGGCCGTCGCCTCGGGGCTGACCTCGCTGACCGCCGGGGCGTCCCGGATCTTCGAGGGCGGCAACGTCGCGCAGACGGTCGTGGAGATGGAGCGGGGATTTCTCTTCCTCATGTCCGTCTCGGACGGCTCGTCCCTGGCCGTCCTCGCGCACCCGGAGTGCGACATCGGCCTCGTCGGCTACGAGATGGCGCTCCTGGTCGACCGCGCGGGCGCGGTCCTCACGCCCGACCTGCGCGCCGAACTACAAGGAAGTCTGCTCCACTGATCGGCCCCGGCACCACCCGTGTTACCAAATCACCGTCCGGCCGCCACAATCCCCCCACCGGCCTCGTCAGACGGCACGACTGACCCACCTGCTGTCCCGCCCGGAGGATTCATGACCCCGCCCACCGCCTCTCATGATCCGTACGCGGAGCCGTACGAGGACGAGGGCGACCAGCCGCTGGTACGTCCCTACGCGATGACCGGTGGCCGGACCAGGCCGCGCTATCAGCTCGCCATCGAGGCGCTGATCAGCACGACGGCCGACCCGGCAGCGCTCATGGGATTGCTCCCCGAGCACCAGCGGATCTGCCACTTGTGCCGCGAGGTGAAATCGGTGGCCGAGGTGTCGGCCCTGCTGGCGATGCCGCTGGGTGTGGCGCGAATCCTGGTCGCGGACCTCGCGGAGGCCGGGATGGTCGCGGTGCACCAGCCCGGCGGCGACGAGAACAACGGCGGTGCGCCGGACGTGACACTGCTCGAAAGGGTGCTCAGTGGACTTCGAAAGCTCTGACGGAGGGCGGGCGACCACCTCCGCGAAGATCGTGGTGGCCGGCGGCTTCGGCGTCGGCAAGACCACGTTCGTGGGCGCCGTCTCCGAGATCAACCCCCTGCGCACCGAGGCCGTGATGACCTCGGCCAGCGCGGGGATCGACGACCTCACGCACGCCGGGGACAAGACGACCACGACGGTCGCCATGGACTTCGGCCGTATCACGCTCGACCAGGACCTGATCCTGTACCTGTTCGGTACACCGGGCCAGGACCGGTTCTGGTTCATGTGGGACGACCTGGTACGCGGCGCCATCGGTGCGGTCGTGCTGTGCGACACCCGCCGACTGGCCGACTGCTTCCCGGCCGTCGACTACTTCGAGAACAGCGGCCTGCCGTTCGTCGTCGCGCTCAACGGCTTCGACGGGCAGCAGCCGTACACGCCGGACGAGGTGCGGGAGGCGCTGCAGATCGGCCCGGACACCCCGATCATCACGACGGACGCGCGGCACCGCGCCGACGCGAAGTCCGCACTGATCACGCTCGTCGAGCACGCGCTGATGGCCCGCCTGCGGTAGGTCCGCGGGCCGTCGCAGCCAAGTCGGCGGGGCTCTACGGCACTTGTCGTAGACGGTTCGGAGCCGACTGTGTCCTTTGACACGGTCGGCTCCGCTGTTCATAACGTTTCGGCAGAGGAATCGGGTGGTACCGACACGCGACGCGGTCAGCTGGTCTCGCTGCGCGCACGAAGACCCCGTCTTTTGACGGGCCTCGCTCTTTATGACCGTTTTACGTGGGGCTTACATCACGTGTAACCCCCGCGTTCCACTGTTTGGAAGAGCGCTGGTCGCCGTGCTGGAATGCCGGAACTGCCCAATGGTCAAAGACGTACTCAGCAGTAGCGCGTACTCGATGACGGACTGGGTTCTGAGACACAGCGGCACGACACAGGTGCCGACCGCCGAGAGGTTGTTGGTCGAGTGAGGCGAAGCAAGAACAGTCCCGAGCCATCGGCCCGGGGCAACTTCACCCCGCCGCGCACAGCGGCGCCCGCTCCCGCCCCCGCTGCGGAACCCCAGCCCGAGCCCGCGCCCGATGGTGGCCGTTTCACGCCGCGGAACTGGCGGGTGACCACCCGGCTGAACGCGATCCTGCTCATACCCGTGCTGGTCGGCCTCGTCATGGGCGGCTTCCAGGTGAAGAGCTCGATCGACACCTGGCAGGACGCCGAGGACGCCGAGAACACCGCGCGTCTGGTGCGCGCCTCCCTGGGCTACGCCTCCGCCCTCTACAACGAGCGCGACGTCACGGCGGCCCCACTGCTGCAGGGCAAGGGTGAGAAGGACGCCACCGTCGTCAAGGCCCGCCAGGCCACCGACGATGCGGCCGACGTCTTCGACCGGGCGGCCCAGGACATGCCCGGCAAGGCGGGCCTGGTACGCCGGCTGAAGGTCTTCCGCGAGCAGGAGCCCAGGCTCCAGACGCTGCGGGCGGCGGCGTACACCTCCAAGCTCAAGGGCGTGGAGACCGAGGAGGGCTACACCGGTGTCGCCCACCCCCTGATGGAGTTCGCCAACGAGCTCGGTCTGGGCACCGGCAACATCACCTCCTACGGCCGTACCGTCTACGCGATCTCGCTGACCAAGGCCGCGCTCTCCCTGGAGCGCTCCATCGGTATGCACATGCTGGTCAAGCCGGGTCCGGAGCCCGGCCACCTCGCCAGCCAGCGCGTCGCGCTCTCCTCGTACGCCTACCTGGAGCGCATCGCGATCGAGGAGTACATCGGCGGCGGCACCGAGGCGGACGCGCAGAAGCTCGAGGACGCCGAGGCGAAGCTCAAGGAGGACGGCGCGGCCATGGCCAAGGAGGCCAAGGCCAAGGACCCGGACTACGTGCCGCCGCCGTCCAACCCGACGACGATGATCTCCGAGCTGGCCGGACTCGAGTCCACGGACACCAGCGCGCGTGCGGAGCTGGCCCGGCAGGGCATCACGCCGGAAAACTGGTGGGCGGTCAACACCCTCAAGTTCGACGCGTACCAGAAGATCGAGTCGGACCTCGCGGACAGGGCGGTGTCCGAGGCGTCCACGATCGCCGACGACGCCGAGCGCGACGCCTACATCACGGGTGCCGCGGTCGTGATCGCGCTGCTCGCCGCGTTCGTCCTGGCCGGCATGGTGGCCCGCGGCATGAGCCGCTCCATGCGTCAGCTGCGCAACGCCGCCTTCGGCATCGCCGAGCAGCGCCTGCCGATGCTGGTCGACCAGCTCTCCCGCACCGACCCGGGCCGGGTCGACACCAAGGTGCAGCCGATCCCGATCACCTCGACCGACGAGATCGGCGAGGTCGCCCGCGCCTTCGACCAGGTGCACCGCGAGGCGGTCCGGCTCGCCTCCGAGCAGGCCCTGCTGCGGGGCAACATCAACGCGATCTTCACCAACCTGTCGCGCCGCAACCAGTCGCTGATCGAGGGCCAGCTGAGCCTGATCACCGACCTGGAGAACAACGAGGCCGACCCCGACCAGCTGGAGAACCTCTTCCGGCTGGACCACCTGGCCACCCGTATGCGCCGCAACGGCGAGAACCTCCTGGTCCTCGCCGGCGAGGAACCCGGCCGCCGCTGGGACCAGCCGGTGCCGCTGGTGGACGTGCTGCGCGCCGCGTCCTCCGAGGTGGAGCAGTACGAGCGCATCGAGCTGTCCGGCGTGCCGGAGGCCGAGATCCACGGCCGCGCCGTGACCGACCTCGTGCACCTGCTCGCCGAGCTGCTGGAGAACGCCACCACGTTCTCCTCGCCGCAGACCAAGGTCCGCGTCACCGCGACCCGGCTGCCCGACGGCCGCGTGATGGTCGAGATCCACGACAAGGGCATCGGCCTGACCGCCGAGGACTTCGCGGACATCAACCACAAGCTGGCCAACCCGCCGACCGTGGACGCCGCGATCTCGCAGCGCATGGGCCTGTTCGTGGTCGGCCGGCTGTCCGACCGGCACGGCATCCGCGTCCAGCTGCGCCCCTCCGGCGAGCAGGCGGGCACCACCTCGCTGGTCATGCTCCCGGACGCCATCACCCACGGTGGCGGTGGCGAGCAGCAGCAGCAGCGCGACGAGTTCACGGTCTCGCAGATCATCCCGGAGCAGAACTTCCGGGGGGAGAGCTTCGCGCAGGTCGGCCAGCCCATGCGGACCGCCGCGGAGCTGGGCTTCGACGACAGCCGGTACGCCGAGATCCCCGACGACATCCGCGAACTCGACCCGGTCGGCCGTTCGCTGATGCGCGAGGAGCGCCGCGCGGCCCTGGAGGCCCAGTCGCAGCCCGAGCTGCCCGGTCCGGCGGACCGCGGTGAGGGCGGGAACACCGAAGCCACTGGCTTCCAGGACCAGTTCACCGGACAGCAGCAGGGCTACGCCCAGGGTCCAGACGGCTACCAGCAGCAGCCGAACGGCGCGTACCGGGAGTCGCCCAACGGCACCTACCAGGAGTCGCCGAACGGCGCGTACGACCAGCAGGCGGCGTACGCCGACCAGCAGCAGGCGTACCAGGAACCGCAGCAGGCGTCGTACGACGAGCAGTACTACGCGCCGAACGGCGGCCTGCCGGAGAACGGGAACTACTCCCCCTTCGAGCAGCGGCGCCACCAGGACGACTGGCCGCAGCAGGACGGATACCGGAACGGATATCCGGACCAGTACTCCGCGGGTGCCCCGCAGGCGCAATCCGCCCAGGCCGCTGACGTGAACGAGGCGGACCGCGTAGGCTTCGACCGTCCGGGGCCGGCCCCCTCCGCCGCCCACGAGCTGACTGACGCCGGTCTTCCCCGCCGCGGATCCACCGCGAGCGGCGCAGGCGATGCGGGGCACGTGGGCCAGGAGACGCCGGCCGCCGCACCGGGGGCGGGCGGCGAGGACACCTGGCGGTCGGCCAACGACGACCGCTGGCAGCAGGCTTCGGCGCTGCGCAGGCCCAAGGCGGGCGGGGTGACCTCCTCGGGACTGCCGCGACGGGTGCCCAAGGCCAACCTGGTCGAGGGCGCGGCCGAGACCACTCCTCAGGGAGGCCCCCAGGTCTCCCGCGCTCCGGAGGACGTCCGGGGCAGGCTGAGCAACCTGCGGCGCGGCGTCGAACGGGGCCGCAACGCAGGCAGTGAAACGAACGGCCAGGACACAAGGAATGAACACCGTGGTCCTGACAGCACCTACAACCAGGAGCGTTAGTGTGAGCCCGATGAGCCAGGCGGCGCAGAACCTGAACTGGTTGATCACCAACTTCGTGGACAACACCCCGGGGGTGTCCCACACGGTGGTGGTCTCCGCCGACGGACTCCTTCTGGCGATGTCCGAAGGGTTCCCCCGCGACCGAGCCGATCAGCTCGCGGCCGTCGCCTCCGGCCTGACCTCGCTGACCGCGGGTGCCTCGCGCATCTTCGAGGGCGGCAGCGTGAACCAGACGGTTGTGGAGATGGAGCGCGGATTCCTCTTCATCATGTCCATCTCCGACGGCTCGTCCCTCGCGGTTCTCGCACACCCCGAGGCGGACATCGGTCTCATTGGGTACGAGATGGCCCTTCTGGTGGACCGTGCGGGCACGGTTCTGACCCCCGATCTGCGGGCTGAGCTCCAAGGGAGCCTTCTCAACTAAAGGACAGACGGTGCGTTTTGGCGTCCCGTGGCCGTAAAGTTTCGGGACGCGGCTCCACAGCGATGGATGCCAGGCACAGTCGGAGGAGGAAAAAGTGGGAACACCCCCAGGCGGTCCGTCATCGGGCAACTGGTCGTACGGCCCCGGTCAGGGCCAGGGCGACGGCTCGGCGAACGGGTACGGCTACCCCTCCGTGCCGAACCACCGGCAGCCGTACGCGCCGCAGGGCCCCGGCCCTTCGCCGTACGACCAGCCGCAGTCTCCGCGCATCCAGCCCGTGCAGCCGCAGCGCCGCACCCCTGAGCCGGCGCCCACCGGGGCGTCGAACAATCCCCTGGTGCGCCCGTACGCCATGACGGGCGGCCGCACCAGGCCCCGGTACCAGCTCGCCATCGAGGCGCTGGTGCACACCACCGCGCAGCCGCACCAGATGCAGGGCCAGCTGCCCGAGCATCAGCGGATCTGCAACCTCTGCCGGGAGATCAAGTCGGTGGCCGAGGTCTCGGCCCTCCTGACGATCCCTCTCGGCGTGGCCAGGATCCTCGTCGCCGACTTGGCGGAGGCAGGACTGGTCGCCATCCATCAGCCCGGCGGCGACGAGAGCGCCGGCGGCCAGCCAGACGTGACACTGCTCGAAAGGGTGCTCAGTGGACTTCGCAAGCTCTAGCGGCGGTCCTTCCCGCTCCACCACTTCCGCGAAGATCGTGGTGGCGGGCGGCTTCGGCGTGGGCAAGACCACGTTCGTCGGCGCTGTCTCGGAGATCAATCCGCTGCGCACCGAGGCCGTGATGACATCCGCTTCGGCGGGCATCGACGACCTCACCCACACGGGGGACAAGACGACCACGACGGTCGCCATGGACTTCGGACGCATCACGCTCGACCAGGACCTGATCCTGTACCTCTTCGGTACGCCGGGCCAGGACCGGTTCTGGTTCATGTGGGACGACCTGGTGCGCGGTGCCATCGGGGCGATCGTCCTGGTCGACACGAGGCGTCTGGCCGACTGCTTCCCGGCCGTCGACTACTTCGAGAACAGCGGCCTGCCGTTCGTGATCGCGCTCAACGGCTTCGACGGGCAGCAGCCGTACCAGCCGGACGAGGTCCGCGAGGCCCTGCAGATCGGCCCGGACACGCCGATCATCACGACGGACGCGCGGCATCGGGCCGACGCGAAGTCGGCCCTGATCACGCTCGTGGAGCACGCGCTGATGGCCCGGTTGCGTTAAGTCAGCACGCCGCTAGCCTGCGGGCAGTCGTGCCGCTGGGGCGGCACGGGTGGGCGCAGGCGGCACCCCGCTGCGCCGGGCTGCGACATGTCCCCTGCGGCCACCGGGCTGCCGGGGGCGGTTCGTTGCCGGGTGCGCGTAGTACGTGGCTGGTCGCGCAGTTCCCCGCGCCCCTGGGTGAGCTGCCCAGCCCCCTGTCACAACCAGAGGCCCCTCTCCAAGCAGGAGAGGGGCCTCTGATGGTGCTGAGGTCAGCGCCAGCTGTGCGGCGCCCTGAAGCCCGGCTCGCGTTCCAGGCGGCGCCAGCCCGCGCGGGCGCGGCCGCCGCCGTGGGTCGGGGCGATCTCGGCGGGGCGGGCGGCGGCGCGGGCCAGGAGGAGGGCCGTGATGGCGGCGACTTCCTCGGGTTCGGCGTGGCCCTTCTCAACGCGGATGTCGGAAGTGGACATGGAAGTGGCTCCTCGGGTCACTGCGGCGGGTTGCCGTGCTTGCGGGAGGGCAGGTCGGCGTGCTTGGTGTGGAGCATCGCCAGGGACTTGATCAGCACCTCACGGGTCTCCGCGGGGTCGATGACGTCGTCGACCAGCCCGCGTTCGGCCGCGTAGTAGGGGTGCATCAGCTCGGACTTGTACTCCTTGACCATGTGCGCCCGCATGGCCTCGGGGTCCTCGGCGTCGGCGATCTGCCGGCGGAAGATGACGCCCGCGGCACCCTCCGCGCCCATGACGGCGATCTCGTTGGTCGGCCAGGCGTAGGTGAGGTCGGCGCCGATGGACTGGCTGTCCATGACGATGTAAGCACCTCCGTACGCCTTGCGCAGGATGAGCGAGATCCGGGGCACGGTCGCGTTGCAGTACGCGTAGAGGAGCTTGGCGCCGTGACGGATGATGCCGCCGTGCTCCTGGTCGACGCCGGGCAGGAAGCCGGGTACGTCCAGAAGGGTGACGATCGGGATGTTGAAGGCGTCGCACATCTGGACGAAGCGCGCGGCCTTCTCCGACGCCTCGATGTCCAGGACACCGGCCAGCGCCTGCGGCTGGTTGGCGACGATGCCGACGACCTGACCGTCGAGGCGGGCCAGGGCGCAGATGATGTTGCGGGCCCAGCGCTCGTGGACCTCGAGGTACTCGCCCTCGTCGACGATCTCCTCGATCACCTTGGCCATGTCGTACGGGCGGTTGCCGTCCGCGGGGACCATGTCGAGGAGCACGTCCGAGCGCCGGTCCACGGGGTCCGAGGACTCGTGGCGGGGCGGGTTCTCCCGGTTGTTCTGCGGCAGCAGGGAGAGGAGGTAGCGGACCTCGGCGAGGCAGGTCTCCTCGTCGTCGTAGGCGAAGTGGCACACGCCGGACGTCTCGGCGTGCACGTCGGCGCCGCCCAGGCCGTTCTGCGTGATCTCCTCGCCGGTGACGGCCTTGACCACGTCCGGGCCCGTGATGAACATCTGCGAGGTGTCGCGGACCATGAAGACGAAGTCGGTGAGGGCGGGGCTGTAGGCCGCGCCGCCCGCGCACGGGCCGAGCATCACGCTGATCTGCGGGATCACGCCGGACGCCTTGGTGTTGCGCTGGAAGATGCCGCCGTAACCGGCGAGGGCGCTGACGCCCTCCTGGATGCGGGCGCCGGCACCGTCGTTGAGCGAGACCAACGGGGCACCGGCCGCGATGGCCATGTCCATGATCTTGTGGATCTTCGTGGCGTGTGCCTCGCCCAGCGCGCCGCCGAAGATCCGGAAGTCGTGGGCGTAGACGAAGACCGTGCGGCCCTCGACCGTGCCCCAACCGGTGATGACACCGTCGGTGTACGGCTTCTTGGCCTCCAGGCCGAACCCGGTCGCCCGGTGCCGGCGCAGCTGCTCGACCTCGCGGAAGGAGTCCGGGTCCAGGAGCAGCTCGATCCGCTCGCGCGCCGTCAGCTTGCCCTTGGCGTGCTGCGCCGCCGTCGCCTTCTCGCTCGGTCCGGCCAGCGCCTGCGCACGAATCTCGTGCAGCTCGGCCACTCGCCCGCGCGCGTCCGTCGGCTCACCCGGCGCCTCATCCAAAACGGTCATGTAGCGACTCTACGAAGCCGACCAAGGATTGCGAGCCGTCGACTCCGTACAGTCTCCGGCCCGTTTTCCTGGTAGCACTGAACAGAACCCCCACCCCGTGCAGCCTTTCCGACTGTTCAGAGGCCCCTTGGCTTGTAGGGGTCTCACAAACCTGTCAGCTGAGAGTCACCTCACATTCATGGGTGGTACATGCCATCCCTGGAGTGACGCGGAGGTGCAGTCGGCGGCCCGTCGCGAGGATCTCGACCGTCTCGTCGGCCCGCAGCACCGCTCCCACCGGGTGGTCCCAGACGATCTCCAGGGGCTGTCCGGTGCGCGGCGGTTCGCTCACGCAGAGAGTAGCGGTACGGCCGCTGCGGCGGACCAGCACGCTCGCCCCGGCGGACGCGGTGAGCGGGCCCGCCGTGCCGGCCTGCCAGAAGCTGGCGGCGGTGAGGCCGAGGGAGGGGACGGTGACCGCTTGGCGGCGGGCGTCGTTGGCGAGGACCGTGAGCCAGTGGCGGTCCGCGGCGCGGCGGGCGAGGGCCGCTCGGGAGGCGCCCGGCATGACGGTGTAGACGTAGTCGGCGTCGGCCGGGTCGGTGCCGTGGTCGAGCCAGAGGGTCTGCCAGCGCCGGGTGCGGCGCTCGGTCGTGCTGGTGGTGTTGATGTCGGACCAGGCGCCGGTGCGGTCCTCGCGCAGGGTCCGCAGGTCGCCCTCGGGCACGATCCAGCCGCCGTGGCCCTCCAGGTGGGCCCAGTGCCGGCCGCGTACGAGGGCCTGGGTGCCGCCCTCGCCCAGGTTGCGGTTGTCCACGACCGTCTCGACCGGGACGCCGTCCGCGCACGTGATGCCGGCGCCCAGGCAGACCACCGCGTCGTCGAGGAAGAACCAGGACTTGCGCGCCTGAAGGGTGGAGCCGAGGCCCTTGAGATGCTGGCCGACGGCCGCGTACTCGCCGTCGGTCGTGCCGCCGACCCAGCGCACGTCGGGTTTGGGCTCGCCCCATTCGCCGCCCGCGCGGTCGGGCAGGCACTTGGTGGAGACGGTGGTGCCGGGCAGCCGGTACCAGTCGACGGTGGGCCAGAACCAGTCCGTGTACTGATCGGACCGAGCGGGCCGGTCCGCACCGCTCCCGTTCGCCCACCAGGTGAGCATGCCCGCGCCGGTGTGCCAGCCACGCGGGTTCTCGCCGTTGCCGCACTCGTAGTGGGCGATGCGGTCACTGGCCATGGCGAGGCCGGCGGTGAAGGCGGGGCGGCGGTGGACTGCGCGGTCCATGGCCGCGAAGAGGTGGTGCCCGACGGGCTCGGGGGCGGCCGTGCCGGGGGCGTCGGCGATCGCGTGCAGCCGGGCCAGGTCGGCGACCGGGAACTGGGGCGCGCTCAGGACAGGGGTGACGGTGTCCCGTTCGATCCAGCCCTTGATCCGGGCGTGCCAGCGCTCGCGCTCGGCGTCGCTCGCCCCGCCCGCGAGGACCGCCGTGGCGGCGATGATCTGCTGGCCGTGGAAGTGGTCGCTGCGCATGACGTGCAGGTCGTCGCTCTTGAGGTAACCCCGGCTGATGGCCCGCCCGTTGACGATGTCCATGACGAGGCCGTCGTGGATCAGCGGTGCGTAGGCGCGCTCGACGCCGTCGAGGACGATCTGCTTGCCCGGATCGGTCACCTCCCACTCCGAGCCGGCCAGCAGGGTGAACAGCCGGCCGAGGCCGTCCAGCATGACCTGGCCGTACGTCCCCGAGTAGGCGACCCAGGTGTGCTGGACGAACGAGCCGTCGGCGTAGAGCCCGTCGCCCTTCGTGACGTACGGGAAGACGGGCGAGAGGGCGTCGCGGGCCAGGGCGAGCTTGGCGGGGGCCCGGCCCAGGACGCCGCGCAGGGCGACGGAGCGGCACAGGTCGACGCGGTTGGCCCCGGTGGAGGTGCCGGAGTAGTCGCCGAGCATCGCGTCGGGGACGAAGTGGTCGACGGCGGCACAGGCGGCGGCCACGCGGTCGGTGCCGAGGTGGTCGTACAGGGCGGCCGTGATGTCCATCAGGAGGCGGGGGCTGCCGATCTGCCACTCCCACCAGTTGCCGTAGCGGGTGGTGGCCGGGTTGTAGACGGTGGCCGACAGGTGGTCGAGGCCGCGCAGGATGTCGGCGAGGAGGGCGGGATCGCCGGTGGAGCCGGTGCCCTCCTGGACGTACGCCTCGGTCATCGTCCACAGGCGGCCGTAGGCGAAGGTGATGCCGGCGGGCGGGTCGAAGGGGTGGCCGGGCCACAGGGAGGTGGGGGCGGGGGCCATGGTGGCGCGGTACTCGCGGGCGCGCTCGCCGGTCTCGGCGAGGCGGGAGGCGTACGGCTCGGCGGCCGGGTCGTAGCCGGCGCCGAGGACGATCTCGAGCCAGCGCCGGCGGAGGGTGTCGTAGGGGTCGGCCGCCGCTGCCACGGGGCGGGGGACGGCCGCGAGGGCGGCGGTCGCGGCCGCCGTGAGCAGGATCGCGCGGCGGGTGGGTGCGGTGGGGCGCTGTGGGGTCATGCTCATGCCGTCTATCACGCCGGGGACGGGAGGGGAACGGCGCCGCGACACGTCCTGCGAAGCGGTTGAAGGCGGCGTGGAATAGGTCTAGAGTCGACTTCGTTGAACTGGTTGAACATTCAACTTCAAGCCTGGAGGACACCATGACCACCACCCCCGACCTCTCCACGCTCACCGGCGACTACACCGTCGACCCCGCCCACACGACGATCGGCTTCACGGCGCGGCACGCCATGGTCACCAACGTCAAGGGCAAGTTCCTCGACTTCACCGGCACGCTGCACCTGGACGGCACCGACCCGTCCCGGTCCACGGCGTCGCTCGACATCACCATGGACAGCATCGACACGGGCTCCCCCGACCGGGACGGCCACCTGAAGAGCTCCGACTTCTTCAACACGGACGAGTACCCGACGATGACCTTCCGCTCCACCAAGGCGGAGTCCCTGGGCGGCGACGACTACCGCATCACCGGCGACCTGTCGATCCTCGGCACGACCAAGCCGCTCACCATCGACCTGGAGTTCAACGGCGCCGCCAAGGACCCGTTCGGCAACGAGCGCGTCGGCTTCGAGGGCAAGGCGGAGATCAAGCGCTCGGAGTGGGGGCTCACCTGGAACGCGGCCCTGGAGACGGGTGGCGTACTGGTCTCCGACAAGATCAAGCTGAACTTCGACGTCTCGGCGATCAGGCAGGCCTGACGCCCGGCGCCCCCTCGGGGGCGGCGAAGTCCACGTCGGCGGCGGCCCGGACCCGGATACGGCGGCCGGGCCAGCCGATCATGCGGTAGACGGCGTTGCTCTGCGCGATCGAGCGGCCCGCCGGGACGAGGTCGACGTCCTCCTCGGTCCGCACCGACGTGGTGTGCCCGTCGGCGACGACGACCAGGTCGTAGCCCCGGCTCAGCGCCTGCCGCGCCGTGGTGTCCACGCAGACCTCCGTGGCGAACCCGGTGACGATCACCTCGGTGACGCCCAGCGCCCGCAGGGTCTCGTCGAGGCCGGTGCCGAGGAAGCTGTCCGGGGTCGTCTTGTCGACGACCGGTTCACCCTCCCGCGGGGCCAGCTCGGGCACGACCTGCCGGCCCTCGGTGCCGGGCACCATGCCCTCGTCCCGCTGCCGCACGGTCACCACCGGCACTCCGGCCGCGCGGGCCCGCTCGCTCAGCCCCGCGATCGCGGCGACCGTCTCGGCGGCCCGGTGCGCCATGGCGACCGTGGTGTTCTGCATGTCGATGACGAGTAGCGCGGCAGTCGGCGGCATGCCCTCACTTCAGGGGTGCGCCCCGCCCGGGCGCCGCCGCGTTCTCCAGCAACTCCCACGCCTGACCGAGGGCCTGGCCGAACGGGTCGGGCAGGACCCCCACTCCGTACGAGACCAGGGCACCCTCGTGCAGCAGCATCAGCGAGCGCCCGAGGCGCTCCGCGCCGGCCGCGTCGACCTCCCCGGCCAGACCGGTGAACAGGCCGAGCATCCACCGCTTCTGCCCCGTGATGACCGGGTACGCCGGGTGGGCCGGGTCGCTGATCTCGGCGTGCGCGTTGATCATGCTGCATCCCTTCCGCCCGTACTCCCCGGCCCACGTGCGCGAGGCCTGGAACACCTCCAGGATCCGGGCGGCCGGCCCCTGCTCCGCGACCGCCTCCAGCCGGCCGGCGAGCAGTTCGCGCCAGCGCTCGTCGCGTCCGGCCAGGTACTCCACGACGATCTGCTCCTTGGAGCCGAACCGGTCGTACAGCGTCTTCTTCGTCACCCCCGCCTCGGCCGCGACGAGGTCGACACCCACGGCGTGGATGCCGTGCTCGTAGAACAGCCGCTCGGCGGCCTCCAGCACACGCCGGGCGCCGGGCGTCATCCGGACGCGGTGCGGTTTGTCTTCTGGACCCATGCCGCAAGTATACCGGTCTGTATAGTGGGCACCCAAGACGAGTAAACCGATCTGTCTACTACGGACTCTGGATGTGGTCCACGTGAACGCCCTGCTCTCGGTCGCCTTCGTCCTGTGCTGGAGCTCCGGCTTCATCGGCGCCAAGCTCGGCGCGGGAACCGCCGACGCGAGCACGCTCCTGATGTGGCGCTTCCTGCCGCTCGCCGTACTCCTGCTGGCCGCCGCGGCCTTCTCCCGCCCGGCGTGGCGCGGCCTGACGCTCCGCGACACCGGCCGCCAGATCGCCGTCGGCGCCCTCTCCCAGAGCGGCTACATGCTCGGCGTGTTCTACGCCGTCCAGCTCGGCGTCTCCAGCGGCACCACCGCCCTGATCGACGGCGTCCAGCCGCTCGTGGCCGGCGCGCTCGCGGGGCCTCTGCTGCGGCAGTACGTCTCGCGCCGGCAGTGGCTCGGCCTCTGGCTGGGCCTGGCCGGCGTCGCCACGGTCACCCTGGCCGACGCCGGGGCTGCGGGGGCGGACGTGCCGTGGTGGGCGTACTTCGTACCCTTCCTCGGCATGCTGTCGCTGGTGGCGGCCACCTTCCTGGAGCGCCGCTCGTGCGCGCCGGTGCCGCCCCGGGTGTCGATGACGATCCACTGCACGACCAGCGCCGTCCTCTTCGCGGTCCTGGCGGCCTCGCTCGGGACCGCGGTCCCGCCCGCCGACTCCTCGTTCTGGCTGGCGACCGGCTGGCTCGTGGTGCTGCCCACCTTCGGCGGCTACGGCCTCTACTGGCTGATCCTGCGCCGGTCCGGCATCACCGAGGTCAACACCCTCATGTTCCTCATGGCCCCGGTCACGGCCGTGTGGGGTGCCCTCATGTTCGGCGAGCCCTTCGGGGTGCAGACCGCCCTCGGCCTGGCGGTCGGCCTCGCCGCCGTGGTCGTCGTCCGGCGCGGGAACGGCGCGGACCGTACGCGGCGGCCTTCGCGGCTCGCGCGGTCCCGCACGGACCGTCCGACGGTCGCGAGGCCGCCGGCGGACAGGCGCTGACGCCCACCGGGCGCCTCAGAAGCCGCCGCCGAAGTCCCCGCCTCCCCCGCCGAAGCCGCCGCCGCCGAAGTCGCCGCCGCCGAAACCGCCCCCGAAGTCACCGGGGTCGAAGTCGCCGCCCGAGACGTCACCGCCCTCGTAGCCGCCGAAGTCGCCGTACCCGGTGCCGTAGCCGGCTCCGTAGGCCGGACCGGCCATCATGCCGCCCAGCATGGTGCCGACGAGCAGGCCGGGCAGGATGCCGGCGCCGAAGTAGCCGCCCGCCCAGGGGCCGTAGGCCGGGCCCGCGTCCCAGTAGGGGCGGCGGCCGTACTCGGTGTCCACCTCGCGGATCATCGGGTCCCGTCCGTCGGTCAGCCGCGCCTGGTCGGCCGCGCAGACCGGGACCTGGCGGGCGGCGCCGCCCGGCGGGGTCCAGGTGGCGTCGGCGACCGACGGGCCGTGGCGCGGGTCGAAGAAGCAGGGCGGACGGCGTTCGGGCAGCGGCCTGCCCTCGCGGCGGGCGGCGAGCTGTGCGAGCGAGAAGCGGCCGTCCTCCACCGCCTGGGTGACGGCCCGCACGTCCTCCGGTTTGCGGGCGTCCGCCATGTACGCCTTCGCCTGTTCGTAGGCGTCGAGGGCGCGTTCGTAGTCCGCCCGCATCGCGTCGTCGGCGCCCGGTTCCGCCGGGTGGAAGTCCAGCCGGTCCAGCTCCTCGCCGAACGCCGTGATGTCCTCGTCGACCACCACCCGCAGCCGTTCCAGCGACTCCCGCTGCTCGGCCTCGCGGCGCCGGCGGTTGCGCCGGGACAGCGCGTAGACGCCCGCGCCGCCGATGACCACCACCGCGCCCGCGGTGATGAGGGCGCCCGTGGGCGCGGACGTACCGCCGGAGTCCCAGGAGGAGGGGGCGGAGCCGCGCACGCTGCGCACCGCGTCGTCGACGAAGTCGTTCAGCTGGGCCTTGGGGTCGCCCGCGCCCTGGACCGCGGTGACCAGATTGCGCACGCCCTGGCGGCTCAGCACGCTGCTGTCGGCGCGCGCGTCGAAGCGGTCGCCGAGACGGATGCCGTACAGACCGGTGATGCCGGTCTCGGTGCGGAGGTTCCGGAAGAGGTTCGCGGTCGGGTAGTCGGCCGGGAGGACCGCGACGAAGACGGGTTCGCCCGCGTCCTCGATCTTGTTGGCGAGGGCGTCCGCGTCCGACTCGGACAGCAGGTCGGAGGCGGCCGGGTCCACGTACACGGGGCTCTCGCGCAGGGCGGCGCCGATCTCGGAGACGTCGGTCTGCGCCTGCGCGCCGGGCGCACCGGACGCGCCGGCCAACAGCAGGGCCAGTGCGGCGACGACCGGCGCGACCAGGAGGCGTATGAGGAGATGCATACGAACGCCACTCATACGATCGGCATACCCGAATGCGCCTCAATCAGACATAAGACGCGTTCGATGTCGAACGCTCCGCTCACTCGGCGGGCGCGACCCCCGCCCTCAGCAGCCCGTACGTGTAGGCGTCCTCCAGGGCCTGCCAGGAGGCGGCGATAACGTTCTCCGCGACGCCCACCGTGGCCCACTCCCCCGTGCCGTCCGACGTGGAGATCAGGACCCTGGTGGTGGACTGGGTGCCGTGCACGCCCTCCAGGATGCGGACCTTGTAGTCGACCAGGTCGAGCTTGGCCAGCTCGGGATAGATCTTCTCCAGGGCGACGCGCAGGGAGCGGTCCAGGGCGTTGACCGGGCCGTTGCCCTCGGCGGTGGCGACGATGCGCTCGCCCTTGGCCCAGAGCTTGACGGTGGCCTCGTTGGCGTGGCTGCCGTCGGGGCGGTCCTCGGTGATCGCGCGCCAGGACTCGACCTCGAAGTACTTCAGCGGCCTGCCCTCGGCCTCGGCGCGCAGCAGCAGTTCGAAGCTGGCGTCGGCGGCCTCGTAGGTGTAGCCGGCCAGCTCGCGCTCCTTGACCCGCTCGACGACCCGGCCGACCAGCTCGCGGTCGCCGCCGAGGTCGATGCCGAGCTCCTTGCCCTTGAGCTCGATGGAGGCGCGGCCGGCCATGTCGGAGACGAGCATCCGCATGGTGTTGCCGACCAGCTCGGGGTCGATGTGCTGGTAGAGGTCCGGGTCGACCTTGATCGCGGAGGCGTGCAGGCCGGCCTTGTGGGCGAAGGCGGAGACGCCCACGTAGGGCTGGTGGGTGGAGGGGGTGAGGTTGACGACCTCGGCGACGGCGTGGGAGATGCGGGTCATCTCGCGCAGCCGGCCCTCGGGCAGCACCTGCTTGCCGTACTTCAGCTCCAGCGCGGCCACGACGGGGAACAGGTTGGCGTTGCCGACCCGCTCGCCGTAGCCGTTGGCCGTGCACTGGACGTGGGTGGCACCGGCGTCGACCGCGGCGAGGGTGTTGGCGACGGCGCAGCCGGTGTCGTCCTGGGCATGGATGCCGAGCCGGGCGCCGGTGTCGGCCAGCACCGTGGCGACCACGGCCTGGATCTGCGCCGGGAGCATGCCGCCGTTGGTGTCGCACAGGATGACGACGTCAGCGCCGGCCTCCGAGGCGGCGCGTACGACCGCCTTGGCGTACTCGGGGTTGGCGCGGTAGCCGTCGAAGAAGTGCTCGCAGTCGACGAAGACCCGGCGGCCCTGCGCCTTGAGGTGGGAGACCGTGTCCGCGACCATGGCGAGGTTCTCGTCGAGTGTGGTGCGCAGCGCCAGTTCGACGTGCCGGTCGTGGGACTTGGCGACCAGGGTGATCACCTCGGCGCCGGACTCCAGCAGCGCCTTGACCTGGTGGTCCTCGGCGGCGGTGGCGCCCGCGCGACGGGTGGAGCCGAAGGCCACCAGCTGGGCGTGCTTGAAGTCGATCTCCTGGCGGGCCCGGGCGAAGAACTCGGTGTCCCGCGGGTTGGCGCCGGGCCAGCCGCCCTCGATGAAGCCCACACCGAAGTCGTCCAGGTGCCGTGCGATGGCCAGCTTGTCCGCGACCGTGAGGTTGATGCCCTCGCGCTGCGCGCCGTCGCGCAGGGTGGTGTCGAAGACGTGGAACGAATCGTCGAGTTCGCTGGTTGCGGTCATGATCTGAAGGCTCCTGTATGGGATCTCGGTCTACCGGAATGACCGGTTCCACCGTTCCTCTATGATCCCTCGCGCTCCCTTCCCGGCTCGGGGTGGGCCAGGAAAGCGAAAAACCTCTCGCGGGTGCGAGAGGTCTGCGCGCGGGTCGAGGACGACGGTGTCCACCCGTACCTGGTCGTACGTGGTGGTCACTGCGGACCGGCGCGCCTGCTGCCAATAATCATGGCGAACGAGAGCACGGGGGAAGTCTGGCACATTCCGCCCCCGGTCCACCGCGCGTCTCAGAATGCGAACGCCGGGCGTCCGGATCAGGACGGTGCCAGGAGTCCGTCGGCGAGGAACTCGCGTACGTGGCCGAGCACCTGCTCCCGGTCCGTGCCCCGCAGGCCGATCGCCACGTGGATGGCGAAGCCGTCCAGGAGGGCTCGCAGCCGGGAGGCGAACCGGTCCGGGTCGACGGCGCGGAACTCGCCGCGCGAGATGCCCTCGGCGAGCAGCGCGACCAGGTCGCGGTGCCAGGCGCCCTCGATGGCGGCCTGCCGGTCGCGGGCCTCGTCGGGGGCGTTCTGCGAGCGGTTCCACACCTCCAGCCACAGCGTCCAGTGCGGGTCGCGGTGGCCGTCGGGGACGTACAGGTCGACGTAGGCGTCGAGGCGTTCCCGGGCGGTGCCGGGCCGGGTGAGCAGGCGGCCGCGCTCGGCACCGAGGCGGCCCTCGCTCCACTCCAGGGTGCGCAGCAGCAGTTCGTCCTTGGAGCCGAAGTAGTACAGGAGGTGGCCGCTGCTCATGCCGACCTCGCGGCCGAGGGCGGCCATGGTGAGCTTCTCCAGGCCGCGCTCGGCGATCATCTCCATGGCGGCGGCGAGGACGTCCTCGCGCGGCGGGGCCTGCCTGCGCCCACCACCGGCCATGTCCACTCCCGGGTCTTTCTAGATCTTCGGCTGCTGCTGCGTGATGCAGTGGATGCCCCAAGCTCCCGGCCCACCAGCCGCCTGACCTGGGAACTCCCGCAGTCTCCCACACCACGTGGGAGACGAATGGGAGATAGCCTCAGTCAGCCCTGCTCGAAGCGCTTCTGCAGCACCGCAATGATCTGCCGTTCCATCTTCGGTGTCACGTCCCGGTACACGCCACGCACCCCCTGGATGACGTGGCCCAGCCGCTCCTCGATGGCGATGTCCGGCACCCCGTCTTCCTCGAGGTGCGGACCGTGGGCGTGCCGGACCAGGTGGATGCGCTTGCGTTCGAACGAGGCCACCGCGGGCAGCTTCGCCCGGGCGTAGCGGCCGGTGCGTTCGTCGTGCCCGTCACGCACCGGCTTCCAGTAGTACGTGTGGAAGTCGGTGGTCAGCAGGTTGCCGCCGTCCATGGCGGGGAACGCCCACTCGCTGTCGTGCGAGGCCAGCAGTTCCTCGTGCAGCTCGGCGAGGAAGGGCGGGATCACCAGGGTCCGGACGCTGCCGTACTTCGGGAGGGCCAGCGTGGGCGTCCCCTTCTCCTCCGGCCTGTCCGGGTCCTTCACGTACTTGTACTGCCAGGCCACCCGCATCACGGGCATCGGCGTCTTGCCGCAGTACCGCTCGGTCGCGGACTCGCGCAGCTCCTCGTCCTCCTCGGACGCCGGCCAGTTGCCGCCGAAGAACTCGCGGCGCAGGCCGAACATCTCTCCGAGCCGCATGCCCGTGTAGGCCTTGGTCATCTGGAAGACGTAGCCGGTGAACCCCCACACCTCCCGGGCGTTCTCGGCGAGCTGGTGAAGATCGCCGGTCGGCACCTGCACCTTCTTCTCCCGGACCGGCCGCACGTAGCGTCCCCGCCGGCGGTTCTCCTTCGGCACTGGGGAGGCGTGGATGAGCGGCGGCCGGTGGGCGACGGCGTCGTCCATCAGCATCCCGAAGAGGATGCGGATGTCCCTCACGTAGTTCGCCGAGTACTTCCGCTTGAGCCGCAGCATCCAGGCCTGGTACGCGAGCGTCGTGATCTCGTTGACCGCGGTGTCCCCCCACTCCGGGAGGATCTGCGCCCGCAGCCTTTTGCGGTAGTCGTAGATGGAGGTCGGGTCCAGGTCCTGCGTCTGGATCCAGAGGTCGGCCCACTCCCTCAGGAGGAGGCGCCCGTCCGACCGCGCGACGAGCCTGCCGTTGCGTGCGTCCGACTCCCGGTCAAGGCCGTACGTGTAGGCCTCGGCCTCGGTCCACTCGGTGCTCGACTTGCCGTCGAAGATCTTCTGGCCCGTCTCCGGGTTGATGCGGCCGGTGTCCCAGCGCACGCGGATGCTGTTCCCGCGCTGCTCGGTGTACGGCATGAGTCCCCCACGGTGGTGAGTTGGAAGCGATGGCGGGTACCCCTGCCGCCGACCGCCTCCTTCGCGACCGTGCTGTCTACGCCGGCTTCCCGATCGGGCAGCCGGCGCAGGCTACGCAGTCGCGGCCCTGTGCCTGCATGTAGCGCCTCACGCGCTCGCCGCTCTCGCGGTCGGCGCCGAGCCTGGAGGACAGGACACACACCCTCTCTCCGGCGACCTCGGTCGCGTATCCATCGATGCGCGGTCCAAGGTCCAGATAGATGGCATTACTCACCGGTCCCCCTTATGTGTCGCTTGGGACCTCCCCGGGTGGGTGCTCAGAGTTACATGTCGAACACGCTGTCGGCCACAGTTTGTTGACGCTTCACCGGCTAACGGAAGTAACGATTCGGTTAACGCGGAAAGGTTGTACGCGGAAGCGTCGCAGTTCAGGTGCCGTCCGCCACAGTCCCGCTCCTCCGCAAGATCTCCACAAGCTCGTCACTGAACTCGTCGAGGTCGCCAATGGAGGCGCTGGGCAGCTTGGCCCTGGCCGCCTCGAACGCCGCACGCCTCACCTGCTCGGCGCTGAGCGCAACGGCCGGCCCCGACAGCGAGGCGGCCGGAGCGCCGGCCACCTCACTGGCAAGGGCGGGCGCCCCTCCGTCGGCGATGGCGACGCAGCTACCGACGACCCACCCCAGGGCTTTATCGATCTTGGGATAGGTGGAGTCGCGGACGACTTCGCCGTCCTCAACTCGCTGCCAGGTGTCCTTCGAGATCCCTGCCGCGCGAGCTGCAGCAAGGCGCGAGGGATGCAGCTCGAGGCGGTGCGCCTTGACGCGTGCGCCAAGGCGTCTGAGATCGCGAGTAGCCATGTCGACATCTTCGCAGTTCCAACCAGGTCCAGCCAGTTCCAACTAGGTAAACGGCCGGTTCTCATGCAGGTCAAGCTAACTGCGGCTAACTGGCGCGAGCGCGGCGAGCGATGCTGCGCGAGCCACGGCTAACTAGAGCTAGACATCTGAGGCTAACTACGGCTAGCTTGTCCGCATGCACCAACCCCTGACCTTCGAGGTCGACGGGGACGCGATCCGCGAGGAGCGCATGCAAGCGGGGCTCACCCAGACGGAGTTGGCGAGACAGGCGGGAATCAGCCCTCGCTACGTCAGCCACCTGGAGAACCACACCCGCAGACACATGGGCCCCAGGGCGTACCGCCGTCTCCGCGAGGCCCTCCAAGCGCCCGACTCACGCCTTCGGCGCACGCCTCCTCGCCCCACAGAGGACCCACCCGAAAGGACATGACCGATGGCCACCAGGGCCTACGAGCAGTACGGAATCCCGATCCCCCCGCAGGACCCGGACCAGGAGTACATGACCGTCCAGGAGACCGCGTACGTCCTGAAGTGCAGCGTCTCCTGGCTCCGCCGCTTCCTCCGGGAGCACCGGCACCTGCACAGCTTCAGCGGCCGCCGCATCATCACCAACCGCGACGACCGCCGCTCGATCTACGAGGCGCTCCGCGCCGGCGACCCGCGCAAGGGCCGCTCCCTCCCGCGGCAGCGCCGCCGGCCGGCGGCCGTACGCACGCCGGCACTCGCCAACTCCTGACCTTCCCCCGAGAACGCCGAAGGGGCCGCCCGCTTGCAGGCCCGGCGACCCCACGACCGGCGCCTCAGCACAACACAGAAAGCCGAGGTCACCGTGACCACGAAGACTACCCAGCAGGACGCCGCCCGCGCCTCCTACCTCCGGGCCCGCACGCTCGTCGACCGGCTCGTCGACCAGGTGCCGACCCTCCCGAACGCCGCCGAGGCCCACCGCAGCTTCGCTCTCGACAGCTACGAGGCCCGCCTCCACTTCGGCGTCGGCCTCGACGCCGGCCGCGGCGTCCTCGAGACCGCCACCCTTGTCGACACCGAGCCCGTCCGCGAGGCCAAGCACAACGGCAAGGGCGCCCTCATCGCGTACTGGATCGGCCTGCGCACCGTCGTCGACGGCGTCCCGCTGTCCGCCTGGGCGCTGACGAACGCGGCCGACGCCGACACCCTCCTGCCCCCGGCCGAGGACACCAACGCGGCCGAGAGCCCGGAGACCACGGCGACGCAGCCCATCCCCACCGTGTCCGCCGACCCCGCCGCCGTCGTCGCCCCGGCCATCACCCCCGTGCCGCTCGCCGCGATGACGACCGCCGCGTCGGAGACCCGCGCGTGAGCCGGGACGTGCAGCACCGGCTGCGCTTCCGCCTCGAGCTCGCCACCCAGATGCTGGACCTGCCGCTGAACGGCGAGCACCTCGAGCGCCTGGCCGTCGAGCTCGCCCCCGCCGTCAAGGCGATCGTCGCCGAGGAGATGGAGGCGCACGCGGAGACGGTGCCCGTCGCCTACGGCGTCGTCCGCACCGACCTCGACGCACAGGCCGGCGTGCACACCACCACCTATGCCGGGTGCACCGCCCGCATCGGTACCGAGGTCGACCTGGAGTCTCCGGCTGCGTTACTCGCTGCCGAGCTCCGCGGGCAGCAGCCCGACGTCATCGCGACCGACGTCCCCTGCGCCACGTATCTGGGCCTGACCGTACGGCCGCAGTCCCTGCACGCCTGGCGGTGGTGGATCGACAAGCTCAACGTCCACCCCGACGCGATCACCCGCCAGGACGACGCGGCCTTCGCCATGGGCGTGGTCGGCGACGTCGCCGTCGCGCTGTGCGGCGACGGCGTGCCGACCCTCATGGTCGACGAGCCCGCGGCCCGGCTCATGGGCCTGCTCGCCGAGACCGACGAGGCCCCGGTATGAGCGGCAGCACCGCCTTCGCCGTCGAGTGGCTGCGCGTCGGCGGGATGACGGCCAGCGCCTGGGCGGTGCTCGCGGTCCTCGTCAAGGTCGCCGCCGACCGCACCGACCCGGGCCCCGCGGCCCGCCCGTCGGCCGAGCCCACCCCCCGCCCGGCCGCGCCGCCCCGCCCCTCGTTCCCGCCGTCCACCGCCCGGCACGCCGGACCGCCCGCCCTGGACGAGGTCCGCCTCCTCACCGCCGCGTCTGTCTCCCTCACCAAGAGGCCCACATGGAACTGATCACCGAGACCTACTTCGGATGGGACTCCCTCTCCCACGCCGCCGACTGCCCCAACCCCGTCTGGGACGAGGCGCAGATGCGGCACACCGAGGGCATCCGCCCCCAGTCCACCGGCCCCGACCACCACGCCTGCGAGCACCCCGACTGCGGCCACGGCGACACGTTCCGCCGGATGCAGCTGCGGCTGGCGTGCCGGGACTGCGGCACCGTCCACACCATCGGCGCCGAGGGCCCCGTCGGTAACCGCCTCACCATCGGCGAGACCGGGTGGGGCCAGGCCCCGACCCAGCACGGCGGCGTGTGGCTGTGGCCCGGCCGCCCCGCCGCCCCCGGCCGGGAGCCGTACGAGTACCTCGTCACCCTGCAGGGCGCGGCCATCACCCGCGCCACCCTGTACGGGATCATCACCGGCTACCGCGACACCCTCGGCACCCCGGTGTGGATCGCCGGGTGCGAGCCGACCGACGACGGCGCCCACCAGATCTCCGCCATCCGCTGGCGCCACGCCTCCGACGCGCTCGGCTCCGTCAAGGCCTGCGCCGAGTTCATCGACATCACCGCCCACCACCCCCAGCGCCCCGTGGTGGTGAACGTCTGATGCCGAACCTGCCCACCACCCGGGTGACGATCACCATCGACGTCGACCTCGCCAGCCTGCCCCGTGTGTCGGACGACCGCCTCGCGATGCTGTGGCACGCCGCTCAGTTCAACCCGGCGCCGTTCGGTGACGAGATGGCAGGCGAGCTGGTCACGAAGATCGGATGGGAGATCATCCGCCGCTGGCTCCGCCACACCCCGCCGGCGATGTACCACCACCAGCAGCACCACCACCACTGGCACCACCTCACGCGCTTCGCTGTCCACCGCAACGGCGAGTGGCAGCTGGACCCGGACAAGGTGGCCACCGAGCAGACCGCGGTCGCCGAGGACGGTGACCGCTGATGCCGAAGACCCGCAAGCCGCGCAAGAGCTCTCCGCGCTTCGAGTTCAACGGGGGTCTCGTCGGCCAGTCGCGACCGGCCGCGAACACCGCGGCGGTCGAGCCGTGCACGGTCGACGGCTGCGGCACCACCGCCGATCAGCCCCGCCCGGCCCCGGCCATGATCCGCGTCGAGGTGGCCGGTACCGGGGAGCCCGCCCGCTGGTACTGCCCCGGCCGCTGCGCCGCCATCGGCCGCGCCCTCGCCGACGTCCGCGGCATCGACCGCCCGGGCGGTGAGGCCGCGTGACCTCCCGTACGGACACGATCGCCGCGGTGCTCCGCCGCCCGCGCCTGACCCGCCCGGTCGTCGCGCACGAGCTGCGCGAGCGCCTGGTCCAGGGCCTCGAACCGGGCGGCACCGCGACGGAGTGGACGGCGACCGTGCCGCAGCTCGCCGAGGCCATCAACACCAAGCTCGAGGAGCGCGAGGCGCGCGAGCAGAAGGACACCCGAGGCCGCGCCCAGCGGCCGGCGGGCGGCGCCACTGCTCGCGAGGAGATCCTCGCGGTCCTTGAGTCGGCCGGCTACAACACGGCGGCCGCCGCCGAGCTGCTGGCTCGCGCGCACCGCGAGCCCCGCACCAACCCGCCGGACCTTGCGTCCCGGGAGACGTTGGCGGGCGGTCACGCCCTGGTCGTCGAGTACGGCGACTGCGAGTTCCACGGCTCGTGCCAGTGCGGCCGCCGCCTCGGCACCGTCCGGCCCAGCACCCCGGTCGACGTGCTCGCCGCGAAGTGGGAGCGCCACACCTGCACCGAAGTCCATGCCCTCTCTGCCTCGAACGGAGCGTCATGACCACCCCGCGCACCCTGCCCCACGACGACTACATCACCGCCGTCAGCGAGGCGCTCGACAAGGCCGGCCTCGAGGTGAAGGACGGCCGCACCGACGACAGCGAGAGCCGCGGCACGTACTGCTACCTCAGCGCGGTCATCGAGCTGGACATGATGAGCGTGGGCCTGCAGGACGAGCAGCCCGGGCTGCTGCTGATCTGGGAGTGGCACACCGGCCGCGAGGCCGAGCACGGCGAGCCGGACCGGGGCCCCGTCTGGCAGTTCGCCGCGCTCAAGGACGACGGCTCCACCGAGTACCCCACCGACCTCCCGGTCTACGGCTACGCCGCCCCGGCCGCCGTCGTCGAGGCCGCCCGCAAGGTCATCAGCAGCGAGATCAAGCCGGGCAACTTCTTCAACTCCGGCCAGTGGCAGGGCTGGACCGGCGGGCTCATCGGCGGCTCCTGGCAGAAGGCCGACCAGCTCGAGGCGGCCTGCGCCGAGTGGGACGCCCGCGAATGACCGACGACCAGCCGCGGATCCCTGGCGTCGCGGGGGTGTGCGGGGTCCGGGCCGACGAGCACGACCCCGACGCCCGCCTCTACCCCTGCGGCTGGCGGTGCGCCCTGCACACCCCGAACGCCATGGCCGGTCGGCCTGAGCCCCCGCCGGGGCCGGGCTGGCCCGCCCACCGCCAACCCCCACACGGCACCGACCCCGAGGCTGCTGCCCCCACCAGCACCGAGCACAGGCAGGACGAGACCCGATGACCGCACCGGCCCAGCCCCGCAGCTTCCCGACCCCCGGCGACCTCTTCCCCCGCCCCGCCGCCGCGGCGAAGCCCGCCCCCGCTCCCACCCCCGCGCCGGAACCGGAGCCGCAACCGGCGCCGGAACCGGAGCGGGAGCCGGCCACGGCGGCGGAGTCCATCGCGCCGGGCACGCTGAGGCCGAGCGAGGTCATGCGCCAGCTGTACCAGCAGGCCATGCGCAGCAGCCGCCTGCAGCCGCACGGCCGCCTCCTCGCCCTCACCCTCCTCGGCTACGCCGACCACAAGACCGGCGTCCTCACCTACGAGCCGACCGTGGCGCAGCTGTCCTACGCCACGGGCCTCACCAACGGCCAGGTCAAGGTCCAGCTGCGGGTCCTCGCCCAACGCGGCTGGTTCACCAGGCGCAAGGCCCGCGGCGGCCCCCGCTCCGACCGCGTCGTCGGCCAGGTCTGCATCCCGGCGCTGGTCCTCACCCGGCTCCGCACCCGCAAAGCCCACGCCGACGACTGACCCACCCCACGATCCGCCGGGCGGGCGCTGACCACGCCGCGCCCGCCCGGCACCCAACCCGCAACCCACGACTGGAGATACGCGTGTCCCTGTTCCGCAGGAAGCCGGCCCCCACCCCGCCGCCCGCACCCGCCGTCGCACCCGCGCCGCTGGCGCACGTCCCCCTCGGCCAGCCCATCGCGGCCGGCACCAACCTGACCAAGGGCGGCTCGGCCAGCATCAGCCTGACCAAGGGCGACCCCACCGCGCAGATCACCGCCCACCTCGACTGGGACGGCGGCTCCGACAACCGTCGCGCCCGCGGCGCCGACCTCGAGCTGTACGTCCTCCACGTCCCCGCCGCCGATGTCGTCGCCGGAGGCAAGCGCAGCATGCCCACCCAGGGCGGCGCGATCTACTACCGCAACCTCGGCAGCCTCGACCAGCCCCCGTACATCCGCCACCACGGCGACAGCCTCACCCCCGGCCGCGAGACCGCGACCATCGCCCGCCCCGACCAACAGGGCTACGCCCTCATCTGCGCCTACAGCGCCGTCGGCAACGGCGTCGGCTCCTTCAAGGAGTACGGGGCCCGCGCCATCGTCACCGACGGCCGCGACCAGACCGTCACCGTCCCGCTGTACGACGACAACCGGTACGCGTACTGGGTGGCGATCGCCCTCGTCGACTTCACCCACGGCAGCGCCCTCATCTCCCAGGTGGAGCTGTACTCCCGGGCAGGCTCCGAGGCCCGCCCCGCCCTCTACTCCAACGGCCGCATCGGTATGGACGAGGGGCCGGTGGAATTCAAGTGAGGCGCCCCCTCGCCGCGTTCGGCGCGGCCCTCTGCGCCACGGCGCTGCTGCTGACCGTCTCCTGTTCGGCCGACCAGGAGCAGGGTCCGGCCGGGCGGGTCGTCGCCAAGGAGCGGGAGCAGGAGTGCCGCACCGTCACGACCGGCACCGGCGCGAAGAAGAAGTCCAGCCGCGACTGCCACTGGGAGTACGAGCTCACCACCCGCGACAAGGCCGGTGACGAGCACGAGTTCGAGGTCCCGGCCGACGTCTACGACAACTGCCGCCGCGGCTCCGCCTACCCCTCCTGCATCAACCGCTGACCCACCACTGAAGGAACCTGATGTCCGCCGTCGCGTTCGCAGCCGCCGAGGCTGCACCGCACACCCAGCCGCAGTCCGCGGCTCCGGGTGCGCGGCCGCGCGCCGGCGGACTCACCGTCCGCGTGCCTCTGCGCCTGGTCGCGGGCAGCCAGTACAGCGACGCTGCCCTGGCTGCCTACGTCAAGATCGCAGCGCTGGCCCTCCGCCCGGAGGGCTGCACCGCCCGCGTCACCACCCTCGCCACCTACCTCGGCATGTCCAAGTCCGCGGTCGAACGCGGCCTCAAGCAGCTGCGCAACCCCGACCCCGTCGACGGCATCGTCGAGGTGCCCACCACCCGCCGTACCGCGTCGGGCGGCACCGGCGAGAGCGCGCACCGCACCGTCCGCCCGCTCGCCGAGGACGAGCTGTGGGTCCGTATCCCGGTCCGCGCGGCCGAGGCCCTCACGCCGCGGCTGCTCCGCGTGTACGCGCTCCTCACCTACGCCACCGCCCGCCAGATCCCGATCACGACGACCGAGCTCGGCGAGATGCTCTACCACCACAGCGGGGCGAAGGCGGGCCAGCACCTCACGGAGATGTCCGCGCGGCGCCTGGTCGACGAGCTCGAGGGCACGGGCTGGCTGACGGTGCGCCGGCGTCAGGGCGGGCAGGGCCGCCACGCCTACGAGACCAACCGGACCCCGCTCCACCCGGCGCCTGCTCCGGCGCCGGTCGTCGAGGACCAGGAGCCGGAGCAGCTGGCGCTGTGGGATGCCGGGTCACCGGTCATTCATGACGGATCCGGTCCGAGCGATCATGACGGATCCCTCGCGTCTAGGGAAGATCACCTTGGACTGACCGACCTTGAAGAGACGGAGCTGGGTGGGGGTGCCCGCCGTAGGCGAGGTGACCGTAAGTGGGTCGCCGACCCTGTGGACAACTCGGTGCCGGACACGTTCGGGCGGGGCGAGACTCGCGCTCCGCGCGGCAACCGCCCCACCACGACGCCCCACCACGACCACAACCCCGACGGCCCCGGCGCCTACACCGGGCCCGAGCTCCGCTGGACCGAGCGCATCCACATCGCGCTCGCCCCCGTCCGCCACGAACTCGACGACGTCCGCCGCTTCGTACTGCGCCGGGTCGCCCGCGAGATCGGCCGCCAGCTCGACGCCGGCATCACGCCGGAGCGGATGGCCGCCCGCATCCAGGCCCGCTACCGCAGCATCTCGCCCTCCGACATCCGCGACATGGGCGCCTGGCTCCTCGCCGTAGGCATCGTCCGCGGCGGCTGCGACGACCTCCGCTGCGAGGACGGCGTCATCTGGGGAGCCGACCCCGACGACCACGAGGCCGGCGCCGCCTGCCGTACCTGCGCCCGGCAGAAGGAGGCGACCGCCGCCTGGTGGCGGTACGCCCGCGACCTCGAGGCCCGCCTGCAGCAGATGCGCGCGCAGCGCCTGCAGGCCGCGGCCGCCACCCGCCAGCAGCCCGACCACGCGCGGCCGGCGCGGACCTCGGTGCTGCCGCCGAAGAAGACCTACCGCCAACGCGACGCCGCGTCGGACGAGGAGATCCTCGCCGCCGTCGCCACCCACGGCGAGGCCGTCGCGCTCCACCTCTACGGCCACCTCAGGACGCTGCCGCTCCTGCACGGCCGCCCTCGCGGAGAGGACACCTGATGCCCACCACACCGCACCCACGCCGCGGCGTCACCACCTGCAACCGGTGCGGCGCGCAGATCCGCTGGGCCTCCGGCCCGCTGCCCGGGCAGCGCACGCCGCTCAACGCCCTGCCGTCGCCGGTGGGTGGGCTGGCCGCCCACACCAACGGGCTCGGCGGCCTGGTCGTCCGAGAGCTGACGCCGGACCGGCCGGAGCCTGAGCACCTCGAGTGGAAGGCCGTCGCGCACTGGACCAGCTGCACCGGCAACGCGGGCTCGCGGCCGTCGCCGCCGGCTGCCCCCGTGCGCCGGCCCGCCCGACGTCGGCCGACCAGCCAGCCGCCGCTGTGGGGACAGGGCGGGTGGGGACGGTGACCACGTCCGCAGCCCGGGAGGACTGGCGGTCGCAGGCGGCCTGCGCCGGTGACACCAGCACCTTCCACAAGCGCTACCCGGCCCCGGCGAAGGAGGTGTGCGGCCGGTGCCCAGTGCGTGCCGAGTGCCTGTACGACGCGGTCGCCACGAAGGCACCGCACGGCGTCTGGGGTGGCCTCACCCGCGAGGAGCGCAAGCTGCTGCCCGTCCTCCCGACGGACAAGACGAAAGCGATCGGCGTGCTGCGGGACGTCCTGGACACGGCCGACCCCGCCGCCGAGGAGCACGAGGAGCAGCAGCCCACCGCGGCGCCCCGGCCTGCCCGCTCCAACGGCGGCCGGTACACGCCCGAGCAGCGCGCCGTCGTCGAGCGGCGCACCATCGAGCTGCTCCGCGCCAGAGCCTCGTACAGCGAGATCAAAGCGGAGCTCGGGATCAGCGCGCCGACCATCATCCGGATCCGCCGCAGAGCAGGCCTTCCACCGTCCGGCCGCACCGGCTCGCCTCCCTCCCGTACGAAGGCCGCGGCCCTCGCCGAAAACGTCGAGCCGTACGGCGACGGACACGCCCGCTGGACCGGACCCATGTCCGGCCGCATGGCGCAACTTCACGCCGAGCAACGCCGCTTCAACGCCCGCCGCGTGGTCTTCGAGGAGCACCACGGCCGCGCCCCGGTCGGCTACGTCCGCAGCAACTGCGGCGAGCAGGCGTGCTTCGCCGGCGCCCACCTCACCGACGACCTCATGCGCAACGCCGCCCCGTCCTCCGCACCCCAGCGCCCCGCCGGCGCACCGTCTGAAAGGACCCGCCCTGCCGTGACCACCACCCCACACACCACCGAGGCCGTCAGCACCAGCAAGCTCCTGGCGTGGGCGGAGGATCACCCGGACCCCAACGTCCAGGCGCAGGGCGCCCGTATCGAGGCCTCCCTCGTCGGGCTGCGCCAGCGGTACGACGCCGACCAGGAGCTGACCGCCATCACCGCCAAGCGTGCGCGGCTGGAGAAGGAACTCACCGCCCTCGCCGCTCGGGAGGCCGAGCTCGCCCCGGCCAAGAAGAAGCGCAGGTCCGGCGCGTACGTCCGGGACTACGACACCCGCACCGTTCGCGCCTGGGCCGTCGAGAACGACATCGCCTGTCCGACGGTGGGCCAGATCCCCAAGCGCGTCCTCGACGCCTGGCGAGCGGCCAACGCCCAGACCGGCGGCGGCACGTCGTGACCGAGACCGACACCGAGTGCGCGCTGTGCCACAAGCCGATCCGGTCCGCGGCCGCCCGGGCACGCCGGATCGGGGCCGGGTGCTGGCGCAAGCTCGCTCCCGCCCAACGCGCCGCGATCCGCGCCAGCCCCCGCAACATCCGGGCCGCCCTCGCCCAGCCCGTGCCCACCACCGACGGCCAACTCCCGCTCGAGGAACAGGACCCCACCAGTGAGTGACGCCCCTCGCACCGACGCCGAGCTGCTCGCCGAGCTTGGCCCGCTCGCCGCGGCCATCGGCGACAAGGTGCACACCGTGCCCGTGCGCCTCGGCCCCGGCGGCGCCGACCAGCTCATCAGCGAGATCACCCTCGCCGTAGCCGTGTACGTCGGCCGGCACGTCCTCCCCAGGGAAGCGCTCGAACTTCGGCAGCCGCCGAAGCCGACCATCCGCCAGTGGCAGGTGGAGACCCGCTCGGGCGACGGGCCCTGGCGGGCGTACGGCGCGCCGTGGCCCGACCACACCGCCGCACGCGAGGACTTCGAGGAGGCCGTCCGCACGGCCAGCACCCGACGCCATACGCCACGGCGGGAGTTCCGCCTCATCCGCACCACCGCCTCCTACGCCGTCGAGGCGCAGCACACCCCGGAGCACACCTCGTGATCATGTCCCTGGCGCTCGCTGCTGTCGGAGCGCTCCTCATCGGCACGGCCGTCATCGCCTTCGCCACCGGCCGGATCCAGCGGCGCCAGCTGTGGGCCGGCCTTGCGCTCGGCAACGTGTCCTACCTCATCGCGAACGTCCTCGACGGCCACACGATCACCGCGGGGTTCTCCGCAGGCGGCGTCGCTCTCTGCGTATGGATGTGGTGGATCAGCGGCGACGGCACACGCCGGCGCCTGCGAGACCTGGCACGCCGCTTCCAGGGTGTGCGCCGTACGGCTCCGGCGGGAGGCACGGCGTGATCATCCGCGAGGCCATCGACACGATCTTCACCCTCGGCTGGGCGCTCCTCGCCTGGGTCGCCGTGCTCGCCGCCCTCACCACGGCGGTGCTCTTCGGCATCGCGGCCGCCGTGTGCGTGACCGCCCGGGCGCTGTGGCGGCGTATCCGCCGGCAGCACCGCCCCTCGCGCGACGAGTACGAGGAAGCCGCGTGACCAGCGCCCCGTCCGCCCGTGCTGCCCTGCCCGGCTACGGCCGGGCAGGGCGCCCTCCCCACCGCCAGGAGCAGCCTGTGCCCAGTACCCGCCGATACCTGTATGCCGCGGCCGCCGGCGCCGTCCTCCTCACCGCCGCCACCATCAACGCCCTCGCCCACGGCCTGCACATACCCGCCATGCTGTTCGCGTTCGGCGTCCTGGTCCTCACCGAGGCCGCCCTCCGCGAACACCGCCGGCTGCGCCGCCGCCGGCTCGAGGCCGAGTGGGCCAGACGCTGCGCCCGCGGCGACAACCCCCCGCCCCTGAACCCGTGCTGCGCCCTCGGCCACGCCTCCCACGACCAGGCCCACGGCGAGGACTGCACCCAACACTCCCTCACCAAGTTCCTCGACCACATCGAGCAGCAGCACCGGGAGGCAGCGTGACCTTCCCCAAGCTCACCCCCACCGAGCGCATCGCCGATCCCCGCTGCGGCTGGAAACCCGACGCCGACTCCCCGGCCCACGGTGCGCCCGCCACCTGGCACATCGCATGGCACCTCGTGTACCCCGCCGACTTCTCCCTGGTCTGCGACGAGCACATGGCCGTCATCCAGCGGGACATGGTCTACGCCGACCGGCACCCGGCAGAGCTGGCCTGCGACATGCCGGGCACCGGCTGGCTCACCACCGATCCGTCCCGCTGCGTCATGGCGACGACCGACGACCGACAGGCCCACCGCCAGGCGGACGCCTCATGACGGCCCACCCCATCTCCGAGAACGCCGGCCACTGGTGGCTGGTGTCCGGGAAGTGGCGCCGCCTCCACGCCATCCCCGGCCAGGTCATCACCCGCCAGCAGATGAGGGACTCCATCGACGAGAACCGGCCGCTCCTGGCCCGCGCGGCGTGCGGGATGCGCCGCCGCTGGTGGATGCCCGGCCTCTTCTCCCGCCTCGGCCGCCGCCGCTGCACCCCCTGCTGCACCGCGCTCGGCATCCCACCCGGCTACGGCACCCCCGCCAACGAAGCCGACCTCAACCGAAAGGACCAGACCCAGTGAACGACCAGCCGGCCGACCCGGCCACCGAGGACGACACCCACCCCGAGCCCCCCTCCGACGAGGAACTGCAGACGTCCCTGCCCGTCCGCCCCGATCCACGACAGCCCGCCTACGACGCCGTCTACGGATACATCCGAGGCCTCGACACCTACCTGCCGCCCGACCCCGTCCACCGCAACGCCGTCATCTGGCGCGCCGTCCAGGCCGCGCTCGACGCAACGCACCTCGGCCGCTGCGTCTCCTCACACTGCGTCGAGGCCGACCACATGGTGGCCACAGCCGAAGAGTCCAACCCGGCAACGACCGAGCCGGAACTGACTGCAGAGGAGGACGAGGCCGAGCGCTTCAAAGCCGACTACCTCAGCGCGTGCAAGACGATCGCCGACATGCACGCCGCCGCCACCGGCCGCACCGGCGAAGGCCCCGAACGGGGCGTAGTCGAGGACGTCGCCGACGTGCGCGCCCGCATGCTCGCCGCCGAGGAGCGCGCCGAGAACTTCGAAGGCCGCGCCCAGGCGTACGAGCAGCGTGCCCAGTACCAGGCCGACCGCACCGCCCGGCTCACCACGGACCGGGACCGGCTCCGGACCCGGCTGGCCGAGCAGGAGACCGAGACGATGCGGCAACTGCAGCGCGCCGAACAAGCCGAAGCTGCCATCGCCCGCGTGCGCGCACTCCACCGCCCCGCCGACCACCGCGGCCTCCTCATCTGTGTCGAGTGCTCCTGCTACGACGGATCGTCCACGGACAACAGCCCCTGCGGGTACGAGCACTGCCCCACGAACGCCGCACTGGAAGGACTGCCCTCGTCGGCGACGGCCGCCGTCGTCGACGAGGGCAGGCAGGAGATGGTCGCTGAACTCGGTGACGATCACCGCAACGTGCAGCCGGAGGAGGCCCTCGCCTACCACGCCATGGGTCTGTCCCACCGTGTGGAGCGGGCCGAGGCCGAGCGGGACGGTGCGTATCGGGAGCGGGCGTACCTCGTCGCGCTCCTGGCCGCGATGACCGACGGCGCCGTCATCGCCCCCGCCGTCGACGTCGAGGAGCCGGGCTGGCAGATCGTCTACCTCACCATCGGCGGCCGCCAGGCCAGCTGGCACATCAGCCCTCGCGACGCCGACCTGTTCGCGTGCGTCCCCCACGTGGACACCGACCATCCCCGGGCGCAGTGGGACGGCCACACCACCGAGGACAAGTACGCCGACATCCGTCAGCACACCCGCGACCTGTTCCACCAGTGCGGGCCGGCCTGCGCCGAGGGCCACACCTACACCGACCGCTGCGAGGGCGCCCACCAGGCGGACGACTCCGACACCACCACGCCCGACGTCGTCCACCCCGCCACGGAACCGCAGGCCAGCAGCCCGCACGGGGTGGACGAGTGACCGGCCACGAGGAGACGCCGCCGGACTGGGCACGCGCGGCCATGGAGGCGTACCGCGAGGCCCTCGAGACCCTGTACTACGAGGTCTCCTCGTACCGGTACCCGGCTGCCCCGTTGTCCGACGACGTACGGCCGGTGTTCTTCCTGCCCGACGGCGCCACGGAGTGGAAGTCCCTCGGCTACACCAACGACCCGATCGCCGACACCGTCTACGAACTCGTCGTCCGCGGCAAGGTGCCCGGCGTCACCATGCCGTGCCAGCACGGCACGACGTCCTTCTCCGCCACCGTCCAGGCCTCGATCGACGACGGCCTGCGCACACTGACCAACGCGATCGCCGCGGTCTGCGAGCGGGACCTGGACCGACGGCTGCTGCGCCTGGCCGACGACCTCGGCCGGTGGGAACCCCACGTCCGCCTCGAATGGCACCAGGTGCAGCAGGTCCTCGAGGACGCCGGCATCGCCGACGGCTACGGCCGCCTCACCATCCCCCAGCCCGTACGCCCACCCATCGAACCCCCAGCCCGGAACGGACAGCCGTGAAGCTGATGATCACCCGCGGCGTGCACCGCGTCCTCACCGCGATCCACGACGCCCCCGCCCCGCCGACCGGCCTGGAGATCTGCCGGGCCACGGGCAAGGGATCCGGCACCGTCTACCCGATCCTCGACCGGCTCGGGCGCGCGGGCTGGATCGGCAGCCGCCCCCACCCCACCCGCGACGGCGCCTGGGTCTACCACCTCACCTACCTCGGCCAGCTCCGCGCCGGCCTCGCACCCACGACCCGCCGCGAGTAGCAGCCGACGACCACCACCTGGTGCTGCCGGGCCGCGCCCAACACGGCGCGGCCCGGCCACCCACCCCGTACCACCAGCACAGCAAGGAGACACCCGGTGACCACCCACACAGCCCAGCCCTGCGCCGCGGCCACCTGCACCCGCAGTCTCCGAGACCACGAGCAGACCACAGGCCAACGCCTCTGCGACCCCTGCGTCCACCTCATTGGCGTCTGGCTGCAGGTCGAACTCCCCCGGCAGATCATCGTCCTCGAGGCGTCCCGCCAGCGGGAGACCACCGGCTCCTCCACCGGCGGCCGCACCGCCTACCGCACCGCGCCCCTCCCCGGCCGCGACGACATCCTCAACCTCCTCGGCCCCGCCGCCTGGTCCGACGCCACCCACGACCCCTACGGCCAGGCCGCCGCCGACCAGCACGGCACCGTCCCCATCCTCGGCGTCCTCATCCCCTGGGCCCGCACCATCTGCGACACCCGCCGCCTCAACCCACCCGCCCTCACCCCCACCGCCATCGCCACCTGGCTCGCCCACCCCCACGTCCTCGACTGGGCCGCCCACCAACCCTGGGCCGGCGACCTCCGTGACGAGCTCCACCAGCTGATGCGCACCATCCGCGCCGTCACCCGCCTCCGCCCCCAACGCCGCCCCGTCCCCCAGCCGTGCCCGCGCTGCGACGGCCTGACCCTCGTCGCCACCGACCACCAGCTGTACATCGAGTGCACCGACGACCAGTGCCGCGCCATGTACACCCGGGAGGAACTCGCCCTCGCCGCACGCCTCGACGTCGGCCAACACGGCGCCGTCTGCCTCACCAAGAACTGCACCGGCCAGACCCACGAACTCCCGGCCGGCCGCCACACCCACCGCGTCCACTACTGCGCACCCGCCGTCCTCGAAGGAGCCCAGCCGTGAACCGCCTGCGCTCACTCTGGAACCGGCTCGTCCCCTCCCGGCGACGCCCGGCACCCGCGCCGCCGCGCCCGGACTACGTGCGCATCCACCGCCTCGAGCGGGAGCTCGGCCTCATCGAGGAGCGTCCCCTCCGCTCGAACCTCACCGTGTGCCTGACGAAGAACTGCGAGGGCGACACCGAAGACCTGCGCACCTGGTCCGGCCAGATCATCCGCCGTGTCCACTCCTGCAGACCCGGCTGATACTCGGATGCTGGCGCTGCTCGCACCGGCTACCGTGGCTCGTGTCCAGGTGCGCAGGCTGCGGTTACTTCCTTGGAACGGACTCTGTACCGCCGCCGACCTTGATCTCTGGACCACATAGCTCGAGCCGCCCGCCACGGGGGATACAAGGCGGGCGGCTCGCTCACGCTCAGTGCGTCCACACCTCGGGCCCACCGCCACGCCACTCGATCAGGCCGGACCGTACGACGTCGAGGTCGTCCCAGCCCTGAAGGCCGGCCTCCTGCAGGAACGCGGCCACGTCCTGCGTGCTGTAGGCGAGGCCGAGGATCGTCCCGTCCACCCGGACCCGGCGGCCGTCGGACTCGTCGGGCGGGTACACGATCACAGGCGGCGGGCTCATACCCTCATCGTCCGCTCGCCGAGCGGCGGCGGCACGGTGAGCGGGTCATCCTGGTGACGTGTACCCGGAGCGCTACCACCTGGTCCTCCTCCTCGACGGCCGACCGACGATGCACGGCTGGTGGGCGGACGAGGCTGTGGCCCGCCGGAAGGTCGCCTCGTGGATCGGCGCCTACGGGCAGGCCGGCGCCCGCGTCACCCTCACTGACGAGGAGACGGGCACCGTGTTGACGGAGTGGCCGGACCAGGGGTGATCGTCTGCCATCCTGTCGGCCATGGCCCACCGCCCGTACCCCGTCGCCGCCCGCGCGCTGCGACAGATCATGCGCCGCCACCGCAATGAGATCCCGGCCGTCAGGCTGCCCAGCGGCCAAGAGGCCGTCGAGCGGCTGCAGGCTGGGTTCGCCGCGTCGCCCAGCTCGGGCGACTACGTGCTGTCCACCCGCCGCCGGTAGCCCGGGCACGACGAAGCCCCCGACTCGTTGGAAGTCGGGGGCCTCGATGCATGCGGGCTACGGCCGCCAGTGCTCGCGGTAGCCGGGCCGGTCCGCGTAAGGCAGGGCGAACAGGCGCAGGGTCGGGCACGGGTACTGCGTGATGCAACAGGTGCAGGATCGTCCGTCGACGCCGGGCCGGTCCCAATCCGGGTTCGGCTCTGACCGGTGGATCGCGAACAGCTGCCGCTTGGCGTTGATCTCGCGCAGTACCCGCGCCGGATCATGTCGGGCCGCGTGCTCGAAGGCATGCGTGGGCGAGTCCGCGTCGGGATCAGCCTCGTCCTGGCGGTGCGAGACGACGGCGCCCCAGAGCCCGCTCATCACGTCCGGCGGTCGCGGGAGGCCCGGGCGCAGGGCAACCAGCAGTTCCTCGTCCTCGCCGCTGGAGACTTCCCACTCGTCACCGAGCGGTGCCGCCTCCCAGGCCCCCGGCTCGCCGACTACCGTTGCGCCGCTCGCCGCGCGCGCGATTCGCTCGTCGTCGTCGAGCTGTGCGCGCAGCCAATGCACCAGGTCATCCATCGGCCTGCTCTCTCTTCTTCCGCGATGCGCCGCTGAGGCCGGCGCCGATCTGCTGCGCCCGGGCCGGGGTCACTCCGCCGAGGAGCTGACCGATCTCGGCCCAGGTCTTGCCCTGTTCCTTGAGCGCCTGGACGCGGCGCTGTCGCAGTTCCCGGAGGCGCGAGTGATGGGCAGGCCATTGGGCCAGCGCCTGCGACACGGCGACGGCGCATGCCTCGTCGTCCTCGATGGCCTCGAACGCCTCGATGGTTTCCACCAGGCGCTGCACCTCCTCCAACTCGTCAGCCACCCGCGCTCCTTCCTGCGGTGAGAGCGCGACAACGCCACCAAGCTAAACCCTAGGGTTGCGTTCATCAACCCTAGGGTTTAGCTTGTGCTGGCGAGGCCGCTCCTCGGTCTCGTGTCCAACAACAAAGCCCCGGCCCGGAGTTGCCGCTCCATGTGGGCCGGGGTGGACCCACCCCGAAGCGATCGAAGGAGCAGGCCCATGGCTGACCCTACCCAGCCTCCCGACACCGGCGAAGCCCTGCGCACGCTGGTCGAACAGCCGTCCTACGCCGCGCGCCTCCTGGTCTTCACGGCCCGGCTGCTCGAGCGGGACCCGGCCGAGCCGATGACCAACCGCGCCGGCGGCCTCGCGATGACCATGGCCATCGACGCCGTCCTCGGCAAGCTCCCCCAGGCCGTACGCGACGACAGCGTCGCCCGCGCCACCCGCGCCATGCCCGACCTGAGCGACGGCATCACCCGCGGCGAGGCCGCCCTCCGCCTCCGCGCCACCGCCAAGAACCTCGGGATGAACACCCCGCGGTGCGCCCGGCCGAAGGCCCAGACCGCCACGGCGATCGCGCTGCAGCTGCTCGGTGAGATGGCCGGCCGCCTCGAGACCCACCGCCCGAACGCGACGATCACCACCATCGGACGTCACGCCCTGCTGCAGGCCACCACCATGGACCCGCCCGTCCTCCGCGCCCTGCGCCAGCACGCGCCGGAGATCGACGTCGCTCTGACCCGCCGCCAGTACGCCGCCCGGCTCCGCACCGCCGCCGCGGCCCTCGCCCACGAGGTGACCGAGTGAGCGCGGCCCCGGTGTGCTGCGGCCGGCCGATGCGCGCGAGCGGCTCCCAGCTCGTGTGCGGGAAGTGCGGTGCCTGGGTCGACCCCGGCACCGGGCCCCGCCCGCTCCTGGCGGTCGCCGCCGAGCCCGACCCCGACCACGGGCGCGCGCCGGACCCGCTGCCCATCCGGCCGCCCCGCCCGCACCCGCGGCAGCCCTCCGCCCTGGCGGCCTGACCACCACCAGACCGGCCGGGCCGCGAACCTCCCCCCGCGGCCCGGCCACCCACCCACCCAAGATCCAGAAGGACGTTCCTCGTGTCTGACCACGCCCGTCTCGCCTCCACCGGAGCCCTCGGCGCGATCGCCATCGGCGGCGCCGTCATCACCGGCTGGTGGCTCCTCTCCGCGGCCGCCAGCATCGTCGCCGTCGGCGCCCTCGCGATCCGCTTCGGCTTCCGCCGCGGCAAGAACGCGGGGCAGCAGTGACCACCCAGCACACCCGCCATACGCCGCTCGCCGCGCGGGTCCACCGCTCCGGCACCGTCCTCGCCGCCGCGATCACCCTCGTCGCCGCCGCCCTCTGGGCCAGCCACCACGGCATCACCGCCGCCTCCTACAGCGACGAGACCAGCAGCAGGCTCGCCGCGGTGTGGGCCGTCACCTTCCTGCTGCTGCTCTCCCAGACCCTCATGTACCACTTCGAGCGGCCCCGCCGGGTCAGCCCGCGCGCCCACCGCCAGCTCGACGCACTGCACACCGCGGTCCTCCTGCCCGTCTACAACGAGGACCCCGGCTACCTCCGGCTCGGCCTGCAGTCGTTCCTCACCCAGACCCGACGGCCGGACAGCGTCCACGTCGTCGACGACGGATCCACCAGCAGCGACTACGCCACCGTCCGCGCCTGGTGGACCCGCGCCGCCGCCGCGGCCGGCATCACCACCACCTGGCACCGCACGCCCAACCAGGGCAAGCGCCACGCCCAGGCCACCGGCGTCCAGGCCAGCCCGTACGCGGACGTCTACATCACCGTCGACTCGGACTCCTGCCTCGCCCCGAACGCCGTCGAGGAGATCCTCGCCCCCCTCGCCCGGGCACGGGTGCAGTCGGTGGCCGGCATCGTCCTCGCCACCAACCACCGCGCCAACCTGCTGACCCGCATCACGGACCTGTGGTTCACGACCGGGCAGCTCACCGACCGCAGCGCCCTGTCCGCCATGGGCGCCGTCCTCGTGAACTCCGGCCCCCTCGCCGCCTACCGCGCCGACGTCGTCCGCGACAACCTCGACTCCTACCTGAACGAGACCTTCCTCGGCCGGCCCGTCCGCTTCTCCGACGACAGCCTGCTCACCCTGTACGCCCTGCTGCGCGGCCGCACCGTCCAGCAGCCCAGCGCCGTGGTGTTCACCGCCCTCCCGGAGAAGGCCTCCCACTTCGCCCGCATGTACATGCGGTGGATGCGCGGCTCCACCATCCGCTCCGTGTGGCGCATGCGCTACCTCCCCGTCACCGGATACGCCTACTGGGCCCACCTCCTCAGGTGGTTCCAGGTCGCCCTGTCCACCGTCGTCCTCGCCTGGCTCCTGGTCGTCGAGCCCCTCCGCTACGGCAACCTGCCGCCCGCCTCCTTCCTGGTCGTGCCGTTCCTGATCGGCTGGGCGCAGGCCCTGCGCTACCTCGGCGTCATCCGCTCCGACGAACGCATGCGCCACCGCGCCGTCACCTGGCTCCTCATGCCGCTCGCAGTCGTCGGCTCCTGGACGGTGCTCCGCGTGATGCGCTGGTGGGGCGTGGCCACCTGCGCCCGCACCGGATGGGGCACCCGCCAGAACGGCGCCGAGGTCTCCCTCGCCGGGGCCACGCCGGCGCTCGAGGCCGCGGCCGTCCCCCTCGCGCTGCCTGCGGCCCGGTCGGACAGCGACACGGTGGAGATCCCCCTCGTCAAACTGTTGGACCCGGACACGGAGAACACCCTCGAGCTCGCCTGGCCCGCCCGATGAGCCGCCACCTCGCGAGCCCCCTCGCCCGCTACGGCTTCACCGTCTGCGCCGTCGTCGCCCTGCTCACGGCGCAGCCCGGCCCGTTCCTCGTCACCACCGTCCTCGCCCTGGGCGCGTGGCGCTGCAGCCGCCGCCCGCGAAGGAGCACGCAGTGGAGTACGCCGTCGCGTTCCTCGTCGTCCTGGCGCTCGCCGCGCTGGCGGCCTCGGCGCTGAACGCCCTGATCACCCGCCCCCGCCGTCGCCGTCGCCGCTGACCCCGTACCGGAGATGCCACCGTGAAGACCCTGCCCGCCACCGGCCGCAGACTCTCCCAGCCCATCCGCCTCGCCTGGGCCCTCGTCCTCGGCATGCTCCTCGTCGCCGCCGCCTGGTCCCTCTCCGGCCAGCTCATGCGGTGGGGCATGCGGCCCAGCCTCGCCTGGCCCCTGTCCGTCATGTTCGACGCCGCCGGCCTCATCTGCGCCACGTACGCCCGCCGCGCCGTCGAGCGCGGTACCCCGGCCGGCCTCGCCCGCCTCGCCCTCATCGCCTTCGTCGGCGTCGCCGGCATCCTCAACTGGAACCACGGCCACGACATCGGCGGCCTCCCCGCCGCCGCCGGGTTCGCCTCCCTCTCCGTCGGCGTCGAGCTCCTCTTCGAACTCCACCGCCGCGACATCCGCGACGAACAGCGCGCCGCCCGCGGCCTCGTCGCCGAGCGCCTCCCGCACATCCCGCTCCTCGGCTGGGTCATGTACCCGGGCCGGTCCTGGCAGACGCTGCGCCGCGCCGTCGGTGTCCGCCTCGACCTCCTCGACCCCGTCCAGACCGGACACCAGCTCACCGCCCCGGACACGGACACCCGGCCGGACAACCGCCGCAGTGGCACTGTCCGCTCCGCTGTCCGAGCGGCAGCCGACACCTTCCCCGAGGCGGACGCCGAAGAGATCGTCCGCCACCTGTCCGCCGCCGGAATCGACACGGACACGGACACGGTCCGCACCATCCTCGACGAGGACACGGACACCCGTCCGGACACGAAGGACAGCAGGTCAACGCGTCCGCCCGTCCGGCCCGTCCGCCCGATCGCCCCGCCCGGACAGACCATCGCCGACACCGTGCGGACAGCCCTCGCGTCCGGCCTCACGGACAAGGACGCCGTCCTGTCCTACGTCCGCCAGATCCACGGACAGGACGTCCCCGCGGACACCGTCGCCCGGACACGCCGCCGCATCGAGCGCACCGCCTCATGACCGTCCAGGGCGCGGACGAGAACCGTGTCCGCGTGTACCTCCGCGCCCTGTCCGTCCGCCCCTTCGGCCACCAGGACCCCGCCATGCACGAGCCCACCCCGCGCCCTGTCACCCCGACCCGGGTCATCCCGGCCGGCGCCCCGCTGCCCGCCCGGCCGCCCGAGCCCGACGAGCTCCCGCCCTGGCGCACACCCCCACCCCCACCGCCCCCGCCGGTCGCCCCGCCCGCCGCGCCCGTCCCGGCCGCCCCCCAGCCCGTACCGCCGCAGGTCGTCCACCACGTCCACGAGGTTCTCCTCGCCACCCCGGAGCCGGAGCCCGAGCCCCGCCTGTGGGAACGCCTCTGGGAGCGCCTGTTCACCTGGCGGATGGTCGTCGCGATCCTCGCCGCCCTCACCCCCTGGCTCGCCGGACACAGCCCCGTCGGCCTCTGGTCCGGAACCGTCCACCAGCTCCGCACCGACGCCGGCGTCCTCGCCGCCTACGTCGTCGCCGGCGGCACCCTCACCGCGACCTGGGTCCTCGACCGCCGCACCCGCCGCGCCGTGCCCCGCTTCCTGTTCGTCACCGCCGTCCTGGGCGCCGCCGGCGTCCTCGACTGGTGGGACCCCATCCTCATGCTGACCGGAGTCACCCGATGACCGGCACCACCACCGCCAGCCTCGGCGGCCTCCTCGCCGCCCTCCTCGTCCTCTACGCCAACCTCCGCCCCTGGTGGACCGGCAACCGGGAGATGAAGCTCCTCGCCCCGTTCGGCAAGGGCCTCGCCGCCGCGCTCGCCGCCGCCACCTGCCCGGGCGGCATCCTCGGCTGGGCCCGACAGCGCACCGGCGCCGTCGCCAACAGCGCGGGCGAAGCCGTCGGCCGCTCGGCAACCGGCACCACCCAGACCGACACGATCAGCGGCGGACAGATGGCCGGCCTCATCGGCGTCGGCGCCCTGGTCGTCGCCCTCGTCGTCTACGCCGTCGGTCTCGCCTGGAAGAACGCCGGTAAGAAGGACCGCAGGAGGATCCTCGGCGGCGCGTTCGTCGGCACCGTCGCCACCCTCACCGCCGGCGGCGCCGGAGCCTTCGACTGGCTCCCCGGCGCCCTCAACGGCATCGGCGACGCCATCGTCGCCCTGGCCGAGGGAGCGAAGGACATCCTGTGACCCGCCTCCACACGGCCGCCGACCGCCTCGCCACCGGCTCCACCACCCTCACCCGCCGCCTCGCCACACGCACCGCCGCCTGGGTACGCCGCGGCCGCCGCGACGACCTCACCGGCATGAAGGCCGCCCTCGGCTGCTGGGCACGCCTCGCCCTCCTCGCCCTCGGCGGCTACCTCCTGTGGCGCCTCATCCGCGCCTTCCCCAACCTGCTCTGGCTCCTCACCGGCACATGGATCATCGCCGCCTGGCGCACCGGGAAGCAGGCCCCCGCCGACACCCCCGACGAGGAGGGCCCCACCGGGGCCGACGTGGACGCCCTGCGCACCCTCCTCCTGGACCTCATGGGCACGGGCTCCGGTGTGCACCTGCGCACCGTCCTCGCCCACCTCCAGGAGCACGGCCAGTGGGAGGGCCGCACGGTCACCGATCTCCGCCTCCGTCTGGAGCACCTGGGAGTGGCCGTACACCGCGGCGTGAAGGTGGGCCGGGTGCCCACCTGGGGCGTCCGCCGCCGCGACCTCGACGCCCCTTCCCAGGCCCCGACCGAGGAAGCGTCTACCGCCCCGTCTACCGCCGCCTGACCTGCACGTCTACCGCCCCGTCTACCGCGATCTACCGCCGGTCTACGGGCCCATCTACCCCGGGACGGCCGCCCGCCTGCCAGCTAGCCGGCCGCCCCGGTCCCATCCCAACGAAGAGACAGGAGCACCATCATGGGCATCTTCAGCCGCAGGAACCAGACCGAGCCCAAGTCCCTGGACCAGGTCGTCGACCGCCTCCCGCGTCAGGTCGCCAGCTGGACGCCCGAGCAGCGCGCCGCCTACACCGCGGCGTCCGACCGGGCCATGCGCCAGCAGAGCAAGCGGAAGACCAAGCGCAAGTAGCACTGCCACACTGAGCTGGGCCTCGCCGTGCAAACCCCCGTCGCGGCGGGGCTCAGCCGTAGCAGACTGGCCCCATGACCAAGCCCACCACCGCCCTCACCGCCGAGCAGATCGCCCAGTTCCACGACGAGCTCGAAGAACAACAGGACGACATCCTCGCCAGTGGCGGCAGCAGCTCATGGAAAGACCTGACTCATCGCCTGCCCCAGTGCTTCCGGTGCCCCACTACCCCGAGTGAGATCGTGATCAGCGCCCCCGAGGTCGAAGACGCAACGACCACGCTGACCTTCAACCCCTGCGGCCACGTGTTCCACGCCACCCCCGACGTGCTGGCTGCAGGTCTGCGCCTGCACAACAGCCGTCCGTAGTCCCGCCCCCGCCGCCCCAGAACTGCGCAGCGAGAGCCGTAGGAGAATCACCTGATGACCGACGAGTCCTTCAACGTCTTGCGGTTCCACGCAGACCTCTCACGCATGCAGACCGAACTCGAAGACGCCTCCAACCCGTACCTGCCCATCGAGCATCAGGACGCCTCTGCAGCCGGCTTCCTCACCGTGATTCGAGAACTCACCACCGGCACTGAAGCAACCGCGGCCGTAGCGCGAGCGATGGACGTCTACAACGACATCGCGAAGCGCCAGAAGGAACACGAAGAGGCTGCCGAGAATCGCCGTCGCCAAGATGAGCAGGACCTCGAGGCGGAGGAGCAGGTCACCAGGAAGGTCGAGTGCCCCTTCTGCGGTGTAGCGCCGGGCCTGAAGTGCCGGGGGACCGGCGCCTCCGGAGGACTCAAGAAGAAGAGCCACGCGGACCGCTACCGCCTGGCCCGGAGCCTCACCGACACCTCAGGCTGAACGGGATACCGTCACTGGGTTCTGCGGACGGTCCTTCACTCGGCCTGCTGGCCCGGCGGAACCTCCTCCAACTTCCCCTGCCAGTCGAGAGACCAACGAACGCCGCCGTCGTCCGTGAAGAACAGAGTCGGCCGGTGGTTGTGGGCGACCGCACGAGGCCACTCCTGCGAATCGAACCGAACAGCTCGCCTCGGCCCGAGGAGTTCCACCGGCCTCGCCCGGCGTGTGCCGTGGTTGGGACCGCGCACAGCCGTGGGCGGAATGTCGTACACCTCGGCAGCCAGATATGTCTCACCGAATCGCACATCGAGCGCGTGCACCGGTGCATCACTGTCATTCCGGACAGACACCAGCCAGCAGTCGGACGTCGCGTCGTCGTCTCCCCACTCGCTGTTCCCCGTCCGGTGGTACATGTAGACCTGCTTCGCCTGCGCCTCCCGACGGGCAAGCGCCGCGGCACGCAATTCCGCGCGCTCCAAGGCCAGGTTCTCCGACTGCTCGGCGATGAACTGCCGCTGCTCACCGATCTGGTCCCGCTGGCTCTTCAAAGTCCAGAGCGTCGCGCCGGCCGCGACGGCCGCGAACGACGAACCCACCCACGTCGCGAGATCCCCGCTGTCCATCCGCCCCTCCTCAGCCGTAGTACCGGTCGGTATAGACCGGGCCACCCGGCTCGTCCTCACACCCCTGGTCCCGGTCCGGGCTGCCTCCGTGCGTAACTACGAACAGGTACCCCTGCCGCAGGTTGCAGCCCTTCTCCGTCCACGAGTTCGCGACCGCGGTCCACACGATGAGTAGCAGGAGGACGGCGACGATCTTCTGAGTGCGGCTGGGTCTCCAGCCCTTGCTCTGAGCAGTGTCCGACATGCGCGCGATTCTCACCGCTACGCCCACTGCCGGGTGGCTAAGTGACAACTCCGTGACACCACGAGGCCACGTCGCTGGACACGTAGTCGATCAGCACTGCATAATCCGGTGCCAGCAGCACACTTGTGCCCATACGCCACACGACCCCCGCCACTGAGCGGGGGTTTCGCCGTTCCAGGGGGTGATCACATGCCCCACCCCACCGACCGCACCACGGCCCAAGGCCGCGAAGACGCCGACGGCGGGATCTGGTTCACCATCGCCGAGGCCGCCCAGTTCATCGGCGGCAGCCCCCAGACGATCTACTCCTGGGAACGCCGCGGCCACCTCACCAACCCCCGACGGGACGAGCGAGGCCGGCGCATCTACAGCCAGCAACAGATCGCCACCGCCCACCGCACCACCCGCCAGAACACCGCCGCGACACGCCGCGTCGCGGCCTGACCAAGGAGGCCGCCGTGGCCCGCACCGCCGTACCCCTGACCGCCGTCACCCGCGCCGGCGTCGCCCCGCCCGCCGAGACCAACGGCGACGCCGTCAACAACCACACCGTCTCGAACAACGGCCGCGTGATCCTCCTCGTACGGAACGCCGGCACCACCGTCGCCCGCACCATCACCCTCCACGTACGCGGCCTCATCGACGGCCAGGCCGTCACCCCCCGCACCGTCAGCATCCCCACCGAGGCCTCCCGCTACATCGGCCCCTTCCCCACCGACGCCTACGGCGCCCAGCTCGAGGTCGACGTCGACAACGCCGAGCTGAAACTCACCGCCCTCGCCATCTGACCCACTCGATCGGGCACAACCTTCGTCACAGGAACGTCACACCGCCCTCTCGTCATCACCACACTCTCTAAGCTCTCCGCGTCAACACGCTGGAGAGGGGACCGAGATGGCGAAGATCAAGACCAGGCGCAAGATGGGATGGGTGGCCATCGCCTTCCACTGGACGATGATCCTGATCACCATCGGCTTCTGGACCCCCGTCTACCTCGCCGCGCGCCGACGCCGTGTCACCGTCACCCACCTCCCCGACGGCTACACCGGCCCCGTACCACCCACCCACTAGCCACACCCAGGACAGGAGGCGACCAGTGCCCAGGCGCGCCCTGTCCATCTGCACCACACCAGGCTGCCCCGAGTACACCCAGGGCGGCCGATGCCCAGGCTGCCGCGCCGAGGCAGAGCAGCGCCGCGGTACGGCAGCCCAGCGTGGGTACGGCACCCGCCACCGCCGGCGCTTCCGTGCCGCCGTCCTGGCACGCGACCCGTCCTGTGTGTGTACCGAGACCGGCCACGGCCACGGCGACCCATGCGGCGAGCCGTCCCTCCACGCCGACCACCATCCCCGCAGCAGGCGGGAGTTGGCCGCTGCCGGCGAGGACCCCGACGACCCACGCCATGGCCGAGGGCTGTGCGGTCCGTGCCACAGCAGTGAGACAGCGCGGCATCAGCCCGGCGGCTGGGCCGCCGACCACGCCTGACCCCCCTCACCCCCTCCCCTCCCCCTGCCTGGCCCCTGCTGGGCAGGGCACAGGGCACAGGGCAGCCCGACCACAGGCCAGCTCAGGCTCAGCCGAGCCTCGCAGCGTCACGAGCTGATCAACTCGCTCGCCGACAGCGCTCCGAGTCGACCTCGCCGGCCGTCCGCGGCCTCCGATGATCAAGATCAAGACGCAACGTCAAAGTTCAAGATCATTTCGCCTCGCGGATGCGCGCGCGCACGTGGGGGCGCACCCGCGAGCGGGCGCCCGTAGGAGACCGCGGGGGAGGGCAACTTCTGGCTGTACGGGTCTGGGGACCCCCGCTCGACGCGTCGAGCCCCACCGAGCACCACTGACCACCGCCGGCCGCGGCGCAACGCCGCGGCCTCTTCCCGCCGCAACGGCTCCGGAAGGACACCACATGGGTGGAATGGGACCGGCCCCGAAGCCGGCCGAACAGCGACGCCGGCGCAACGCCACCGTCGCCATGACACCGCTGCCCGCCGAAGGCCGGAAGGGCCGCACACCGAAGTGGCCCCTCCTCGACGACGTCGTCCTCACCGCCCGCCGCGACCAGGCGCTACGCAAAGCCGACGAGCTCGAGCTGGCTCTCCTCGAACCGGACCTCAAGGGCCGGGCCAAGGCGGCCGCCGAGAAGAAGGCGGACACCGCACGCGAAGCCGCGCTCATCCTGACCAAGCAACTCGAGGCGCAGCAGCAGCTGGAGGGCGAGCTGTGGCGCGAGCTGTGGCGGACTCCGCAGGCCGTGATGTGGGAGCAGCTGAAGTGGTCGCGTGAGGTGGCGCAGTACGTGCGGTGGAAGTCCCGTGCGGAGGCCGGCGACCTGGACGCGGCCAAGGAAGCACGCCAGCTGGGTGACCGGCTGGGGCTGACGCCGCTCGCGATGCTGCGTCTGCGGTGGAAGATCGCCGAGCCGGACGATGTGAAGGCGGCGCCGAAGACTCGGCGGCGTCCGACGACCCGGCGGCCGAGGCCGGATGATCCGCGTGCCGCTCTGCACGTGGTGGAGTAGCCGTGGCCGTGCTGATGGTGCCCGGGGCGGACAAGGAGCAGTGGCCGACCCTGGGCCCTCAGGTCTGCGACCTCATCGAGGAGCGGGCCATCCACGGCCCGGGGGCACTCCGCGGCCGGCCGTACGTGCTGGACCCGGAGAAGCGGGCCCTGATCTACCGCTGGTACGAGGTGTATCCGCAGGGGCACCCTCGTGCTGGCAAGCGGCGGTTCAAGCGGGTCGGGCTGTCGATCCGCAAGGGCACCGCCAAGACGGAGCTCGCCGCCGCGGTGGCGTTCGCCGAGCTGCATCCCGACGGGCCGGTCCGTTGCGATGGATTCGACGCCGACGGTGAGCCGGTCGGGGTGCCGGTGTCCGACCCGTACATCCCGATGGTGGCGTACACCGAGGAGCAGACCGAGGAGCTCGCGTACGCGGCGCTGCTGGTGATGGTGTCGGAGGGACCGGACGCTGATCTGTTCGATCCGGGCCTGGACCGGATCATGCGGTGGGACGGGCTGGGCCGTGCGGTGCCGCTGGCGTCGTCGCCGGATGCTCGTGACGGTGCGAGGACGACCTTCCAGCATTTCGACGAGACGCACCGGTTCACGCTGCCCCGGCACCGGGACGCGCACCAGACGATGCTGGCGAACATCCCGAAGATCATGCTGTTCGACCCGTGGTCGCTGGAGACGACCACGACGTACACGCCCGGCGAGGGCAGCGTGGCGCAGGGCACGCACGAGTTCGCCGAGCTGGTCGCGACGGGAAAGTCCAAGGACCGCACGCTGTTCTTCTTCCACCGGGAGGCGGCGCCGCGGCCGGACGAGGATCTGTCGGACGATGACACGATCCGGGCTGCGGTGCGTGAGGCTTCGGGGCCGTCGATCGCGGCGTGGCCGGACTTCGAGGGCCAGGTCGACGCGATCGTCGCGCTGTACAACGCGCCGGACACGGACCGCGCCTACTGGGAGCGGGTCTGGCTGAACCGGCGGGTGCAGGCCGGCCGCCAGGCGTTCTCGGTGGAGCGGTGGGTGGATCTGGCCCGGCCGGATCAGCCGCTGCCGGAGAAGGGCGAGCGGATCACGATCGGGTTCGACGGCGCCCAGTTCCGTGACGCCACGGCGCTCGTCGCCACGCACCTGGCGACGGGGTTCCAGTGGCCGCTCGGGATCTGGGAGGCCCCGCCCGGGGCCAACGAGGGCGACGACCCGGATCAGCAGTGGGAGTGCCCGGCCGACGAGGTCGACGCCGTGATGGTGGAGGCCTTCGACACCTGGGACGTGGTGCGGTCCTACGTCGACCCTCCGTACTGGGAGGGCCTGGTCACCACGTGGCAGGGCCGGTGGGGCGAGAAGCGGATCACGAAGTGGTGGACCAACCGCCTCAAGGCCATGGCGTACTCGCTGCGCGCTTACGACGGGGCGATGAAGTCCGGGGCGCTGACCCACTCCGGGCACGAGGTGTACGCCCAGCACGTCGCCAACGCCCGTAAGAAGCCGCTGAAGATGCTCGACGAGCAGGGCCGGCCGCTGTGGGTGATCGAGAAGGAACGGCACCAGTCGCCGCTGTCCATGGACGGCGCGATGGCCGGCTGCCTGTCGTGGGAGGCGTACCGCGACGCCATCGCGGCCGGCATGAACAAGCCGAAGAAGAGCGGCCGGATGATCGTCATGCGGCGATAGAGGGTGAGGTGAGCTGTGGAGCGCACCGAGCTGGAGTGGCTGGAGCATCTGATCGCGTGCCACGACAAGGAGAAGGCCGACCTCAAGCGGCTGGACTCCTACTACGAGGGCACCCAGCCCCTGTCGTACATGGCGCCGGAGCTGCAGCGTGAGCTCGAGGAGACGGTGCGGCAGGTCGTCATCAACTGGCCGCGCCTGGTGGTCGATGCCATCGAGGAGCGCCTGGACGTCGAGGGCTTCCGGTTCCCGGGGCACGCCGAGGCCGACCAGGAGCTGTGGCGGATCTGGCAGGCCAACGACCTCGACGAGCAGTCCCAGCAGGGCCACCTGGACGCGCTCACGATGAAGCGGGCGTACGTGGTGGTCGGGTCGAACGAGGCCGACGAGACGACGCCGCTGGTGTCGGTGGAGTCGGCTCTCGACATGTTCGCCGAGCACGACCCGCGGACCCGGAAGATCGCGGCCGCGGTGAAGCGGTGGTGTGAGGGGGAGGGTAAGGACGAGGTCGAGCACGCCACGCTGTACCTGCCGGACGTGACGATCTGGTGGCTGCAGCAGGACGGCATCTGGGTGGAGGACCCGGATTTCCCTCGTGACGAGCACGACATGGGCGAGGTGCCGGTGGAGGTCCTCGCGAACCGGCCGCGGCTGAAGTACCGCAACGGCATCAGCGAGCTGGCGGACGTGATCCCTCTGTCGGATGCCGCGTGCAAGATCGCCACCGACATGATGGTGTCCGCGGAGTACCACGCCACCCCGAGAAGGGTCGCGTTCGGTTTCGGTGAGGAAGACTTCGTCGACGAGCAGGGCAACAAGCTGTCCGCGTTCTCGCGGATCATCGGCCGGATGTGGGCGACGTCCAAGAGCAGCCAGGACGGTGCGGACGTCAAGCAGTTCCCCGAGGCGGACCTGAAGAACTTCCACTCCACCCTCGGCCAGCTCGCCCAGCTGGTCGCCTCCCTGACGGGCATGCCGCCGCACTTCCTCGGCCAGAGCACCGCCAACCCCGCCAGCGCAGACGCGATCCGCAGCTCCGAGGCCCGGCTCGTGAAGCGCGCCGAGCGCAAGCAGCGGGCGTGGGGCGGAACATGGGAGCGCGTCATGCGCCTCGTCATGCGCGTGCGTGACGGCGAGTGGACCGACGAAGCCCGTTCCCTCGAGACGATCTGGCGGGACGCGTCCACGCCGACCGTGGCGCAGGCGGCCGACGCCGCGGTGAAGCTGTACACGGCGAAGATCGTGCCGCTGCGTACGACGCGTGAACGCCTGCAGTTCTCCCAGGCGGAGATCGCCCGCATGGAGGAGCAGGACGAGGAGGCAGCGCAGCAGCTGATGCAGCGGATCGCGGACGGTGACGTCACACCGCTGTTCGGCAGGAAGCCGGGCGATCCACCGGACGACCCGGAGGGCCTGGACGACGAGGAGCCGCCGGAGGCGCAGCGTGGAAACGCCGCCTGAGCTCGCGCGGGGCCGGTACAACCTGGTCACCGCGACGATCCGGGCGATCATCGAGCAGATCCAGGCGATCTGGCGGACCCTGACGGCCGACACGGTCGAGGAGGCGATGTCCGGGGAGGCCGGGGCGCTCATCGCCGCGGCCGCCGTGGCCGGGCAGCTCAGCGTCGCCGAGGCCGCCTCCGCCTACATCGCCGCGCAGATGGAAGCCCAGGACGCCAGCCCGGTGCCCGAAGCCGCGCTGATCGCCCGGGCCTTCGCCGGGATCGGCCCGGACGGCGGGCCGCTGGAAACCCTGCTGTACCTGCCGGCCATCGGGGTGCGGCGCCGGGTCGCTGCGGGGATGCCTCCGGATGAGGCGATGATCGGCGGCCTCGTCGATATGACGATGTACACGGCCACGGCGATCGCCGACGCGGCACGCAGCGCGGACCAGGTGGCGATGGCCACGACCAGGTCGTGCGTGGCGTACGTGAGGGTGGTGCAGCTGCCGGCGTGCTCGAGGTGCATCGTGCTGGCCGGGCAGATCTATCCCCACTCCGAGGGGTTTCTGCGGCATCCGCGGTGCGACTGCCAGACCCTGCCGCTGGCGGAGAAGGACTGGCCCGGCGTCCCGACGCCGGAGCAGCTGTTCGCCCGGCTCGACCGGAAGCAGCAGGCGCGGGTGTTCACGGTGGACGGGGCCAAGGCGATCCGGGCCGGCGCCGACCTCGGTCAGGTCGTCAACGCCCGCCGTGGGATGGACACCGTGCACATCTACCGGCGGACCCTGCAGGTCACCCACGAGGGCGCCACCCGGCGCAGCGTGTACGGCCGGTCCCGTGCGAGGGCCGGTGACCCGACGCGGCGGTTTGCCGGGCAGCGGTTCGGCCAGGCCACGTCGATGCGCTACTACCGCTCGGACCGGTCACCCCGGCTGATGCCCGAAGAGATCTTCCGACTCGCGGATGGGAACCGCGACGAGGAGCTGCGGCTGCTACGCCGCTACGGCTACATCGTGTAGCCGCCTACCCGCCAACCCGCCAGGCCCGGCGCAACGCCGGCGTCTCCGATCCCGCAACGGGAGAACCCCACCATGCAGAACACCCGTAGGAGCTGGCTGCCCGCCGCGCACCGCGCAGGCGACTGGTTCCGGCTGACCCGTCACGACGACCCCGAGCCGACGCCGCCGGCCGACCCGCCCGCGGACCCCCCGGCCGACCCGGCCCAGCCGCCCGCCGATCCGCCGGCGGACCCGGACCCTGCAGACCCGGAGGGCTCCGACCAGCTCGGCGACGCCGGCAAGCGGGCCCTGGACGCGATGAAGGCCGAGCGGGCCGAAGCCAAGAAGGCGGCGGCCGCGGAGAAGAAGCGGGCCGACGCCCTGGCGGCGAAGGTCGCCGAGTTCGAGGACCGCGACAAGTCCGAGCTGGAGAGGGCCCAGGACGCCGCGACCAAGGCGGCAGCCCGGGCCGAGGCCGCCACGAAGCGGGCTGTCACCGCAGAGGTCCGGGCGGCCGCCTCCGACTTCGCCGACGCCGACGACGCGATCGCCTTCCTGGACGTGGCGTCGTACGCCGACGACTCCGGGGAGATCGACATCGAGCAGATCCGTACGGACCTCGCCTCGCTGCTCGAACGCAAGCCGCACCTTCGCCGCCAGGCGGCCGAGCCGGCCAAGCCGAAGGGGCCGCGCCCCGACCCGGGCCAGGGGGCTCGTCCGTCCGCCCCGCCGGCCGACTTCCGTAGCGCCTCGAAGGAGGACTACGAGGCGGCCATGGCCAAGCTCGGCATCACCACCCGCCGTTGATCCGTATCAAGGCTCGGCTCTCCGACGGCGTCACACGCCTGGAGGTCGAGGGCCACGAGGGTCACCTCGAGGGCGGGCGGGTCTGCGCGGCGGTCAGCGCCATCGTCCAAACCGCGCTGCTCGGCCTCGAGCAGGTCGCGCACATGCATCCGGACCTCGTGTCCATCGACATCCAAGAGGAGTAGCCATGTCGCTTGCGACGCTCCCCACGCGCGGGGCCTGGTTCAACCTGGCCCGGCACGACATCCGTTCCACCCTCCCCCCGGCGATCCGGGAGATCATGCAGAACGGTCTCCTGTACCGGGCCTTCGAGGAGGCCCTGCTGCCGGAGTTCCTGTTCCCGGCGATCGCCAGCCCGCGGCCCTGGTCGCAGAACATCGGTGACACCGGCACGTTCACGCGGACCGGTCTGCTCACCCCGACCACCACGCCGCTCGGCGGGTCGGACCCGTCCCCGCAGACGTACAGCGTCGAGCAGTACTCGGTCACGATGGACCAGTACGGCATCACGATGGACACCAACATGCTGCAGTCCCGCATGTCGCTGGCGTCCAAGTTCATCGAGGACGCGCAGAAGCTGGCGATCTCCGCCGGGCAGTCCCTCAACCGGCTGGCCCGGGACAAGCTGTACAACGCGTACTCCGGCGGCCGGACCTGGGTGACCACGGCCGGCACCTCGGACACCAGCGTGATCGTGGACTCGGTGAAGGGCTTCGAGTACGTCCTCGTCAACGGCAAGCCCACGCCGGTCTCCGGGGCGAACCCGCTGACGGTGTCCATCGACGGCACCCCGAACACGGTGACCGGCGTCAACGTCGGCACCAAGACGCTGACCCTGGGCACCGCCCGCGCAGACGTCGAGGGCGAGGCCATCGTCGCCGCGAACGCGCCGTTCTCGGTGCGGCCGTCGAACACCCTCGACACCGCCTTCGACATCGGCACGTCCAACGTCGCGACCTTCAAGATGTTCCGGGCCGCGGTCGCACGGCTGCGGAAGATGAACGTGCCGACGATGAACGGCTACTACACCGCGCACATCGACCCGGACACCGAGACCCAGCTCTTCGACGACGCCGACTTCAAGCAGGCCCTGCAGGGACGCGTCGACTCGCCGATCTACGAAGGCCTGTCCATCGGCCGGTTCGGCGGCATCGACTGGGTCCGCAACAACGAGCTGCCCACCGTCGCCGGCGGATCCTCCGGTGACGTGACCGTGCACCGGCCGATCGTCTTCGGCGGCGAGGCCCTGCTGTCCGCACCGTTCGACGGGATGGGCAACCTCCTCGCCGAGTCCGACGTCTCCGACGTCCCGTCGATCCAGATGATCGGCCCGGCCAACGGCGTCCAGGTCGCCTACATCGTCCGCCCGCCGCAGGACCGCCTGCAGCAGGTCCTCGCCCACACCTGGAGCTGGGTCGGCGACTTCGGTGTCCCCTCCGACGCGACCACCGGCGACGCCGCCCTCTTCAAGCGGGCCGTCGTCCTCGAGCACGCCTGACACGCGAGGGCCCACCCCTTACCGGGTGGGCCCGGCGTCCAACCCCCAGAGAGGAGCCGGACGATGCGCGTGGTCGTACGGGAGGCCTTCCGGGCCTACATCAACATGCAGCCCGAGGACTTCACCGCCGGGCAGAAGATCAAGGGCGACACCGCCGTCCGCCTGCTGCGCTCCGGTGCAGCGGTCGACCCCGACGACGATGCCGCCCACGAACTCGCCGAGCAGCTGCACGGCGACGAGGACGACGGCCAGGAGCAGGACGACGGAGGGCAGCAGGAGCCCGATCCGCCGCACCAGCCGCCGGCCACCGGCGGCGACCCGGACGGAGGCCCAGCCCACCCGGACCCGTCCACCCCGCCGGCGCCGCCCCTCGACGCTCCGGTCAAGGACCTCCTCGCCTGGGTCGGCGAAGACCCGGACCGCGCCCGCGAGGTCCTCGAGGCCGAGGAGGCCAAGGACAGCCCGCGGTCGACGCTGGTCAAGCAGCTCCAGAAGATCGCGGACGCGTAGCGGAGGGAGCGCACCATGGCTCTCCCCCTACTCGCCTCCGTCGACGAGCTGCAGGACTACCTGCAGCAGACCGTGCCGCTGGCACCGGGCCCGGCCCAGCTGGCGCTCCGGCTCGCTTCGGCGGCGATCCGCCGGCACACCCGGCAGACGATCAGCTTCGTCGCCGGGGAGACCATCACCACGATGGGCGGGGAGCGGGTACTGAAGCTGCCGCAGCGGCCCGTCGTGGTCGACGCGGACAACCCGCTCACCGTGATCGAGCTCGTCGACGCCAGCGGCCTGGAGATCCCGGCCATCGAGGAGCGGGACTTCCTCAGGTATGGGTCCGAGCTCCACCGCGGCGAGGCCTGGCCCCGGTCCCGGCTCATGGGCTTCCCCCGCCGCCACCCGGCGGGGATCTGGGCCGACCGGGTCAAGGTCACGTACTCGCACGGCTATCAGGAGATCCCGGACGAGATCGTCGGGATCGCGCTGGACCTGGCGGCCGCGTCCATGTCCAACCCCCGCCGGCTGCGCTCGGAGACCTCCGGCGCCGTGTCGGTCACGTACACCGTGGAAACGTTCGGCACTGGATCCCTCACCTCCGACCACCGCGCGATCCTGCGGGACTTCAAGCGGTCGACGCTGTCGGTGAGGCTGTCGTGAGCGTCCTCTACGAGCAGTCCGCCGTCCTCGTCCGGCCGGCCGTCACGACCGACCGGTACGGCAACAAGAAGTACGACTACGGCCCGGCCGCTACCCGGACTGCCGTCGACCAGCTGAACATCCAGCCGGACGGGGACAGCGAGGAAGAGACCAGCGGCAAGCAGATCGCGGTCACCACCTGGCTGCTGATCTCCGCGCCGGGCACCATGCCCGACTTCCGCGCCACCGACCGCCTTGAGTACGACGGCATGGAGCTCGAGGTCATCGGCCGGGTCGGCCGCTGGCCCGTCCCCACGTCGATCCGCCACATCCAGGCCCAGCTGAAGGAGGTCGACTGATGCCGGCAGGCCGCTTCCGGTACGTGCCGAACCCCCGCATGTTCGACGAGCTGGCCCGGTCCCCGGAGATGCGCGATCTTCTCCTGGACAAGGCCCAGCAAGGCGCTGGCTTCGCTCGCGGCTTCGCACCCTCGTACTCGGGGCCGACGTGGAAGCCGGGTGTCAGCAGGCACGGGGAGTACAAGGACTCGATCTACAGCGGCGTCCACCTCAATCCGAACGGCTGGCGTGCCGAGTACGGGGCGAACGCCGCGTGGTCGCTGCAGGTGGAGTTCGGTACGGGCGCCGACATGACCCGGCGGCGCGACAGCCGCGGCCGTTTCCGGTCCGTACGGGGCCGGCCGCAGGGCGGCTACAGCCCGAAAGCGCGGCCGCTCGGCCGCTCACTCGACTCCCTGAGGGGGACTGCCTGATGCCCACGATCCAACTCGCCCACTGGCACGACGGCAAGCCGCCGGGCAGCAAGGCCGTCGTCAGCGCCGAGGAGCTGGCACTGCTGCAGCGCGACGGCCGCGTCGCCGAGGTCCTCCCCGACAGCCCGGAGCCGGAGGCCGCGACCGAGCCGGCCGCCCCGGCCGAGGAGGCGGCGCCGGAGCCTGCGGCCGACGAGGCTGAGGCGCCGGCGAAGAGCAGCCGCCGACGGCGATGACCTCGCCGCCGGTCGTCGTCTTCCCGGACGCCGAGCTCGTCACGGTCACCGTGCTGCGGGCCGCCCTCGACAAGGCGACCACGGTCGGCACCGAGTGGCCCGACGACCTCCTGCAGGCCGTGCAGGGCGGCGTCGTGTCCGTGACCCGAGGCGGCGGCGCCATCGTGCAGCGCGACGTCCTGGAGGACGTGACGCTGGACATCGACATCCTTGCCGCCGACAAGGGCCAGGCGCACGACCTCGCCCAGCTCGTCCGTGCACACCTTCGTGCGGTGCGGGGCACCACGGTCGACGGCGCGCAGATCTACGGCGTGGCCGATGTGTCCCTGATCTGGCTGCCGTACGAGCCGGACACCGACACCGCGGTGATCCCCCGGTACGTGCTGGTGATGCAGATGCGTCTGCGAGGCCGGCCAGCCCTCACCTAACCCGCAGCCCCATCCATCCCGCCCGTCGGTCGTCGGCCGCACGGGTCTCTCGCATGCCTGGAGGCATCCGTGGCGAACACCGCCGACAACGTAAGGGCCGCACTCGACGGCTCCATCTACCTCGCCCCCAAGGGCACCACCGCCCCGGCCGATCTGACCACGCCGTGGGGCGCTTCGTGGGTCGACCTCGGCTACATGTCCGACGACGGGGTGTCCATGGAGTACTCGACGGACGTCGAGGACATCAACGCCTGGCAGTCCCTGTCCCCGGTCCGTCGCATCCTGACCAGCGTCAACATGACGCTCGGGTTCACCGCGATCGAGTTGAAGGCCAGCACGGTGACGGCGTACTTCCCGGACTCCACGATCTCCGAGGTGACCGCCGGCACCGTGTACCGGCTCGACATCCCGGCAGCGCCCGGGCCCGCCGAGTGGGCGATCGGTCTGGAGTGGCGCGACGGCGACATCACCAACCGCCTCGTGATCCCGCGCGGTGAGATCACCGACCGCGGCGCCATCAGCCTCGGCCGGTCCGCGGCGGTCGGCCTGGAGATGACCGTCTCCGCGTACGCCTCGTCGGCGCCGGAGATCGCGACCTGGCTGTCCAACGACCCGGCCTGGGCCCTGGCCGCCTGATCCCGTCCCTGACTCCCCGGCAGGCGTGCGATGCGGGTCGCGCCTGCCGGGGGCACAACCCGCATGACCCGCCAGACCAGGAGCAGCACGTGAGCAGCAACGGCAAGGCCAAGAACGCAGGACGCGAGGTCATCTCTCTCGACGCTCAGGTGAAGCAGAAGCGCGACGCTTTGCCGGAGCCGACGACCTACGAGCTGTTCGGCGTCGAGTTCACCCTCCCGCCGATGAAGGCCCTCCCTTGGGAGCTGCAGGAGCAGGTCGGCGACCTCAACGACACCATCGGCGTCCTCCAGGAGATCCTCGGCAAGGACAAGGTCCGCGAGCTGTACGGGGTGGGTATCCAGCTCGGTGACCTTGAGGTCATCGCCCTCGACTGGCAGAAGCGGTCCGGCCTCGAAGCGGGGGAATCGCAGGCCTCCGCCGGTTCCTGAAGGAGCACGGGGAGGCCGTTGAATGGGACGTGGCCCGGTACTGGCCGGGCCGGTCCCTGCTCGAGCTGTACCGCGGCGAGATGTCCTGGCGGGAGCTCCGCGTCTTCCTGGACCACCTGCCGTGGGACTCCGCGACCTCGAGGTCCGTGCGTAAGAGCACGGCGGAGGAGGACTACTGGAACCCGGACCGGCAGCTGGACGCCGGGATCCTCGACGCGATCCGTGAGCTCACCTACGTCACGGTGAAATTGCACGGCGACCCGAAGAAGACCCGCAGGCTGCGGCCGCCGGAGCCGATCCCCCGGCCCGGCGTCGAGAAACGCCGGCGCAACTCCCGTGTGATCCGGTTCGGCGGCAAGCACGGCAGCGGCGCCGACCAACTGGCACAGGTCTTCGGAGGCCGCGCCACAACCCCCTGATCGGAGGTGGGTGGTGGCGGGTCCCGGTGGTGTCCTCGTCGGACGCGGCTACGTCAGCATCCGGCCGGAGTTCCAGGGCGACTGGTCCCGGTCGGTCAACGCCCGCGCCTCGTCCGCCGGCAAGTCCGGCGCCGGAGCCTTCTCCAAGGCGTTCGGCGTCGGCCTCAAGGGCATCGGCGCCCTCGCCGGTGTCGCCGTCGCCGCGAACCTGAACGCCGCGGCGGCCGGCGCCGCGCTGCTGGCCCCGGCCCTCACCACGGCCGGGGCCGCGGCCGGCGCCCTCAAACTCGGCATGTCCGGCGTCGGCGACGCGATGAAGGCCGCGTTCGCCGACACCGCCGGGCAGGCCTCCTCTGCCGCCTCTTCCACCCGTGCGGTGGAGGCGGCACAGCGAGGCCTGGCCAACGCCCAGCGGGCGCTGGCCGATGCCCGGGTCCAGGCCGCCGAGCGGATCCAGGACGCGCTCCGGCAGGTGGAGGACGCCGAGCGGAACCTCACCCGCACGGTCGCCGACGCCGCGCGGCAGCAGGAGGACGCGAAGCGCAAGGTGCAGGACGCGGTCCGGGAGCTGGCGGAGTCGCAGCAGGACGCACGCGAGGTCCAGGAGAGCCTCACTGAGGCACGTCGGGACGCGGCCCGGGAGATCGAGGACCTCAACAACAAGCTCGCCAACAGCAGGTTGGAGGAGCGCGAGGCCGTCCAGGCGATGGCTGACGCGGAGAAGGGACTCCGTGCCGCGCAGGCCAAGCCGGGCAACCGGCCGGAGGACATCGCCCGCCTGCAGCTCGCCTACGACAAGGCCGCCCAGGCCGTCGAGAACCAGCGCCTCGAGACGAAGCAGCTCGGCGAGGACGCCGCGGCGGCGAACGCCAAGGGCGTCGAGGGCAGCGACAAGGTCCAGAAGGCGCAGGAGCGGATCGCGGATGCGCAGCGGGAGGTGGAGGACCGGACGCGGGCCCTGGCCCGGGCCAAGGAGGAGCAGCGCCGTACGGAGGTCGACGCGGCGCAGGACATCGCGGACGCACAGCGGGCCCTCGGTGACGCGCAGCGTGGGGTGGACGAGGCGCGGCGTGACGGGGCGCAGCAGATCGCGGATGCGCAGCGGGCGGTGGCGGACGCCGCGGCAGCGGTAGCGGACGCCCAGCAGGCGGCCGCCGGTCAGGCCAGCCAGTTCGACCAGGCCATGGCGAAGCTCGCCCCGAACGCGAGGTCGTTCGTGCAGGCGGTGCAGGGGCTGGCTCCTGCCTGGCGGGACATGAAGCTCGCCGTCCAGAACCGTTTGTTCGAGGGCCTGGACACCACCATCACCACCCTCGGCCAGGCCACGATCCCGGTGCTCAAGCGCGGGTTGACCGAGACCGCCGGCGTGTGGAACCAGATGGCGAAGAACGCCGCTGGCGCCATCACCGAGATGGCCAAGACCGGGCTGCTCGATCAGATCCTGGACGGCGCCACGGCCAACCTGAAGGCCTTCGAGAAGGCACCCGGTCAGATCATCACCATGCTGGGCCAGCTGTCCGTTGCGGCGCAGCCGGCGTTCAACGCGCTGTCGCAGCAGATGGCCGGCGCCCTCACCAGCTTCACGGACGGCATCGCCAAGTCGTTCGCGTCGGGCGGCCTTGAGGAGGCCATCAGCTCGGCGTTCGGGATCATCTCCCAGTTCGGGTCGCTGCTCGGCAACGTCCTCGGCACCCTGAACCAGGTCTTCAAGGCCGCCTCGGACGCCGGCGGCGAGATCCTCGGCGCACTGTCCGCTGTGTTCGGGGAGCTCCGCAAGGTCCTGGCGACCGACGAGATGCAGGCGTCCATGCGCGCCCTGTTCACGTCGGTCAGCCAGATCGTCTCCGCGATCGTCCCGATCATCGGGGCGGTCGTGCAGGCCGCCGTGCCCTTGCTCGAAGCGATCGCCGGGCCGGTCGCCATGATCGCGAACGTGGCGGGCCCCGTCCTGGTCCAGCTCGTCACCACTCTCGGCTCCGCCCTGCAGCCGATCATCGCAGCGCTCGGCCCGGTCCTGGTCACGGTCGGTGCGGCAATCGTGCAGCTGGTCCAGGCGGTGACGCCGCTCCTGCAGCCCATCGCCGACCTGATCGCCGGCGTCATCACCGCTCTGGCTCCGGCGCTCACGCCGATCGTCACGGTGATCACTGACCTGGTCAACGTGCTGATCGGACCGCTGACCCAGATCGTGACGGCTCTGACCCCGGTCCTGCAGGTGATCGGGCAGGCGATCACTCAGATCTTCCAGGCGCTGCAGCCGATGCTGGCGCCGCTGGTCCAGCTGATCGGGCAGGTCGCCGAGCTCCTCGCCGGTGTCCTCACCACGGCGGTCTCGCAGCTGATGCCGGTCCTGCAGCCGCTCATCGACACCGGCATGCAGCTCGTGGAGGCGGTGTTCGCTGCGCTGCAGCCGCTGCTGCCTGTGATCCGGGACGCCCTGCAGACGCTCGGCGGGGCCCTGCTGCAGATGTTGCCGGCGTTCGTCGGCATCGCCGAGGCTGCCGGTCAGCTGGTGGAGGGGCTGATGCCGCTGATCCCGGTCGGCGTGCAGCTCGTCACCGAGGTCCTCAACGCGCTGATCCCCGTACTGCCGACGCTGGCGGACGCGTTCGTCGGGATCACGGAGGCGGTCCTCGCCCTGGTCCAGCCGATCGCCGAGCTCGTCGGGTCACTGGCCGCGCAGCTCGCACCGATCATCGCCGACCTGGCGCCGATCCTCGGCGAGCTCCTCGGCATGTTCGTCGGGCTGCTCGCCGAGGCGCTGCCGCCGCTCACGGATGCGCTGGTCATCCTCGTCGAGGCCGTTGTCCCGATCATCCCGCTGTTCGGTCAGCTGGTCGGGATGGTCCTGCAGATGGGCGCCGGGATGCTCATGGACCTGCTGCCCGCGATCCTGCAGCTGGTGCAGGCCGGCATCGATCTGACGATCGCTCTGCTGCCGCTGGTGCCGCCGCTGGTGCAGCTCGTCGGCCTGGTCGTCGAGCTCGCCGTGAAGGTCCTCAGCTGGTTGCTGCCGCCGCTGCTGCAGTTCGCCGGGTTCCTGGTCGGCGTGCTGGTCGGTGCGCTGTCCACGGTGATCGGCTGGGTGTCCGGCCTCGTCTCCGGAATCGCCAGCCTCGTCTCCTGGGTGACCACGAAGCTGGGCCCGGTCTTCTCCTGGCTGAAGGACAAGGTCATCATCCCGGTCTGGAACGGGATCAAGAAGGCCCTGAACACAGCCTGGTCCGCGATCAAGACGTACGTGCTGTATCCGCTGCGCGACTTCTTCACCAAGACCATCCCCGGTTGGGCGGGGACGCTGAAGAGCAAGGTCACCGGTGCCTGGAACCAGATGAAGGCCGGGTTCTCCAACACCTGGTCCCAGATCAAGTCGTACATCTTGTACCCCATCCGGGACTTCTTCACGAAGACCGTGCCCGGCTGGTCGAACACGTTGAAGAACAAGGTGGTCGACGCGTTCGACTCGGCCCGCGGCGGCATCAAGAAGGCCTGGGACAAGATCCGGGACATCGCGAAGAAGCCCGTCCAGTTCATCGTGGACACTGTCTACAACAAGGGCATCCGCAAGGTTTGGAACTTGGTGACCGATGCGTTCGGTGGCAAGCACCTGGCGGAGATGAAGTTCGCCACCGGCGGTGTGCTGCCGGGCTACACCCCGGGCCGGGACCCGCATAAGTTCGTGTCCCCCACCGGCGGCGTCCTCGAGATGTCCGGCGGCGAGTCCATCTTCCGGCCCGAGTTCACCCGGGCCGTCGGCGCAGGTTTCGTCTCCTACTGGAACGGCCTCGCCCGCAGCCGCGGCGTGTCCGGTGTCCGGCAGGCCATGGCCACCACCATGGGCGGCGGTGGCCACCAGGCCTTCAAGGACGGCGGCATCTTCTCCGGGATCGGCGACGCCCTTGGCAACGCCTGGGACAAGGTGAAGAAGGGCGCCGACTGGCTCACGGACGGCTTCGGCTCGGCCATCAAGGCCGGCGTGAAGAAGGTCGTCAACCCGCTCATCGACAAGATCCCCGGCGGGAACATCGGCTTTGTCGGGCTGATGCGGGACTTCGCCAAGGGCGCGGTCAAGCGGCTCCTGGACGGCGGGAAGGAGGGCGACAAGAAGGCCACCCCCAACGTCAACTACAGCCCGTCTGCCGGGGTGGAGCAGTGGCGGCCGGTCGTCCTGCAGGCGCTGCGGGAGGTCGGCCAGTCCTCCGGCCACGCCAACCGGACGCTGCGCCGCATGCAGCAGGAGTCCGGTGGCAACCCGACCATCGTCAACAAGTGGGACAGCAACTGGATCGCCGGCCATCCGTCGGTGGGTCTGATGCAGGTGATCGGGCCGACGTTCCGGTCGTATGCCGGGAAGTACCGCAACCGAGGCCGCAAGCTGTACGGCGTCTCGGTGGACCCGCTGGCCAACGTGTACTCCTCGATGCGGTACGCGCTGGCCGCGTACGGGTCGCTGCCCAGGGCGTACGACCGGGCCGGCGGCTACGACGACGGTGGCTGGCTGCCCCCGGGAGGCCTCGGCTTCAACGGCCTCGCCACCCCCGAGGCTGTGTTCACGCCCAGCCAGTTCCGGGCGTTCGAGGGTGCGGCCAACGTCGGCCTGGCGGTGGCCGCGGCGGGGACCGGCGCCGCGCCGATCACCATCAACGCGCGCACCGCGGACTTCAAGGTGGCCGACCTCGAGCGCGTGCAGCGTGTCCAGGAGGCCAAGGCCAGGGTGGGGAGGCCACGCTAGATGCCGATCATCACCACGCCTGTCGTCACGCCGCCGGACACCGGGCCTCCGGGCGGGACTCCGGTCCCGCTCCCGGAGATCGGTCAAGCGACCGCCCAGTACACCGACCCCACCGGGAAGGTGTGGCCGCTCACCGACTGGGACGCCGGCTGGTTCACCCTCGCCGAGGGCGTGTCCGGGCTCGGCGCCGTGAAGTACGAGCTGACCACCGACGCGCAGCCGCGCGGCGGAGTCCGGCTACGGCACGCCCAGCCGCAGGCCCGGACCATCGTGTGGCCGCTGTTCGTGCAGGGCGGTGACCACCTCGAGATGGTGGAGCGGTGGCGCCAGCTGGTGACGGCGTTCACGCGGACGCTGCGGGAGGACGAGGGGCCGGGCGTCCTGGAGATTGCCCGGCCGGACGGCACCCGCCGGCAGATCGAGGTCGTCTACGTCGACGGGTTCGAGGGGCAGGACAAGCAGGGCTGGGGGCGGGACGCCGATGCTGCGGTGCTGCAGCTGCTGTGCGAGGACCCGTACTGGATCGACCCCGTCCCCGTCACCGTCCACCGTGAGACCGGCGAGCCCGCCGACTTCCAGAACCCCTATCCCACGGTGTCCTCGTCGCAGGTCCTCGGCGAGACCACCATCACCAACCCGTCCGACACGACGGTGTGGCCGACCTGGGTGGTCACCGGCCCCGCCAGCGAGATCACCTTCACCGTCACCCGCCAGCTGCGCACCGGGCAGACCGTCACCGAGGCCTTCACCCTGGACCCGAACGCCACGGCGGTCGGCCACGGGAATCTGTTGGCCGGTGAGCAGGTCGTCATCCGGACCCAGCCGCCGCAGGTCAGGTTCCAGGACGGCTCCCTCGAGGGAGCCCAGTGGATCGGCGCGCTCGACTGGCCGACAGCCTCGCTGTGGGGCCTGGCCCCGGGCGACAACGACGTGTCGTTCGTGCTCACCGGCAGCGGCCCGGACAGCGCCGTCGACCTGACGTACAACCCCCGCTACGAGACCGCATAGGGGGTGGGCATTGGCCATCACCCTGCTCATCACCGACAGGGACCTCGTGGTCCAGGGCGACCCGCTCGCCGACTGGTCGAACCTGGACGTCACGAAGAAGTTCTGCGAGCCAGCCGCCGGCACCGTCGACTTGCCCGCCTACCCCGAGGTCATGGCGCAGCTGCAGCCCGGCAACCGCATGGTCGTGATCCGGGACGGGGCCATCTGGACGGCCGGACCGATGGAGCAGCCGGCCGACTACGTGTGGTCCGTCGACAGCGAACTCGGCGTCGGTAAGGTCACCGTGGCCTTCTCCGACGACCTGGCCACGATCGCCGGACACATCGTCTGGCCCGAGCCTGCGAAGACCTGGGACCTGCAGCTCGGCGACACCTGGCGGTCCTTCGACACGATCAACTCGGAGACGATCATCAGGACGTTGGTCAACGAGAACGCCGGGCCGGGCGCCCTCGCCGACCGCCGTATCCCGCACCTGGTCCTCGCCGCGGCCGCCGGGGTCGGCACGACGACGTCGGTCCGCAGCCGATTCGAACCGGTCCTGGACCCGTGCCGCCTCGCCGCCAGCGCAGGCGGCGGCATCGGGTTCCGGACCCAGCAGATCGGCCAGCAGATCGTGTTCGGCTGCTACGCCCCGGCCGACCTCACCGCCACCGCGCGGTTCTCCACCGGCCTCGGAAACCTCCGCAGCATCTCCTACTCCGGGTCCGCCCCGGAGGTCACTCACGCCCTGGTTGCCGGACGCGAGACCGAGGGCAGCAGCATCCGCACCTACGTCCAGGTCGCCGACACCGCGGCGGCCGCCGCCTGGTGGCGGGTGGAGAAGTACGTCGACGGCGGCGCCGACGACGACAGCAAGGGCGAGCTCACAGCGTCCGGCACCAGCGAGATCGCGGACGGTGCGGCCCCGGTCTCCCTGGCCACCGTCACCGTCGATACCCCCGACCTTCGCGCCGGTGTCGACTACGACCTCGGCGACCGCGTCGCCGTCGCCCTGCCCCACAACCTGCAGGTGACGGACGTCGTCCGGGCCATCACCCTCCACGCCAGCGCGAACGAGGGCGAAGAGGTGGCCTCGGTCATCGGCTCGCAGGACGCCACCACCGACCCGCAAGTGGTGCGGCTGATACGCACGCTCGGCCGCCGGCTGGGCCGACTGGAAACGAGGTAGAGCCTGTGGCCCAGAACTCTTGGCCCAGCCCTGACTACAACACCCGGGCCGTCACGGATTCCGAGTACGAGCAGATGGCCGCCCGGTTCTCCGACGACGGTATCGACGGCCGGCCCTCCGACCCGGCCGTCGTCACCGCTGGGGCAGGCCTGTCCGTCAACGTCCGCGCCGGCGTCTACGGCAACGTGAGAGGGAGGGCCTGGTACTCCGGGTCCACCACGGTCAACCTCGCGATCGGGGCGAACGCCTCCGGCGCCACCCGCATCGACCGGGTCGTGCTGCGCCTGGACCGCGCCACCTGGACCGTCCGCGCCGCCGTCAAGGCGGGCACCCCGGGCGCGGGCGCTCCGGCTCTGTCGCAGACGCTCGGCGAGACCGGCGTGTACGAGGTGCCGGTCGCGCGGGTCACCGTGCTGGCCGGGGCTGCGGCCGTCAGCGTGACGCGAGAGGAGCTGTTCATCGGCACGCGGATCCGGCCGTGCACCGCCTCCACCCGCAACCCCAACCCTGTGGTCGGGGAGTTCGGCGTGGAGACGGACACAGGCCGGGTCATCATGTGGGACGGCGCCGCCTGGCGGGTCATCTACTACGACAGCGGTGAGATCGTCCTGCAGGTTCTGGCCACCCCGACCTGGTCGGTGTCGGGCGAGTCCGTGATCGAGGTACGCAACGGCATCGCCGTCGCCAGGTTCGGTGCGTTCAAGCGGGTCAAGTCCACGCTCCCCTCGGGGGAGGAGAGCCGGCTGCCGGTGGTCATCCCGGCGAGCTGCCAGCCGCACAGCCGGTGGCAGTACCCCACCGTCTACATCTCCGGTGCGGACGCGGGCCGCCTCACGATCTACAACCGAGGCGACGCCAAGGCCGGGCAGATCGCGCTGACCGAACACCCGACGATGGAAGTCGGCGAGTTCATCGTCTCCACCACGACCTCCTGGACGGTGTGACATGGCGCGCTCTCTCTTCGGTGCGGGCATGGCCGACTACGTGGTGCAGCCGGTCGACGGCCTGTGGGGTGTCGCACCCGGGGCGGTGATCACGTTCTGGGATGCGGCCGACGGCGGCACCCAGTACACCGATCTCCTGGACGCGGCCGGCGCCCCGGTCACCGAGATCGTCGCCGACTCCAACGGTTTCATCCCCGAGTTCTCCGGCCCCGACTCGGTTACAGGGATGTGGGCGCAGGTCGGGGAGTCGGCCCGGGTGTGGATCGAGGCCCGCGGTACGGGGTCCGGCGGCGGTGGTGGGGGCGGCGGGTACACGTCGATCTCCCGGATCGTCGCGTCGGCGACTGCGCCGGCCGACGTGCGGGCTGCTGCCACGTACGTGTGTGACGGCATCGCCGACCAGGTCCAGATCCAGCAGGCCCTCGACGACGCACGCGACGCCGGCGGCGGCGAGATCCAGCTGACCGTCGGCGACTACAACCTCACCGCCCCGCTGTCCGTGGAGGGCACCGACGACGTCGACGTGGAGATCGGCATCATCGTCCGCGGCCAGGGCGCCCGGGCCACACAGCTGGTGGCCGGTGCCGGGATCACCGCGGCGATCCACCTGACCAAGGTCGTCCGTGTGATCTTCGAGAACTTCGGGATCACCGTGGGCGGAGCCACGGACGGGATCACCTCGTCCACCACCAACGGGCCGGCATCCGGCCACCGGTCGTTCTGGAACTCGAGCTTCAAGAACCTGCAGATCACGGGCCCGTGGGACGGAAGCCACACCGGCTGGGCGATCAACATGGGCAGTCCGTTCCGCAGCGTGTTCGAGAACATCGAGATCGGCGGGGTCGGCAACGGCATCCGCTTCTACAGCGAGCACGCTGACTTCAACCCTGGTGACTCGACGATCGAGCGCGTCTTCGTCGAGCTGGTCGGCAACAACGGCATCGCCTACAAGATCGAGTCCACCACCGCCGACGGCGTGATGAACCAGATCAAGTTCGACATGGTGGAGGCCATCGCCAACGGCACCGGCTGCACCGGCATCGAACTGGGCGGCGGCGTCGGCCCCGTCCACCACACGCACTGGGAAGACATCAACCTCGAGCAGTTCGACAAGCTCGTCAACATCCAGCGCGGCGGCGGCAACTCGTTCAACCTCAGCTACGTCGAGCTGCGCACCGGCATCGCCGGGCTGACCGCGTTCACCTTCGGTGCGAACGCGTACAACAACGCGATCCTCAGCTGCGGGCTGCTGTTCGCCAGCGTCAACACCGTCCTCTTCGCCGACGGCAACACCTCGCTGCCGTCCCAGCCCAACTCCGTGGAGCGGACCCGGGTCTACGCAGACGGCACCGCAGCCGTCAGCGGCACGGCCAACCCGGCAGGGACGACGATCCGCCGGGGGATCGTCGGCGGCGGCTCCGGCACCATCTCCGTGCTGCACCCGCCGGGCATCGACGCCCCGTCCCAGGTGATCACCCTCACCGACGGGGCGACCATCGCCACCGACGCCAGCCGCGGCTCCCACTTCAAGGTCACCATCGCCGGGAACCGCACCCTGTCCGCGCCGACGAATCCAGTCGACGGGCAGAAGGTGATGTGGGAGGTCGTCGCCTCCGGCGGCGCCCGCACCCTGTCGCTCGCAGCCGGTGCCGGCGGGTTCGTGTTCGGGTCGGACATCACCGCGCTGTCCGCCACCGTGTCCGGGAAGACGGACTACATCGGCGCGATCTACAGCGCGGCCGCCAACGTGTGGCGGGTCATCGCCTACGCCAAGGGGTACTGATGCCGGCCCTCGCGACGCTGGTCGACGACTTCGACGACAACACGGTGGACGGCACCCGCTGGCCCGGCAACTACGGCGTCTACTCAGAGGTCGGCGGGCGGGCCCGGGTGCAGTGCGACCCGAACTACGGGGCCTACGTGAGCGGCGCCGCGTACACGCTGGCCGGGTCCTCAGCCTTCGTGAGGATCTACCCGCCAGCCCTCGGCGGTGCCACCACCACGGCGTACGCACAGATCTCACTGCTGCACTCCGTGGAGGGCACGGAGATCGGCGCGAAGATCGACCGCTTCACCGGCAAGCTGAGGCTCCAGTCGAACGTGGACTACTTCGACGGGGCGGCGGTGGAGGTCACCTACGATCCGGTCGCTCACGCCTACGTGCGGATCAGCGAGGCGGGCGGCACCCTCACCTGGTCGACGAGCCCGGACGGGTCGACGTGGACGACCAGACGGACGCTGGCCACCCCGGCCTGGGCGGCCGCGTCGACCACCGTCGAGCTGCGGCTGGAGACCCGCCGCAACAACGGCACCGTCGACTACGCGGAGTTCGACAACCTCAACACCGTGCCCGTCACCCCGCCCGCCGGTGGCACCAAGAAGGCCGCCTTCTTCGCACTCTTCTGACCGCACCCACCGCATCAACCCCACGCCCCGCGCCACCAGGCCGGGGCGTTCTCCATCCCCAGGAGGTACCCGTGCAACCCGCTGACATCGAGCACCGGTTCGCATTCCACGCGGCCACCACGCAGGAGAAACGCGACGAGCACACCAGCGTCCGGCAGCACTGCCGGCGTCTGGCCGACGAGCTGAACGAACGGCTCCCCGAAGGACGCGAGAAGAGCCTCGCCATCACCAAGCTCGAAGAGGTCATGTTCTGGGCGAACGCCGCGATCGCCCGCGCCGGATCGGCCACCAGCTGATGGCCTCCCCGATGAGCGCCGACAGCTTCCTGCAGGCGCTGCGTGACGAGGGCCTCGACGTCGTCGAGGTCGGTGACTGGCGGGACCACAACCGCAACCACAAGGGGCCGTGGGGTCCGGTCAACGGGGTGATGATCCACCACACCGTGACCCGGGGCAGCGCCCACACGGTGGAGCTCTGCCGCAGGGGCCACGCCAATCTGCCCGGGCCCCTGTGTCACGGCGTCATCACCAAGGACGGCAAGGTTCACCTGGTTGGCTACGGCCGGGCCAACCACGCCGGCCTGGGCGACGACGACGTCCTGCGTGCCGTCGTCGCGGAGAAGCCGCTGCCCCGGGACAACGAGGCCAACACCGACGGCAACCGCCACTTCTACGGCTTCGAGTGCGAGAACCTCGGCGACGGCAAGGACCCCTGGCCGGAGGTCCAGCTCGAGGCGATCGAGCGTGCGGCCGCCGCGGTGTGCCGGCACCACGGCTGGGACGAGCGGTCGGTGATTGGCCACCTCGAGTGGCAGCCCGGCAAGGTCGACCCGCGTGGCTTCACCATGGCGTCGATGCGCTCCCGGGTCGCCGACCGCCTCCACGGCAAGACCCCCAACAGCACAGAGCAGGAGGACCCGATGGCGGGATACAGCAAACGGCAGATCGCCGAGGCCGCGTGGGACGAGGACATGCTGCCGGCTCCGAAGTTCGCCCCGGACGTGAAGAAGAACCCGCGCTGGACGGCGTCCAGCTACATCCGCTCGATCTACAACGCGGTGGCTGGCCTGCCTGGAGCACTCGCAGATCTCCGCAAGGACGTCGCCGCACTGCGTGCCGAGGTCGTCGCACTCAAGAAGGAGTCCTGACCATGGCTGCACCCGTAGAGAAGAAGGTCACCGCCGCGACCGCCGGCACGTACGTCGGCAGCACCGCGCTGCTCGCCGGGCTCGAGGCGGTGCAGGACCATGCCGAGCTGGTGAGCTGGATGCCCCCGGCTCTGGCTCCGTTCGTCCTCGCCCTGGTCCCGGCGGCCATCACGTTCGTGTCCGGCTGGGTGACCAAGCACAGCCCGCGTACCAGCGTCTGACCCCTGGGGGATCAATGGCCGACGAGCCGTCCAACGGCGAACTAGGGCGGCAGATCGGCGCGCTGCAGGCGTTGCTCGAGGCCCGCCTCGGGGAGCTGCATTCGCGACTCGACAAGGTCGTGTCCTTGGACGTGTACACGATCCAGAACACGTACTTCGAGCAGCGCCTGGCACAGCTGCAGGCGGACGTGCAGCAGGTGCGATCGGATCGGGACTCCCTCGAGGACGCGTTCGAGCAGTACCAGCTGGCGGAGCGGGACCGGCGCGAGGCCGAGCGGCAGCGGCGCCTTTACCAGGCGGTCATCCCGGTGCTGATGGCTCTGCTGTCGGCGGCGATCGCGGTGTGGGCGGTGGTGGCAGGGTGAGCACCAGGACGAAGAGACGCCGGCGGTGGCCGGTGCCGCGGGCCGAGTGGCTGATCGCCGTCACCGGCCTGCTGTCCGCCGCCTTCCTGGCGTGGCTGGCGGTGCAGGTCGTGGCCCTCACGCACGATCTGCGGTCGGCACAAGGCGAGCGGGATGCGCTGGCCCAGCAGGTGGAGGACCTCGGCGGTACGCCGGTGGCCGGGCCGCGCGGTGAGCAGGGGGAGCCGGGAGCGTCGGTGACCGGGCCGCCCGGAAAGGCGGGCCCGTCCGGTCCGCCCGGCCGACCAGGCACCCCGGGCAAGGCCGGCGCCGACGGAGACGACGGGCAGGACGGTGCAACCGGTGAGGCAGGGGCGGCCGGTCTGGACGGCGAGCCTGGCGCCGAGGGATCGCCGGGCCCGGCGGGGGTGGCCGGTCCTGCCGGGCCGGCCGGACCGGCGGGGCCGCAGGGCGAGCCCGGCCCGGCCGGACCGGAGGGCCCCGCCGGAGAGCGCGGTCCGGCCGGGCCGTCGTGCCCGACGGGGTACAGCGCGCAGGCACCCGAGTGGGACGAGAACGCCCTCGTCTGTATGCGCGACACCGCCCCCGGCGACAGCGACGAGGAGGACCAGGAGCCGGACGCACCACCAGCGAGCCCGCTCCCCCTGGCGCTGGATCCGAACCGCCGCCAGTACCCGTGACCCTCACGGCCCCCTCCCCGTACGGGGAGGGGGCCGCGTCGTCGTGTCAGTGCAGGGCTTCGATGGCGCGGAGGACCAGGGCGCGGGCGTCGGCGCCGTACACGGCCATGCCGCGCAGCTCCTCGAACGCGCGGGCGTAGAGGCTGATCTCGGTGGGCTGGGTGATCCGCACGCGGGCGGAGACCAGCTCGACGGAGACGAGCCGGTCGTCGTACATGTGGAAGGTCTCGCGCGGCCACTGCCGTCGCTCGGTGGTGGCCATGGGGATGACGCCGAGGGAGACCTGCGGCAGGGCGCCGGCGGTCAGGAGGTGGCCGAGCTGTGCGGCCATCGCGTCCGCGTCGCACACCTGGTAGCGGAGGGCTGCCTCCTCGACGGCGAAGACGAAGGTTCGCCCCGGCTGGTGGATGATCTGCGAGCGGTCGACTCTGGCCCGGGCGGCTGCGGCGCTGTCGTCGACGGGGACGTCCCGGAAGCGGGCGCTGATGCCGAGGATGCCGGCGGCGTAGCCCTCGGTCTGCAGGAGTCCAGGGACGAGTGATCCGGAGTAGACCCGGAAGTGCCGGGTGTCCTGGAACAGGCGGGGCTCGCGTCCCTGCAGGGCGGCGAGGCCTTCGCGTACCTGGGTGCGCCACTCGGTGTACATGGACTCGGCGTGCAGGGACTGGGAGATCAGGTCGTCGACCTGGTCCAGGGCGTCGCACGCGCGGCACCACAGGCGGATGTCCGTGGCGGTGGGGGCGGTGCGGGCGTTCTCGATCCTCGAGGTCTTGGCGTGGTGCCAGCCGCACAGGTCGGCCAGCCCAGTGATCGTCAGCCCTGCGGTCCGGCGCATGTCCCGCAGCCGCGCGGCCACGACTTCGCGGGCGGCCTGCGCCGAGGACGAGGGGGAGATGGGCATGGGCTGGCCTGTCCGGTGCGTGCTGTCAGGTGATCGTGTACTGGTCGTGTGGTGTGGCCCGGGCCCAGGCCTCCTCGAACGCGGTGGCGCACAGCTTGGCGGCGGCCGGGTCGTCCGTGACTTCCGGGCCGAGGCTGCGCCCGTTGCCGTCGAAGTGGTTCCACCGCACGAGCTGGTCGTCGAACAGCCAGAAGTCGTTGCCGGGCAGGGCTAGGGTCGAGGCCTGGCGGCGGGGCAGCCAGCGCACCAGCTCACCCGCGGCGACGTTCGTGAAGGTCGTGTCGTACAGGTACCGGGTGTACTCGGTGACCGGCTCCGAGACGATGCGCGCCCGGCGGATGGTGACGCCGCGGGCCACCGTCTCCTGGACCAGGTCGAGCCAGGGCCGCCACCAGGAGGCCCGGTCGTCCTGGTCGTGGCGGAACCCGCGGCGCCAGTCCGCGAAGGGCCCGGCCTCGTAGTCGACCGCGTAGCTGTCGCGCATCTCCAGGTGGACGGCGGTGCGGGCGGTGCCGGCCAGGAGGTCAGCGAACGCGGGCGGCACGTTCGAGCGCATCGCACGCCTCCCTGATCATCGTCACCATCCTGGCCGGGATACGGACGACACCCTCGTTGTCCGGGATGCCGACGGCGTGACCGGGCACCGTGAACGCGGCGCACTCGGCCATGGTCTCCTCATCGGGCAGCCACCCCTGCAGCACGAGCTCCTGCCGCCTCTCGTCGACCCAGACTGTGGGACTCTCCTCGTCCCCGGTGTTCGGGTCGATGCCGATGAACGTTAACGACATGGTCGCCTCCAGCGCTCGCGGTGTGCAGGACTGTGCGCCACGGTCACCTGCCTGGGCGCGGCGGTCAAGGGCGCCTTCGCGCCATCAGCCCCGGATGCGTGAATGCGTGCACAGATCTGCACATCGCTGGCAGTGCTGCACATCACATCCCTAGCGTCGGCTGAGACGACAGAGCCCCGGCGAGGTGGTGGCCTCCCGGGGTGTGGCCGACGCTAACGGGAGCATCGACATGGCCGAGACTACGCGGACCGCGAGCACTCCGCCCACCTCCACGACTGACGGCTACTGCTCGTGGCACCAGCGCATCGCCGAGAACGTGCAGCGAATCCAGCTCAGCGAGGCAGGCAGCGGCGGCAAGATCCACTACGCCTGCATCCACTGCATCCGCATCTACAGCCTGACCCCGTACCCGAACCAGTGAGCGGCACCCTGCCCGATGCCGCGAGCCTCAGCCGTGCCGTGTACTCCGGCTGGGCCTGCGTGCACTGCGGCGCCTCCCTCGCACTGCGGGGCGGCGTATCCGCCGGCCGCGCCGAGGGACACTCCGGCGCCCACGATCTCAGCGTCGACGTGTACGCCTGCCCACCCACATCAGGCTGCGGTCCCTCCCGCCGCGCCACCCCGTCCGCCACCGCCCGGGCGGTCGTCCCCCACCCACAGAGCAGGAAGGCAAACGAGATGACGGCACCCTTACGCTTCGCGTGGCTCGAGGTCACCGGGCGCTGCAACCTCGAATGCACCCACTGCTACGCGGACTCCTCGCCGCGCGGCACGCACGGCACCATGACCGTCTCCGACTGGGCGGGCACGATCACCCAGCTCGCGGCCATGGGCGCCCGCGACGTGCAGTTCATCGGCGGCGAGCCGCTGCTGTACCCGCGCATCGTGCACCTGATCATCCACGCTCGGGAGGTCGGCCTCACGGTGGAGGTGTTCTCCAACCTCACGGCGGTGAGCGAGACCCAGTGGCAGGTGTTCAAGGAGTACGACGTCCGGCTGGCCACGTCGTACTACTCCGACACCGCCGCCGACCACGACGCCGTGACCGACCGCAAGGGATCCCACGCCCGCACCCGCGCCAACATCATGCGCGCGCAGGAGCTGGGCCTCACCCTCCGCGGCGGCGTCATCCAGGTACGCCCGCAGCAGCGCGCCGTCCAGGCGCAGCAGGACCTCAAGGAGCTGGGCCTCACCGTCGTCGGGGCCGACCGGACACGGGCGTTCGGGCGGGCCAGCCGGGGAGCGGCGCCGACGATGGCTGATCTGTGCGGGCACTGCGCCGACGGGAAGGTCGCGGTCGGTCCGGACGGCGACGTCTGGCCGTGCGTACTGGGCCGGTTCATCAGCTTGGGCAACGTCAAGGCGACGCCACTCGCGGACATCTGGGCCGGGCCGGCCACGCGCCGAGCTCGCTCGGAGATCGAGGCCGCCCACGGGAACATGCCGGCGCAGTCGTGTACGCCGCCGCAGTTCCTCCCCATGTGCGGACCGTGCAGTCCGTGCGTGCCATCCGTGGGGCACTGCGACCCGCGAATAGCCGACGCCCCGGCCGCTACGATCGGCAGCCCGTCCGGAGACTGACCGAAAGGGGCGACGATCATGGAGCGCACCGAGGAAGAGTGGGCACGCATCGCGGGGTACGTACGCCACGCGGTGAACAAGCTCGCTCCGCAGCCGCTGCCGCTGTGTCTGCCGGGTGAGCCGCAGGCCTGCGGGAAGGACGCACGCGAGCACGTGCTGCTCTGGTCGGCCGAGCTGAAGGCCGTCGCGCACAGCCTGATCGAGACGTCCGCCGCCACCCATGAGGACGCGGCGCACTACTCCGGTCCCCTGTACCGGCAGACCCTCGAGGCGCTGCGCGGACAGCGAGTCGCGTAGCGCCGAGGAGACCGCGGCCCGCTTCTGCCACCCCGTCGGAGGCGGGCCGCTCTCGGCTCCGGCCCGTCAGTAGACGAGCTCGCCGAGCGGGACTCCGATGGCGTCCGCGATGAGGATGAGGTCGGTGAGAGTGGGATCGGTGATCGCCGTCTCCCAGCGGTGGATGGTCTTGTGGTCGCGGCCGATGCGTTCGCCGAGCTGGATCTGAGAGAGGCCGGCGGCTCGGCGGTAGTTGCGGAGTTGGTCCCCGAGCTCCGCGCGTCGGGGGCGTACCCAGGCGGGCATGGGGTCGAGTGGCACGCTGCCACGTTCGGATGATCTTGATTGGAAGTCTTTACCATCTGTGGTAAATCTTGCGCCGCCTGGGTACTTCAGCAGGTAGCGCCTGGACTGGCCGAGCCGTTGCTCGAGAGATGTAGCGGACAGCTATCAGTTCGTGCTCGAATGGCCGGATGCAATTCGTACGCACGTTCGAGATCGTGTTAGCCGGCGCCTGAGCGCGCCCCTCCGGCCCCGGTGCGGCCGACCGCTCCGGTGAGGCGGCCGCCCGCCGTGAGTACCCCCTCGTCGGCGGGCGGCCAGTCCACTCCCGAGGCCGTCGACGCGAGGCGCAGCGTGAGTTCACCAACGCCCCGTGACATGTGCACGATTCGCGCGTTGGACATAGCGGCCAGGGTGGGGACTTTCCGCCTCCCCGGGTGGTCGCCCCACCCTGGTCTTACAGAAGCGGCCCCTGGCGTATCGCCGGGGGCCGCTGACGCTTCTCCCATGGGAGAAGGATGGGAGAAAGATCTTACGAGCTAGAGCCGAGTAGACCTAACTCAGGCTAACTCAAGCTAATTACGTCGGGAAGAAACCGCAGGTCAGCTCACTGACCTGCGCGCTTGGGTTCTTGCTGCGTGATGCAGTGGATGCCTCCGCCACCCGCGAAGATCGTACGCGCGTCCACCAGGGTCACCGTCCGCTCGGGGAACAGCCGGCGGAAGACGCCCGCCGCGAGTTCGTCGTTCGGGTCGCCGAAGGAGCACAGGACGACGCCGCCGTTGCACAGGTAGTGGTTGATGTACGAGTAGTCGACCCAGTCGCCGTTCTCGTCCTTCAGGACGGTCGGGGCGGGCACCTCGACGACCTCGAGGCGCCGTCCCCTGGCGTCGGTCTGGCCGCGCAGGATCTCCAGGTACGTCCGCGAGCGGGCGTGGTCGGGGTGGCGCGGGTCGCGCTGGCTGTGCACGACGACGGTGCCGGGCCGGGCGAAGGCCGCGACGATGTCGACGTGGCCCTGGGTGCCGTACCTGCCGTAGTCGCCGGTCAGGCCGTGCGGAAGCCAGATCGCCTTGGTGGTGCCGAGCCTGGCGTGGATCTCCGCCTCGACCTGCTCGCGGGTCCAGCCGGGGTTGCGGCCGGGGCCGAGCTGGACGGTGTCGGTCAGCAGGACCGTGCCCTGGCCGTCGACGTGGATCGCGCCGCCCTCGTTGACGAGCGGGCTGCTGAACGCGGGCGTGCCAGCCAGGTCCGCGACATGGCGGGCGATCTTGGAGTCGTGCTCCCAGCGGGCCCACTCCTGGGCGCCCCAGCCGTTGAACACCCAGTCCACGGCGGCCAGCCCGCCCTGCCCGTCCGTCACGAAGGTCGGGCCGATGTCCCGCATCCAGGCGTCGTCCAGCTCGCGCTCCACCAGGTCGACGTCCGGGCCCAGCAGCTCGCGCGCGGTGGCGCCCTGGCCGGGTCCATGCACCATCGTCACCGGCTCGAAGCGGCGCACCGCACGGGCCACGGCCGCCCAGGCCGCCCGGGCCTCGGCCAGTTCCTCGTCGTTCGTGAACGTCGGGTTGGGGCCGGGCCAGGCCATCCAGGTGCGTTCGTGCGGGGCCCACTCGGGCGGCATGCGGAAGGTCATGGAGGTGTCCCAGGGGGTCGGAGGAACGTCAGGGGGAGGAGCCTCAGAGGAAGTAGAGGCGGTTGAGGGAGACCGAGTCGGCGGGTTCGCAGTGCAGCGGGTCGCCGTCGAGGGTGACCAGGCCGGTGCGCCGGTCGACGTCGACCGCGCCGGTACGGGAGTTCAGCCGCAGGTCGGCCGGGCCGATGCCGCGGGTGCCGCGCACGGCGACCCGACGGCGGCGGGTCGGCATGGTGTCGTGTCCCCGGTCGAGGGCGGCCTGCGCGACGAAGGCCACCGATATCTCGGCGGGCGTGGCGCCGTGCGCGCCGAACTGGGGCCCGAGGACGAGGGGTTCGCAGGTGTCGGTGGCCGCGTTGGGGTCGCCGACCACGCCGTACGCCGGGAAGCCCGACTTGAGGACGAGCTGCGGCTTGGCGCCGAAGTGGTCCGGGCGCCACAGCACGATGTCGGCGAGCTTGCCGGCCTCGAGGGAGCCGATCTCGTGGGCGAGGCCGTGGGCGATGGCGGGGTTGATGGTCAGCTTGGCCATGTAGCGCAGGACGCGTTCGTTGTCGTGGTCCGCGTCCGGGGCGCCGAACTGGGCCTTCATCTTCCCGGCCATGGCGAAGGTGCGGCGCACGGTCTCGCCGGCCCGGCCCATGCCCTGCGCGTCGGAGGAGGTGATGCCGATGGCGCCCAGGTCGTGCAGCACGTCCTCGGCGCCCATGGTCCCGGCGCGGATGCGGTCACGGGCCATGGCGGCGTCGCCCGGCAGGTCGGTCTTGAGGTCGTGGACGGAGACGATCATGCCGTAGTGCTCGGCGACCGCGTCCCGGCCGAAGGGCAGGGTGGGGTTGGTGGAGGAGCCGATGACGTTCGGGACGCCGGCCATCTTCAGCACGTTGGGGACGTGTCCCCCGCCGCAGCCCTCGATGTGGAAGGCGTGAATGGTGCGGCCCTCCAGGACCCGGAGGGTGTCCTCGACGGACAGGCACTCGTTCAACCCGTCGCTGTGCAGGGCGACCTGGACGTCGTACTCCTCGGCGACGCGCAGCGCGGTGTCGAGGGCGCGGGTGTGGGCGCCCATGTCCTCGTGCACCTTGAAGCCGGACGCCCCGCCCTCGGCCAGCGCCTCGATCAGCGGCGCCTCGTGGGACGAGGAACCCCGGCCCAGGAAGCCGATGTTGACCGGCCAGGCGTCGAAGGCACCGAAGGCGTGTTTCAGTGCCCAGGGCGAGTTGACGCCGACGCCCCAGACGGGGCCGAACTCCTGCCCGATGATCGTGGTCACGCCGGAGGCGAGCGAGGCCTCCATGATGCGCGGGGAGAGCAGGTGGACGTGGGTGTCCACGGCCCCGGCGGTGGCGATGAGCCCCTCGCCGGACACGATCGAGGTGCCCGTGCCGACGACCACGTCGACACCGTCGAGGGTGTCGGGGTTGCCCGCCCGGCCGATGGCGTGGATGCGCCCTTCGCGGATCCCGATGGACACCTTCCGGATGCCCAGCACGGCGTCGATCACGACCACGTTGCTGATCACGACGTCGCAGGTCTCGCGGACGGCGGCGGCCTTCAGGTGCAGTCCGTCGCGGGCGGTCTTGCCGAAGCCGGCGAGGAACTCGTCGCCGTGGCGCTGCCCGTCGGACTCGACGCGGATCACCAGCCCCGAGTCGCCGAGACGGAGCCGGTCGCCGGCCCGGGGGCCGTGGGTGGCGGCGTACTCGTCCGCGGTGAGGCGGGGGGCCTCGGCGGGGTGTCCTCCGGGGCGGCTCATCGCCGTCCCTCCTCTCCGGTCGCTCCCGGGTATCCCTCTGCGGCGGCTCCCAGGTAGCCGCAGACGGCGGCCCGGCGCAGCGCCTCCTGCTTGGCGCCCGGCGCGTCCAGCGGGCCGTCCACCAGCCCCGCGAACCCGATGGCGACGCGGGCGCCGCCGATCGGCACGAGTCCCACCTCGGCGCTTTCGCCGGGGCCGAAGCGGACGGAGGACCCGGCGGGGACGGCGAGGCGCATGCCGTAGGCCCGTTCGCGGTCGAAGTCGAGCCGCGGGTTGGCCTCGAAGAAGTGGAAGTGGGAGGTCACGGAGACGGGCACGGTCGCGGTGTTGGTGACCGGGAGACGCACCGCCGCCTCGGGTTCGGCGTGTTCGGGTCCCGGCAGCAGGGCACCGGGGGCGTCGGCCCCGAGTCTGCCGCCCCCGACGGGGTCGGTGACGACCGCGAGGCGGGAGCCGTCGTCGAAGACGGCCTCCACGTGCACCTCGGTGACCACGTCGGCGACGCCGGGCAGGACGTCGTCCGGGCCGAGTACGGACCGGGCGCGCTCGATGGCCTCGGCGAGCCGTGCTCCGTCGCGGGCGGCCTCGCACACGGTGTCCGCGATCAGCGCGGTGGCCTCCGGCACGTTCAGCCTGAGCCCGCGGGCCCGGCGGGCACGGGCCAGCCCGGCCGCCCCGAAGAGCAGCAGCCGGTCACGTTCCGTGGGGGTCAGTCTCACGACGCGGCACCTCCTTGCCTTCCCAATTTTAGAGCAACACTCTAAATGTAAACATCACTCTAAACACGGGATTCACGCAACGGAACCGTTGACGAGCACCCGGGGCACACGTCACATTGAACGTCGCTCTAACCCTCAGGAACACCTCGGACGGCCGTCGAAGGAGACCAGCCATGCCGATAGAACAGCGCGGAGTCGACACCATCCCGGAAGCCGAACGCACCAGCGGTCCCCGGGACCTGGTCTCGATCCTGCTGGGGTCCAACCTCTGCCTGGGCGTGATCGTCTTCGGCTGGCTGCCGCCGTCCTTCGGCCTCGGCTGGTGGGCGTCGGTGAGTTCGGTGGTCGCGGGGACGGCCGTCGGCACGGTCTTCACGGCCCCACTGGCCCTGATCTCCCTGCGCACCGGCACCAACCTGTCCACGTCCTCCGGCGCCCAGTTCGGTGTGCGCGGGCGCCTGGTCGGCTCGGTGGTCGGGCTGCTCCTGGCCCTCGGCTACACCGCGCTGACCGTGTGGATCGGCGGAGACGTGATGGCGGGCGTGCTCGGCCGGCTGTTCGGCCTGCCCCAGGGCGGCGCGATGTACGCCGTCGTCTACGGCCTGCTCGCCGCCGCGACCGTCGCGGGCGCGGTCTACGGCTACCGGGTGCTGCTCGCCATGTCCCGGGTGCTGGCCTACGGCATGACGGCCCTGCTGGTGCTCGGCGTGATCGCCTACGCCCCCGACTTCACCACCGCCGCGCTGCCGGAGGCGGGCGGGTATCTGCTGGGCGGGTTCTGGCCGACGTGGCTGCTGGCCGCCGTGGCCGCCGGGCTGTCCGGGCCGATCGCCTTCATCACGCTGCTCGGCGACTACACCCGCTACATCTCCCCGGTACGCTTCTCCTCCCGCCGGGTGCTGCACGCGACCTGGCTGGGGCTGATGCTGGGTCTGCTGGTCCCCCAGCTCTTCGGCACCTTCACCGCGTACGCCGCCCACGCCGCCCTGGACTACGCGGGCCCGCTGGTCGACGCCGCGCCCACCTGGTACCTGGTGCCGCTGCTGCTGGCCGCCTCGGCCGGCTCGGTCGGCAACGCGGGGCTGATGCTGTACTCGATGGGCCTGGACCTGGACGCGATCCTGCCGCGCGCCTCCCGGGCCCGCGCCACCTGCGCCGTCGCCGTCGTCGCCACGGCCTGCGTCTTCGCGGGGCACTACGCCTGGGAGGCGCAGTCGGCGATGACGTCCTTCGTGCTGCTGCTGACGGCGATCGGCACCCCGTGGGCGGTCATCACGATGATCGGTTCGGTCCGCTGCCGCGGGGTCTACGACGCGGACGCCCTCCAGGTCTTCAACCGCCGGGCGCGGGGCGGGATCTACTGGTACCGGTCCGGCTGGAACGTCCCCGCGACGGCCGCCTGGGCGGTGGGCGCGGTGGTCGGCGTACTGGCGGTCTCCCTGCCGTCGTACGAGGGCCCGCTGCTGTCCCTCACCGGCGGGGTGGACTGCAGCTTCCTGCTGTCGGGGCTGGTGGGCGGGGTGGTGTACGTGCTGTGCACACCGGGGGGCGCGGTGGCGCCGGCGCCCGAGGAGGGGTTGCTCGCTTCTTGTCCGACCGAGTCGGGTGGTGGGCGGGCCTAGGCCGGGCCCGGGGGCGGAGTCCCCGGCACGGCGTCCCGCCCCCACCCGGGGCGGATCACGCCAGCGTGTGCATCCACCCGTGCGTGTCCTCCGCGGTGCCCCGCTGGATGTCCAGCAGCGCGTCCCGCAGTCGCTGCGTCACCTCACCCGTCTCGCCCCCGCTCTGCTGCCACTGAGCGCCGGTCCGCTTGACCGTGCCGACGGGCGTGATCACGGCCGCGGTGCCGCAGGCGAAGACCTCGGTGAGGGTGCCGTTCTCCGAGTCGCGCTGCCACTGGTCGACCGAGACGCGGCCCTCCTGAGCCTCGTAGCCGAGGTCACGGGCGACGGTGAGGAGGGAGTCGCGGGTGACGCCCTCCAGGATGGAGCCGGTGAGCGACGGCGTGATGATCTTGTTGCCGTACACGAAGTACAGGTTCATGCCGCCCAGTTCCTCGACCCACTTGCGCTCGATGGCGTCGAGGTAGCAGACCTGGTCGCAGCCCTTGGCCGCCGCTTCGGCCTGCGCGAGCAGCGACGCCGCGTAGTTGCCGCCGGTCTTGGCGTCGCCCATGCCGCCGGGGACGGCGCGGACCCGGTCCTCGGAGACCCAGATGGAGACCGGCTTGACGCCGCCCGGGAAGTAGGCGCCGGCCGGGGAGGCGATGACGAGGAAGAGGTACTCGTTGGCCGGCTTGACGCCCAGGCCGACCTCCGTGGCGATCATGAAGGGGCGCAGGTAGAGGGACTCCTCGCCGCCGTGCGCCGGGACCCACTTCTCGTCCTGCTTGACCAGCGCGTCGCAGGCCTCGATGAAGGTGTCGACCGGAAGCTCGGGCATGCCAAGGCGGCGCGAGGAGGCCTGGAAGCGGGCGCCGTTCTTCTCCGGACGGAAGGTGGCGACGGAACCGTCGGGGCGCCGGTAAGCCTTCAGGCCCTCGAAGATCTCCTGCGCGTAGTGCAGGACCATGGTGGCCGGGTCGAGGGAGAGCGGGGCGTACGGCACGAGCTGGCCGTCGTGCCAGCCGCGGCCCTCGGTCCACTTGATCGTCACCATGTGGTCGGTGAAGTGGCGGCCGAACCCGGGGTTGGCCAGAATCGCCGAGCGCTCGGAGTCCGAGAGCGGGTTGGCGGAGGGCTTGAGCTCGATCGTGGGCGTCGTCATGGGTGGCTGTCCTTCACCGGTATGGGTTGTGACGGGCCGCGGTCACGCCCGTACGGCCGGTGGCCGGTGCTAGGACGTCCGAGCATTCCCTCAAGTCGCGGCTTCGCGTTCGATTATCGCGCGCGGCCCACGGTGGGTGAAACGGGGTGAATGCGGCCCAGGATTCGATGGTCGCACCTGGCGGACGCAGGAGAAAGCCGCCGGGTGCCTTGTTTTTGGACCCGGCGGCTTCGAAACGGATTCGATCGAGTGGCGCGGCGGGTGTCAGCCGGCTACTCGTGCGGCGAGCGCGTCGCCGATCTCCGAGGTGGAGCGGGCGGGCCGGCCGCCGCGTTCGCCGAGGTCGGCCGAGACCGCCTCCTCGATGCGGTCCGCCTCGGCCTCGTACCCGAGGTGGCGCAGCAGCAGGGCGACGGACAGGACCGTGGCGGTGGGGTCGGCCTTGCCCTGGCCGGCGATGTCGGGCGCGGAGCCGTGCACCGGCTCGAACATCGAGGGGAAGGCGCCGGACGGGTTGATGTTCCCGCTGGCGGCGACGCCGATGCCGCCGGAGACGGCGGCGGCGAGGTCGGTGATGATGTCGCCGAAGAGGTTGTCGGTGACGATCACGTCGAAGCGGGCCGGGTCGGTGACCAGGTAGATGGTCGCGGCGTCGACGTGGATGTAGTCGGTGGTGACCTCGGGGTACTCCGCCGCGACCTTGTTGAAGACGTTGGTCCACAGGTGGCCCGCGAACGTCAGCACGTTGTTCTTGTGGACCAGCGTGAGCTTCTTGCGGGGGCGGGCCTGGGCGCGGGCGAAGGCGTCGCGGACGACGCGCTCGACGCCGTAGGCCGTGTTGACGGAGACCTCGGTGGCGACCTCGTGCTCGGTGCCCTTGCGGATGGTGCCGCCGTTGCCCGTGTAGGGGCCCTCGGTGCCCTCGCGGACGACGACGAAGTCGATCTCGGGCTGGCCGGCGAGCGGGGTGGCGACGCCGGGCAGGAGCTTGCTCGGACGCAGGTTGACGTGGTGGTCGAAGGCGAAGCGGAGCTTGAGCAGGAAGCCACGCTCCAGCACGCCGGACGGCACCGACGGGTCGCCGATCGCGCCGAGCAGGATGGCGTCGTGGCCCTTGAGGGCGTCGAGGTCGGCGTCGGTGAGGGTCTCACCGGTGGCGTGGTACCGCCGGGCGCCGAAGTCGAACTCCTTGGTCTCCAGCTTCACATCCTGCGGAAGGACGGCGGAGAGGACCTTCAGGCCTTCGGCCACGACCTCCTGGCCGATGCCGTCACCGGGAATCACTGCGAGATTGAGGCTGCGAGACATGACGGAACCCTATCGCTCGTCCCACGGGATGACATGCGGCGTCCGCCATGCGGACGCCACTGGTGTCCCGGGCCGCTCAGTGGCCGGTGGCGCCGCCGTTGTCCCGGCGGTCGAGGGCGCGCTGGAGGGCGGCCGCGGCGTTCTTGCGGTCGGAGTCGCTGGTACGGGAGAGGTGGCGGACTCGGCGGCGGGCGGTGGTCTCGGCCATGGGAATCGACTCCTTCGGCACAGCACACGGGGTGCGGAGAAAGGGGATTGCATGAGGCCGGAAGGGGCGGGGAGCGCGGTGCCGCAGGGGTTGCCTGCACGGGCACGGTCTCGCGGCCGCCCTTCGCTCGATCGAGCGGGACGTTCGGCTCCTACAAAGTTAAGGGAGCCCGCCACGTCTGTCTGCACAATTACTCGGACTTCCTACTATCTGAGACGACTCACTCGGGTCGTACGACGCCGGCCTGCGAACTCACCGGTCGGCCGTCCGCGGTCGACCACACGGCTGATGCTTGGTCCCGGCAGGTGGCACCGGAGCGCCGAAGCGGGAACGGTGCGGGCATGACCGACATGGCGAAGGCACTGCTCGAAGGCGGCCCCCGGGACCTGCCGGAGCGGATCGTCCCGCTCCCGCCTCCCGGCGAGGACATCAAGATCGAACTGCGCAACGGCTACGAGCACTTCCGGCGCGCCGGACGCGAGGCGGACACCCCCGGGGGCCGGCTGCCGGTGTACGAGTGGTGGGAGCGGACGGAGATGCCCGGATAGGCGGGCACGCGAGGAACCCCGGACACGCCGACGGGCCAGGTCGCGAGACCTGGCCCGTCGGGACGTCCGCGCGGGTGTCAGCCCATGTGCGGGTAGGTGTAGTCGGTCGGCGCGACCAGCGTCTCCTTGATGGCGCGGGTCAGCGTCCAGCGCATCAAGTTCTGCGGGGCGCCGGCCTTGTCGTTGGTGCCCGAGGCCCGGCCGCCGCCGAAGGGCTGCTGGCCGACGACGGCGCCGGTCGACTTGTCGTTGATGTAGAAGTTGCCGGCCGCGTAGCGCAGCTTCTCCATCGTGTACGCGGCCGCCGCACGGTCGTTGGAGATGACCGAGCCGGTGAGCGCGTAGTCCGACACCGACTCCATCTGGGTCAGCATCTCGTCGTACGCGTCGGCCTTGCTGTCGTCGTAGACGTACACCGCGAGGAAGGGACCGAAGTACTCGGTGCGGAAGACCTCGTTCTCCGGGTCGGTGCACTCGACGACGGTCGGGCGGACGAAGTAGCCGACCGAGTCGTCGTAGGAGCCGCCCGCGACGATCGTGCAGGTCTCGTCCTCCTTGGCGCGGTCGATGGCGGCCTTGTTCTTGGCGAAGGACCGCTCGTCGATGACCGCGCCGATGAAGTTCGACAGGTCGGTGACGTCACCCATGGTGAGGTAGTCGACCTCGGCGGCGAACTCCTCCTTGAACCCGTCGTTCCAGATGGACGCCGGGATGTAGGCGCGGGAGGTGGCGCTGCACTTCTGGCCCTGGTACTCGAAGGCACCGCGGGTCAGTGCGGTCTTGAGCACGGCGCGGTCGGCGCTCGGGTGGGCGACGAGGAAGTCCTTGCCGCCGGTCTCGCCGACCAGGCGCGGGTAGGTGCGGTACTTCTCGATGTTGTTGCCGACCGTCTTCCACAGGTGCTGGAAGGTCTTGGTCGAGCCGGTGAAGTGGATGCCCGCAAGGTCCCGGTGCTCCAGGGCGACCTCGGAGACCGCGATGCCGTCGCCGGTGACCAGGTTGATGACCCCCTTGGGCAGCCCGGCCTCCTCCAGGAGCTGCATGAGCAGCACGGCGGCGTGGGTCTGCGTCGGGGACGGCTTCCAGACCACCACGTTGCCCATCAGGGCCGGGGCGGTGGGGAGGTTGGCCGCGATCGCGCTGAAGTTGAACGGCGTGATCGCGTAGACGAAGCCCTCCAGCGGGCGGTGGTCCATGCGGTTCCACACGCCCTGGGAGTTGGCCGGGGGCTGCTCGGCCAGGATGTTCCGGGCGTAGTGGACGTTGAAGCGCCAGAAGTCGATCAGCTCGCAGGGGCTGTCGATCTCGGCCTGCTGGGCGGTCTTGGACTGGCCGAGCATCGTGGAGGCGGCGATGGTCTCGCGCCACGGGCCGGACAGCAGCTCGGCGGCGCGCAGGATGATCGCCGCGCGGTCGTCGAAGGACATCGCGCGCCACGCGGGGGCGGCGGCCAGGGCGGCGTCGATCGCGTCCTGGGCGTCCTGCTGGGTGGCGTTGGCGTAGGTGCCCAGGCGCGCCTTGTGGTTGTGCGGCTGCACGACGTCGAAGCGCTCGCCGCCGCCCATCCGCTTCTCGCCACCGATGGTGCAAGGCAGGTCGACGGGGTTGTCGGCCAGCTCCTTGAGCTTGGCCTCCAGACGGGCACGCTCGGGCGAACCGGGCGCGTAGCCGTGCACCGGCTCGTTGACGGGGGTGGGGACCTGGGTCACAGCGTCCATGGGTTCCGTAACTCCTTGACTTCAGCGGGTTGTGCGAGCGGGTGCGGGCTCAGCCCTTGGTGACCATCGAGCGGGCGAAGAACCGGAGGTTGGCCGGCTTCTCCGCCAGACGGCGCATGAAGTAGCCGTACCAGTCGGTGCCGTAGGCCGTGTAGACGCGCATGCGGTGGCCCTCGGCGGCCAGTCGCAGGTGCTCGTCGCTCCGGATGCCGTACAGCATCTGGAACTCGTACTCGTCGAGCTTGCGTCCGGCCGTGCGGGCCAGCTCCTGGCCGATGGAGATCAGGCGCGGGTCATGCGACCCGATCATCGGGTAACCCTTGCCCTCCATCAGGGTGCGCAGGATGCGCACGTACGCCTTGTCGATCTCGTGGCGCTGTTGGTACGCGACCTCTGCGGGCTCCTTGTAGGCGCCCTTCACCAACCGTACGCGAGAGCCGCTGTCGGCGAGGCGGCGCGCGTCGGCCTCGGTGCGGAAGAGGTAGGCCTGGATGACGCAGCCGGTCTGCGGGAAGTCCTTCCGCAGCTCCTCGTGGATGGCGAACATCGAGTCGAGGGTCGTGTGGTCCTCGGCGTCGAGGGTGACGGTGGTGCCGATCTCGGCGGCGGCCTCGACGACCGGACGGACGTTGGCGAGGGCCAGCTCGTGGCCGCCGTGGAAGGCGGCTGCGGGTCCGGAGGACCCTCCGTCGAGGGCGGTGCTGGGCGACGGGAGGGCCTGGCCGAACATGGAGAGCTTGACGGACATCTCGGCGCGGGTGCCGAGCTCCAGCGGCTTGAGCCGGTCGATCAGCTCCAGGTAGGCGTCGCGGGCGGCCTCGGCCTGCGCGGGGGTGGTGATGTCCTCGCCGACGACGTCCATCGTCAGTTCCAGGCCCTGATCGGTCAGCTCCCGGATGATCGGCACGATCTGGTCGACCGTCTCGCCGGGGATGAACCGGTCGACGACCGGCTTGGTCACGGGCGCGGCCGAGACGAGACGACGCATCCGGTCGCTGCGCGACGCGGCGAGAATCACGGGACCCAGCACGGGGCACCTCCACTTACCAACCAACACAGGGGCCGCTGCCCGACGTAAGGGGAACGGCACGGAGAACCACCGTGAAATCTAAGGATGACCCCGATCGTCGGCCATCGACAGCTGTCACGCATCCGTGCCGCGGATCTCAGACAGATGTATGAAGGGAGCGCACAAATACGGCAGAATGCCCGGGTGACGTCCGATTCCAGAGGTGCCACAGGAGCCGGCTCCGGCGGGGCCCGCGGCGACTACCAGGAGCTGATCGACGAGCTGTCGGAGCTGCTGGGCGCGCCCGCGACCCTGGAGAACCGCGACTTCGAGCTGATCGCGTTCGGCGCCTACGACAGCGAGGGGGACCTGGATCCCTCCGCCCTGGACCCGGTGCGCACCCGCTCGATCCTCACCCGGCGCTCCACGGCGGCGGTCCGGGCGTGGTTCGAGAGCTTCGGCATCACCCGCGCGACCGGCCCGGTCCGCATCCCGCCGACCCCCGAGGCGGGCGTGTACCGGGGACGCACCTGCCTGCCGGTACGCCATCGGGGTGTGGTCCTCGGCTACGTGTGGCTCCTGGACACCGACCCGGGCCCGACCGAGCCGCAGCTGGCGGCGGCCATGGCGGTGACGGCGCGGATCGGGGCGCTGCTCGCCGACGAGGCACAGCACGGCTCGGACCTGAGCCGGGAGCTGCGGGCGGTGCTCACGGCCGAGCGGGACTGGCAGCGGGACATGGCGGTGGCGGAGCTGCGCAGCGCGCTCGGCGCCCGGGCCGAGACGCCGCACGCGGTGGTCTGCGTGGCGCCCTGGCCCTCGGCCGACCCCGACGACGCACCCTCGGTCCGTACGGTGCCGGGCGCCACGGCCCTGTGCACGGTGCCGTGGGGGAGCTCGGACGTGTCGCTGGCGCTGCTGGTCCGGCTGCGCTCGGCGGACGTGCAGACCCCGGCGACGTCGGCGGCGGGGCGGCTGCTGGAGCGGGCGGGGGCGGCACGGGGTGGCACGGGCGGGCCCGGGGGTGCGCAGGACGGCGTCGCGGCCGGTGTCTCCGCGCCGCGCACGGGCCTGGCCGACCTGGGGAGGGCCTGGGCGGAGGCGTCGGCGGCGGCCCGGGCGGCGCGTGCGGAGTCGCGGTTCGGGCCGGTCGCGCAGTGGACCTCGATCGGGGCGTTCCGCCTGCTGACCTCGCTGCCCCCGCGCTCCGCCGACGATCCCGCCGTACGCGCCCTGCTCTCCCCCGCCCACCGCGAACTCGCCCGCACGGCGGAGGTGTATCTCGACTGCGCGGGCCAGGCCGGCCGCACCGCCGCCGAGCTGGGCGTCCACCGCCAGACGCTGTACTACCGCCTCTCGCGCGTCGAGCAGCTCACCGGCCTGGACCTGGACGACGGCGAGGACCGGCTGCTGCTGCACATGGCGCTCAAGGCGCACCGGCTCCGGTAGCGGCCTCGATCACCCGGCGGAGGCCTGCGGTGATCTGGTCCGCGCCGGGCGCGGTCTTGGGGTCGAAGGTCCACTGCGCGATGAGCCCGGTCATCAGCGTCACGTAGAACATGCCAAGGGTGCCCAGCTCCTCCTCGGAGACGTCCTCCTCCCGCCCGCCCATGAGCAGGGGGATGAAGCCGCGCCCGGCCTCCTGCTGGGCCTTGGCGAGGTGGTCGCGCAGTTCGGGCAGCTGGTCGCCGATGACAATGATCTCCATGCTGAGCCGCCACAGGGAGCCGGGCTCCTTCATGGTGGCGATGACGTTCGTCCAGACCTCCTGGAACCGCTCGACGGAGCCGGGTTCGGTGGCCGGCCCCGCCTTCTCGCCGCCCTCGAACGCGTCGGCCATGCCCTCGACCAGTGCCACGTAGGCCTGCGCCAGCAGGGCGTCCTTCGAACCGTAGTGGTAGCCGATCGACGCCAGGTTGGTCCCCGACTCCTTGACGATGTCGCGCGCCGTGGTGCGCATGAATCCCTTGCGCAGCAGGCAGCGTTTGGCGCCTTCGAGCAGATCCTCGCGGTGTCCCATGACGCCAGCCTATCCATCCGTCCAGACGCACGTATTATACAGGTGTTCTAGACAGTCGTATAATACGTGCGTACAGTCTCCGGCATGACAACGAACCCGTCCCGGGCCGGCCGTCGCGAGTGGACCGCGCTGGGCGTACTGATGCTTCCGCTGCTGCTGGTCTCGATGGACGTCTCCGTCCTCTACTTCGCGATCCCGCAGATCAGCGCCGACCTGGACCCGAGCGGCACCCAACAGCTGTGGATCTTCGACATCTACGGCTTCGTCCTGGCCGGTCTGCTGATGACGATGGGGGCGCTGGGTGACCGCATCGGCCGGCGCAGGCTCCTGCTGCTGGGCGCGGTGGCCTTCGGCGCCGCATCCGTGCTCGCTGCCTACGCGCACACCGCCGAGACCCTGATCGCCGCCCGTGCGGTCCTCGGCATCGGCGGCGCCACCCTGATGCCGTCGACGATGGCGCTGGTCCGCACGATGTTCACCGACCCCGCCCAGCGGGCGAAGGCGATCGGGCTGTGGTCCGGGGTGATGACAGGCGGGATCGCGCTGGGCTCGGTGATGAGCGGCGTCCTCGTGGAGCACTTCTGGTGGGGCTCGGTCTTCCTGGTCAACCTGCCCGCGATGGCCCTGCTGCTGATCCTCGGCCCGGTACTGCTCCCCGAGTCGAAGAGCCCGTCCCCCGGCCGCTTCGACTGGCTGAGCGTTCCGCTGTCGATGGCGGCGGTCCTCCCCGTGGTCTACGGACTCAAGGAGCTGCCCTCCGAGGGCTGGAACGTCCGCTACGTCGTCTCGATCACCGTCGGTCTGCTCTTCGCGGCGCTGTTCGTGCACCGCCAGCGCACCTCGACCTCACCGATGATCTCGCCCGCCCTCTTCCGCGGGCACGGGTTCACCCCGGCGCTGGTCCTCAACACCCTGTCGGCCTTCGGGATGCTGGGCTCGGCGTACTTCACCACCCAGTACCTGCAGTCGGTCCTGGGCAAGAGCGCGCTGGAGGCCGCACTGTGGAGCCTGCTGCCGTCGGTGCTCATCGGCGCCGCCACACCGGTCGCCGCCCAGCTGGCCCAGCGCGGTGTCGAGCGCGCGTACCTCGTGACGGCCGGATTCCTCGTCGCGGCGGGCGGCTACGGACTCCTCGCCCTGGCCGGTACGGACACCCTGTGGCTGGTGCTGGCCGCGTGCGGCGTCCTCGCCGCCGGCATCGTCGTGGTGATGTCCCAGCTGACCGACCTGGCCCTCGGCTCGGCCCCGGTCGAGAAGGCGGGCGCGGCCTCCTCGCTGCTGGAGACCGGCACCGAGTTCGGCGGCGCCCTGGGCATGGCCACCCTCGGTTCCATCGGTACGGCCCTCTACCGCCACGGCGTCCCCTCGGACGTGCCCGGCCCGGCCCGGGAAACCCTGGGCGGCGCGCTGTCCGTCGCCGCCGAACTTCCCGGGCGCGCGGGAGACACCCTGGCCACGGCGGCACGCGAGGCGTTCACCGACGGCATGCGGGGCGCGGCGATCGCGGGGGCGCTGCTGCTCCTCGGGGCGGCGGTGCCGGCGGCACTGGGGCTGCGGCACATCCGGGTGCGTCCGGAGGCGGAGACGGCAAACGCCGGAGAGGCTGATCGACTCAGCCCGTCCGGCGTTTGAGGACGAGGCCCGTTCAGGGCCGTGAGCGGGGGTCCCGGGGGCGGCAGCCCCCGGGTACGGTCACCTCAGACGAGGTTGACGGACCGGGCGGACGTAGCGCCGATCTCCGCCGAAACCTCCGCCAGAACCCCTGCGGGCACCGTGTCGTCCACGGTCAGGACCGCCAGCGCCTCGCCGCCCACCGTCGCACGGGCGACCTGCATGCCGGCGATGTTGATGCCGGCCTCGCCGATGACGCGGCCGACGGTGCCGACGACGCCGGGACGGTCCTCGTACCGCAGGACGACCATGTGGTCGGCGAGGGTGAGGTCCACGTCGTACTCGCCGACGGCGACGAGCTTCTGGAGGTGCTTGGGTCCGGCCAGCGTGCCGGAGACCGACACCTCCTCGCCGTCCGCGAGGGTGCCGCGCACGGTGACGACGTTGCGGTGCTCCGGTGACTCCGAGCTGGTGGTCAGCCGGACCTCGACGCCGCGCTCCTGGGCGAACAGCGGGGCGTTGACGTACGACACCGTCTCGTCGACGACGTCCTCGAAGACGCCCTTGAGGGCGGACAGCTCCAGCACCTTCACGTCGTGCTGGGTGATCTCGCCGTAGACCTCGACGTCGAGGCGGACGGCGACCTCGCCGGCGAGCGCGGTGAAGATGCGGCCGAGGCGCTCGGCGAGCGGCAGGCCCGGCTTGACGTCCTCGGCGATGACACCGCCCTGGACGTTGACCGCGTCGGGGACCAGCTCACCGGCGAGGGCCAGGCGCACCGACTTGGCGACGGCGATGCCGGCCTTCTCCTGGGCCTCGTCGGTGGAGGCGCCGAGGTGCGGGGTGGCGACGACCTGGTCGAACTCGAACAGCGGCGAGTCGGTGCAGGGCTCCTTGGCGTACACGTCGAGGCCGGCGCCGGCGACGCGGCCCTCCTTGAGCGCCGAGTACAGCGCCTCCTCGTCGACGATGCCGCCGCGCGCGGCGTTGACGATGCGGACGCTCGGCTTGACCTTGCGCAGCGCCTCGTCGCCGATCAGGCCGAGGGTCTCGGGGGTCTTGGGCAGGTGGACGGTGATGAAGTCGGAGACCTCGAGCAGCTCGTCCAGCGACAGCACCTTGACGCCCATCTGCGCGGCCCGCGCGGGCTGCACGTAGGGGTCGTAGGCGACGACCTTCATGCCGAAGGCCGACATGCGCTGCGCGACCAGCGCGCCGATGCGGCCGAGGCCGACGACGCCGAGGGTCTTCTCGGCCAGCTCGACGCCGGTGTACTTGCTGCGCTTCCACTCGCCGTTCTTCAGCGCGGTGTTGGCCTGCGGGATGTTGCGGGCGGTGGCGATCAGGAGACCGCAGGCCAGCTCGGCGGCGGTGACGATGTTGGAGGTCGGGGCGTTGACCACCATGACGCCGGCCTTGGTGGCGGCGGAGACGTCGACGTTGTCCAGGCCGACCCCGGCGCGGGCGACGACCTTCAGCTTCTTGGCGGCGGCGATGGCCTCGGCGTCGACCTTGGTGGCGGAGCGGACCAGGATCGCGTCCACGTCGGCGATGGCGGGGAGCAGTTCGGCCCGGTCCGCGCCGTTGCACTGGCGGATCTCGAAGTCGGGGCCGAGCGCGTCCACGGTCGCGGGCGACAGCTCTTCGGCGATGAGTACGACGGGTTTCGAGCTCACGTGAGTCCTCACAAGTCCAATGCGGACGGCCGTCCCGACGGCCGCATTCGGTGTCGCTGAGCCGCGTGGAAGACGCACGACGCTGTGGGCCTGACGCGTATGTTGTGCAGCAGTCTAGTGGCGTGACGCGGGTCGTCCTGCGCCTCTGCGGAAGGATCACCCGTCCGTGGCCGGACGGGATGGACAACACCGTGACGCCGGCGCCGTCCCGGGTTCGCCGAAGGGGCCGGAGCGGCGTCGCCCCGGCCCCCGGCAGTGAGGCTTACGCCTCCTCGTCGACCCAGCTCATGAGCTTGCGCAGCTCCTTGCCGGTGGTCTCCAGCAGGTGCTCGGAGTCCTGCTTCTTGTACTCGTTGTACTTCTTCAGGCCGCCGTGGTACTCGTCCATCCAGTTCTTGGCGAACGTGCCGTCCTGGATCTCGGCGAGGACCTTCTTCATCTCGGCCTTGGTGGCGTCGGTGATGATCCGCGGGCCGGTGACGTAGTCGCCCCACTCGGCGGTCTCGGAGATCGACCAGCGCATCTTCTCCAGGCCGCCCTCGTACATGAGGTCCACGATCAGCTTCAGCTCGTGCAGGCACTCGAAGTAGGCGATCTCCGGCTGGTAGCCGGCCTCGGTCAGGGTCTCGAAGCCCGCCTTGACCAGCGCGGCCGTGCCACCGCACAGGACGGCCTGCTCGCCGAAGAGGTCGGTCTCGGTCTCCTCGGTGAAGGTCGTCTTGATGACGCCGGCGCGGGTGCCGCCGATGCCCTTGGCGTAGGACAGGGCGAGCGCGAAGGCGTTGCCGGAGGCGTCCTGCTCGACGGCGGCGATGCAGGGAACGCCGCGGCCCTCCTCGTACTGACGGCGCACCAGGTGGCCCGGGCCCTTGGGGGCGACCATGCAGACGTCCACGCCGGCCGGGGGCTTGATGAAGCCGTAGCGGATGTTCAGGCCGTGACCGAAGAACAGCGCGTCGCCGTCCTTCAGGTTGTCCTTGATGTCCTTCTCGTAGACCTCGGCCTGGATCGGGTCCGGGACCAGGATCATGATGACGTCGGCCTCGGCGGCGGCCTCGGACGGGCTCACCACGCGCAGGCCCTGCTCCTCGGCCTTGGCCTTGGACTTGGAGCCCTCGTGCAGGCCGACGCGCACGTCGACACCGGAGTCGCGCAGCGACAGGGCGTGGGCGTGGCCCTGGCTGCCGTACCCGATGACCGCGACCTTGCGGCCCTGGATGATGGACAGGTCGGCGTCGGCGTCGTAGAACAGCTCGGCCACTGGGTTATCTCCTTGTGTGCAGGTGTTGCGTCCCACCGTATGCCGGTGAGGGGAAGGGAAGTCTCGGGGTCTCGGAATGCGGGCGGCCGGGGTGACCGCGGCCGCCCGCTTCCGTCGTGGTGCGGACCGTTTGCGTCGCGGTACGGACCGTTTGCGTTGCTACGCGGACCGGTCGAGTGCGCGCAGCGAGCGGTCCGTGATCGAGCGGGCGCCGCGGCCGATGGCGATCGTGCCGGACTGGACCAGTTCCTTGATGCCGTACGGTTCCAGCATCCGGAGCATGGCGGTCAGCTTGTCGCTGCTCCCGGTGGCCTCGATGGTGACGGCCTCCGGGGAGACGTCGACGGTCTTGGCGCGGAACAGCTGGACGATCTCGACGATCTGGGAGCGCGTCTCGTTGTCGGAGCGCACCTTCACCAGAACGAGTTCGCGCTGGACGGCCTGGGCGGGCTCCAGCTCGACGATCTTGAGCACGTTGACGAGCTTGTTGAGCTGCTTGGTCACCTGCTCGAGCGGGAAGTCCTCGACGCTCACCACGATGGTGATGCGGGAGATGTCGGGGTGCTCGGTGACGCCGACGGCGAGCGAGTCGATGTTGAAGCCGCGGCGCGAGAAGAGGGCGGTGATCCGCGCCAGGACGCCGGGGGTGTTCTCCACCAGGACGGAGAGCGTGTGCTTGGACATGGTCTCTTCGGTCTCTCTCGCTCAGTCGTCTTCGTTGTCGCCGAAGTCGGGGCGGACGTCCCGGGCGGCCATGATCTCGTCGTTGGAGGTGCCGGCGGCGACCATCGGCCACACCATCGCGTCCTCGTGGACGATGAAGTCGACGACGACGGGACGGTCGTTGATGGAGTTGGCCTCCTCGATCACCTTGTCGAGGTCGGCGGGGTCCTCGCAGCGGATGGCGTAGCAGCCCATGGCCTCCGACAGCTTCACGAAGTCGGGGACGCGGGTGCCGCGCGCCTCCGGGTTGACGTCGTCGGGGCCGGAGTGCAGCACCGTGTTGGAGTACCGCTGGTTGTAGAACAGGGTCTGCCACTGGCGGACCATCCCGAGGGCGCCGTTGTTGATGACGGCGACCTTGATCGGGATGTTGTTCAGGGCGCAGGTGGTCAGTTCCTGGTTGGTCATCTGGAAGCAGCCGTCGCCGTCGATCGCCCAGACGGTGCGGTCGGGCATGCCGGCCTGGGCGCCCATGGCGGCCGGAACGGCGTAGCCCATGGTTCCGGCACCGCCGGAGTTCAGCCAGGTGGCGGGCTTGTCGTACTGGACGAAGTGCGCGGCCCACATCTGGTGCTGGCCGACGCCGGCCGCGAAGATCGTGCCCTCGGGTGCCAGCCGGCCGATGCGCTCGATGACCTGCTGCGGGGAGAGCGAGCCGTCCTCGGGCTGGTCGTAGCCGAGGGGGTAGGTCTCGCGCCAGCGGCTCAGGTCCTTCCACCAGGCGCTGTAGTCGCCCTTGTTGCCCTCGTCGTGCTCCTTCTGGACGGCCTGCACGAGGTCGGCGACGACCTCGCGGGCGTCGCCCACGATCGGGACGTCGGCGGCGCGGTTCTTGCCGATCTCGGCCGGGTCGATGTCGGCGTGGACGATCTTGGCGTGCGGGGCGAAGCTGTCCAGCTTGCCGGTGACGCGGTCGTCGAAGCGGGCGCCGAGGGCGACGATCAGGTCGGCCTTCTGCAGCGCGGTGACGGCGGTGACCGCACCGTGCATGCCCGGCATTCCCACGTGCAGCGGGTGGCTGTCGGGGAATGCGCCGAGCGCCATCAGGGTGGTGGTGACGGGCGCTTCGGTGAGTTCGGCGAGGACCTTCAGCTCCGCGGTGGCCTTGGCCTTGAGGACGCCACCGCCGACGTAGAGCACGGGGCGCTTGGCGGCGGTGATCAGCTTGGCCGCCTCGCGGATCTGCTTGGCGTGCGGCTTGGTGACCGGACGGTAGCCGGGCAGGTCCATGACCGGCGGCCAGGAGAAGGTGGTCTTCTTCTGGAGGATGTCCTTGGGGATGTCGACCAGGACGGGCCCGGGGCGGCCGGTGGAGGCGATGTGGAACGCCTGCGCGATCACCCGGGGGATGTCCTCGGCCTTGGTGACCAGGAAGCTGTGCTTGGTGATCGGCATGGTGATGCCGACGATGTCCGCCTCCTGGAAGGCGTCCGTGCCGATCGCGGAGGAGACCACCTGTCCGGTGATCGCGACCAGCGGCACGGAGTCCAGGTTGGCGTCGGCGATCGGGGTGACCAGGTTGGTGGCACCCGGGCCCGAGGTCGCCATGCAGACGCCGACCTTGCCGGTGGCCTGCGCGTATCCGGTGGCCGCGTGGCCGGCGCCCTGCTCGTGACGGACCAGGACGTGGCGCACCCGGGTGGAGTCCATCAGCGGGTCGTAGGCCGGAAGGATCGTGCCACCGGGAATGCCGAATACGGTGTCGGCGCCGACCTCCTCGAGAGAGCGAATGAGGGACTGCGCACCCGTGACGTGCTCGGGGGCGGACTGTCCTCCGGATCGGGGCCGGGGCTGCGGGTGAGCCCCGGTGGCCTGCTCGGTCATCGGCGTTCTCTTCTCGATGCTGAGGGTTTTTGCGAGGTTTGGGCGATCTGTGATGCTGCTCGGCAGGTGCCTGTGCAACAAAAAACCCCTCGTGCCATAAGGCAAGCGAGGGGAGCGCGTCGGCGGGGGTCGCGAGGAGTCCGGGTCGGTCCGGACGTCACCAGCTTCAGCCGACGCGCTTTCCAAGTACGAGAATTCGGGTGCGCATGGCACTGACCTTCCCTCCGGCGCACACTCACTGTCAAGTGGGTGGGACGGGAGTCTCATTATGTGAGCGCAGCGCCGTGCCACCACTCAGGACGGTCGGCAGTCCGGAGGCGACGCCGCCGGCCACCTGCCCGGCGGCACAACCGCCGACACTCTTGGTGTACACCCCGGCGCCACCGCCCGCGAAGGCCGGTTCGGCCGGGCCGTGCGGCACCGGGTAGTGGCCGGTTCCGAGCGCTCTGCGCAGCCGGTACTCGTCCAGCGCGCCGGAGAACGCCATGCCCTGTCCGTGTGTGCAGCCCATCGCGCGCAGGGCGACGATCTGCTCCGGCAGGTCGACGCCGTCGGCCACGGACTTCAGCCCGAGGTCGGTGGCGATGCGCAGCAGCCCGCTGGTGATCTTGTGCAGGCGCGCGGACTCCACCACGCCCTCGACCAGGCTCCGGTCGAGCTTCAGGACGTCCACGGGCAGGCGCCGCAGTGCGGTGATCGCCGCGTAGCCGCTGCCGAAGCCGTCCAGCGCGATCCGGACGCCGACCCTGCGCAGGGCGTTCAGCCGGCGGTCCAGCTCGTCGAGGCCGACCCGTGGGTCGATGTCCGACAGCTCGATCACAAGGGAGCCCGGGGGCAGTCCATGGCGGGTCAGCAGGGCCTCCACGGAGCCCAGCGGCATGGAGCGGTCCAGCAGGCGGCGGGCGCCGATGCGTATGGCCACGGTCGCGGAGAGCCCGGCCGCCGCGCGCTCGGCGGCCTGTTCGACGGCCTCGCGGAGCACCCAACGGTCCAGTTCGGCGGTTCTGTCGCCGTCCTCGGACACCCGCAGGAACTCGGCCGGGGTGAACAGCACGCCCTGCGAGGAGCGCCACCGCGCCTGGGCGCAGACCGACGTGATCCGGCCGTCCGTCAGGGAGACCACCGGCTGGTGCAGCAGCGCGAACTCCCCGTCGTGCAGTGCGGCCCGCAGACGCGTGGCCAGCTCGGCCTTGCGTACGACATCCTGCTGCATCTGGGGCCGGTACAGCTCGACGCGTCCCTTGCCTCCCGCCTTGGCCCGGTACATGGCGAGGTCGGCGTTGCGCAGCAACTCGCCCGCGCCGAGGCCCGGTTCGGCGAAGGCGACGCCGATGGAGGCGTTGACCCGCACCTCGTTGCCGTCGATGAGGTAGGGCTGGGAGAGGGTCAGTCTGAGGCGGTCGGCCAGCTCCCGGATGTGGCCCTCGCGGGCGGTCCGGTCCCGGGTGCCGTCCCCGACGATCAGGGCCGCGAACTCGTCGCCGCCGAGTCTGGAGGCGGTGTCGCCCTTGCGGACGGCCTCGTGGAGCCGACGGGCGGCCTGGACGAGCAGTTCGTCCCCGGCCTGGTGTCCGATGGTGTCGTTGACGCCCTTGAAGCCGTCGAGGTCGATGAAGAGCACCGCCGTGCCGCGCAGGGCGGCGCCCCGGTCGGAGGCGCGGCGGCCGGAGAGCGCCTGCTGGACGCGCCGGGTGAACAGGGCGCGGTTGGGCAGGTCGGTGAGCGGGTCGTGCTCGGCGTTGTGCTGGAGCTGTGCCTGCAGGCGCACTCTTTCGGTGACGTCCCGGCTGTTGAAGATGAGGCCGCCGTGGTGCCGGTTGACGGTCGACTCGACGTTGAGCCAGCCGCCCTCTCCGGAGCGGAAGCGGCACTCGATGCGCGTGGTGGGTTCCTCGACCGGGCTGGCGGCCAGGAACCGGCGTACCTCGTGCACCACGCAGCCGAGGTCCTCGGGGTGGATGAGACCGGCCAGTTCGCTGCCCACCAGTTCCTCCGCCGGGCGTCCGTAGACCCCGGCGGCGGCCGGGGAGACGTAGCGCAGGATGCCGCTGGGCGCGGCGATCATGATGACGTCGCTCGAGCCCTGGACCAGGGAGCGGAAGTGGTTCTCCTTCTGGGCCAGTTCCTGGGTGAGGACGATGTTGTCGAGCAGCATGATGCCCTGCCGGACGACGAGCGCGAGCACGACGGTGCCGCCGGTCAGCAGCACCACGCGGTCGACGCTGCGGCCGTTGAGCACGTTGTAGAGGATCCCCAGGGTGCAGACGGCGGCCGCGAGGTACGGCGTGAGCGCGGCCAACGACCCGGCGATGGGCCGGGCGGCCGGGTAGCGGCCCCGCTCGCCGCCCTGTCCGGGTCCCGGTCCGGGCAGGGCGGGGGGCGTGGCGGTCGGTACGGCCGGGGGCGCGGGCTGGTGACCGGCGCCGCGCTGGCCGGGCACGTGTTCGCGCACCACACGGGTGTGTCCGCCGGAGCCCTGCTCGTCCGGCGCCCGCCGCCCGCGCCGGGAGGCGGCCCAGGGGGCGTAGGCGAGCAGCAGGGAGCCGGCGAACCAGCCCGCGTCGAGCAGCTGCCCGGATCGGTAGTTGTTGTGCAGCAGCGGTGAGGTGAACAGGGCGTCGCACATCACCGTCAGGGCGAGCGCGCCGATGGCCGTGTTGACGGCGGACCTGCAGACGGGCGACCGCCGGAAGTGCAGCGCGAGCACCATGCTGACCAGGGCGATGTCGAGCAGCGGATACGCCACCGAGAGCGCGGAGTGGGCCACGCTGGACCCGCCCTCGGCCTTCGCGGCCTGGGCGAGCGCCAGGCTCCAGGCCAGGGTGAGCAGCGAGCCGCCGATCAGCCAGGCGTCCAGGCCCAGGCAGATCCAGCCGGCCTTGGTCACCGGCCGCTTGGCCAGCACGAGGAGTCCCACGATGGCCGGCGGGGCGAAGCACAGGAAGAACAGGTCCGCGTAGCTGGGGCTGGGCACCGGCACCCGCAGGACGACCTCGTACCACCCCCAGACCGCGTTGCCGAGGGAGGCCATCGCCGAGGAGAGGGCGAAGAGCAGCCAGGCCGGTCGAAAGCGGACACCGCGCCCTCGGGCGTAGAGGAAGCAGGAGACGGCGGCGGCAGCGGCGGCGGCGCTCAGCCCGAAGTCGCCCATGATCTTGGCGACGTACTCGGAGCCCCAGCCGAGCGCCGCTCCGACGGCGTAGCCCGCGCAGACCAGGGCCAGCACGAGCTGGCGGACCAGAGGCGTCGTACCGGCGGCGGCCGAGGACCGGGGCGGCAGGGGCCTGGGCGAGGCCTGGTCTCGAAGTGCTCCGTCCAGCGTGGGAACGGGGGCCGGACTCACCGCGGCCTCCCGGCCCGCGCCGCTCCCGCGTCCCGCGCGCTCCGGCGCCGGTGGGCCGGCCGCTCCTGTCTCCGGCGCTCGCCGGGCCGGTGCGGGTGGTGGCAGCGCCGGCCCGGTCGGCCGGAGTGGTCGTCCCGCCTCCGTTCGCGCGCCGTCGCGGCCCTCGTGCGGCAGGGTCGCCCGCGGTGACTCCGCCGCGTCGGATCGTTGGTCCATAGCCCGTGCATCGCCCGTCGCCCCCCTCACAGTCTGAGATGTCCCGTCCCCGGCGCCGTACCGTGCGCGGCGCATCCCCTGTCGGACGATACACCAGTCTCGTCACTCAGGGACATAGGTTCTCTACGCTCCGTGACGACCAGCGGAAATGCGCGCACCCACCGCGTCCGGGGAGTTGCGCAGGGTGCCCGAATCGGATTACGCGCCCGTCGTCAGGATCACGTTGCGCAACGGCTCCCGGTTCACGAAACGGTTCAACTGGTCCACCAGCAGCCGCTTGGCGCGCGGCAGGAAGGCCGAGGTCGGCCCGCCCGCGTGCGGGCTGACGACTGTGCCGGGAGCATTCCACAGGGGGTGGCCCGGCGGCAGCGGTTCGGGGTCGGTCACGTCGAGGGCCGCGGTGAGGCGTCCGCTCTCCAGTTCGGCGAGCAACGCCTTCGTGTCCACGACCGGTCCGCGCGCCACGTTGACGAGCAGGGCGCCGTCCTTCATGCGGGCCAGGAAAGTGGCGTCGACCAGGCCCCGGGTGGCCTCGGTGAGCGGTGTGGCCAGGACGACGACGTCGGCCCGCGGGAGCAGGGCGGGGAGTTCGGTGAGCGGGTGCACGGGGCCGCGCTCCGTGGCACGGGCGGAGCGCGCGACGCGCACGACCGGCGCGACCTCGAACGGCACGAGCCGGTCCTCTATCGCGGCGCCGATCGATCCGTATCCGACGATCAGGACCGTCCGGTCCGCGAGCGCGGGCCGCACCCCTCCGCCGAGCCACTCGCCCCGGTCCTGCGCCCGCACGAAGTCCGGGATGCCGCGCAGCGAGGCCAGGATCAGGGCGAGGGTCAGCTCCGCCGTGCTGGCCTCGTGCACACCGCGCGCGTTGCACAGCCGTACGCCCGCGGACAGGTGCTTCAGGCCGGGCTCGACGTGGTCGATGCCGGCGGAGAGGGTCTGGACGACCTGGACGGAGCGCATCTCGGGCAGCGGACGTACGCCGACCCCGGAGGGCTTCATGTAGGGGACGACGTAGAACGCACAGTCGGCCGGGTCTGCGGGATAGGTCTCCTCGCCGTCCCAGTGGCGGTATGCGGGGCCCTCGGGAAGGCCCTCGATCTCGTCCGGGGGGATGGGCAGCCACACGTCAGCAGTCATGGTCAGGAGGCTATGTCAGGGGGCGAAGAGGCAGAGGTTAGGTTGGGTGGCCTGACGAGGGAGGGTCACGACCGGTGGAGCGCAGGACGATCGGCGCGACGGCACTCGCGGTGGGGGCCGTCGGACTCGGGTGCATGCCGATGAACTGGGCGTACAGCGCCTCGCGGCAGCGGGGCGACGAGTCGCTCAGGGCCGTGCACCGGGCCCTCGACCTCGGCGTCTCCCTGCTGGACACGGCGGACATGTACGGCCCGTTCACCAACGAGCTGCTGCTGGGGCGGGTGTTGAAGGAGCGGCGGTCCGAGGCCTTCGTGTCGACCAAGGTCGGTCTGCTGGTGGGTGAGCAGCACATCGTGGCCAACGGCCGCCCCGGCTATGTGAAACGGGCCTGCGACGCGTCCCTGCGCCGGCTCCAGACGGACGTCATCGACCTTTACCAACTGCACCGCGCGGACCCGGAGATACCCGTCGAGGAGACCTGGGGCGCGATGGCGGAGCTGGTGCGGGCCGGGAAGGTGCGGGCACTCGGCCTCTGTGCGGTCGGCGCGCGGTCGGCCCGGCGTCCGGGTGCGCGGCTGCACGACGCGACGATCCGTCAGCTGGAGCGGGTGCAGCAGGTGTTCCCGGTGAGCGCGGTCGAGGCCGAGCTGTCGGTGTGGTCGCCGGAGGCGCTGCGGACGCTGCTGCCGTGGTGCGTCTCGCGCGGCGTCGGCTTCCTGGCCGCGATGCCGCTGGGCAACGGCTACCTGACCGGCACGCTGACGCCGGGCGAGGGTTTCGAACCGGAGGACCTGCGGGCCCGCCACCCCCGCTTCACCCCCGAGATGATGGCCGCCAACCAGCCGATCGTGGCCACGCTGCGCCGGATCGCCGCCCGGCACGGCGACGGGGTGACCGCGGCGCAGGTGGCGCTGGCCTGGGTGCTGGCCCAGGGACGGCACGTGGTACCGGTGCCGGGCACCAAGCAGGAGCGCTGGGTGACGCAGAACGCGGGTGCGGCGGGACTGCGGCTGACCGAGCGGGACCTGGCGGAACTGCGGGTGCTGCCGCCGGCGCAGGGGTCGTGGGAGTGAGGCGTGCGGCGCCTCGTGCGGGCCGCCGCCGGATTCGGGATTCGGCGATCGGGAACCTGGGGAGCTCCTGCGGTGTATGACAGGGAGAACCCGCCGCGTCGAAGGGACCAAGATCGTGCGACGTCGAGCCGTGCCGGCCGTGCTGGCCGCCGCTCTCCTGCTGACGGCCGGCTGCTCCTCGGACGGCGGGGACCCGTCCGGAGCGGACGGCGGCACCACCCCGTCCGGTACGGCGGCGCGGTCCTCGCCCGCCGGTGCGCCCAGCGGATCGCCCACCGAGGAGGCACCGCCCGCGAAGGGCTCGGTGAAGGTGCTCCGCACGCTCGCCACGGGGCTGGACAGCCCCTGGGGGCTGGCTCCGCTGCCGGGCGGTGACCTGCTGGTCTCCTCGCGCGACGAGGCCACGATCACCCGCGTCGACGCGAAGACGGGCAAGAAGACGGAGCTGGGCGAGGTGCCCGGGGTCTCCCCGTCCGGCGAGGGCGGCCTCCTCGGCCTCGCACTCTCCCCGGACTACGCCTCGGACCACATGGTCTACGCGTATTTCACCTCCGCCTCCGACAACCGCATCGTGCGCATGCTGTACGACGAGAAGAAGCCGGCGGGCGAGCAGCTGGGGGCGCCGGACACGGTCTTCCGGGGCATCCCCAAGGGTGTGATCCACAACGGCGGGCGGATCGCGTTCGGCCCCGACAAGATGCTCTACGCGGGCACGGGCGAGAGCGGTGACACGGGCCTGTCGCAGGACAAGGAATCCCTCGGCGGCAAGATCCTGCGGATGACCCCGGACGGGGAGCCGGCGCCGGGCAACCCCTTCCCCGACTCCCCCGTGTACTCGTACGGCCACCGGAACGTGCAGGGCCTGGCCTGGGACGACAGGCAGCGGCTGTTCGCCTCGGAGTTCGGCCAGGACACCTGGGACGAGCTGAACGCGATCAAGCCGGGTGACAACTACGGCTGGCCCGAGGCGGAGGGCAAGGGCGGCGGCTCCGGTTTTCACGACCCCCTCGCCCAGTGGCACACCGACGAGGCCTCCCCCAGCGGCATCGCCTACGCCGAGGGTTCGGTGTGGATGGCGGGGCTGCGCGGTGAGCGGCTGTGGCGGATCCCGCTGAAGGGCACGGAGGCCTCGGCCGAGCCGCAGGCCTTCCTGGAGGGCGAGTACGGCCGGCTGCGCACGGTGGCGCCGGCGGGCGGCGACAAGCTGTGGCTGGTGACCAGCAACACGGACGGGCGCGGCGACGCGAAGGGCGACGACGACCGGATCCTGGAGCTGGAGGTGACGTAGGCGACCGGCTACTCGTCCTCCGGCGCCGTGCGCTCCGTGCGGTCGGCGCGCGGCCGGTGGACGACGACCTTGCCCGAGCCGAGGTCTATCGGGCCGTGGCCCGGGTCGCCGTCGCCGACGTCCTCGCGGGTCAGTTCCAGGCGGTTCTGCTCGTCGCGGGTGCGTCTCCGGCCGGGGTTGAACAGTTCCTCGAACGCGTTGAACACGGTGCCTCCGTCGCTCGGCGTCCCTTACAGCGTAAGCCTCACTCCGGCGAACCGGACGTGAGCCGTTCGGCGGGGAACAGCGCCAGCCGGTGGGCCACGGCCGCCGCCCCGCCGCGGCCGGAGAGGCCGAGCTTGGCCAGGATGTTCGAGACGTGGACGCCGGCCGTCTTGGGCGAGATGAAGAGTTCCCCGGCTATCTGGCGGTTGGTGCGGCCCTCGGAGACCAACCGCAGCACGTCGCGCTCCCGTCCGGTGAGGCCGAGGGCCTGGGCCGGGTCCGTGGGCTCGGGTGGGGCGCCCGGGTCGCCGGTGTGGCCCAGGGTGAGGCGGGCGCGGCGGCCGAGCAGGGCGACGGCGTCGGACAGCGGGCGGGCGCCGAGGTGGTCGGCGACGGTAGTGGCCAGCCGCAAGGTAGTTCGTCTCCGTCCCGTACGACGGCCCCCACACCTCCTGCAGCAGCTGCTTCTGCGGCCTCCCTCCCCGGCTCTCCGGTTCACGCGACCCGGGCGAACCGGGGCCGGCGCTGTCGCGGCGTATGGCTCTCGGCCTCGGCGGCGCCCTGTCGTTCCCGGCGGCGGGCGGCGCGGCGGGCCCGGGCCACCTCTCGGGCCAGCCGGGCCTCGTCGGCGCGGCGGATCAGCTCGGCGGAGCGGTACTGGTGGATCTCGTACTCGTGCACGGTGTGTCCCCTCGGTGAGAGCCGGTTTCGGCTTCGCTCGTTCGCGATGCCTCAACCTTCGTTTCCCAGGGGGTGTCGCCGCATCGGGCAAGTTCCGCATCTTCGGCGCCGCGCGGGGCCTTAGACGTGCGTGAGGGGTCTTAGGGCGCGCGCACTGGGTGTGCGCTTGCCCTAAGACCCCTCGGAAGTGCCTGGTCAGCCGGTGGAGGGCAGCCCCAGCAGGACGTCCGTGTACTTCAGGACGGCCAGGAGCAGGCCGATGACGCCGAGCGCGACGCCCGCCCAGGCGACCGACTTGATCCACGGGGCCTGCGGGCGGCCCGGCGCGCCGAACGCGGGGCGGGCCAGCACGACGACGCCGACGATCAGCGCGACCAGGGCGAAGGCACCGCCCCACATCGCGGTGGCCTGCCAGGCGTTGCCGTAGCCCTTCTCGATCAGCGTGCCGACGTTCGAGGACGAGGAGGTCTGCAGCTGGCCCATCAGCGACTCGCGCGCGGAGGCCACGGTGCCGACCCAGCTGCCGGTCAGGGAGACGATGCCGAGACCTGCGGAGACGACGGCGCCCGCGCCCTGGCCCACGCCGGTGGGTCCGGCCCCGGTCGCGTCGGTGTGGTCGGTCTTGTCGGTGACGTCGGCGTCCGCTTCCGGGCCGGCACCGTCGGGGGTGTCGGTCCCGGCCGCTTCGCCGGCTTCAGTGGCCTCGGCGGACTCGGCGGCGTTCGTCACCTCGTCGGCCTTGTGCTCGTCGGTCTTCACGCCGGTCTCGTCCACTGTCTTCGTTCCCATGCCTCGCACCGTACGGACGCCGTCTGAGAGGTCCCTTAATGATTCTTTTGAGCGGCACGCGCGCGTGCCTCGCGTGCGGCCCGCCACTCGGGTGCGAGCACCGCCCACACCTCCATGTCCTGGCGCACGCCCCGGTAGGGGAAGCTCTCGCGCAGCACGCCCTCACGCATCATGCCGAGTCGCCGCGCGGCGTTGACACTCGGGGTGTTCGCCGAGGAGGCGTGCCACTCCACACGGTGCATGCCGCGCTCGTCGAAGGCCCAGTCGATGAGCACGCGCGCGCCGCGGGTGACCAGGCCGCGGCCGGTTCCGGCGGGCTCGAGCCAGCAGCCGATCTCGCAGACGCCGGTGGCGGCGTCGAAGACGCGGTAGAGCAGGCCGCCGACGAGTTTGCCGTCCAGCCACAGCCCGTGCAGGAAGCCGCTGTCGGCGGCGTGCCGGTCGGCGTAGGCCTGGAGCACCTCGCGGGCGGAGTCGACGTCGGTCGCCTTCGCGCCGAAGGGGATGTGCTGGGTGATGAACTCCCGGCCCCGGTCCAGGTGGGCCAGGAACTCCTCGGCGTGCCAGGTCTCCAGGGGCCGCAGTTCGGCTCCGTCGTCACCCAGTGATATCGCGTACATCGCGGTGCCGCCCCTCCTCGGCGAGGACGTCCGCCACTTCGGCGTCCGTCGCCGCGGCCAGCCTCTCATGGGCGGCCCGGCACTCGGGCGGCTCGATGCTGATGCGCGGCAGGAGGGCGTCCAGGCGGCGCGGCAGCCACCAGTTGGCGCGGCCGAGCAGGTGCATCAGGGCGGGCACCAGGAGGGTGCGCAGCACGAAGGCGTCCAGGGCGACGGCTGCGGCGAGCGCGATGCCGAACATGGCGATCACCCGGTCGCCGCTGAGGACGAAGGCGAGGAAGACCGAGATCATGATGACGGCCGCGGAGTTGATCACACGGCCGGTCTCGGCGAGCCCGACCCGGACGGCGCGGCGGTTGTCGCCGGTCTCCAGCCACTCCTCGTACATCCGGCTGACCAGGAAGACCTGGTAGTCCATGGAGAGCCCGAAGAGCACCGAGACCATGATCACGGGCAGGAAGGGCTCGATCGGCCCCGCGCTGCCGAGGCCGAGCAGTTCGCTCCCCCAGCCCCACTGGAAGATCGCCACGACCACGCCGAAGGCGGCGGCCACGGCGGCCACGTTCATGGCGGCGGCCTTGAGCGGGATGCCGACGGACCGGAAGGCCAGCAGGAGCAGGAGACACCCGAGGCCGATGACGACGCCGACGAAGAGGGGCAGCTTGCCGACGATGACGTCGGCGAAGTCGTCGTAACCGGCCGTCACCCCGCCCACGTGCACGTCGAGCGCGGTCCCGGCCTCGGCCCGCGGCAGCACCTCGGAGCGCAGCCGCTCGACCAGGTCGCTGGTCTGCTGCGACTGGGGCGCCGACTCGGGTACGACGGTGAGGTGGGCGGCGTCGCCGCCGGAGTTGTACATCACCGGGGTCACCGAGGAGACGCCCTCGGTGGTGCGCAGGGTGGCGTCGAGGTTGTCCAGGACGAGGCGGTCCTCGGCGCCGCGGACCTCGGTGACCAGGGTGAGCGGCCCGTTGACGCCGGGACCGAAGCCGTCGGCGAGGAGGTCGTAGGCCTGGCGGGTGGTGGTGCCCCTGGGGTCGTTGCCCTGGTCGGAGGTGCCCAGGCGCAGGCCGAGGGTGGGCAGGGCGAGGACGGTGATGACGACGAGGGCGAGGGCGCCGAGCAGCTTGGGCCGGCGCTCGACGAAGGCGGACCAGCGGGCGGCGAACCCGGTCGGCACCTCCGGCTCGGGTCCGTGCTCGGCGAGCCGGCGCCGCTCTCGCCGGCTCAGGGCACGCGGGCCGATGTACGACAGCAGGGCGGGCAGCAGCGTCACGGAGGCCGCGACGGTGAGGATCACGGTCAGCGAGGCGGCGATCGCGACGCCGTTGAGGAAGCTCAGCCGGAGGATCAGCATGCCGAGCAGGGCGATGCAAACGGTGGCACCCGCGAAGACGACGGCTCGTCCGGTGGTCGCCACGGCCTCGGCGGCGGCGTCCGTCACGGACAGGCCGCGTTTCAGTCCACGCCGGTGTCTGGTGACGATGAACAGGGCGTAGTCGATGCCGACGCCGAGTCCGATGAGGGTGCCCAGCATGGGCGCGAAGTCGGCGACGGTCATGGCGTGACCGAGCAGGGTGATGCCGGCGTAGGCGGTGCCGACGGAGACCAGCGCGGTGGCGATGGGCAGCAGGGCCGCGGCGACGGTGCCGAAGGCGAGGAACAGGACGACCGCGGCCACCGCCACGCCGACGGCCTCGGCGAGGTGGCTGCCGCCGGACTCGGTGAGCGCTATGGCGCTGCCGCCCAGTTCGACCTGGAGTCCGTCGGTCTCGGCCGCCTCGGCGGTGTCGACCACGGCCCGCGCCTGGGCCGGGTCGATGTCCTGGGAAGCGGCGTCGAAGGTGACGGTGGCGTAGGCGGTGTCGGCGTTCTCGCTGACGAGGGGCGAGTCGGGGTCGTGGTACGGGTTGGTGACCGCGGCCACCCCGGGCAGGTCCGCGACGCGGTCCAGGGTGCGGGTCATGGCCTGTTCGACGTCGGGGGCCCGGACGGTGCCGGTCGTGGTGTGCCAGACGATGGTGTCGCTGTCGCCGCCGAGGTCGGGGAAGCGGGATTCCAGCAGCCGGTAGGCGCGGTCGGAGCCGGTGTCCGGGATGCCGTAGTCGTTGGAGTACGCGGAGCCGGCGACCGTGGCGGCCGTTGCCACACCGCCGAAGGCGAGCAGCCAGAGCAGAACGGCTGCGAGGCGATGCTGTACACACCAGCGTGCGAGGGCTGCCACGGACGTGCTCCCAGGGGTGTCTGATTGTCGATCTTTGACCGGGAACACCCGGAAAGCCGGGAACACCGGGAAGGGACGTCCATGGTGTGAACAGTCCGCAAAGAACGCATGAGCAATGCGGAATCACTCTTGCAGGCAGAAGAGATCCTTTGCGGACTTAGTGTCGTTCTTCACAACAACGGCCCTGGGGGAACTCGCCGTGCTCGGCGCGTTCCCCCAGGGCTCGGTGTGGGCCGGGTGGACCGGGTGTCAGCCTTCGGTGACGCCCAGCTTCTCCAGGATCAGCTCCTTGACGCGGGCCGCGTCCGCCTGTCCTCGGGTGGCCTTCATGACGGCGCCGACCAGGGCGCCGGCCGCCGCCACCTTGCCGCCGCGGATCTTGTCCGCGACGCCCGGGTTGCCGGCGATGGCCTCGTCGACGGCGGCGGTCAGCGCGCCCTCGTCGGAGACGACCTTCAGGCCGCGCTTGTCGACGACCTCGTCCGGGGTGCCCTCACCGGCGAGGACGCCGAGGATCACCTGGCGGGCCAGCTTGTCGTTCAGCTCGCCCTTGGTCACCAGCTCGGCGACGCGGGCCACCTGGACCGGCGTGATCGCCAGCTCGTCGAGCGCCTTGCCCGACTCGTTGGCGCTGCGGGCCAGCTCGCCCATCCACCACTTGCGGGCGGAGGCCGCGTCGGCACCGGCGTCGATGGTGGCGACGATCGGGTCCAGGGCTCCGGCGTTGAGGATGGACTGCATGTCGTTGCCGGAGATGCCCCACTCCTCACGGAGCCGGTTGCGGCGCACCAGCGGCAGCTCGGGCAGCGCGGAGCGGATCTCCTCGACCCACTCGCGGGACGGGGCGACCGGCACCAGGTCGGGCTCCGGGAAGTACCGGTAGTCCTCGGCCTCCTCCTTCACGCGGCCCGAGGTGGTGGACCCCGTGTCCTCGTGGAAGTGGCGGGTCTCCTGGATGATCGTGCCGCCGCCGCCCAGCACCGCGGCGTGGCGCTGGATCTCGAAGCGGGCGGCCCGCTCGACGGAGCGCAGCGAGTTGACGTTCTTGGTCTCGCTGCGGGTGCCGAACTTCTCGGTGCCGTGCGGGCGCAGCGACAGGTTCACGTCGCAGCGCATCTGGCCCATCTCCATGCGGGCCTCGGACACGCCGAGGGCACGGATGAGCTCGCGCAGCTCACGCACGTAGGCGCGGGCCACCTCGGGGGCACGCTCGCCCGCTCCCTCGATCGGCTTGGTGACGATCTCGATGAGCGGGATGCCGGCGCGGTTGTAGTCGAGCAGGGAGTGCGAGGCGCCGTGGATGCGGCCCGTCGCGCCACCGACGTGCAGCGACTTGCCGGTGTCCTCCTCCATGTGGGCGCGCTCGATCTGGACGCGGAAGGTCTCCCCGTCCTCCAGCTGCACGTCGAGGTAGCCGTCGAAGGCGATCGGCTCGTCGTACTGGGAGGTCTGGAAGTTCTTCGGCATGTCCGGATAGAAGTAGTTCTTCCGGGCGAAGCGGCACCACTCGGCGATCTCGCAGTTCAGCGCGAGACCGATCTTGATCGCCGACTCGACGCCGGTCGCGTTGACGACCGGGAGCGCGCCGGGCATGCCGAGGCAGACGGGGCAGGTCTGGGTGTTCGGGTCGGCACCGAGCGCGGTCGAACAGCCGCAGAACATCTTGGTCTTGGTGCCGAGTTCGACATGGACCTCGAGGCCCATGACGGGGTCGTACGACGCGAGTGCGTCCTCGTACGACACCAGGTCGGTCGTGGTGGTCACGGTGAAACTTCCCTCTCAGCCCAGCAGGACGTCGTCGTCGCCGAGGCGCTTCAGCTCGCGGTAGAGGATGGCGAGGTTGGTGACGACCGCGGCGCCGGTGACGACGGCGTCGAGCAGCCGCAGCGTGTCACTCTCGCCGCGCGCCTTCTTGATCTGCTTGTAGACCCCCACGGCGCCGAACGCCGAGGTGGCCATCGAGACGTACAGACCGGACTTGGACTTCTTGAAGCCCTTGGCCTTGGACAGTGCGCTCACAGCGACGGTGCCTCCTCGATCAGCGGGTGGCCCCACTTTTCCACGAAGGCGGCCTCGACGGCGGCGCCGACCTTGTAGAGCCGGTCGTCCTTCATGGCGGGGGCGATGATCTGCAGACCCACCGGCAGGTTGTCCTCGGGTGCGAGGCCGCAGGGCAGCGACATGGCCGCGTTGCCCGCCAGGTTGGTGGGGATGGTGCACAGGTCGGCCAGGTACATCGCCATCGGGTCGTCGGCGCGCTCGCCGATCGCGAAGGCGGTGGTCGGGGTCGTCGGGGAGACGATCACGTCGACCTGCTCGAAGGCCCGCTCGAACTCCTGCTTGATGAGGGTGCGGACCTTCTGGGCGCTGCCGTAGTACGCGTCGTAGTACCCGCTCGACAGGGCGTACGTGCCGAGCATGATGCGGCGCTTGACCTCGGGGCCGAAGCCGGCCTCGCGGGTCAGGGAGGTGACCTCCTCGGCCGAGTGCGTGCCGTCGTCGCCGACCCGTGCGCCGTAGCGCAGGCCGTCGAAGCGGGCGAGGTTGGAGGAGCACTCGGACGGGGCGATCAGGTAGTACGCGGAGAGCGCGAGGTCGAAGGAGGGGCAGTCCAGCTCGACGATCTCGGCGCCCAGCGACTTCAGCAGCTCGACGGACTCGTCGAAGCGCTGCACGACACCGGCCTGGTAGCCCTCGCCGCGGAACTGCTTGACGACGCCGACGCGCATGCCCTCGACGCTGCCGCCCAGGGCGGCCTCGACGACCGCGGGGACCGGGGCGTCGATGGAGGTGGAGTCCATCGGGTCGTGCCCGGCGATCACCTCGTGCAGCAGGGCCGCGTCCAGGACCGTGCGGGCGCAGGGCCCGCCCTGGTCGAGGGAGGAGGAGAAGGCCACCATGCCGTAGCGGGAGACGCCGCCGTAGGTCGGCTTGACGCCGACCGTCCCGGTGACGGCCGCGGGCTGGCGGATGGAGCCGCCGGTGTCGGTGCCGATGGCGAGCGGGGCCTGGAAGGCGGCGAGGGCCGCGGAGGAGCCGCCGCCGGAGCCGCCGGGAATCTTGGTGAGGTCCCACGGGTTGCCGGTCGGGCCGTAGGCACTGTTCTCGGTGGAGGACCCCATGGCGAACTCGTCCATGTTGGTCTTGCCGAGGATGACGACGTCGGCGGCCTTGAGGCGCGCGGTGACGGTCGCGTCGTACGGCGGGATCCAGCCCTCGAGGATCTTCGAGCCGACGGTGGTGGGGATGCCCTCGGTGGTGAAGATGTCCTTGAGGGCGAGGGGGACGCCGGCCAGCGGGCCGAGCTTCTCGCCGCGCTCGCGCTTCTCGTCGACGGCGCGGGCCTGGGCCAGCGCGCCCTCGCGGTCGACGTGCAGGAAGGCGTGCACCTTCTCGTCGACGGCCTCGATGCGGGCCAGGTGGGCCTCGGTGACCTGGACGGCGGTCAGCTCGCCGGAGGCGATCTTCGCGGCGATCTCGGCCGCGGTGAGCCTGATGATGTCGCTCATGGCTTACTCCTCCCCCAGGATCTGCGGCACCTTGAAACGCTGCTGCTCCTGGGCCGGGGCGCCGGAGAGCGCCTGCTCGGGCGTGAGCGACGGACGGACCTCGTCCGGCCGCATGACGTTCGTCAGCGGGAGCGGGTGCGAGGTCGGCGGTACGTCTTGGTCGGCGACCTCGCTGACGCGGGCGACCGCGCCGATGATGTCGTCCAGCTGTCCCGCGAAGTGCTCGAGCTCTTCGGGCTTCAGCTCCAGACGCGCCAGCCGGGCGAGGTGGGCGACCTCCTCGCGCGTGATGCCAGGCATGCAGCGTTCCTCTGGGTGAGTGTGTGGTCGGGGCGAATCGGCCGGGGCAAGTCGCTTGTCCGGGTCGGTATGGCCCAATGGGTTTGGCCCAATCCTATGGGGCCGGGCCCCCGGGCCGTTAAACGGTTTCCCCCGGAGCACCCGCGCGGCGTCGCGCGTCCCAGGCGGGGCTGCTCAAGAAGTGGTTGTCGTACAGCTCCTGGACCTCCAGCAGGCTCTCCCGGGTGGCCTCACCGAGGGCGATGCGCTGGAGGTGGCGGAAGTACTCGAAGCGCTCCACGCCCGGCGTGAGGACGATGAGCAGGTCGGCGTCGGCTCCGGGCACGGCGGCGAAGGCGTGCGGCTTGCCGGGCGGGACGACGACGAGGTCGCCGGGACCGGCGGTGAGGACCTCGTCGCCGGAGAGGATGTCGGCGGCGCCGTCGAGGAGGAAGAACATCTCGGCGGAGTTGTCGTGCCAGTGCGGCTTGGCACCGTCCGCACCCCCGGCGAGGGTGACGCGCTGGGTGGTCAGGGCGCCGCCGGTGGAGCTGCTGTCGGCCAGCAGGCGCACGGTGGCGGGCGCGCGGCCGACGACCTCGGCCTCGGCCTCGCGGACGACCACGGACTCGTCGAACTTCGGAACGAACAGCGACATTCTCGAACCTCCTGCGACGGAACTGCGGACGGACGGGCCGGGTGTACGGGCGCGCTCAGACCGCGAAGAGCAGTCCGGCACTGATCAGGACAACGACCGCGGTGGCGAAGTGGATCCCGAAAGCCACCGCTTTCGTACCCCCGTGACGCAGCACTATGAGCGTGTCGGCGAGCGGGATCAGGGCGACGCAGAGCATGAACCACGCCTCGGGCCGGGCGCCGGCGAAGGCGAGCAGTGCCAGCCCGACCACGCCGAGCGCACCGTCCCTGACGCCCTTGATCGTCAGGTAGGCGGAGGCGTCGCCGCCGGGGTCGGCCGGGACGCCGTAGCCGGTGGCGGCCGGGCCGGGCTGGAACAGGAAGCGGTACCCCAGGAACAGGCAGAACAGGTTGAGCACGACGGCCAGGGTGTACGCGGTGACGGTCACGACTTCTCCTTGCTAGCAGCGCTAGGGACAAGAACGACGCTAGCAGAGCGTCGGCAGCATGACTAGCGTTGCTAGAATCTCGGTCATGTCGATTCAGACGCGCCGGGAGCGCGAACGAGCGGAACGCGAGCGGTTGATCGTGACGGCCGCGCGGGACCTGGCCGAGGCGGAGGGCTGGGACGCGGTCACCACCCGCCGGCTGGCAGCCGAGATCGAGTACAGCCAGCCCGTCCTGTACAGCCACTTCAAGGGCAAGGGCGCGATCATGGCGGCGGTCGCGGTGCGGGGCTGCGAGGAGCTGACGGCCGATCTGCGGGCCTCGACCGCATCGGAGGCGGGCGCGTACGGGCGGATCGCGGCAGTCGGCCGGGCCTACACGGACTTCGGACGGCGGCGGCCCGCGCTCTACGACGCGATGTTCACGTACCTGGTCGACCTGCCGTTCGCCACGCCCGAGGCCCCGGCGCCGCTTCAGGAGGCCTTCGGCGAGCTGCTGCGGGCCGTCGAACCGTTCGCCCGCGAGGGCGAGGACCTGGCGCTGCTCACGGAGACGTTCTGGGCGGGACTGCACGGCCTGGTGACGCTGATGCGCAGCGGCCGCCTGCCCGAGCAGGCCCACGACCGCCGCCTCGCCCTGCTGACCGAGCGGTTCGCACCGCAGGACCGGACAGCCTGAACGGAACGCCGGGGCGGGCGGAGCGGCCCGAACCGGACGGCCGAGCGGGCGAGCCGGACTGGGGCGAGCGGGCGAGCCGGACTGGGGCGAGCGGTCCCGGGCCGGTCGACGGGCGGCCCGGGAGGTGCCGGGCCGCGCGGTGCGCCTGGGGGCGGAAGGCGGGTACGGGGCGGCAGCAGGCCGTCCGGCGATCTTCCTTGGCGGGTGGCGCGCAGGGCCGGACGAGGCGGTCCGGGCGACGCGGGAACGGCGGGGCACACCCGGCCCTGGCAAGCGCGCGGGCGACGGACCGCGCGGTGCGCCTGGGGCCGGAAGGCGGGTACGCGGCGGCAGCAGACCGTCCGGCGATCTTCCTTGGCGGGTGGCGCGCAGGGCCGGACGAGGCGGTCCGGGCGACGCGGGAACGGCGGGGCACACCCGGCCCTGGCAAGC